>JAAVAC010000072.1 GCA_014804265.1 Lachnospiraceae bacterium | reverse complement strand
TTTTGGATAGGGCTTTTCCTTAACAGCCTGTTCAATGACCTAGGGGAAAATTGCCATGGACGGTAATTTTAGTCATATTGCGCCATGGAGGGCGCTATATGACGACCCGACCGGCCTCCAAAACCCACCTCAGTCTGTTTAGGAAAAGCCCTATCCAAAACTCAGCAGCGAAGCAGCCCACATCCCTCTGCCGCGTCCTCTCCGCCAACACCTTAAAATCTATCACTCCTCAAGCCTCATCCTCTCGGATGCGCCTTCGCATACACTTCCCGAATCCTGCTATGATTCATATTCGCATAAATCTGGGTAGTGGAAATATCCGAATGCCCCAGCATCTCCTGCACACTCCTCAAATCAGCTCCATTTTCCACCAAATGCGCCGCAAAGGAGTGTCTTAACGTATGTGGGGTAATATCAGAAGTAATCCCTGCTTTCTTTGCATAATACTTAATCAGCTTCCAAAAGCCCTGCCGGCTCATGGGATTGCCTGAGCAGTTTACAAAAAGAATGTTTGAACTTTCATCCCCCACCATACTGCCTCTGGCTGTGTCCATATACTGAGTCAATGCTGTCTTTGCCGCATTCCCGAAAGGTATTACCCTTTCCTTGTGGGCATCCCTGCACAATATATATCCAATCTGCAGATTCACATCGCTTACCTTCAGGGTAATCAGTTCCGTCACCCGGATTCCGGTGGCATATAATAGCTCTAACATTGCCCTGTCCCGAATTTCCTTTGCAGTATCTCCGGAGGGCTGTTCTAACAGGCGCACTACTTCATCCATAGATAAAATCTCTGGTATCTTCTTTTTAATTTTAGGCGCCTTTAGACCTATCGAAACATCGTCTTTACATATACCCTCTTCACAGAGAAAATGGAAAAATGCTTTTATGGAGGCTATATTTCTGGAAATAGTAGCCGTTGCAAATTTATTTTTCTCTAAATACAAAACATAAGAATTCAAATACTCCTCAGTAATCTCTTTTACATCGGTAATGCCATTTTCCTCTAAAAAATGTTGTGCCTTTGTTAAATCTCTTCTGTAAGATTGTTCTGTATTGTCAGAGGTTTTCTTAATATTATGTAAATATGAAATAAACTGTTGTATTTCCTTTTCCATAAACTTCGAAACCCTTCCTAGCACTAATCTTGCTGTCCCCCAACGTGTCCATTTTCTATTATAATAAGAATTTTGGAGAAAAGCAAATAGATTTTTCCCAGTATTTTAGCACATTTACGGCATTTTTACAGAAAATCGCAATATGTTGACAGATGGCATTTCATCCTCTACCATATATAGTAGAAAATAAATTATAAAAAATGTAGTATTTTTCTCAAAACATACGGATTGACATAACTTTCAAAGAATACTCCGATTATGACAACTCCCGAAAGGAAAATATAGGTGAAAATCCCTCTTGCAAAGAACTGTTTTTTTCCAATGCCCGTATTTCGGAACATCTTTCCCGGAAAGTAAATGACCGCACACAAATCATGCAGCAGATTCACCAGCACAAGAAAAGCAGGTATGTACAAAATTTCCTGTGGAAACAATGCTGAAACAAAGATCAGGATTCCTTTTCCGCCATACCGGATGGTTACTACTGCCATCAGTATTCCAAGGCTCATGCCAAACCATGCCACATATAAATATAAAATCACGATTCCAAATATGGTGGTGGCCGCCACCAGCAGAAACAGCAGGCTTCCCATTCTATTTTGTAAAAGATATACCATATACTGCTCGTTGTGAAAAGATGTATAGGAAAGCCTGTTTAATAGTTCCTCCCCAAAAAACAAGGAATCTTCCAGAAAGTAATCTGTTTTTACATTTACTAACAGAACTCCTATTAAAAATCCAAATACAAAAAAGAGAAGCCAGTTTGCGCCTTCTCTTTTTTGTATATTTCCAATTCTTCTATAAGCCTTTAATCGTTTCATATTCCATCCCCATTTCTATCTCTTTTCACAATATATGAGGACAGGTAGCAATTTAGAAACAAAAGCTATCTTAAAAATAATATAAGCCGTGTAAACAGCATAAGAAAGAACGCAGAGCACTCCTTCCCTTCTTATAATCTTTTTTCACTTATACAGAACAAGAATACCATTACCACAAAAACAAGAAGAATTACCACATAAATCATGGATTCCTTTGCAGCTTTCTCTTATCTCACATATTTATTTTTATATGCCATAAGTGCAGAAATTGTTTTTCCGTCTTCTATTTCACCAGCATATATTTTCTCGCAGAGTTCTTCAATGGTATAAGGCTTTACATGGATAAATTCATCTTCATCCAGCTTTTGTACGGAAGGCTGTAGGTTTTTCGCCACATACACTTGTATTAATTCATTGCAGAATGCCACTGTAGTACGGATGTTGATCAAAAACTCCATATTGGATTTATCCGTCTTATATCCTGTTTCTTCTTCCAGTTCCCTGAGACTGCAGTCAATAAACGGCTCCTCTTTATGATTTCGGCCTCCTGCCGGAATTTCCAGCGTGTACCGGTCTAAAGCATTTCTGTACTGGCGTACCATTAAAATCCTTCCATCATCCATAACCGGTACTACGGCCGCCGCTCCTTTATGTCCGATGAAATCCCAATGAACAATATTTCCGTTTGGAACAAGTACAGTATCCTCATAAAATTTCACAATAGACCCTTCATATTTTAAGGTTCTGTCCAGTCTTTTAAATTCTTCCGGCATATAGATTCCCCTACCTTCTTTACAGGCTCTTTAAGAAACTTTCAACTCTGTCAAGCCCTTTTTCTATCTGCCCATGCTGATGGCATAGGACAACCGAATATGATTCGGAAAACCCAAATCCGCACAGGGCACTACTGCTGTATTATAATCCTCTAACAGGATTTCTGCAAGTCTTGCGGCAGAATTAATTGCCTTACCCTGATAAGTTTTTGCAACTGCCTGTAAAACATCAAGAAATACATAGAACGCTCCCACGTCCCCTCCACACCCTCCCCTTCCACCCACAAAAAAAGAGACCGTCTTTTTCACGGCCTCTTTTTCCCACTACTCATTTCTATTTCGCATAATCAGTAACACGGGACTCTCGAATCAAATTAACCTTTATTTGTCCCGGATATTCCAATTCAGCTTCAATCTGTTTGGAAATATCACGTGCCAAAAGCACCATGTCTGAATCTGATATTTGTTCTGGAACTACCATAACACGTACTTCCCTGCCTGCCTGAATAGCAAAAGATTTGTCTACACCTTTAAAATTGTTGGTTATCTCTTCTAATTGTTTCAATCTGCTTGTATAAGTTTCTAATGTTTCCCTGCGTGCGCCGGGTCTTGCGGCCGATATGGTATCTGATGCCTGTACGATACACGCAATTAAGGATTGAGGCTCTACATCACCATGATGAGACTCTACGGAATTGATTACGACTGCTGATTCTTTATATTTCCTGCATAAATCAACACCCAACTGAATATGGGAACCTTCCATCTCATGATCTACAGCCTTGCCAATATCGTGCAATAAGCCTGCACGTTTTGCCATACGCACATCCAGCCCCATTTCAGCTGCTAATAAACCTGAAAGCTGTGCAACCTCAATAGAATGCTTCAATGCGTTCTGACCATAGCTTGTTCTAAATTTCATCTTACCAAGTAATCTCACAAGTTCCGGATGAATGCCATGCACCCCTACTTCCAAGGTGGCAGCTTCACCTTCCTCACGAATCATAACTTCTACTTCTTTTTGTGCCTTTTCCACCATTTCTTCAATTCTGGCCGGATGAATACGTCCGTCCACAATCAGTTTTTCCAAGGCAATTCTCGCAACTTCCCTGCGAATTGGATCAAATCCTGATAAAATAACTGCTTCCGGTGTATCATCAATAATCAAATCCACACCTGTCATCGTCTCCAGAGTTCGGATATTTCTACCCTCCCTGCCAATAATACGACCCTTCATCTCATCATTTGGAAGCTGTACCACAGAAATGGTAGTCTCTGATACATGATCAGCCGCACATTTCTGAATGGCGGTCACTACATATTCCTTAGCCTTTTTGTCTGCTTCCTCTTTTGCCCTGCTCTCCATTTCCTTAATCATGACAGCAGTTTCATGTTTTACTTCATCTTCAACAATTTTTAACAAATACTCTTTTGCCTGTTCAGAGGTTAAACCGGAAATCCGTTCTAGTTCCTGTACTCTTTGTTCATTGAGATTTTCAATATCTGCTTTCTGCTTTGCCAGTTCCTGTTCTTTGGAAAGCAGGCTTGCTTCCTTTTTCTCAATTGCATCCGCTTTCTTATCGATGTTCTCTTCTTTCTGCTGAATTCTCCGTTCAAAACGTTGAACTTCTGCCCGGCGTTCTTTGATTTCTTTGTCCAACTCGTTCTTGGTACGAATAGACTCTTCCTTCACCTCAAGCAGTCCTTCCCGTTTTTTCGTCTCAGCAGTCTTTAAAGCTTCGTCGATAATCTCCCTTGCCTTTTGATCTGCATCACCGATCTTGCTTTCTACTACCTTTTTATGGTATGTGGTAGCAAGCACGGCAGTAAGCGGTATAGCAATGATCAAGGTCACTAAAACAGCAATCCCAACTGCTAAACCCATGCTCATTGTACAGGAGCACCTCCTTATTTAATTTTCATTGTACATGTATTTCCCCTGATTTTCATCAGGTTCCTTCCGCTATCTCCATAGAATGTATGTATTGGCAACATTCTAAAACGCGATTTTACAACAGTTAAATTTTAAGTCAAAATTACAGTTATGTCAAGTAAAAGTCGGATTTCATGACCTGATTTATGGAATTAATGGAAAACCCCTTGCGATACAGGGCTGCCACCAGCTTCTGTTTTTCTTTTAAATCACATTTCTCCGGGCAATACTGCTTCTTTTCCAGATAAGCACTGATTTGTTGGATTTCTGCAATAAAAGTGCCTTCTTCTTCACATTCTAAAAAAGCATTTCCGATGATTTCCTGGGCAATCCCCTTTTGAAGCAGCTTGTTTTGTATCTGTTTTTTGCTAAGGCTTTCTGCCCTGTAGCGAATAAACTCCATGGCATATGCCAGATCATCCACATACCCATAGCTTTTTACATAATCCAGAGCTCCTTGTATGAAATTTTCTGCATAAAAGCCCTGTCTCAGTTTTTTTCTCAATTCTGCCTCTGTATAAGCCCTTGCCTTTAACAAATTCATAGCCCTGAGCTTTGCCCGCTTAGGCAACACCTGTGTAGTCAATTCTCTGTATGCTTCTTTTGTTATCTCTTTTCCCTTTTTTATCTGATAGGCAGAAAGTTCACCTTTATATAAAGCAAAGGCGAACTCTCCGTCCAAAAAAATCTTACATCTGCTTTTGGAGATTTCTTCAATTTCAGTTACTATCATGATTCGTTCTGTTCAGCCTGTTCCTCTTTTTTAGCCATCTTATCCTTGGCATCGGTCTCTTCCTGCGGGACATTTTCTTCTGCCGGTTTAAAATGAGCCCTTACCTTCTGCGCAATTTCTTCCCGTATTTCCGGATTTTCCTTTAGGAATATCTTGGCATTTTCACGTCCCTGTCCTATCTTATTGCCTTCATACGCATACCATGCGCCGCTTTTATTTACAATATTTACTGTTGCTGCCAAGTCCAGCACGTCTCCTTCTCTGGAAATTCCTTCACCAAACATAATATCAAACTCTGCCTCTTTAAAAGGAGGTGCAATTTTATTCTTTACTACTTTTACCCTTGTCCGGTTTCCAATGACTTCTCCGCTCTGTTTCAATGCCTCGATCCGGCGTACATCCAGACGTACGGAAGAATAGAACTTAAGGGCACGGCCACCGGTGGTAGTCTCCGGATTTCCAAACAGGATACCGACCTTTTCACGAAGCTGGTTGATAAATATAACCGTACAGTTAGATTTGCTGATGACTGCTGTTAATTTCCGAAGTGCCTGGGACATAAGTCTCGCCTGAAGTCCTACATGACTATCCCCCATATCCCCGTCAATTTCTGCCTTTGGAACCAGTGCGGCAACGGAATCCACTACCACGATATCAATAGCACCGGACCTTACCATGGTCTCTGTAATCTCCAAAGCCTGCTCCCCGTTATCCGGCTGGGAAATGTATAGATTATCGATATCCACACCGATATTCTTGGCATATACTGGATCTAATGCATGCTCCGCATCAATAAAACCTGCAATACCACCCATTTTCTGGACTTCTGCAATCATGTGAAGGGTAACCGTTGTCTTACCGCTGGATTCCGGTCCATAAATCTCCACAATACGCCCCTTGGGAATCCCCCCTAATCCAAGCGCCAGGTCAAGGCTTAAAGAACCGGTAGGAATAGTCTCCACATTCATCTGGGCAGAAGGATCTCCCAGCTTCATAACCGCTCCCTTTCCAAACTGTCTCTCGATTTGTGACAGGGCTGCATCCAATGCTTTTAATTTATCGTCTTTTTCCATAATCAATCTCCTTTTTGTGCAGAACGTCCGTTCTGATATGTATTATAATAAAACAAACGTTCGTATTTGTCAATATTTTTCTTTCAAGTTTGTTGTGCCACAAGCTAAAATCAGTATAACACATCAATTGTCCTATAAAAATCTCTTTTCTTAATAACCTCCTGTTTTTTTATCTGTCCCTTGGAAATCAGTTGGCGAATGGCCGGAAATAAAAGCAGATTGCTTTTACTTCTTTTAATCTAGCACAGGAAGTCCAAAAAGGCAAGTATCATTTTTCCAGTTCATCGGCAGCCAACAAAAGCCGGCATAGCATAGAGAAGTCTTTGGCATCTTCCAAAAGGAGGAAAATACCATAATACTTCTATATGAAATGCCGGCTTTTGCGCATGGTCAATTACTTCACTTTCACAGATTTTATACTGCTATACTTTCCATAATATTTCTTTCCGCTTACCGTTTTATATGCCCTGATCCGCACATAATACCGTTTTCCTTTTTTCAGACTTTTAACTATTTTTGAAGTGGTGGAATTTTTCGTGACATTAATCCGTTTCACTCCCTTAGTAAACTTCTTATTCGTTGCTAACTGTATCTGATAACCGGAAGCCGTTGTATTTCTTTTCCAGGAAACCTTCAGCTTCTTGTTGCCCAAAGCTGTTACGGCTTTTATGCTTATCTTCTTTGGAACAATGTAGAAGCTTACCGATTTGGTTCCTTTGTATTTACCGATTCCCTTTATTTGAATGACTGCTTTTCCAGTTTTTTTGTTATTTTTATAAGAAAGGGTATAATCCGTTCCCTTTTTCAATGTGATTTGCTGATAAGTCAGTACCGGCAAAGGCTTGATGGTCTTTCCTGTATATATTTGATTCCCTATTTTTTTTACGGTAACATCCGACATGGGAACCGGAGCAACCGGTATCGGCTCCTTTTCCTCAACAGAAGGCAAATCAGGTGTTTCTGACTGCTTAGGTTCTTCCCTGCTATATCCCGGTGTCACAATCGTAGTATCCTTTGTCAGCGCCTTTAAGCGCATTGCAACCTGCCTGTACACCGTACTGCCATTCTGTGTTGTGGGAAGGCTGTTGGCATCTGTCCAGCTTCTGGCTGCGGAAGAACGATAAAAGCTCTGTCCCGGCTTTGTATTTGCCGTCCAGGATAACCAGCCTGCACTTCCCGACATTTCACCAAAAATGTTTATCTTACTGCCATCATCAGATGACAAGGTAACGACTACACCGTATGTCTCTCCGCTCCCGATAAAAATATCCTGTCCCAGATCAATGGTATAAACACCTGCCATGGACGTAGTTCCCGTAACCGGCTCCTCTAATGCTTTTATCCCGCTTTCCGGATTACCCGTTTCTGTCACATGAGTATACACCTGTACAGAATAGTTCACATCCGTACTCTGAAGGGAAATCTGCACCGCTTTCAGATTTTCTCCATAGCCGTTTTCATTTTCTTTAGCAGTAAAGATATTCCCCACCTGTCCGCCACTTGGGATAGACCAGTAATTTAAGGAAGCGCTGCCATCGTACTGATAATTATTGTCGTAAGTATCCGTCTCCATCATTTCGTATGCAATTGGAAGGTACAGGCTCTTATCTTCATAGGAAATGTAGAAAAATCCTTCATCCCCCCAGCTGCTTCCATAGCTGTTCTTTGCAATAAAGGCTCCATCCTGCTTTGGCTGCAGGGCCTGTGGAAAATTTTCTTTCCTATAAGTATCATCCCAACCCAGTAAAATGACCGCATGATTGATATTCGTCCCGTTATTGTAATAGGCTGCAGTATCGGGATTATAATACCTGGAATAATGCCCATACTGGCATGCCACTGCCCCATAGGTTTCTATGGCGCTTTTGGTCGCTTCCACATTGATGCTTTCATCCTCATTCATTCCTACAAAATACGCATTTTTTATTTTTGCATCCGCATAATAATTATACTCTGCCATAATGGGAGAGACACTGCCGGTAAAAGGAGCCCTGCTTTCATTTACCACTCCTGTCCAGGAGGCAAGTTCAAAGGCTGCCATCATGAGATTCCCGCCATTTTTTAAATAATCACTTCCACTGGAAGTATCATTATGATCCCCTTCTGTTCCCCCAATAGGATCCACACCCCGGTGATAGAAGAAATATGCCAGATGATTTTCCGAATAATCCACGCTGCTATCCGCAAGTCCTTTTAAAATAGCTGCCTGCTCAATAGCTCCAATGGTAGCAAAGGCCCAACATGCTTCTGTACTTCCCTGGTTTTTGGCCGAAGTGACACTGCTATCAATTCTTGGATCATAAGAAACAGGCATTCCGACTCTTCCTGAATAAAGGGAAATAGCATTTTCCCTTGGCAGATCAATAGAAATATCCAGTCTTTCCATTTCCTTCAGCTTTGGCACCAATGCCTCCTGCTCCTGCCTTTCTTCTTCCGTCAAAGGCCTTCCTTTGATATAATCCAGCTCAGGATATTCCGGTTCCTCTTCCTGAAATTCCTCTTGTGGTTCTTCCCATCCGTTTTCCGAAACCGTGGGCCTGGAAACTGCGTAAACGGGCATCACTGCACTTTCCGCCAAAAGAGCTATTGACAAAAGAAGCAAACAATAGTTTCTTAGTCCTTTGCCTTTTCTCACCCGCTTATTTCTTCTCATATGCTATGCAACTCCTTTTCCTGAAACGACTGCCTGTCAGTACCCCTTTAAATATTGCTCATACTCCTCTATGCTGACTGTAATCCATCCCGTATAGCCTTCCACTCCCGAATAATTATAGCCGACCTCCAGCCCGATTGGAGTGTAAAACAAAATCAGGCTGTCCGCATCCTGAAACAACTGTAACTTCTCCCGATCGGAAATTCCGTCTATGGCAACAGAATTCTTTCCGTTCTGCCTATTGCTTCGTTTGATAAAATCCTTCACGAACTCTTCATCTGTATTTAAGATTTCCGTATTATCCAAAACGGTTCCTGTTTTTAAGTTAATATTGATTCCATGCATTTCAAGAGTGCTGGAAAATCCTCCCAGGTCATATCTTTCATCCAATGCAATGCTGATGCTTTCCTCATCATTGAACGTAACAAAGGATTCCACTTTTATATAATAAGTCACATAATCATATTCCCGGAATATGTTCTGATAATACTCCTCTTCCTCCAGATACACATTGGCCAGAAACATACTCTCTTCTTTTATTTTTTCATTGATGGTTTCCAGGTTCGGGATATTTCCCTCCAGCTGAATGTAGGAAACCTGAATGCACACTCCCTGCTCCTCATCTATTTTTTCATAAAATTCTCTGTTTACCTGATAAGAAACCGATTCATCGATGGAATTCACGAATTCCTCATAATAAGGCCCCGTAATCTGGGAAGCATCGTAATTTTTTCTTTCCTCTTTAAAATTCTTATCATATTGGAGGGATTGTCCTTCTTGTTCCTTTTCATATTCCTTCCAGTAATCCTCGTCCGCTTCACCATCCATAGGATATTCGTCCTCTTTCGCATTTCCCGCCAGTGCCTCTTCAATGGATTTCTTTACATCTGCCATAAAATTTCCTTTTGCCAGCCTTGAAAGCTCATGTCCGATATAAAACACAAGTGCGATCACCACTAAAAAAGTGGCTGCCATGGCTCCAATCCATATGCCTGTGTTCTTTTTCTTGTTCCCTTCTAAATGGCCTGCCGGTGATTGCCCGCCATAATAATTATATGAGCCATATTGCTGTTTCCTTTCCGGATTTTGTCCATCATGGAAAGACTCCTCTGCTGTTCTGCCATCCATTTCCGGATTTCCCATAGCTTCCTCCTGAAAAGCTTCCTTTTTCAAGACCTCCTCTTCATAAGTTCCGTTGGCATTTTCCAGACTCTCTTCTACCGTTTCCTTATTTTCCTCAGGCATTCCGTAAACTGCCCCACAACTGGTACAGACACCGTTTCGGACAATTGCTCCACATTTAGGACAAAAATCATATGTATTCTGCATTCCAAATTCCCCTTTCTTTTTTTTGCGCTTCTGTTATTTCCTTCCGAATGTTACCTCACTCATATACTGCAGGACGCACTGTCTTAGTAACGTCAATGCACTGGCTACACTGCTTTGTCTGATTTTTTCCCTGGAACCGGAAAAATGATATTCTTTCACTTCCAGGTTTCCCTTTACATTACATGCAATATATACAAGACCTACCGGCTTTTCTTTTGTTCCGCCGTCCGGTCCCGCAATCCCTGTAACGGAGATAGTCACATCTGCTTTTGTAAAAATGGCGGCTCCCTTAGCCATTTCCTTTGCTACCACATCACTGACCGGACCATACTTTAAAAGGGTGGACTTTTTGACACCTACCAGTTTCCTTTTGGCCTTATTGGAATAGGTTACATAGCCTGCCTTAAACACTTCCGACACTCCCGGCACATTGATAAGCCTTGCGGCTAAGAGTCCGCCGGTACAGGATTCGGTAGTTGCCACCGTCAAGTGATTGGCTAAAAGCAGATCCACCACTGCCTTTTCCAAAGTCATATCCTCCTGCGTGGAATAAACCTTATCGTCAAACCGGCTTTTCAGTTCTTTCACAATAGGTTTACATAACTTTTTCGCTGTTTTTTCATCCTCCGCCTTTGCGGTTACTCTTAAATGCACTTCCCCGGTTTTTGCATAAGGAGCAATGGTGGGATTCGTCTGTTTCTTCATCAAATCCTCAATCATGGATTCCGCCCTGCTTTCCCCGATTCCGCATATTTTTACGGTCTGGGAATAAATCACCTCTGGAGTCTTTTCCTTCAAATAAGGCACTATGTCCTTTTCAAACATGGGAATCAGTTCATTGGGGGGACCCGGCAGCAAAATAACGGATTTTCCCTGTTCCTCCATAATCACGCCCGGCGCCGTTCCGTTTTCATTATCAATGATGATGGCTCCTTTCGGCATCATAGCCTGCTTCCAGTTATTCTCTGTAATGGTCAGTTTTCGTTCCTTAAAATATTTCAAAATCCGTTCTTTGGAATGGGCATCCATAAAAAGCTCTTTCCCCATGACCTTTGCGGCAGTTTCTTTTGTCAGATCATCCTGAGTAGGTCCAAGTCCTCCGGACAATATTACCATATCCGAGCGGGAAAGGGCCGTTTTCAGCACTCCCTCTAATCTGTCCCCGTTATCCCCCACTACCGTCTGATAATAACAGGAAAGCCCTAACCCGGCACATTTCTCTGCAAGATAGGCAGCATTGGTGTTTACGATATTTCCAAGTAAAATTTCCGTTCCTACCGATATAAGCTCCACTACCACCTTAATCCACCTCGTCTTTCATTACATCCTTATTTTTTATCAGATAATCCACTAAAGAAACAACGGTTAAAACAAGGGCTATTATCATCAGTACATAACCCGTCCCATAAAGCAGCCAATAAGCCGGATGGATTCCTTCCACCGAAACTGGAGCATACATTGCCCCTTCACTTAAAAAGCCCTGGGTATTGACCACACAAAGTAAAAAGCAGATCATCACCATGGTGACCGCTGTCTTCCATTTACCGGATTTTCCTGCTGCAATGACCACTCCTTTTTCTGCTGCGATCAGGCGGAAGCCGCTGATGATAAATTCCCTGGCAATGATCACAATGGTAATCCAGGAAGGTATCACATTCAAATCTGTAAGGCAGATCAGTGCGGAACAGACTAACAGCTTATCTGCCAGAGGGTCCATAAATTTTCCAAAATTGGTAATCAGATTATATTTTCTTGCTATCTTTCCATCCAGCATGTCCGTCAGGCTGGCAATGATAAAAAGACCCAGCGCAATCCATTTCAACCACTGCACCTTTTGGGAAAACAGGATAAAACCTACAAAAAACGGAACCATGACCATACGGAGGACCGTCAGCTTATTTGGCAAATTCATTTTCATTCTATCATTTCTCCTATTAAATCATATTCATATGAACCGGTTACCTTTATCTTTACAAAGTCTCCGGTCATAAACTCTCTGTCCGTATTGATAAAAATCAATCCGTCCACATTCGGGGCGTCTTTATAGGTTCTTCCCACATAAGCATTTTCATCCGCCACCTTCCCTTCAATCATAACAAGTACTTCTTTTCCAATCATAGCTTCCGCCTTTTCAAAGGCAATTTCCTGTTGAAGTTCCATAATTTCCGCCTGTCTGTCTTCCTTCAGGCTTTCTGCAATCTGATCCGGAAATTCTGCTGCCTTTGTATCCTCTTCCTGAGAATAGGTAAATACCCCCAGCCTGTCAAATTCCATTTCATCCACAAAGGCCATCAACCTTTCATGATCCTCTTGTGTTTCTCCCGGAAACCCTGTAATCAAAGTGGTCCTTAAGCAGATATCCGGTATTTCCCTGCGAAGTCTTCCCACCATTTCCCGAAGGGACCTTTCATTTGTCCGCCTTCCCATTTTCTTCAAAATGCCGTCAGCGCAATGTTGAATGGGGATATCCAGATAATGACAGATTTTCGGTTCCTCTTTTATGACCTTAATCAACTCATCGGTAATCTCTTCCGGATAACAATAGAGAATTCGTATCCAATACAGACCGGAAATCTCACAAAGGCCTTTTAAAAGCTTTGGCAGCATTTTTTCCCCATACAGATCCGTTCCGTATAAAGTCGTCTCCTGGGCAACCAGAATCAGTTCCTTCACGCCTTTTGCCACAAGCTCTTCTGCCGCCTTTAACAAATGCTCCATGGGAATGCTCCGATAATGTCCTCTTACCTTTGGAATAATGCAGTAGGTACAGTTTTTATTGCAACCCTCTGCAATTTTCAAATAGGCAAAATGTCCGCCAGTGGTAACGATCCGCTCTTCCCCATATGCCGGAATGCCGTTAATATCTTCCAACTGGCTTCCTTCCTCTTTCAGCAGGGTTTTTTCCACTGCTTCCACGATCTTATCAATGGCATTGGTCCCTACGATAGCATCCACCTCCGGTATTTCCCGCCGGATTTCATCCTGATAACGTTCTGCCAGACATCCGGCTGCAATCAGAGCTCTTGCTTTTCCCTGTTCTTTTACCCGCCCCATTTCCAGAAGCATCTGAATGCTTTCTTCCTTGGCATCATGAATAAAGCAGCAGGTATTTACAATGATCAGATCTGCTTCCTCTTCGTCATCCGTAAAGGAATATCCTTTTTTCTCCAGTTTTCCAAGCATAAATTCCGTATCAGCCAGATTTTTATCACAGCCTAACGATATAAATAGTATTTTCATAAACCCTCTGTATCTCTGCATTTGATTGGAATATTCCACCAATTTACCCAGCACTTTCTTATTTCAGCTTCATGTAAGAAAAGAGAAATACCCTATGGGAATTTCTCTCCTGCCTCGCTCCTTATTCTTCTTCCTCTTCGTCTTCTGCAAGAATCTTGATTTTCCCTTCATTCAATTCTGCTACTGCAGCCGAAAGAGGCTTGATTCCGCTTGATACCACCATAGGCTCATCGCCTCCGATAATCTGCCGCGCCCTCTTTGCAGTTGCCATAACAATGGAATATCTGCTGTTGACCACTTTTGGTTCTCCGGATTCTACCTCGCTGTTCACTACTTGTATCAATTCTGTGTAAGATGGATGTAACATCTCTATTCTCCTTTCAAAAGACTTTTTAGTTCTTTTCTTATATTATTTATAAATTCCTGATTTCTATCAGGAGTATTATGTGCTGCCGTTACAAGACCATGAAGCTCCTTTACGCACTCATGGAGCTTATCGTTAATGAGTATATAATCATAAGCTTCAATCCCCTCTGCCTCTTCTGTCGCCCGGAGCATCCTTTGCCGGATGACTTCCTCCGTTTCCGTACCTCTTCCTACCAGACGTCTTTTCAGTTCTTTGGCACTAGGGGGCATTACGAACAAAAGCAGTGCATCCGGATATGCCTTCTTTACCTTCAAGGCTCCCTGGATCTCAATTTCCAGAATCACATCTTTTCCCCGTTCCAGCATTTCCTCTACATATTCTTTGGGCGTACCGTAATAATTGCCACAATAACGTGCATATTCAATGACTTTTTCTTCTTTTATCTTTTGCAGGAAGTCACTTTCTTCTACAAAGAAATATGCCTTTCCGTTTTCCTCGCCTTCCCTTGGCTTTCTGGTAGTCATGGAAATACTCAGAGCATAATTGTCATAAGTCTCTATGAGACTTTTCATAAGAGTCCCTTTTCCAGCTCCCGAAAATCCGGACACTACTACAAGAATTCCTTTTCGCTCCATGGGTCCCTCCTACTCGATATTTTGTATCTGCTCTCTGATTTTTTCAATATCCGTCTTCAATTCGATTCCTCTGTTGGATATTTCCAAATCACTTGCCTTGGATAAAATCGTATTGGCTTCCCGGTTCATCTCCTGGGCAATAAAATCCAGCTTCCGCCCAATGCTCTCCCCGCTTAAAAGAGCTTCCTTTGTTGTTTCCACATGACTCCTTAATCTTACAAGCTCTTCATCCACACAGACTTTATCCGCAAAAATAGTCACTTCCATGGCAAGCCTGCTTTCATCTATTTTGGTATCCTCCAAAAGCTCCTTTATCTTTTCCATCAGCCTTGCCTTGTAGTCTGCAATGATCTGTGGAGAATGTTCTTCAATGAATGCCACATGCATAAGCATGCCGTCTAACTTGCCAATCAAATCGTTAGTCAGGTTTTCCCCTTCCCGGATTCTTGCCTCCACAAAGCCCTCTGCTGCTCCCCGGATCGCTTTTTCCAAAAGCTTCCAAAGCTGCTCTTCGTCAATGCTCTGCTCTTCCATCACGAATACTTCCGGATATCTGGACAGCGAGGAAACCCTCACATCATTGTCCAAAGAAAATTCCTCTGCCATTTGATTCAGATAATCAAGGTACTCTTTGGCAATGTCCTTATTGTATTTGATGCATACATTGTTTTCGGAATAGTCCTCGTAGGTAATAAAAACATCCACTTTCCCCCTCTGGATATATTCCTTTAATAAATTTCGTATGGATGCTTCAAAAAAATTCAGCTTTTTTGGCATTTTTATGCTTATATCCAAATACCTGTGGTTCACGGACTTTATTTCTACCGTAAACTTGCGGCTGCCTTCCGTTATCTCATACCGGCCGAATCCCGTCATACTTTTAATCATGTCCGTACCTCTTTCGTAACCATGTTACGTTTTGTCAGATTTCAGCTGCCTTTTTATCTATTGCGGCATACTTATGGTTATTATAGCTAATAGAATCCAAATCGTCAAGGTGTGACCGATTTTGGTCACGTTTTGTTCACGTTTTGGCTGCGTTTTGGCTGCGGAAATCAATTTTCCATCAGAGGCTTTGGCCGCAGGCATTGGGATGGGCTCCACACGGAGAATATTTCTACGTCGCCACGCTTTCGCTCTATAAAAACGCAGCAGTGCTAAGCTCGAAAATACCTCGCTAAGCGCTGGCGTTTTTATAAGGACTCCTTAAGAAAACATATTCTAACGGAAGCCCCTTCCGGCGCCTGCGGGGAAATCTGCTGTCTGAACTGTTACATTTGATGGCATGACCAAACCACTTTCTTTCATGCAGTGACTTTATCTTAATTAGTATTCCCCAATATTTGGAAAACATGAAGACTCAAAAAGGATTCTTTTATTATGTCAGATACAAACAAAAATAAACAAATTGTTATAAATATGATGGCAAGCCTGCTTTCCTGCCTGGTCAGCATGGGGGTAAGCTTTATTCTGGCGCCTAAGCTGATCAATTCCCTTGGGATTGAAGCAAATGGATTTTTGGAAATGGCAAACCAGTTCGTAAATTTTGCCTCCATTGCCGCCATGGCTCTAAACTCCATGGCCGGCCGCTTTATTACAGTTAAGATCCACCAAAAGGACATGGAGGGCGCAAACCAGTATTTTAATTCCGTCATGTATGCGAATCTGGCTATTGCCGGCTTTCTTTTTGTGCCCCTTACCATAATCGTATTTCAGTTAGAAAAATTAATCAACATTTCTCCAGAGCTGGTCAGTGATGTAAAGGTATTGTTTGCCGCTATTTTCTTAAATTTCATGGTAACCATCATAAGCACCACCTTCAGCACCGCTACCTTTGCTACCAACCGGCTGGACCTGACGGCAATGCGTACTATTGAATCCCAGGTGCTAAAAGGCGGCCTGCTGATTCTGGTATTTTATTTTCTGCCCATTAAAGTAAGCTATATGGGTATCGCAACTCTGGCTTCTACACTTTACCTGCTGATTGCTTATATTTATTATACCAAAAAGCTGTTGCCGGATATTGAAATCAGCCGCAGGCATTTCCGTATCAAAAAGGTGATTGAAATCCTGTCGGCAGGCATATGGAATACGGTAATGCGTACAGGTCAGCTTCTTACAAACAGTCTGGACACCTTGATTGCCAATCTTGCCATAGGACCTACGGAAATGGGATATGTGGGAACCTCTAAAAGCATGGTGACTGCCATCAATATGCTCTATGAGACGATTTCCGCTGTGTTCACCCCTTCCCTGACAATCAGCTTTGCCAAAAACGACCGAAAAGAGTTGGCAGAAGATCTGACCTCTGCCATGCGTCTCACAGGCTTTTTTGCCAATATTCCTTTGGCATTCATGGCCGCCTTTGGAGTTTCCTTTTATACCCTATGGTTGAATAAAACACAATCCTTATACGATCCTTCTATTATTTACGTACTCACGCTTCTTACTATGTTCGGAACTATCGTAGGCGGCGCCATCAGCCCGCTTTTTAATGTGTACACTGTTGTCAACAAGCTGAAATGGAATTCCATTGTCACCCTGATTATGGGAGTGTTGTCTGCCGGAACTGTGCTTGTACTGATAGAAACTACAGATACGGCTGCTGCTTATGGCATGTATTATATAGTAGGTGTTTCTACTCTATTGGGAATTATAAAGAACCTGACCTTTACCCCCATGTATGCTGCTCACTGTCTTGAGCTGAAAAAGACTGTCTTCTATCCTACTATATTTCGTTATATAGCCGTAAGTCTTGGCATGATTCTGGTATTTATGGGCTTTCATCATGTCATCTCTACAACGAACTGGCTGATATTGATTTTAGACGTACTTTTATGCGGCATGACAGGCGCAGTCATCAATTTTATTTTTCTATTTGGAAAAAGAGAACGGGATATGCTGCTTAATACTGTATTCCGCTTTGTGAAAAGAGGCTGATTATGAAAAAAACACTGGGCATTGTTAGCACTACCTATCATCTTCTGGTATTTTTATTTATAAAAGAAATCTATTTAAAGGACAGCCAGATTGATTTAATCGTAACAGATAAAACACCTTATTTGGAAGAAGTATATAAAAGCGGCCGCTTAAATCCTTATTTCCATAAGGTGCTTTTTGCTGACGGCAGAAAAATCAAAAATCCTTATAAATCTGCTGCTGTTACCTTTTTGGAAAGCTTTCTTTATAATCCTACCACAAAAAAGATCCTGACCGGAAAGCTGGACAATTACGAGGATGTCTATTATGCTTCTCCCCATGTGCCGGATGAAATTGTAAAAGAAATCGGAAAGACTTTAATCCGTAAAAACAGAAACGTGCGGTTCCACCGTTTTGAAGATGGCTTTGCCAGCTATACCAAGGCTCCTGTTTCCTTTATCAATACGGAAATGGGCCAGAAGCTGTATCAAAAGCTTTTAGGCTATGATATACGCAAAATGGAGCATGAGCTTTATATGTTCGAGCCATATCTGGCAGAAGCTGATATTTCCTTTGATAAGATTCGGATTGAAAAAACCCCGGAAATCATTGACAGGGTCATTGAAATGGCTAAGAATATTTTTGCCTTTGAAAGTAAAGATTTTTCTGAAAGGTTTCTGTTTTTGGGACAGGGGACTGCCAACGGCATGGGAAATCCTGAGACTTATCAGAGCCTTATTTATGAAATCTGCCAGAAGGCAGGAAGCAACAATTTTATCGTAAAGCCCCATCCAAGAGGTGCTTATGATAAATTTGATGACACGATTTCCGTTTATGAGGATTCCTGTCCCTTCGAGTTAGCGATGGCTAATGGTGTTTTGGAAGACAAGGTGTTGATTTCTTATTATTCTACCGCATGTGTTTCAGGGAAATTGCTGTTTCACAGCAAAAGTAAGATTCTCTTTTTGTATCCTTTGGCTGGGGATTCTTTTAATGAGAAATGTGATTATGAGGAGTATTTTGGGAAGCTTCAGGAGACTTGTGAGGGGATTTATATTCCCAGGAGCAGGGAGGAGCTGTTTAGGCTGATTGAGGAGTTTTCCTGCGATTAGCTACCAGCATTTTAGCAGCTAATATGCTTTGCCACTATAAAAAGAACCCCTGGAAGCATCACGATACAACCGGGGTTCATTTTTTGTCCAGATGGACTTGCCATTTCCTTTTCTTCATCCCTCTATGCATTACATATCCTTTCACTTCCCCAGCTTAATACCTTTACAATTTCGTAATCAGTAAATATTCCCAAAAGACAACTGCTCATATATCTCTTCTTTTAAAATATCATTTAAAAATGCTTCCAAATCTTCCTTTTTCTTTAAAATCCTTGCTTTTCCTGTATCTTCCAGGTATCTGTTTCCTGACGATAATTCCATTAACCTGCTGTGATAACATGCCAGTCTCTTAGATTGCTTTACCGCATACTCAACCGTATGCATTGTTCCGCTTTTCTCTTTTGCTTCTACCACCAGCACCCCCTGACTAATTCCGCTTTGCAAGCGGTCACGTTCCACATATCTATATTTTTCCGGTCTTGTTCCGATTGGATATTCGCTCAACAGACAACCTCCCGTTTTTAAAATTTCTTCCGCCAGCTTTCTATTACTATTGGGATAAATCTGGTCTAAACCACAGGGAAGAATCGCAATACACTTTCCCCCTACTTCCAATGCCCCTTTCAGAGACTCCGTATCACATCCTAATGCCAAACCATTTACAAGATTTAATCCCCTTTGTGCCACTATTCCTCCTGTCTCCCTTGTCCATTTCAAACCGCTTTGTGAAGCTTCCCTACTTCCGATTACAGCTACATTTTTATGCTGGTTTACTATTTTAATGTCGCCTTTATAATAGA
>JAAVAC010000071.1 GCA_014804265.1 Lachnospiraceae bacterium | reverse complement strand
TCAAAATCCTTTAAGGTCTCCTTTAATGCAGGCTTTACTAAAAGGGCGCCGATCTTGCTGCGGAGGGAAGTCATCATTCCTGCCTTTACCTTCTTGATCAAAGTGCTTCCCACTCCCTCATAGAGCTTCAAAATCACATTTCCCACAAATGCCTCGCATACGATTACGTCTGCCAATCCTGCCGGAATATCCCTTGCTTCAATGCTGCCGATAAAATTGATTTCCGGACAATTTTTTAAAAGAGGAAAGGTTTCCTTTACAAGCGCATTTCCCTTTTCTTCCTCTGCACCAATATTGACGATGGCAACCTTTGGATTCTTTACGTTCATCACATATTCCATATAAACAGAGCCCATTTTCGCAAACTGGAGCAGATGGGACGGTCTTGCATCCACGTTAGCCCCGCAGTCAATCAAAAGGGAGGCTCCTTTTTCCGTTGGAATCAGCGGAGCTAAAGGCGCTCTTTCAATTCCCTTGATCCTGCCTACCAATACCTGCCCGCCTACCAGATTGGCACCGGTGCTTCCTGCCGACACATAGGCATCGCAGGTGCCCGCCTTTACCATTCCCATTGCCTTTACAATGGAAGAATCCTTTTTCTTCCGGATCGCATTCACGGGCGGCTCTGCGGTTTCAATAATCTCGGTGGCATTTACAATTTCCAGCCTGTCTTTCTCATAAGTAAATTCAGCCAGATGCTTTTTTAATACTTCTTCCTGACCCACCAAAAATACTTTTACTTTCTCGCTTTCCCCAAGGGCTTCCACTGCCCCCTTTATGATTTCTCCCGGGGCATTATCCCCACCCATTGCATCTACTGCAACATTTACTAATTCTGACATAAGCGTATTCTCCTGTTTTCTTGTAAAAAGACCCTCATTTAAATATACTAAAATAGGCGGGAAAAATCAAGTTGTTTTCCAATTTCTGTGAAATTCCGGTGGGAGCTGGCAGAGTATCTAATTATTTTTTTAACTCATACTTTCACATAAAATACTTAGTGTCTGCTGATTAGGCAGAGATTTGTAAATTCCAGCTTCCATATCTATCTCTAAATTGGAACAGATACAAAAGAGCACAAAGTATCCGCTTCTGAATCTTAAACAGGTTCGTCACGAATACGAATAATGCGATAGATGTAAGCTGCGTTTCTTCCAGTTTTGTGGTAATACATTCCATGCCATAACAGTGTTTGATCAGGCTAAACATTCGTTCCACTTCAATCCTATAGGTATTATCCTGAGATTCTTGTTTTTTTCGGTTTTTGCGTTTACACTTGGTCTTCCAGTACACGCTCCGGATAATGACCCGTGCGTTCCCTGAAGCGTTCCACAGCTTCTATCAAACAGGTGCTTTCGTTGTATGTCTCAAGCGATATTTTTTCGATGCGTCCGTATCCCTCACTGTCAAGGCTCAGGTCAAATTTTGCACCAAATTCAACAGGGGCTCTGCCTTTCCCTCTGACGATCGGGCGCAGCCATGGCTGTGAGATACTCACAATACGATGTTCTACGGAGTGTACTTTATTATCATACATGTACTTCTGCTGTTCATACAACGTGATGATCGTCAGATACAGACTGGCTTCTTTATCTGTCATAGCATATCCATCGCCCATGAACTGTTCCAGGTATCTGATATCTCTTGCAACATAACCAAGCTACTTACGCAGTGCCTTCCGGATTTTCCCGCACTGTGTTTTCTGCTTTTGGCAAATGCAAGATAGTCTTTTCTGGCACGCCTTCTGTAACGCCTTGGCAGCGACAGACTATAGTATTTACAAAATCAATAAATGATGGTTTCCAGTTTTTTCCTCGCTTCATTCAGAAGTGACAGGTCCTGTGGATAACGGATATTTGCCGGTGCACAGGTCGCATCAAGTGTCAGGGTGCCTTTGTTTACATTTTCCTCCGGGCCGTCAGTATCATTGGAGTTTCCTTCCGATGGCGGCGTATTGTTGTTATCATCATCCTTGGCTTTTGCCGTTTCAACGAGACTGTAAACGGCAACAGAAGCATCTGCTCCCTTGGGAGTATCTGCAAACAGCCAGTTTTTTCTTCCCACCGTGAATGGTCGGATGGCGTTTTCGGCTGCATTGTTGGAAAGGGCACATCTGCCATCCAGTAGATAGTTCTCCATGTATGGTTTCTGGTTGTTTGCATATGTCACTACTCTGCTCAGGGCAGAACCTTTCATTGGTTCCAGTGTATCAAGCTAGCACCAAAAAGCCTCCAGAACCGGTTTTTCCAGTTCGAGACGCTTAAGTTTACGTTCCTGAGGAGTAAGGTCTTTTAGTTCCTCTTCCAGCTTGTTGTAACCGGAGTAGCCATCCGAATGGACATATCCCTTCCCTGCTGTGAAACCACAGGGAACTAACAAAAGGTTAAGAGCATAAAAAATACGCATGACAATATAGAATAAAATTTATCATGCATATTTGTATTCTTTTTTTTATAACAAATTGCAGGCGTACTTACTCTGGCTCAATAACTATAAGTCACTGTCATAGTTGCGTTCACAGTTATGTTTTCTATTGATGCAGTCTCTTTCGTTTCTATCCAAGCATACCACATTCCCTTTGGATTTTCACCATTAAAGCTGTTTATATAATATGTACCCGGCTTTGTTGAAGGTATTAGTTCTGCAACTGTTCCACTTGGACTTTCTATATAAACGCCAAAAGATCCTTCAGGTTCGATAAAACTATTTATGTATATTTTCACTTGCGTAACCTGAATATCATCACCTGCTAAACTTCCCGAAGAAAAGCTCGTTTTCTTATAAGTTGTTAATCTGATAGATTTGGATACTGAATTTGTTGCTGCTAATACTGGTATCGAAAATGTCATACCTAACATCAAGCAAGCTATAAGCACTACTAAAATTTTCTTTTTTATGAGTTTCATACAAAATCCTCCCAAACACTGTATACTATGTCATTAATAAAAATACGCTTAATATTTCTAACAAAGGAATTTTTACAGGTTATATCATAACTTCACTTTTCTTAATTTTGACATCATTTGGCAATATCCTAACCAATAAAACACTTTTTCAAAATACAGTTCTCTTTTACAAAGAAAAAGGAGAACGAATATTCCAAATTGCGCTCTCCTTCATTCTTAAAAACACCTACTATACAACGTTTATCTTATTTGCCATTAGCATAATTCTGGTCTGTTGCATATGGGCATCTATTTATTACAAGGTGTGCTATCTAAGCAATAATCATTAATAACTGTATGTTACTGTCACTGACGGAGTTACTGTTGATGCAGGATATAATTTATTTGGATCATATGTTATCCCCTGATTTTCAATCTGAACATACCAAGTACCTGATGGATTTTCACCATTAAAATCGGTTATATAGTATGTTCCTGACTTTGTAGAAGGATATAATTCTGCCACTGTCCCCTCCGGACTTTTCAAATAAAATGTAAAAGGATCGGTACCGCTTGCTACATTTAAATAAACCTTAACTTGAGTAATTTTGGGATTAGTGCCTGAAACACTTCCCGAAGTAAAGGATTTTATTGCAGACACATTACCATCCATTGCATTTAACTTTGCAGTTGATTTGGTAAAATAATTTGAAGATGCCAGCACAGGCATTGAAAACATCAAACATGCCATAAAACAAGCCAAAACAGTTGTAAATACTTTTTTCTTCATTGTTTTCATATAGAAATACCTCCTTTGAACATTAAATGCACACCTCGCAAATAAAACATATTTGCTTTAAATTTTTACATCAAAATCTTTATTAACAAGATTGCTTCCTAATTTTACTAATGCTGAATCAATGCCTTCTCTCGTAATGCCATCTAATGCACCCGACGGAATCAATTTACCTGGTTCCCATTTGGAGTTGACCTTTTTCACCGCATCAACAAAAGTCTGCCAATATTGCTTTTCATATTCGCTTAGTGTATGTCCTGCTGCTAATCTATCGTTTTTGGCTGTTTGTCGGTACAGATTGGTGTATATTTCTGATCTATTTGTCATATCACCATTGTGTATTCCATTTTCCCGCAGGAACTCTTTTTTCGTACTTTCAAACATTTCATCTCTAATGCTCTCCGAAATGGAAATAATCTTGTTCTTACTTGCACGGTTTTTATCTGTTACAAGCAATCCAGCCAACCCCGTGACAGGATCAATCCAATCACCATCTTTATCAAATCGACTCATTCGGTTTTTAATAGCACTAACCGTAGTATATCCTACTCCACCATTAGCGCTCTTTGTCATTTGACTTATAGCCGCTTTATACTGCTTACTATTTGTATCTATTCCTGCTGCCTGCAGTTTTGCCTTTGTAGTATTGTTATTTAACGGCATTCCAGATATTTCTTGGAATCTGTTACTAAAATCTCTCACTATAAGCATATATTGCTCCTCCTAGATAAACTGATTTAAAATCCATTGCTTTTTACCTATTATTTCTTAAGCAGCACTAAAGTCATCCAAACATCTTAATCCCCGCCAAAAGTGTTGCTAAATCACTCTTGCCATAACCCGCCTTGAAAAGATCAGCAGCATTAATCATCTTTTTGCTGATACCCTCAATGACGTTACTGGTTGTTTCTTGGTTTTCCTTTTCGGTAGTTGTTGTCGTACTGTCAACTTTTGTTTCTTTCTTAGTGACTGTCGTTGTGCTGCCAGCCTTTGCTTTCCTATAAGGCGCAAACTTTTTAAAGCTCTCTTCTATTATGTTACGGGCATTCTGGTTTACTGTTTCCCGTTTCTCAAAATCCCCTGCAATTTTTCCGAAAGCCTTATCCAATGCAGAAAGCTCTTCCTCTTTTGTCAGCTTTCTATACTCGCCTTCTTCGAAAACATAAGTCTCTCTGGTTCCGGCTTCATATCCCTGAACTATTTCATCATACATCTTTACATATGTACTGAAATAGTTCTCTGCCTTGCCCTTGACACTCATTGTTGTTCCTTTTTCTCTTGCTGTCACCGACATCATTTCAGCTTCTTTATAGAACTTCACTCAAAATCAGAATCCATGCTTAAATGCTTTATAATATTTTTTGTGCCTGCACTGATTCCAATCCCATTTTTCCCTAATTGTGGGCAGATAAACTTTTTCTATACCGCTCCCTGCCTTCCTAAGAAATGTCAATTTTTATCGATTCCTCTTTTTTACATCTTTAGAAGCTGCATTTTGTAACGGATTAGTATAACCCACACTGCTTGTAACGCCTGTGCAAATTCTGTCATTACCTGAAACTTTCATAGATATGCCTCCCTTTATCAATAAAACGTCATTGTGTATTGTCTTATGATGGTGATATAGTTCGTTCCCACTGGTGCAAAATCATAGTAATAGTTGAACTGCACTATATCTATCAATTTTCCTGTACTGGGATCAATCAACACCTGAACAACATTTGTTTCATCCAAAAAATTGTTCATATCATATGCCCCTGTACATCTGCAATGTATACTGTAAAAGTCTTTATCCGCATAAAATGTAAGTTCCAGTGCTGCTCTGCTGCTTACCTTCATAGCAGGTCTTGTAGAACTATGGTAATATACTGCACCCGGCGCAAATTCGCCATCTCCGAGATATACACGGACATCATTTCTCTTCTGAATTGTAATATTATAACTCTGCGAACCTACTGAATTAGATAAGTTATTCACATAGGAATAGCTGTAATCAATCGGATTTCCATTCACATAACAATTGGTTCCGTCACTATCTGACTGAAAAACAATACCCGCATTCTCACATATGCCGATAATATCCGAACCGCCGCCATTTGCCAATTCTGCTATTTTGTTGAAGTTGATTGTATATGTTGATATAGCTGAATATTGGTCATCTTCACCTAAAACTGCAAAATAATATGTTCCCGGCAGCATCTTAACCATGTATATATCGCCATTAACCGCATATATTGCAGCATTGTCACCGGATTTTCCGGCATAAACCAATGAATATCTCATAAATGATGAAATAGAATATCTCATTATTGTAGTGTTTGTTACCGTCAGTTTATAGTAATCAATATCAATAGGGCTGTCTATACCCCCATAATGCTTGAATTAAGTGTGACATTTGATGCTGATGATGCGGAATTGTTAATCTCATAATCAGCATCAACAGAGCTTTGGAAATACATGAATGCAAAATTGCCTGTTCCTTCATATCCTTCTATCGCAAGATAATACGTTCCTGCCTCAAGCACTGATCCCGCACATTCTGATACCCCTGCATCTTCACTTGCACTTCCTCCGACAATGGTAAAATCATCGGAACAGATATACAAATCTGCGTCCATTGTTTCTACCATCTGCATGAAAATAGTTACAGTGCTTTTCTGGCTAAGTGTAAATGTATACCAGCGAACTTCATTTTCACTTTCAATCGCCCCCTAATATATCGAGTCATTTGATACCGAAACTGCATAGTTAGGATTTGTATTTGTTGTATCTTCTTCGTCTGCATATAGAGCAATGCCAATTTCCACTTCTCCATTGAATTGCCTGCTCATCACATTCATAGTTTCTTCCGGGATAGCATTTTCGGGAAGTTCTTCGTCTGAAATTTGGATAAACTCCATCTGATCACCAGTCGCCATATCCCCGGCTGCAATTTTTTCCTCAAGTTCGGTAACACTTTCCGCTGCCATTGCAGTTGTTCCTGAACCTGTAAATACCACTCCTACTGCCATTGCGAATGTTAAAAAGGATGTCAAAACTTTTTCTTCATGGTAAATATCCCCTTTCACAAAATTTGTTTTACTTACTTTATTTCCCCTTATTCATAATTGGACGTTTGGGCTGATGCACAAAACCACAACATAAAGGAGGCCAAATGTTACTATTTTTTTTTACCTCCAAACTAATTACTTTTCCAACTACTTGCAATACCTTTTTTTCAATTATTTCTTTTTTCATTAGATACCTCCTGTTTACTTATTTTTGCTAACAGTAATAATAAAGCACTTATTATTACTGCAAATGCCATAAATACAATAACTTCTTCATTTCCACCAAGATATACAAAAACTATTATAAACATTCCTTCCATAGCTACTACTAATCTGGACGCACTTTTGCTCTCCATATACTCTTCCATATTCCAATTCATATTGGGATGATTAACTGCCCCTATCAACTCCAATATTACAATCGAAATTGAAAGAGCTATATATGTCAATTCTATGGTTTTCAACATAATAGGCATTAGTAAGGTCACAAATCCAACATATGTTCCAATTGTTACAAGGAAACATGTTTCAAAGTTATTGGCATGAAAACCACCACTTCTTCTCTTAATTGCAAACAAAAATATCAAAAAAAATATTGTAGATATTACCACTCGAAAATATACTCCTATCACTATAATCGCCGATAAAGTTATCCATTTTTCCATAGCCATTACCATTGCATACACATAATCTTCTTTTTGCGCAGGAACAATACACTTATAATCTATTAATTTGCCTGTAACTTTTCTTGCAAATCTCTCTAACATTCTGCTATGCCTCCATAAACTAACTATAACAAATTCATCATTATATACAATATCCGTTACAGATTTGGACATAATTTTGCAGATTTGGAAATAACAAAAGGCGCTCCAACACCTGAAGCGCCTTTTTTATTTACTTATTATCAGTTATTAGAATCGAGAAAGAAAATATGTCTTTATCATAATCTATTACATATCTTCCATCATAACGTTTAATCGCCTCAATCACATTATGTATTCCCATACCATGTTCTTCTGGCTTTTCTTTGATTGATATAAAACTTTGATTATTCCTTATTGGCATCTTAGAAAAACTATTCTTGACAGCTATTTTAGTCTGATTATCTTCCAAAACAAATTTGAACTTTATAACCTTGTTCTCACAAGTTTCACAGGCTTCAATTGCATTATTTAACAAATTAGATAATATAACAACAATATCTGCATCTGATAAAACTATCTTTGACAAATCATTAACCTTTAATACAAATACAATCTTCTTATTAAGAGCCTCCCTATACTTTGTATTCAAAATTGCATTTACTATTACATTATTTGTATCCACCATATCCATGCTAAGTTTTAAATCATTGTCCAATTTCACAATATAATCTTTCAATTCCAGATAATTTTCACTATTTGCTAAAGCAAAAATATAGGCAATCTGATTTTTAAACTCATGTGTTCGCTTACGTTGCTTATCCAAATTTTCAGAAATGGAATAATACATATCCGTTTCATTTTTAATTCTCTCATGAAAAAGTCTCTCATTCCTTATTACCATCTCACGTTCAAGAATATCATTGATTAGATAAAATACAACAATATTCATCCCTGCCATTCCTAAAGCAACATACATTAAAACATAATCCTGATTCATATTTTGCAGAATATTGAATTTCAGCATAATGGCAGTCAGGGAAACAATCGTAATAATAGGTATAAACAACAGCCTAAGCCATTCTAAATCTGTCAACATATCACCTGATTTATGTCCTATATTTCTCTTCAGTATCAAAATAATAAGTAGCAAAAATACTTTGCATATAATAGATATTAGCATGGATATACCGGAATAATTCAACATATCTTCGGAAAAAGGAGGAAAAATTTTGCCAAAAATCAATAACATTGAATAATCTGCTATCAAAACCAAACCTTGATACAACATTGTCAAAACCATAATTTCCAAAAAATGGCTCTCAAATATCAAATACATAGCAATTGACATTACTATAATAATTGCAACTTGCTTAAACCACAAATAATCATAAAATATGTAGGTTATCAAATAACATATACCCAATAACCCTATAAGTATTATTATGGGAATCATTTTATGCTTAAACCTTCTTTTGTTGACAAAGGACTCCAACAATAATTTGCAACATAGGATCTCCCACATAACAAGAAATATGCTATAAATATATACGAACATTTATATATCTCCTATTGACCTTACATACTTTGTTTCAATCTCTTTGTAATATTTTTTTGAAATGCTAAGTTCTAACTTATTCAACAGAATAACTTTGTATCTCTCGATTTTCTTAACATATCTCATATTAACAAGAAAACTCTGATGAATACGATGAAAACCGAACTGACTTAGCTTTTCCTCTATTGAGTCTAGCTTGTCATACATATAATATTCAACTATCCCGTCATCAAGAACAAAGAAAAATACCTTATGTAACCTACTTTCCACATATAATATCCGGTCAATAATTAGATCCTTTTTTCCATTCTGAAAATCAAATGTATACTTTGTCTCTTTATAATTCATCCTGCCTATTATCGTATCAAGACATTCTTTCACAGCCATTTCAATGCTATCATCCTCTTTCAAAATATAACGTATAGCATTTACTGTGTACCCCTCTAACGAATATGTAATATACGCCGTTACAAATACAATATATGTATCCGGCATCAATTTCCTTATGGCTTTTGCTGTCTCAATCCCATTCATTTCTTTCATATTAACATCAAGAAAGACAATATTGTAGTCAAAATTCTGTGAACCAGTTTCAAGAAATGCTTCTCCCGATTCAAAGCAGTTTACAACATAGTCAAAACCCATTTTATCCATGTATTCTGAAATGATATGCTCCATTCGAACCCTGAAGTATTCTTCATCATCACAAACTGCGATTCTTAACACCAGTCTACCTCCTTACACAATTTCCTATGTTTATGTATTTCGGCAAAAAAAACGCTTTCCTGAATATTAAACCATATCCGCAGTAATCTCTTATCTTTAAAGAGTTTTTAATAATATTTTATCAAATCCATTGCAGAATTGGAACGTTTTTTGCAAAATTGGAAATTAACAAAATCCTTCCAAAACAAATAAATATCATCATGATTCACCTTAGAAGGATTTTGTGGCTTTCCTCAGTATCAACTCTTTCTACATATTACGACTCAATATTTACTCTTCAGATTCCAATTGCAATGCTTCCCTTCATTATTATAGCATTTTATCGTACAGAAATCTCTATAGAACCTTCTGTATCTTCATGGCAGTCAACAAGAGCTGTCCAATCGCCAGATGAATTATCTTCCAAAGTAATTTTATCTTCTAATATACCATCAATCTCATATTCATAAGTTTTATCTTCTTCCTCGCTTTTGCATACGATTTCAACATTGATTTTTCCAGACGTGGTTTTTCCACTAATTACTATCTCTGTACTATCCTTTTGTACTGACAATGCCTTTTCATAATGACTATATTCTCCTTCAAACTCTTCTTTATAGAAATTCAGCCTAAAAGAAAATGTAGGATTTTCCATTTCATTTGAAGCACACGCTGTCAAAACGCCACAAAATGATAAAAGTGCACATAAAATATTAATACCCCTTTTCTTCATTCCTTAATCCTCCCATCTGAAATATAGATTATCCTATTTGCATAACTTGCAATTGAAGAATCATGTGTAACTAAAACAACAGTTTTCCCGTCATTATTCAAATTTTTCAATAACTCCATAAGTTCAATTCCTGTTTGGTGATCCAATGCACCTGTAGGTTCATCTGCCAATATAATATTAGCTCCACTAACCAAAGCACGTGCCAATGCAATTCGCTGTTGCTGCCCACCCGACATTTGTTTAGGTAATTTACGTAACTGATTTTCAATTCCTAACTTTTTAGCAATTTCAGCAACCTTCTTATGCCGTTCACCCGCACTAACTTTTCTATTTACAAGGGGAAGCTCAATATTTTCATAAGCAGAATACTTTTCCATTAAAGCAAAATTTTGAAAGACAAAAGTTATTTTCCGATTACGAATTTGGCTTAATTTTTGTGAATTAGAATCAGAAATTATTTCATTATCCAAAATGTATTTTCCACTTGTCGGAGTGTCCATACATCCCATAATATTAAGCAATGTTGACTTTCCCGATCCAGAAGCTCCCATGACAGCAACAAATTCCCCATTATCAATAGTTAATGATACATCTTTCAATGCTTCTGTCACAACATCATCAAATTTATATATTTTAGATACCTTTTCTAGCTCAATCATTAGTCTTCCTCCTTTATAAGTTCCGCAGGATTATATCGTGATAAAATTATCACTGGTATAAACAGTACCGTTCCTACAAGTACAAAAACAATTACAATAAGACCAAACAGCGAATCAGAACACAATGTCCTTATATATATATCTTGAAAGCTATCTATCGTTGATTTCGCATAATTGTAATAAGAATATAAAAAAGCAATAATTCCCGCTACTATATTTATAATTAAAATTTCAGAACAAAGTAAAATAATTATTTTACGTTTAGAAGTTCCAAAGGCAATCCGTATACCATATTCCCTTTTTTGCAATAATACTGTGACACACAGAGTTGAAATCATTGAAATAACTGAACATATCAATACAATTACCGCCAAAAAAAAGTTCAATTTTAGTATCTGGTAATTGTCCTGTGTCCATTGCTCTACAAAATCATTAATACTGGTTATCCTTAATTTTATTCCTAACTGTAGAGCTTTTTCAGAAACTATATCTGAAAATCCCTGAACATTATCGCTGTTTTCTATAAATATTTTCCCTACTGTAGACTGCTGAGTAATTGAATCAATCTTGTCCATATCAGCAAAAGGAGCAAAAAACTTATGATTTAATGAAATTACAGGCAATGTAATAGGATCAGAATCATCAAACCATTGTATATCATCAAGATATCCTGCTACAATATATTTAGCGCCATTTCTTGATAAAGTCAGTGTATCTCCAATAGCAAGTACATGTTCAAAATCCTTTCCCACATATAAAGGCAAATAAGTCTCATCACCTTTTTTAAGAAGCTGAAAATCGTCTTCTGACAGTTCAGTAGACACTATAGGTAATATCTCTGTATCAAAAAAAACACATTCCGCTATTGACGGCGTATCAGATCTAAATGTATCCGAATAGGCTCTCTCATTTAGAGAAATATATTCCACGTTATTCTGTAATTCATCAAAATATTCTCCTGATTGATCATAGGCACCACACTTTCCACCTATTTCTTGATTAACAAACTCTTTTAATTCCGCAAGTGCAACACCTGAATTATCAAAATCTTCAATATAGCTTACATCAATTCTATAAGTAGTGGTTAAATCAGAAGAAAACATTGCCTCTACCATTTTTATTTGCGTGTTAAAAGCTAAACTATTAGTAAATGTTAATAAAACCAAAAAGAAAGTTATTTCAGATAAAAATAATATCAGCAGCACTCTCAACTTACTATGCAAGATAGAAGAAAGTATATTATTAATCATAATTTTACCCCCTCAGATGGCTGAATTTGTAAGATATGTTGTACAGGAACAATCATAGCAATAATTACAGCCATGACAATAGACAGCAAAAGGACAATAACTATTGTCAAAGAACCTTGCATATCAAGATTATTACCCTGTGTTATCCACACCAACATCTGAATTGCCAAAGCAAAAAAAGCTGAGATTCCAATCAATCTTAATAATTCACTTGCCATTAATGTGATAACCGAAAAGTTACTTGCCCCAAATGCCTTCCGAATCGCTATTTCTCGTCTGCGCACTGCAACCCAATAATATGAAATTATGATTGTATTTATTAACGCAAATAAAAACAATCCGATTGAAATCAAATTTTCTTGTGAAAGAATACTCTGAAAAATACTTTCCGTTGTTACAATATCTGAATTGTATATCTCAGCTTTAGGCATTAAATCTGTTAAATTATTTTTTATGTTTGAATATGCCAAGTATACATCATTTTCATTTGATGATATTCTTAAAGTTACTGTATTACTATCGCATAAAGCATCTGGAAATACTTCAAAATAATCATTAGCATTTACTACAAATAACCCTGTTGTAAAAGGATATTTGTCTGTATCCAAAGTTTCGAAAACTGAAAAAATTTTTTTATGAATACTTAACTCATTTCTATCGCCTATATTTGATAAAGCAGCAATTATACTTCCATCTGGTATTCCACTAATTTCCCTCTTTGTAGGTAATGAGAGTTTTTCATTTTGGCAAAGAATAACATCAGGTCTATAAACACTATCTATTTCCTCAAAATATATTGTCATATTTTCAACATAAACATTGCAGACATCAACAGATCTTGTTATTTGTGATAGTGTATTAGGGAATATTTCCTGATTAGTGCGAATAGTCACTAATACTTCATTAGTATATGCATATTGATTTTCTTTTTGTATTAGTCTATTCGTCTGAATAGTTGTAAGTAATCCATTACATAATGCTATAAAGGCACTAAAAAAGCAAAGAATAATCAAAGCACCAACAATAGAATATCTTTTTAAAATTAACACAATATACCCTCCTAAAAACAGGAGGTTGCTTGTTTATCACCTATGATAAGCCAAACAACCCCTATTCTATCTTTGAGTTCCACATAACAAGATATTTTAAACCATTATGGTTAGAAATGAGTAGCTTTATTCCTTAGCATTGAAGGCATCTACAGCATATTCCACTGTATTAGAAGAATTGTCAATAGAATGCCTGCTTTGGAACGCATAAACATCGGTCCATGTGTAATTACATTGAGCAATAGAAGCATCGCTGTTATACTTGTAATCACCCCTTGTGTTTTTGTCATCCCAACGTTCCAAACGAACAGCAACACGATAACCGCCATTGTTTGTTGTAAACTGAGTTTTTGCTGTTGCCTTGTCATTGCCTACAATCTTCCACTGAAACGAAGGTGTAAGAGTCGCTGTTGCTTTTACACCCTTATATTCGAGCGTAGACGAATATGCTGCAAACGCTGTAACGGTACAACACAGGGACAATACACCTGCGCATAAAACAGATAAAATTTTTTTCTTCATGGTTTTTCCCCTTTCTCTGAAATGAATGTATGAATCTTTGTTATCTTGTTATCAAAACTCAAAACAATAATAGCACTATTAAGATTTTATACAATCCTCATTGCAGATTTGGTGCATTTTTTGCAGATTTGGTGCATTTTTTGCGGATTTAGAAACCCAAAAGGTCAATTGCAACCCGACTTTCCCGTTTTGTAAACGAGTTTCACATTTTGTAATCAGCCTTCAAATTTTGTATCCGAAATTCCACTTTTGTTGCAGGATTCCCGTTTTTCTCTTTCATTCTGTGCTATAAATCTCCGCGTAATGGGGTAAAAATGCGCACAAAAACCGGACGTCACTTTTGTCTTACAAGTTTTGTACCACAAAATTCACGCCTGTTATCTCTGATATTCCAGCCAGCGGTCTGCGCTTTTTTATCTGGTTACTTTCTTAGAAGTCCTGGCGTAAGGTTGATGCTGTTGGCGGTAACCTCGTGGCATCCTAACTTCTGCGCCAGTTCTTCTCCATAATAAAAGCAGAATGCTTCATACGGGCTTTTCCCGTTCAGTTTCTTTCTCCTGTAGGAATTTATGTGGTCCATCATCAGGTCAATGTCCTCCTGCGATAGATCATCAAAGCTCTTTCCTTTCGGCACAATCCTACGGATGAATTCATGCCCTACCTCGATCTCGGCTTTCTGGTACGGTGTGCTCGGATTGCAGTAGTATATCCTTGTCCTTTGAAATCCCTTTCCGTCCTGCCCGTTCCCAATACATTTCGGGTTGGAAAATTCACTCCCGTTGTCTGTCAGGATTACCGGGAACAGCCTCCGAAAATCCTGCCCTCCTAACCGCTGGTACAGCCCAGTGTAGATATCTGTCACAGATTTTGATGTATTTGCTTCCCTCAAAAATCCAAGCATCAGCGATACATTCACAAAGTAGATGGTCAGAAGGACTTTCCCGCCTTTGCTGCCGATCACCGAATCCATCTGCACCACCGCTGTGTCCGGGTGCTGCTCCATGTACACCTCATAATCATGGTAATTTCTCCCCACACGGCAGCCACGGTCTACTTTAAGCTCCGGCTTCTTGTATCTGGGACGGTACTTTACCTTTCTCGGAAGATCTATGTTCCTGATATCAAACAGGCAGCCGTCCACATAGTTGTAAGGGGTTTTTTCGCTGCACATCAGCTCATCCTTATGGTTCAGGTAGATCTGGTGGATGGATTGCCCCTGCTTTACTAACGGCACCAGTATCTCATTGAGCCTTGCAATCTCCCCTTCCGTGGACAGGATACCGCTTCTGGATTCCGATATCTTTGCCGATGCCTGCCTCTGGGCTTCCAATGCCTCATAGACCGTCTTGGTAAGCGTGCATTTTTTCACTTCCCTGCAGCCGTTGCAGACATAGGGCGGTTTGAACCGGTGTGTGCATACTTCCTCCTCAAACTGATCACAGTAGCGGTTACAGATCGATTCACACTGCTTACAGACCGTAACCAGGTGATGCCTACAGTCATTTGTCCCGCACACCTTCTTTCTTTTACATGTCTTTCTGTATTTGCATGTATTGTGCGGATAGCTTCCATAACCGGTATCCCGCTCTATGGAATAATTCCTGATCTCTTTGGCGATGGTGGTCCTGTCCCGTCCCAGTTTTTCACCTATCTGGGTAAATGTCATATGCTCTTTCAGACCATTCTCGATCTCCAGCCGTTCCTTATAGTTTAAAAACTTTGCCATTATGCCTCCTTTCCCCACCGGCTGTCCTGCTTCCACATAAAAACAGGAAGAACATTTCTGCTCCTCCTGCTTTTGTATCGTCACTTTCTCCATAATGATTTATTCTGTTTGTATTTATCTTTCCCCTTCAAACGGGAATCTCGGATTACTATTGAGGTAGAAAACCAAAATTCTTCAAGGATATATCATCATAGTTATGGTACATCCTTATAGTATTATGAAACTATAGCAATTATTGCCTTTTTCCGCTCTTTGCAGGCATATTCTTTGTTTCTTTATCCTTTGTCATTGCTTTCGCTGTTTCCTGCTGGTGTGCCTCAAAAGCTTCTGCCCCATACTGGAACTCTGGCTCTGCCACCCTTGCAAGCTCCGCAGAGCTTACAACCTCCATATTGGCAATGACTTCTGTTTCCCGTTCTGCCTTATCCGTCTAGTACTGTTTCACATCTGCAGCAAGCTGTTCTGTCTTTTCTATAGCGGCATCCGCACAATTTAATATTCCACACAGTAACTTTCTCTTTGCTTGAAAAGGCTTCTTTATCAGTTCTGTCTTTGAGAACTTCTTTTCCCCATATTCCTTTTCCGGTTTATCCGCAAAAGTACGAAACGTGTTGGCAATCTTCTGTCCAGCTTCCCTCATGCCTGTACCGAAATCGTCTATCTTTCCGATGCTCTTATCCACATCTGCTATGGATTCCTGCACGTTCTGACGTATATTTTGCAGTTTCTTCTTAATTCCCAAAAACTCCGACACCTTGTTTAAGGCAACTTTCCCTTTCTGTTTCACCGCTGTTACAATCTCCCCTGCCTTCGCCTTGATCTCTGCCTTGACCTCAAACAGTTTTTCTTTCATAGCCTAACAGTCCTGTTCCAGCTTGTTCACTGCCCTTTTGAATGACTGTTTCAGCCCTTTCCCTGCCTCCCGCTCTTCCATCTTATGGAGCTGGTCTTTTACCGTCCCCAGTTCCTCTAAGACCGAATCCATCTTTTTTTCCATGACATCGACATACGCTGCCATTTCAAATATACTGTTTGCAGCCTCTTTCATATTGTTCTTTCGGAGCAGCTCAACCAGCTCCATAAGATTTTTTCCTTTGTAAGCTACATATTTTCTGTCATTTCCATTTTCTTATCCCTTTCCACAGGGCGGTTGCCTGCCCTACCCTTTCTGATGATTGGTTCTGCTTAACGGAACGGCAGCGGCTCCCCACTGACCTTCATAAATCCCCTGTCATGGGTCTGCATCTGCTATGAGGCACGCTCCTATCCCTCTTGCATTGCCTGTTCCAACTGTTCTTGTGTGCATTGGCCGTCAAGCCATTCATGCACCGTATCCACGAAGTTTTCCTCTACATCATACAGATATTCCTTATCCGCCCTGTCATAAATGACGGTCAGCATCCTTTGCGGTACAAGCCGCCCCTTCCATATGGCAGAAAAATCCCTCATGCACATTGATCTCATAGCGTGCAGGTAAACATGGATAACACTGGTGAGCAGTATTCCGCCGTCCATTTCCATCTTTCTGTCCTGTTCTGTTGGTTCAACGCCGCATTCCCGCAGAATATCCTCCACCGTGCCAAATTGGTATTCCCGTTTTCCTTCTCCCATGCTATTCGCCCTCCTTATAGGTGCAGTGTTAAATAAGGCGCATGGTTCCGCTGTTCTCACAGGTCAGCAGGGTAACATCTTATTAAACATCAGAAAATGACCATTCATTTCCTCCACATCTTTTGCTCTGTAATAATCATCAGATTTTGGAAGCGTTCCATTATCAAATAGAGAAGCTGTCTGCTCTTCGGTTAAAGTGCTCCCTTCTATCTTATTTGAATTATAAGCAAGTAAACGCTGCGTATAGGCATATACACCAGATCGGTCAAATTTTTTTCTTTCTATTTGAAATCTCTCTAAAAGAAATTCCAAAAACTCCTTATTCACAGAGCCGCTCATTCCTCTACCTCCATTTCAATCAGAGTCACAGATGAAATATCCTTTCTGTATTCTTCCTTGCGTTTTCCATCAATACATCCTCTGATACTTTCATATATTTCGCCAAATCTCTCACAACATACTGAATATTCTGCGGCACATTCGTTCTGTCAAGCCCTGGAACATTCTTAGGGGTTAAATATGGCGCATCCGTCTCCACCAAAATCCGGTCCAGAGGAATGATGGATACTGCCTCACAGATAATCTTTTCTGGTTCCGGAAACTGTTTACAAAAAAGATTCAAACCGATATCATAATATTTTACCTGCATATCATTTTTCTCCTGTTTCTTAATACACAATACGAAAATGAAGTATTCATATCCATTCCATATTACATTATTACAATACATACCTCATGAATGATGATTCTTTTATCCAATTCCCTTATTGCATCAACTATCGTTTTTCTTATCCCATTATAAACGATATCTTCCTCATTATGATAAAACCTGTTATGTGCATAACTGAAATACTCCATAATCTTTGGCTCCAAATCAATACTGTTGTATTTTTTCCTTGATGTCATATGGACTTCAACATATACCGTCTTCAGTTCAACAGGTCTGTCTATGTAGTTAAAACAGTCAGGACTGAAAATCATATATGATTTAGAACGCACACTGCATAAAATCAATCTCTCTGAGAACGCATTGTGTAACTCATCGCCAGTTAAATATGCAATATCCTTTATGGAATACTTTAAAAGCTTATCCAGTGGAGTATTATCCAGTTTCCCCCAATTCGCCATCCAAAAAAGCTTGTCATCCTCTTCATTTTTTTCTTTTTCTATATTTGCCTTTTGCTTTTTATAAAAATACTGAGGGTATACTTTGCCCTTATAAATATATACACTGCACATTTGCTGCACATTGACATACTCAAAAGGCCATCTTCCATAATCACCAAATTCTGCAAAATATGCTTTTCTGTCAATATGATAACATACCTTGATTCTATATACGATTTTAGAAGAATATGGTCCATATACCTTTTTTTCCTTTGTATATATGGATATTACCTTTCCTTTATATTCTTTTCCTCTGCTTATAGCATTTTTCCCCGCATGCTCCTTCGGATACCATATACAGAAAACAATTGCTTCCAACACACAAAAACCAACAAAACTATATGCTATATTGTCTAAAAAAATCTTATTGATCCCACAAACATACATACAAGTTAATATGAAGCATATTTCCAATACCGCAATCACGACATGCAGATATCTTATTTCTTCAAATTTATTATACAGTCTTTTCATATCATCCCCTCATTTATAAAACTACTCTCTTTCTTCCTTCTTATCCGCCACCCAAGCCAAAGGAATATCCCTCCGGCAAGAATCATGCCAGCAAACACCATCACCTGTCCGCCACCAAAATCCAAATTCATCAAAGCAGGATACTTTTCGCTAAGCTGCTCCTGATATTTGCTTACGAACAGGGAAATAAAGTTATTGGCAAAGTGCATGAGCATAGCCGGAAAAATACTGCCGGTCCGGTATACTAAAACAGCCAGCAGGCATCCTAAAAAGGCGGTAGGAATCAGCTTTACAAGGCTGAAATGATAACAGCCGAAAATAAAACCGGTCAGAAGGACTGCCATAACAGGCCTTGTTTTCCCTTTCATGGTGCCAAAGACAAATCCTCTGAACATGAGCTCTTCCCCAATAGCAGGCAGAACTGCCATAACAACCACGATAGCCCAAAAGGGCGCCTGCAAAAGAAAATCAAACTGTGCCTGAAGGCTCTCACTGCTGTCCTTTAAAAACATGGATAACACGCTGCTTAACACAAGGTTCAGGCAAAAGCCGCCTGCCAAAAAACAAAGGGATGCTAACACTCCTTTCAAGCCGGGAGCCTTTAAGGAAAACAGCTTTTTAAAATCAGTTTTCATATACCAGCCATAGCAGATGGGCAGAAGCAGAATCAATAGCTGCTGTACTAAAACACCTAAGAATCCCAGCTTTATCGTAGCAAAGGAACCGATATAAAAAATTCCCAGAATCAAAATACATAAAAGCAGCAGTAAATCTCCGTAACCCGGCATCTGTCCCTGTTTCATCTCACTTCTTTTCTGAAAAATCTTTAAGCTGGTAAAGCCCTCTGCAAAAAGAACGGATTCGCTGTTATAAATCCTTCCAAGCACCATAACGGTAAGCAGGCTGTATGCCACATTACAAAAAAGCACTACGGCAAAAAGACCATAGTTGTACTGAAAGCTGAACAAATCTTTGATCAGCAAGGTAACGTTGACAATGGGAACTGCTGCGGTGGCAGCCGTCAGCTTAAAATCAGGCAGCATTCCTGCATAGCTGGAAAACATAAATACTAACAGTACCGGCGTAATATAATTGTTTGCTTCCTTAAAGCTTTTTGCAAAAATACAGACGCACATGCAGACAGCCGTCACAAGCAGTGCGAATACAAGCATAATGATCACAGAAAATAAAATGGCAGGCACAAAGGTTGCAAAATCAAAAGACAAATCTTGCATACCTTCCGAAAAAAAGCTGAACATAAATCCAAATGCCGCCATCATAGAGAGAATATTTAAAAATGCCGATGTGCAGGCTATGACCGATACTGCCAGAAATTTGCTCATAATCAATTCAAAGTTGGTCACAGGAAGGGTCAGAAGCGTTTCTAACGTCCCTCTTTCCCTCTCTCCCGCCGTCACATCAATTGCCGGATACATAGCGCCCAAACAAATGCTGGTGATCATCAGAAAGGGAATGATGGAGCCAATCATGCTGCCCATGCTTTCTTCTTTTGAGGACATATCCGCTTTTTCATAACTGATGGGATAAAGTACCACATTCTCATCAAGTCCCAAATCGTCTACCGCTTCTTTCCGAAGCTCTTCTCTGAAAAGCTCCAGTCCGTCATAAAGCACTTCTGCCGCAGTGACGGAATCCGTTTCTGCAGATAAATAGTGAATGGAATAGCAAATCCTTCCTTCCTTTTCTTCTGCTGTCACATAAGCATTCAGTTCCTTGTCCATAAGGGACTTTTCCGGATTTTCTGCCTCCATGATTTCCAGCTGGTAGGATAATTCTTCCTCATGCTCTTTAAACACATCCTGAATCTTTTCTTCATCCTCCACCTCATAAAAGGCCGTCTTATAAATCTTTTCTTCCTGATCCGTCATGACGGCGCTTGTAATCAAAGTCATGACCACAATCAACAACGGATATAGCAAAAGCGGAACCAATACCATCATGACCAATGTTTTCCTGTCACGAAAAATATCTGTCAGCTCCCTCTTAAAAAGCGATTTTATTCTTTTTGTACTCATGCCTCATCCGCTCCTTCCATGATTACATGAAATGCATCTCTTAAATTTTCTGTTTTCGTATCTTCCATAATCTTTGCGGGAGTCCCCTCTTTCAAAATGCCCCCTTTGTAAATCATCAGGATACGATCACATAAAAACTGTGCTTCTTCTAAATAGTGGGTGGAATACAGGACAGTCTTTCCAAGCTTCTTCTGCTCTTTCATAAAATTTACAATGGCATCTGCCGACAGGATGTCCAATCCCAAAGTAGGCTCATCAAATATGTAAATATCCGGATCATGAATCAGGCATCTGGCAATAGAAGCCCGCTGAGTCTGTCCGGTAGACAGCTTTTCAATTCGGTTGTCCCCAAATGCCTTCATATCCAGTACCGTAAAAATCTCTTCCATCCGCCTTTCACATTCCTCCTTGGAAATATGATAGATTTCCCCCAGCATCCGAAGCATCTCCCTGGTGCTAAGCCTGTGATAAAGCTTTGTATTGCCGGATAAATATCCGATATTTTTTTTCATTTCTACCGGCTCTGTAATCAGACTTCCCTGTGCGTCTTCCATGACTACCCGTCCGCAGGTAGGCTCCATCAGCGTACCCAACATCCGAAGCAGCGTAGTCTTTCCTGCCCCGTTAGGTCCTAAAATACCTAAAATTTCTCCGGGCCCTACTTGTAAAGAAATATCTTTTACCGCATAAAATTCTTCTTTTACTGACTTTTTTTTGAAGCCTTTTCCTTTTTTAACCGTTTCCTCTTCCAGCTTTGTCCGGATGAACACTTTACTTAAATGTTCCGCTTTCAGCATAGCTTTTCCTCCGTTTCCATTATGGGCGATGCCTTCTTTATTTATTTCTTTCCTTCCACTTTTCATATAAATCCGGCCTTCTTTCCTTCGTCCGCTTGACGGATTGCTCTTTCCGCCACTTTTCAATATTGGCATGATGACCCGATAATAACACTTCCGGCACCTTTTTCCCTCTCCACTCTTCCGGTCTGGAATACTGGGGATATTCCAGCAGATCCTCATGAAAGGACTCAAATTCAGCGGATACGTCATTATTCAATACTTCCGGCACCAGACGGGAAATGGCATCAATCATGACCATAGCTGGAAGCTCTCCTCCGGTAAGCACATAATCGCCAATGGAAACATAATCCGTCACGATTTCTTCCAGAACTCTTTCATCAATTCCCTCGTAATGCCCGCATAGGAAAATCAGGTCTTCTTCCTTTGCCAGTTCCTCTGCCATATGCTGGCTGAATACGGATCCCTGAGGCGTCAGATAGATGACTCTCTGCTTCCTCACAGTGCCCTCATCGGCTAATTCAGACTCCCGGTCTTGTACTTTGGGACATTTTTCCTTTTTCATATCCCGGTTCGCAATCCTTTCTTCCACTGCCTTATAAGCATCATAAACAGGCTGTGCCTGCATCAACATTCCCGCACCGCCTCCATAGGGATAATCATCCACCTTTTTGTGTTTACTTTTTGTATAGTCCCGGATATTCACCGCTTCAATAGCAATCAATCCCTGCTCACAGGCTCTTCCCAATATGCTTGTATGAAGTCCCTGCAGGACCATTTCCGGAAATAATGTTAAAACATGAAATCTCATAGCAGCCCTTCCATCATATGGACTTTTACAAAGCCCTCTTCTACATTTACCTCTAAAATACACTGCTTAATAGCCGGAATCAACACTTCCTTTTCATCCGCCATTTTTACAACATACACATCATTGGCTCCGGTTTCCATCACATCCCCTAACACGCCAATGGTATGCCCTTCCTCATCTGTCACCGAAAGCCCTATCAAATCTGCAATAAAGTATTCATCCTTTTTCAGCTTTACCGCATGCTCTCTTGTGACAAAGAGCTCTTTCCTTTTATATTTTTCTATCTGATTGATATCATCAATGCCCTTGAATTTTAATATGACAAATTGCTTGAAGAATTTTACTCCTTCCACCTCAAGGTCCAATTGCTCTTTTCCTGTTTCCAAAATAAGGCTGATTCCCTTTTTGAACCGCTTCACATCATCCGTAGTAGGGAATACTTTTACCTCTCCTTTAATCCCATGAGTAGACGTAATGACACCTACCTTTAATAAATCTTCCATCGCTTTTCCTCCTCCTGCATTTTTTCATCATATCATAAATTCAGGGCATATAAAAGTCATATAATGGGAAAAGATGTGGGGGAGCTTTTTCTAGGGGGGTTGGATAAGGGGACGTGAGAGCTGGCAGCGCATAGCATAGTCTTATGGGCACGCTCTCGCTCTGCACAGACGCAGCGGTACTAATGCACCAAAGTACGGTGCATAAGTGCCGGCGACTTTGCCAAGGCCCAGAAGACTATGCTATGCGCTGCCAGCTCTCACTGTGTATCGAAAAGCCCTACATGTGGGAAAGTCCTATGTATGGGAAAGCTATGTCAAGATATTTTAAAAAGATGTTGGAGAGTTTCTGGAAATAAATGCTTTTTTTAAGTATGTCCTGTGACAAAACAGCAACAGCGGGATGAGAGTGGATTTGCTTCATTGTTTTTGATGGGGCTTTTTCTTAACAGCCTGTCCACTACCCAGGGTAAAATTGCCATGGACGGCAATTTTAGGCATATTGCGGCATGGAGGCCGCTATATGCCGACCCGAACGGTAACGAAAACTTCCACAGGCTGTTTAGAAAAAGCCCCATCAAAAACAATGAAGCAAATCCACTCTCATCCCGCTGTTGCGTCCGTCCAGCCATCTCAAACCCTCTTATTCAAATCCTCACACAAATAAAAACAGGGTGCCACACAGGCACCCCATCCCTTTTTTAGACGATTTCCACATCCACTTTTTGATTTTCTCCAAAGGAAGCAGCTTTCACTACGGAACGAATCGCCTTTGCGATCCTTCCCTGTTTGCCGATGACTTTTCCCATATCAGCCTGAGCTACATGAAGTTCTACAATCAATGTCTTCCCTTCTTTTTTCTCAGTTACAACAACTTCTTCTGGATTGTCAACAAGTGCTTTTGCAATCACCTCAACTAGTTCCTTCATAGTACACCTCCAAAAGTGCAATGACAAGTTTTTAGATTCTGAAATTATTTTTCAATTCCCGCTGCTTTAAAAATCTTGCCTACCACTTCTGTTGGCTGTGCACCGTTAGCAAGCCATTTCTTTGCTAACTCTTCATTTACCTTGAAAGTACTTGGATCTGTATTTGGATCATAAGTTCCAATCTCCTCGATAAATCTTCCATCTCTTGGAGAACGGGAATCTGCAACTACGATTCTATAAAAAGGAGCCTTTTTCTGTCCCATTCTTCTTAATCTGATTTTTACTGCCATTTCTTTTCACCTCCGAAATTATGTTTTGATTATATTAGTTCAACCGGATGAATATCCGGCTTCACAGCTTTCTCACTGCCCGGTTTTATATAGGGACTTACTTCTCATCCCTTTATTGGAAAACGGGACTTTCAGGTACTTTCTAATTAGAAAGGAAATTTGAATCTTCCTTTTTTGCCCATGCCACCCATCATGCCCGGCAGCTGCTTCATCATCTTCTGGCTCTGCTCGAACTGTTTGATGAAACGGTTCACCAATCCGATGTCCACTCCGGCGCCTTTGGCAATCCGGTGCTTTCTGCTTGGATTTAACAGTTTTGGATTCTGTCTCTCCTCTACTGTCATGGAAAGTACGATAGCTTCCATTCTGGCAAGCTGCTTTTCATCCACCATGGACTCGATGTCTCCCATTTTAGCGCCCATGCCGGGCATCATGCTTAAAATGGAGGATAGACCGCCCATATTCCTCATCTGTTTCATACTTTCCAGATAATCCTCAAAATCGAACTTGCCCTTTTTCATTTTGG
>JAAVAC010000070.1 GCA_014804265.1 Lachnospiraceae bacterium | reverse complement strand
TTCCAGCTTGTCCGCAAATGCTGACAATTCCTTATTTCCGTCCAGCTCTCCTCTCTTACGGAGCGCACCTGTCCATGCAAAGATTGTTGCAACAGAGTTCGTTGACGTTTCCTCGCCCTTTAAGTGCTTATAGTAATGTCTTTGTACCGTACCGTGAGCCGCCTCATACTCATACACACCTGTCGGTGAAACAAGCACGGAGGTCATCATCGCAAGCGAACCGAATGCCGAGCTTACCATATCACTCATGACATCTCCGTCATAATTCTTACATGCCCAGATAAATCCACCCTTTGCCTTCATAACTCTTGCTACTGCATCGTCAATCAGGGTATAGAAATATTCAATGCCTGCTTCCTTAAATTTCTCCTCATATTCCTTTTCATAAATTTCCTGGAAAATATCCTTAAAGGTATGGTCATATTTTTTGGAAATCGTATCCTTTGTAGCAAACCACAGATCCTGCTTTGTATCCAGCGCATAATTGAAGCATGCCTTTGCAAAGCTTCCAATGGACTGCTCTGTATTATGCATACCCTGAAGAATGCCGGCTCCTGTAAAAGTATGTATCAGCTCTCTTGTTTCGCTGCCGTCCTCTGCCGTGAACACAAGCTCTGCCTTTCCCGGTCCTGGAACCTTGATTTCACAGTTCTTATACACATCTCCATAAGCATGTCTTGCTAACGTGATAGGCTTTTCCCAGTTCTTCACGCATGGTTCAATTCCTTTCACTACAATCGGAGTCCGAAACACTGTACCGTCCAAAGCCGCACGAATGGTTCCGTTAGGGCTTTTCCACATTTCCTTTAAATCATATTCGCTCATACGGGCTGCATTTGGCGTAATGGTGGCACATTTTACGGCTACCCCGTATTTCTTTGTTGCCTCTGCGGAATCTATCGTTACCTGGTCGTTTGTTTCATTCCGGTAAGCAAGTCCTAAATCGTAATACTCTGTCTTTAAATCAATATAGGGAAGTAACAGCTCCTCCTTGATCATCTGCCAGAGGATTCGAGTCATTTCATCCCCATCCATTTCTACAAGCGGTGTTGTCATTTGAATTTTTGCCATGTCATTTCCTCCTAATCTTCTTTTTCAAATGCGTGTTCAAAATCTTTTTTCAGCATATTTTCATAAGCATTTATCATATGCTTATTTGCTAACATCTGAGCCTTCTTAGCATCCTTTTCCTTGATTGCCTCCATGATTTCCTTATGCTCCCTGCAGGAATCCTCTCCCCTGGTGCCGTTTGCCAGAGTTCTTTTTCTGACCCGGTATACATATTGGTGGAAGTCCTTTAAAGTATGCTCTAATATTTTGCTGTTGCAGGCTTCGTACATGATTTCGTGGAACCGGTTGTCCAAAGCCGCAAATTGCTCCATATGCCCCTTTTTTTGATGGAATTCCGTTAGATAGATATTTTCTTCCATCTCACTAAGCTGTTCCTCCGTAATATGCTCTGTGGCCCATTTGGCACAAAGTCCTTCCAATAGGGACCTTATCATATAAATATCCTGCACATCCTTTGGGGTGATTCCGGTCACATAAGCTCCTTTATTGGGCACCATCTGGATCAGCCCTTCTAACTCCAACTGTCTGAAGGCTTCCCTGACAGGAGTTCTGGATACCCCAAGCTCCTCTCCGATGGCCGCTTCCTTAAGCTCCTCGTTCTGTTTGTATTTTCCGTTTAAAATGTCCTCCCGCAGCTTATGGAACACCTTTCCTCTTAAGGAATATTTATCTGTGTTGCTACTGCCTAAATGATAATCATTCATTCTTTTACCTTCTTTTAAAAATCCCCTTCATTCACTCCCGGATAAGGAAGCTTATACTGTTCACATACATCTTTGATAAGGGAAATCAGCTCTTCGTCCGTAAGAACCGTTACCCTTCCCTCTTCATACTGCTTATCCACCAGTTCCTTTAAGTGCACTACAAGCAGGTCATTTTTCCTAATCTGCTTCTCCCCTTTTAAAGAATAATATGTATTGATAAAATGTGCAATACCCGCTAACCCCGATGTATTGGAAACCGAGCAGAGCACCGGCCTGTTCAAAAACTTTTCCGTATCGAAAATATTATAAATCTCTTCATTCTTTAAAAGACCGTCCGCATGGATTCCTGCCCTTGTCACGTTGAAATTCTTGCCAACAAAAGGAGTCCTTTCCGGAATATGATATCCGATTTCCCTTTCATAATACTCTGCAAGCTCTGTGATCACTGTAGTATCCATACCATTTAAATCCCCTTTTAGCTGGGCATATTCAAATACCATTGCTTCTAAAGGAGTGTTTCCGGTACGTTCCCCAATCCCAAATAAAGATGTATTGACGCCGCTGCAGCCGTAAAGCCATGCGGTAGTGGAATTGGAAACTGCCTTGTAAAAATCATTGTGCCCATGCCATTCAATCAAATCATGGGGCACTCCTCCATGGGTGTGGAGGGCATAAATGATTCCCTGAACACTTCTTGGGATTACGGCGCCGGTATAATTCACCCCATAGCCCATAGTATCACAGGCCCGTACCTTGATTGGAATGTTGTATTCTTCCATAAGCTTCATCAGCTCTAAACAGAATGGAACTACATAGCCGTAAATATCCGCTCTCGTAATATCCTCCAGATGGCATCTTGGACTGATCCCTTCCTCCAGACAATCCCGGATAATGCTTAAATAGTGCTCCATTGCCTGTTTTCTCGTCATCTTCATCTTTAAGAAAATATGGTAATCGGAACAGCTAACCAAAATTCCGGTTTCCTTCATGCCGATTTCCTTTACCAGCTTGAAATCCTCCTTATTGGCACGAATCCAGCTTGTGACCTCTGGAAAAGCATAACCCCTTTCCATGCATTTGTAAACCGCATCCCGGTCCTTTTTACTGTAAAGGAAAAATTCACTGGCACGAATCATCCCGTTAGGCCCGCCTAATCTATGGAGATAATCATAAATCGTCACAATCTGTTCCGTGGTATAAGGCGCCCTGGACTGCTGTCCATCCCGGAACGTAGTATCAGTAATCCAGATATCCTTTGGCATATTATGGGGCACTGTCCTGTCATTAAAGGGTATCTTCGGTACTTCCGAATATGGAAACATATTGCGAAATACATTGGGCTTTTCCACATCGTCCAATATGTACATATGCTCTTCTATTTCTAAGAGATTATTGTGATTGTTCATAGAAACAGGTCTGTCTAAAAAGGTGCTGTCTTTTTTCATCTTCATCCATCCCTCCCGTGCATTTTGTCCTTTTGCACTTGAGTATAATTGTATACAATGATACCCGTTATGTCAATAGGATTTCTGGATGGGAGTTCATTTTTGTGCTTTTTCAAGCCTGATTTAGCATGCCTTACTAAAGGTATGCGAAAACATGGGCATTGGCGAAGTATAGGGGTTGGATGGGAGGACGTGGGAGCTGGCAGGGCATAGAAAAGTCTTGTGGGCACGCTCTCGCTCTGCAAAGACGCAGCGGTACTAACGCACCAGAATACGGTGCGTAAGTGCCGGCGACTTTACTTTTCCCCGATCTTGTATCGGGGACTTTCCTTATAGGCCCTTAAGACTTTTCTATGCCCTGCCAGCTCCCACTGTGTATCGGAAAGCCGCCTGTTGCTTAAAAAAATGTTTTGATAGGTTTCTATATTTTGATGTGAATTTATTGTTTTATGTTAACTTGTTTTCTGCTAATATGTTAAATACACGTATGAAATAAATGTATGGAATTAACATGTTGATTCCGTATGTTAAAGCAGAGGGCAGCACTTCTCAAAGAGTGCAGCTTGAGACGAAACAGCAGCAGAGGGAGGAGAGTGGATTCCATGCATTGTTTTTGACGTGTATTTTCCTTAACAGCCTGTTCAACACCCAGGGGAAAATTGCCACGGATGGCAATTTTAGTCCTATTGCGCCATGGACGGCGCTATAGGACGACCCGTTCGGTACCAGCCACTTAAATCAGGCTGTTTTGGAAAATCCACATCAAAAACACCGCATGGAATCCACTCTCCTCCCTCTGCTGCGTCCCCTCTCAATCCACTCCCCCCAAGAGCAGCATCCCCCTATTCTCCATATATCGCCAAGTTATTCAATCTCCACCACACTAATTCAACAATCGTTTCAAATCCAGCATTCCCCACCCCTGCTTTGTAAAGGCTTCTCCCAAGTCTCTGGCGCTGTAAATCAGCTTCCGTTTAATCTCTTCCGGAGACTTATCCGGATATTTCTCCATGGCCAGCGCCAATGCCCCGGTAATAATGGGTGTGGACATGGAAGTGCCGCTTTTCTTAATATAGGTCCTTTTTCCACAAGAAATGATCTCCGTTCCGGGCGCAACGATATCCGGTTTTTTCATTACATATTTGCTGGGACCCCGGCCGGAATATTCCTCACACATTTTCCTGCCCGGCAGTCTGAAAGCGCCGTCATGGCAGCCTACGGAAATGGTATCTTCATCCTCTCCCAGCAAGGATAAAGACTTGGGGCTGGGACCAAAATTTCCAGCGGCAGCCACCAGCAAAATGCCTGCCTGATAGATTTTTTCTTCCATTTCTTCTATCCTTTTTTCCTTATCCTTCCACTGCTCATCCCCATCCTGTTCTTTTGTACCAACCGAAACATTGATGAGCTTTAGATGAAATAAATCCTTATTTTCCAACAGCCACTGAAGTCCCTCTAATAATATGTCAATATCTCCGCTGCCCTGCTTATCCAGTATCTTTCCTACATACAAATCAGCTTTTGGAGCCATTCCCATATATCTTCCACCGGACAAGCTTCCATTTCCGGCTAAAATACCGCATACATGGGTACCATGCCCCAAATCATCATAGGGCCCTCCTTTTCCATATACAAAATCCCGAAATCCCCTGACTCTATAATCAAAATCCGGGTGCATAGCAACACCGGAATCCAGCACCCCGATTCCTATTCCATATCCGGTAAGCCCCTGTCTGAGCGCTTCCTGATAGCCTATTTGATTTCTTACCCTTTCCACGAAAAAACTCCTGTTTTTTCTATTATATGACAGGAGTTTTTTTGTGTTTCTTTTTTTCATATCTTACTACTATATGCTTATATCATCCTATTTATTTCCATGAAATTTCTGTATTCTCCGTAATAGCCCGGCTAAAAAGACTCCATTTAACTGGCTGCTAATACACAACCCACTTGCCATTTCTACTAAATCCTGAAAACTCAGCAACATGTTCTTCGCTCATAAGTGACAATTCCTTCTTTAAGACATACATGGAAATCCCCAATATTTCCATCATCTTCTTTTTTGAAATCGTAGGATTCTTTTTTATAAGCGCTAATATCTGTTCTCTTAATGTCAGCCCCTGCAAGTCTTCCGGCACTGCGGAGGAGCGCGTTGAATTTGGGGTTGATGGGGTTGAATTTGGGGTTGATGGGGTTGAATTTGGGGTTGAAGTATTTTTACATTGGTTATTTTCATTTAAAAATCCTTCATGTATAAATAATCTTGATATAAAATAGCTTCGAGCCTCATCTGTTTCAAATTCCGGTTTCGGAGAACCATTTGCCTCCAGTGCATCAAGAATCTTCTTAAAACCGGTATTTCTTCCCTCTGTTAAGTGCAGCTCCTTCAAAAAGTCACCTATTCTGCGATTTCTGTATCTTCTGTTTGATACTCGATAGTTTTTTAATCCTTCTATTGTGACAGAACGGTCCGGCCCTGGAAAACTTACTATTTCTATTCTATCATTTTCAACTCTGACTTCAATCGGCTCACGTTCATCATATGCACGATGATATACAGCATTGGACAAAGCTTCCTCTATTGCTGCAAAAGGGTAATTAAAAAAACGGTCTGCTTCCGCCCGGTCCGGATATTTTACTATCTTTTCCGTAACGATTGTATTTCTGATATACTGTAAAGCTTCTCTAAGCTGTTGCTGAATTGGACCCTTAAAAGTCTGCTCAATAATATTATTACCGCCTAAACCATCTGGAAATTGAACCACATCAATCTGAGTATATGGAAAGAATTTTTCCGGTTCCATGCTAAAAAACATCAATCCTACATTCTTTGGTTTCGTATATTCCGGTAAATTACTGATAATATTCATGTCATTGCATACTTCAATAAAATCTCCGATCTTTGATTTTTCATATAGTGAGCTCTTAACTTCCTTTAAATAATTCTGAACGAGGGTAATATTTAAATCTGACATCTCCGCCTGATGGTTTACCCGATCATCAAAGGGAATTCTGTTTGCCAAATAAAACAAATCCTTTTCTTCCTCGTCTGTTGGCTCTACTGTGCTAGACAGCTTTCGTATATAGTAAATGCGCTCTTTATTATCTTTTGCCATTGTTTTTGGAGCTGAATAAGGCCTGCTATCTCCTCCCGGACACCACAGGACAATGAATTTCTTACTATCATAATCTACAACTTCTACGATAGGCATATATGCTGGTCTAATCAATTTACATTTAGACAAAATATTTTTCTGATATGCATCAATCTTATCAATCGATACCCCTTTTAGCGGGTAAACCGGCTGTCCGTTTTGTTCCTCTACACCAATGACAATATAACCGCCGCCCCAATGGTCAAGGTCATTTGCAAAGGCACAAACTGTCTTCAAGGTTGCTTCTGCATCCCATGTTTCCTTAAACTCTATCCTTGCCCATTCGACTACGCCTCCAGATAATAACGTTTTAATATTTGTAGGTATCGCCATTTCTTACACTTCCTTTTCACCTTTTATTATTATCCATGTCGCTAATGTCTGATTCATTATTCTTCTCCTTCATTTCCATATAGCTCCAATTCTTAAAGCCACAGTTTTTAGCGGATTGATATACTGGCTGTACAATCTCTTCCAATCCATTGAGAAAAGTTGTAAAATCCTGCCCTTCCCGATAAATTTTTCTGCGTATCTGTTCGTCGTTTAAGTGCTCTTTGGCGCATTTTTCAAATTCATCATGCACTGTGTCATATTTCCATATCATTTCATAAGAAATATACTGTAGCTTTGCCAACTGTGGAAAATAGATATTCCAATCCGGCAAATGGTTGCTCTTACTACTATTGATACTTCGTGTGGTCGGGTGCAAATTCCAAAATTCATCATGTGCTACATATGACCATGGTACAAAATGGTCAATCGAAATATCTTTATCCGTTACTTGTGTCTTTCCATATATTTCATGAATCGGTTGAAATGTCAATAACAGCTTCCAATACTTTTTAACCTTCTCTAACTTCCGTTCTTGAGGTGGATACAATTTATCCGCAATTCCAGGAACATTCGGATTACGCTTCTGCAAATATAGAATCATATTATATTGAAGCCAGCCTTTTATGATTTCCTGATTTTTATGTATATATGTAAACCACTCTGAACTGAACCGGATTGTAGTCTGCATACCATTTAGTGCCTCAAAATAATACATTAGTCTGCGTTCCTGATTAATCTTAGAAATCAATGCGCTCTCTGATACATTCCATTCTTTCCCTTTCACCTTGTCCATAAACGGAGCCTGAAGACGATATGGAACGTTCTTTGTCAGCACTCTTTTTCGTTTTACTACATTTTTATCCTCACAGTTTTCTAAATAATGGATGATGGTTTCCTTTTTCTCTGAAGATTTGAGTCCAGATATCTGCTGTAAATGATGTACCAGAGCTTCCAAAGTATCTTTAGGTCCCAGATTTAGGTGATACTCGGTTACCATATACCATGCATCTGCGATCATTTCATCAGTCAGCTCTTCATAAGTTATGTACTTCTTACCTTCTAATACCTTTGAAACAATTGCCTGAAACCAAAAAAATTTATAACATTCACTTGTGTTGTCGAACAACCGGCTTAGGTACTTAACTTCTAAATTGTGAGAATATGGCAACTGCATGGGATTCACCTTCTTACTTTTTATATAGCCTATTTCATCATACCAAACATATTTTCAAATCATATCTTCGAAAAATCAGCACAACTGCTACAATTCGGGTTATCTTTTTGAAGGAGAATGGAGGGTTTGGAGAGAGCACGTAGGAAGCGGCATATCATAGCATGGTCTTTCGGGCACGCTTGCGCCTTTGCCAAGGCCCGGAAAACTATGCTACAATATGCCGCCTCCTACTGGGTATTGAAATACCCTTTGCCATCCAAAGAAAACCTTGGAACACTTCCCATGTCTATTCCTTCACAATCACCTTTCCATCCTTCTTAAAAAACAGAAACAAAGCCAATGCCAGAAGCCCTATTGCCAAAAACCATTTCGGCTCCAGGTAGTCTCCCGTATCCGGCGATATATCCTTCCTTCCGTAATCAATATCAAACTCTGCCCCTTTCCGCATGGCTATCTTGGCATCAAAAGCCTCCTTAAAGGATTGGGGCA
>JAAVAC010000069.1 GCA_014804265.1 Lachnospiraceae bacterium | reverse complement strand
TCCTCTGTGGTCATAAAAAATTTCTGGTATAGTTCTTTATTCAGCTGGTTGAAAATCAGGCTCCGCTTTGTGGAAACCAATGCGGAATCCGTATTGGCATTTTCCTTATCGCCTACATACATAATAGACTGGCTCTTTTTGTATACATCATCCAGCATACGCACAAAATCCTGTTTATAATTCCGGTAGTCCCGATAACTTTTCGCTACAATGGGCTTTACCTCTTCTAAAGCGCTTTCCACGATGTTATGCATAACAGGAATCGGAATCTGGTCTTTTCCAAGCTCGTCCACCTTTTCTACAACATAATTGCAGATATGTCTCTTTTCCTCTTCGGAAAATTCTGTTAACGCCCGGTATGCGGATTTTCCAACTGCATCCACCACCTTTTGTACATTAAAGGCTTCCTCACTTCCATCTTTTTTTACTACTTTTACCGGCAGCTGCGTGGCATATTCCTTGCCATAGTCAACCGTATCCGCCTTTTTTCCTGTTGCTTTTGTCATGAAAATCCCTCCAAAAAGTGCGGCATAATGCCGCAATACTGATACCAAAACACAATATTGTGTTTCCCCTCGTTTCGCAATCACTATATCTAGTGGTCGCTAGATTAGTATAGTGTATTTCCCTCCTCATGTCAACCAAACAAAAAGGAAAAAATTGCACAAAAAAGGAACGAAAATTTTATCAGATACTTCCCGTTCCTTTCTCTTTTGCTATTTTCTTAAAATGCCGCTTTGATCGATTTGAGAGATTGCCTCTTCGATAATTTCTACCGGAAGGACCAGGGCAAAGCGTACATGATTTTTTCCAAGACTGCCAAAGCTGCTTCCCGGCGTGCAGATCACACCGGTTTTCTCCATCAGCTCCATGACAAACTGTGTATCATCTAAAAAGCCATGGGGAATTTTTGCCCATGCAAACATGGTGCCCTCACTTCTTTCAAAGTTCCAGCCGATTCTGGTCAACCCATCACAAAGAGCATTTCTTCTTTCCTCATAAATCCTGCATTGTTCCAAGACTGCATTGTCCGGTCCGGTCAATGCGGCAATGGCGCCATACTGAACCGGAAGAAATGTACCATAGTCAATTTGGGAACGGATTTTCTTAAAGTTTTGTACAATCTGTTCATTCCCAACCAGAAATCCCATTCTGGCTCCGGTATAGTTAAAGGATTTGGACAGGGAATAAAACTCTGCCGCCACTTCCTTTGCCCCTTCGTAAGACAGGATGGAACGTCCTCTCTTTCCATCATATACAATGTCCGAATAGGCATTGTCATGAATGATCCAGATACCGTTTTTCTTTGCCCAGGCAATCAGCTCCTGATAAAAGGATTCGGGAGCCTGCTTGCATACAGGATTTAACGGGTAGGAAACAAGGATGAACTTTGCCTTCTTTGTCACTTCCTCAGGAATGTCTGAAAGATTAGGCAGATATCCTTTTTCTTCAATTAGATCATAGGTCCTTACCTTTGCTCCCATCAGCTTCGGTCCCGCTTCAAAAATCGGATAACCGGGATTGGGGGCAAGAACCACATCTTCCGGATCACATAAAGGAAGTGCAATATGGGCGATTCCTTCCTGTGAACCATATACAGAAGTAACCTCTGATTCCTTCAGTGCAACACCATATCTTTTTTGGAATCTTTCTATGACTGCATCGGTCAATTCCGGCAGGTCAGCTAATGCATATTTATAATTTTCCGGTTTTTCTGCTGCTTCCACAACAGCCTTCCTAATATGCTCCGCCGGCTTGAAATCAGGCGTTCCCACAGAAAAATTGTACACTTTCCTTCCTTCTTTTTCCAGCTGAAGCTTCTTTTCATTCAATGCCTGAAAGATTCCTTCTTCAAAATCATCCAGCCGCTTTGCAAATGGTTTCATTCGTATTTTCTCCTCGTATCTATACCGGATTCCCTGTATATTCTATTTTCTTCCATCTATCTTATCACAGCCGTTTTCTCCTTTCAAGAAGCAGATAGATTTTCTTGTGCGGGACCGTCTAAAAGCCTCCCCCGATAATCAAACCGGGAGCCATGACACGGGCAGTCCCAGCTTTTTTCCTGTGGATTCCAGGATAACTCGCAGCCTAAATGGGGACAGATGGCCGAAACGAGGAAAACCTCTCCCCTTTCATCCTTATAAGCACCCACCTTTTCTCCTGCATATTCAATCAGAATTCCTTTTCCCGTTTCCAGCTTTTTCAAATCCTTTTGTGGAAGATTGCTCCATTTCCCGGTAAAGCCCCGTACCGTATGCATCCCTTCCTGCACCAGTGTTTTCGCCGAAGCAGACAAATGGAACCTTTGTGGAGAAAATACTTTTTCATAGACCGGTTCTTTCCCTGTAATCAAATCACGGAGCAGACATGCCGCTGCCATGGAGCTGGTCATTCCCCATTTTCCGAAACCTGTAGCCACATAAATATGATTTGTGGAAGAAGAAAAATGCCCGATATAAGGAATGCCATCTAAAGTCATGCAATCCTGAGCCGACCAATATGCCGCTTCTTTTCCTTTTTTGTAATAACGTTCTGCTTCCAGCCTTATAGGTGCATATCCCATTTCCGGCTCACAGATACCCGTATGATGGCTTCCGCCTCCAATGAGCAGATAGTCTTCATATCCCCGGAAAGACAATCCATCCTCATCCACTCCCAAATACATATTTTGAACTACCGGCACGCCTTTTAAGGCTATGGCATAACTTCTCTCCTGATGCATTCTCATAAAGTAATATCCCGGTACATTCAAAAAGGGAAAATGACAGGCAAAGACAATCGCTTCCGCCTTTATGTTCCCACCAGTAGTCCTTACGCTATGCTCCTTTACCTCAAGAGCCTTTGTATGACAAAAAACCGTAAGCTTTCCTGCAACCGCCTGCAGAAATTTCAAAGGATGAAAAGAAGCCTGTCCCCGAAACAAAACGGCTCCGTCCACTTCAAAAGGCAGTTCTGTTTCTTTCGTAAATTCTGCTTTTAATCCTAAAGTCCCGGCTGCTTCCACTTCTCTCTTGATCCCTTCCGCTCCCCTCCTGGAATATAAATACGCATCACAGGTTTTAAAATCACAGACAATTCCTTCTTTTTCTATGACTCTTTCATATTCTTTTATGGCGGATTGATTGGCATAGGCATATTCATACGCCAGCTCTTTTCCCATGGTCTGAATCAGCCTGTCATAAACTAAATTGTGCTGTGAAGTAATTTTGGCAGTGGTGTTTCCTGTCTGCCCGCTCCCGATTTCCTCTGCCTCGATAACCGTTACCTTCTTTCCAGCCTCCATCAGCATATATCCCGTAAGAATTCCTGCCATCCCGGCACCAATAATGAGCACCTCTGTCTCCATATCCTCCTTCAAAGAGGGCCGTCCCTCTATTTCTATTGTCTTTTTCCAAATGGATTCCATGCAATTTTTCCTCTTCGCTTTTCCTTCATAAAAAAGTCCTCTGGCAGATCTGCCTTTCATTTATTGTTTCCAATTACAGAGGTTCTATAACATGAAATAAAATAGTTTCCGTTTTGGTCAAAAATTTATTGGAATAAAAAAATTCGCAAAAGAACGCAATTTACATTTTATCTAAAAAATTTATTATAATAGAGAATTTCTATAAGAGAACGCAGAATGCAGGAGCCCGAAGGGCAGCATATGGGCTGAGACGAAACAGCGGCAGAGGGATATTGGGGGATTCCCGGCATTGTTTTGGATGGTGTTTTTACTTAACAGCCTGCCCACTACCCAGGGTAAAATTGCCATGGACGGCAATTTTAGGCATATTGCGCCACGGACGGCGCTATATGCCGCCCCGACCGGCTCCAACACCCTTCCCTCAGGCTGTTTAGTAAAAACACCATCCAAAACACCGCCGGGAATCCCCCAATATCCCTCTGCCGCGTCCCCTCAGCCACACTCTCTCCACTCTAATCCTTATACCCCTCCAATATCCCTTTCAAATACTCCTCATACTCCATTTTCACATCCACTGGCAATAAAATCCTCACGCCTTTGCCAAGTCCTGTCAGCCAGCCATAAAACTGCCCGCTTACAGCTATATTCACCCGAATGGAAAAATGCTCCTTATCCCTTTGTCTGATTTCCACATCTTTTCCGAATCTGTCGATTACCACACCTGCAAAATGATTTTCAAATTCCATCGTAACCGCTTCCTCTCTTCCGCCAAACATAGAAAAGGTCTTGCTGGAATACCTTGCAGGCTTTATGCTCTTAAACAATTCGACTCCGCACCTTGGCTCCTTTGTCAGGGAAATATCATTCATTTTATCCACCCGGTAGTGCTTCATCATTTCCGCCTTTTCATCATAGGCTACCATGTAATAGTATTCATCATTCCAGATAAGCTGATGGGGACTTACCACATATCGTTCTCCCGCTTTTTTAAACTGCATCTTCTTATCTATATTCCACTCAAAATAACGGAAGGAAATCTTTCGGTTTTCCTGTATGGCCCTGTGGATATAATCCACGTTATAATAAATGCTTTCATTTTCCGTTTTAATCCGGTCCGATACATATACCTGACGTTTTAACTGCCTTGCATCCATTTGATTCGTAAGGGAACCTATTTTTCCAATCAGCTCTCTGGACTTTTTTAACGTAATGAATTTGGATGCCTGTACTGCATCTACCAAAAGCTTTAATTCCGCCAGTTCAAAGGTTCTGCTTACCAGACGATAGCCTCCGTTTTCCCTTGCCTTGGAGCTTACTATATCATACCCGAAATTCTGAAGCGCTTCCATATCTGTATAAATACTCTTGCGCTCTGCTTTTATCTCATACTTTTCCAATTCCTCAATCAACTGTCCGGTGGTAATACCATGTTCTTCATTTGTCTTTTCCTGTAAAAGCTTTACAATATATAATAATTTCAGTTTTTGATTTGGTGATTTTGCCATAAGATGTTCTCCACTTCCCATAAATTTCGTATCTCATAATCGATTCGTACATCCCCTTTTTTTGGTAAGTTCCCAGGATTGTACCAGCAGGTTGCGATTTGCGCCTGATTTCCTCCCGCCATATCACTGGTCAGGGAATCCCCTATAATAATACTCTTTTCTCTGCTAAAATCCGGTATCTGACTAAAGCAGGCTTCAAAGAACCTTTTATCAGGCTTAGGCACGCCAATGACCTCTGAAATAAAAATATCATCCATCAGCTCGTTAAAACCTGCTAACTGCAATTTGTTCCTCTGGGTCCATTCCACTCCGTTTGTAACGATATATTGCTGAAAATCCTTTTGCAATTTTTTACAAAGCCCTAAGGAATCATCCTGATAAAAATAAACACTGCCCAGATAGGTTTGATATGCCTGCTGAAATTCCTTTATGGGTATAGATTCTATTTTCAAAAAGACAGCATCCTGCTCGCTCCCTTCACTGCTTTGGCAAAACCACCTTGAAAGCAGCTCTTGCTCTGTTTTTGTCTTTTCCAAAAGCATCTGAAATAACGATTCAAACCTTCCATACAAAACCTCTCCCTTTGTAATTTCTCCAAGCTCTAACCGCTTCCAATAGGAATCATTGATGCCAGAGTAAAGAGATACCGTATCCTGAGTGATCGTCAACCGGTAATCCGAAAAAGCTTTCTTTAATGCGAATTCCTGTGATTTCAAAAAATTCAGCAAAGTACCGTCCACATCCCATAAAATCGTCTCATATCGCTTCATGATCCACTCTCCCGTATATTTTTCGTAAAGTCAGATATCCGCCTGGCTCATTACCGGCAAAAATGAAAAACGGGTGTCCCTCTGAACACCCTTCTGCTTTCAGCTTTCCGCTGCCTCTTCCTCTTCCAGCACTGCTTCTGCCTGCAGCCTAACATCCTTGGACTTTCGCATCTTTACTCCAATGATACAGGCTATTACAACAAGCGCTATCATAATAACGAATAATAGCAAATAAGATAAAAACGAATTTAAAAATAATATCAGATTATTCATGCCGTATACCTCATTTCTTTTTCCTAATGGTTATCATACCACTTCAAAGCCCGTATCGTCAAGTAAGTTTGCACCATCTGCCGCACCGGTAGCTAAAAGGTCACACCTTTCATTTTCCGCATGGCCCGCATGGCCTTTGATCCATTGAAAAGCTACCTGATGGGGCTCCATTGCTTTTAACAGCCGTTTCCACAAATCCACATTCTTTACCGGCTTTTTCTGGCTGTTCTTCCAATTATTCTTAAGCCACCCCTTTACCCAGTTTTGGTTAAAGGCATCCGTAACATATTTGGAATCGGAAATCAGCGTGATTTCACAGGGCTTTGTCAAAGCCTCCAGTCCGGCAATGGCTCCTAATAACTCCATCCGGTTATTGGTAGTATTTTTATAACCTGCAGAAAACTCTCTTTCATGAAGCGTTCCCTTTGTATCCACATACTGTACAATGGTCCCAAATCCTCCCGGTCCCGGATTTCCTCTTGCCGCTCCATCTGAATAAATCGTTACCTTCATCTCTTCCTCCTGTCTTTCCAAAATCCATATGAGCGTTTGTTTCCTTTTTAAGAAATTTTCCTATACCCATTTTCCGGTTTCTATAAAATGCTCTGCCCGTTTCTCCGCCTTGTCAATAATTTGTTTTTCATACTGTAAAATACCTAACAGCCTGATGGCATTTCTTGTAGTTGCCCGCCCTTCCTTTAATTTGTAATTGAACTTCACATCATCCTCTGAAATGGTTTCTTCAAAATGGTAGTTATGATACTTTCCTTCCAAAAGCCTTGTCAGCTCTATGTCATGAGTGGCGGCAAAGCACATGGATTTTTCTCCTAAAAGGCTTTCCAGTATTTCCGTAGAAGCCGCAATCCGCTCTACCGTGTTGGTCCCCCGCAGCACTTCATCCACAAAACACAACACCGGCGCCCCTTCCTTTTGCACGGCATCAATGACCCGTTTCAAGGCTTTAATCTCCACAATGAAATAGCTTTCCTTTGCAGCCAGATCATCCCGTAAGGACATGGAAGAATATACCCGGAACATGCTGCATGTAAAGCTTTTTGCCATACAGGTATGAATCGTCTGTGCCAAAATCACATTGATTGCCACCGTCTTTAAAAAAGTGGATTTGCCTGAAGCATTGGAGCCGGTCAACAGCATTCCCTTCTCTTCCCGAAAGCTGTTGACTACCGGATTTTCAATGAGCGGATGATACAGCTCTTCTCCCTGGACACACAAATGTTCATCAAATTCCGGCAAACAGGCATAAGAAAGGCTTTCCCGAAAGGCTCCTATGGAAATCACCACTTCCATGCTTCCTATGATTTCAAACATGGCAAGAAAATCCGCCCTATGCTTCTTTGCTTCCTTTAGCATGCTGTAAAATTTTAAAATGTCGATATGAAAGCACATCTTTATATAATCCAGCAAAATCTCAAGAGGGTTGCTTTTTGCTACCCTGTCTCCAAATACGAGGAAAGACCCCTTGGCAAATGCGTTTGTTTTTTTCTTTAATTCCCTTAGCGCATCCATCTCTTCAGAAAATACCGAAATACCGCATTTTTCCAGCTTCTCAATGCTGCCTATCATCCGAAGCAGATAGGCAAAGGTGGTAATATATGGCGCAATCAGCTTTTGAGAGGGAAAATACATCATAATATTACCCGCAAGCAACGCACAAAAGGCCACAAGACCAAGGGCAGGACTGAACAACATAGCGGCTAAGGAAATTCCCATGGAAGCCAGCACCGCAATATGCTTTGTCAGCTTTTCTTCTTTTAGAACATTCAAATAATCGATATAATCCACGATGGAATACTTGCCCGTCCTTCCGATAGAAGCAAACAAAAGCTGCATATTGATTCGCTTTTCCTGATTTTTCCGGAAATATTCTATTTTTTCTTCTCTTTTCTTTAAGCTTTCCTCCTCCATGGAAGGACACCGCAGCGTTTTATACAATACCTCTTCCCCTGCGGCGGAAAACGTATAGTCCATGGACTGATAAAGCCTGTCCATGTCCAAATCGTTCCATGTGATATCGTCAATGGAAAAATCCGATTCCCCCATTGTTTTTCTATAATAGCCGGATATGGTAGAAAGCCTTCCCTCTGCATATTGCTTATTGGATGGTTTGCCGTAATCCTTCTTAAGCTTTTCCCTGAATCTCTTTTTTGTCCTTCTCTCCTCCAGCATACCCAGCATAAATATGAAAAACAGGCATGCCAGAATAACGGCCGAAAACACGATATACTCCATGATCGCTCCTTAAATCCTTATTGATTACTGCTTTCTGTGGCTTAGGAATTCAGATTTGCTGCACCAAAGCTTTCCGGAAGCAGCTCTTTTAATGTATGCACCCGGTAATCCTCCCTGCTTTTTCCGATAATGATCAGAAAGCTGTCAGGATCACAAAACTCCGTCATCACCTGCCTGCATACTCCACAAGGATAGGCAAAATCACTTTCCCCATTTCTTTTTCCGCCTGCAATGGCAATGGCCCGGAATCCCCGTAAGCCTTTGCTTACCGCCGTGAAAAAAGCCGTTCGCTCCGCACAGTTGCTTGGCCCGTAAGCTGCATTTTCCACATTACAGCCGGTAATGATTTCTCCGTTCTCGGCTAAAAGTGCAGCACCCACCATATAGTCTGAATATGGGGAATAAGAAAATTCCCTTGCTTCTTTTGCCTTGTCAATCAATGCCTGAATCTCTTCCGGTTTCAGTTTCATTTGCACGTTCCTTTCTGCCAGCCTTTCCGCTTATTGTGCGCCGAATTTTTTCACACATTCCGTTACCAGCTTTTTAAAGAAAGGCGCTGCGTTGTTTGCTGCTTCCTGTACCTCCGCATGGGTCAGGGGATTTTCGGAAAGCCCTGCCGCTAAATTGCATACACAGGAAATGCCGCATACCTTCATGCCCATATGATTGGCTGCAATGGCTTCCACTGCCGTGGACATTCCTACTGCATCCGCTCCTAATGCAGCCGCCATTTTTATTTCTGCCGGAGACTCAAAGGAAGGCCCCGTAAACTGAATATAAACACCTTCCTGCAAGGAAATCTCATTTTCTTTTGCCGTCCCTTTTATGATTTCTCTTAACTCTTTGTTATAAATCTCGCTCATATCCGGAAATCTGGTGCCTAATTCCTCTATATTCTGCCCGATTAAAGGATTTGGCGCAAAGGTGGAAATCTGATCGGTAATCAGCATAAAATCCCCTGCCTGAAAGTTCTTGTTCACTCCTCCGGAAGCATTGGTCAAAAAGAGAATCTCTGCTCCCATCAGCTTCATAAGCCTTGTGGGAAGCACCACATCGGAAATGGGATATCCTTCATAATAGTGCACTCTTCCTTTCATACATACAACCGGAACATCCCCTACATAGCCGAAAATAAATTTTCCTGCGTGCCCCGGAACGGTAGAAACCGGAAATCCTTCAATTTCACTGTAATCCACCTCTGTAACAACCTTTATATCCTGTGCATAATCTCCCAGCCCGGAACCAAGAACGATGGCTACCTTCGGCTCAAAGTCTGTTTTTTGACGAATGCTTTTTAAGCAGTTTTGTAATTTTTCATAGATTGGATTCATAACGTAATACCTCCCGAATGATGTATTTCTTTTAGTTTAACATAGATGGGAGGATTTTTCCAATTTTTTTACGGAAATGTTTGAGAACATGTAACAGTTCAGCCCGCAGCTTTCTTCACAGGCATCGGGACGGGCTCTTGGCAGAAAATGTTTTCTTAAGTCGCCCTTATAAAAACGCCAGCGCTTAGCGAGGTACTTTCGAGCTTAGCACTGCTGCGTTTTTATAGAGCGAGAGCGTGGCGACGTAGAAACATTTTCTGCCAAGAGCCCGTCCCGGTGCCTGTGAAGAAAGCTGCGGGCTGAACTGTTACGAGAACATCCATGAATCGCCTTCATCCTGATTCTGACTGGCATCATACCCTCTTCTCAAATCCAATCAAATATAATACTCCACCATATCACTCTGTTCCATATGGAAAATTTCAAACACTTTATCACGGGCTAACAGAAAATCGTCCGATGTCCTGTTTCTATTCCCCGGCATTTCTATATTTACTATGCTTTTGATTCCTTTTTGGGCGCCATCCAGCACTACGATCCTGTCTGCCAAAAATATGGCTTCTTCTATATCGTGGGTTACAAAAATAATTGTCTTTCCTTCTTTTTTACAAATATTCAAAATATCATCCTGCAGTTTCATTCTTGTAACGGCATCCAATGCGCCAAAGGGTTCATCCATAAATAAAATTTCCGGATTTACTGCTAATGCTCTTGCAATTGCAACCCTTTGCTGCATGCCGCCGGATAACTGATAGGGATGTTTTTGTTCCGTACCATTTAACCCCACCAGATCAATATATTTTTGAGCCGTTTCTCTGCGCATTTTCTTTGGAACTTTCTTTGCCTCCAGGCCCAGTTCTACATTTTTTAATACGGTGCGCCAGGGAAGCAGACCGTAATTCTGAAAAATGGTCAGATAATGGATGGACGGTTTTTCTACCGCCTTTCCATCAATGACAATACTTCCTCCGTCTGGCTTCTCAAAACCGGCCATTGCACCAAGCAGCGTAGATTTTCCGCATCCGGAAGCGCCTAACAGACAGATAAACTCTCCTTTTTCTATGTTCAGGCAAACGTTATCCAGTACCGTTAATTTTTCTTTCTTATGCTCATAGGTAACAGATAAATCTTTTATTTCAATCAAACCAGTTTCCTCCCTTTCATGCCTTGCCGGCATTTGCCGTTACGCCTAACCCGAACCGGCTGCGTACCCATTTTTCCAGGCTGTTCATTGCCGTGTCCAGCAAAAATCCAATCAATCCTATCGTAATCATCACGGCTAACAGTGCATCGGAACGAATACAGTTTTTCGCATCCATAACCAAAAATCCAAGGCCGGACTGGGCGCCAACCATTTCACCAGAAACCAGAAAAATCCATGACGTGCCAAGGGCCAGATGCAGACTGTTCATAATCTGTGGAAATACTGCCGGAAATATAATTTTTACCAGACTTTTTCCTTTGGAAATCCCAAAATTCTGCGCCACTTTTAAATATGTGGCATCCACATGCTTCACCGCTGCCACAGTGGATAGTAACACAGGGAAAAAGCCGGCAATAAAAATAATAATAACGGCAGGCAGATCACCGATTCCGAACCATAATACGATAAACGGCAGCCATGCAATGGGCGCAATAGGACGAATCATCTGCAGAATCGGATTGATGTAAGCAAATATTTTTGGAAAAATACCCAGAACCAATCCAAAAACCACACCGCTTACTGCTGCTGTCAGATACCCAAGGAAAAATCGGACCATACTCACTCCAATATGGCCGAACAAGTTCTTATTTGATGTACTTCCCCTTAATCCGGTACTGCATAATTCTAAAAAGGCCGAAACAACATTATGGGGCGATGGAAATAACGCCGGATTCACCTGGCTTACCGTCACGGCAGTCTGCCATACAGCAATCAATATGATAAATGAAACTGCCACATGTTTTAATGTTCTAAACATATTTAACTCCTTTCACACTGCAAATCAAACCGGCATCCCGGCCTACTCTTCAGAATCCTTCTGCTTTGGCTTATATACAAAGTCTTCATAGGAAGGGGGATTATCATTGATACCATAAGAAATCACTTTTTCTCTGAGAACTGCATAGTCCTCCTCGGTTAATTCCAAATCATCATATTGAATCCACTGAAGCGATTCTTCCAGTGTCTCTTCATTCTGGCCTAAATATTTCTCTGCAATCTGCTGGGAAGTTTTGGTATCTAACGCTTTCCCGGCTTTCAAATACCAGGATACCAGTAAATCGGCTGCTTCCTCGTTTTCTTTTATGAATTTATTATTTAACACAAATGCGCAGCACTGGGAATTTTCCCACAGCTCATCAGATTGATACAGCACTTTTCCATATCCCTGCACAACTGCCTGTGCGCCAAAGGGTTCTGCCACACAATATCCGTCAATAGAACCATTGGCAAGGGATGAGGGCATTTCTGCCGGAGCAAGCTGCGTTACGGTTAAATCCTCTACAGTAAGCCCCGCATCCATGAGCATGTCGTTTAGCAAAATATTATGAGAGGACTGATTGGACGGAATTGCAAAGGTTTTCCCTTTTAGCTCTTCCACCGAATTGATAGCATTGGAAACTATGATGACATTTCCGTCTTTATGACCAAGCGCTGCCGCTTTTAAGTCAATTCCGCTTCCTGCTGCACTCATGGCAAGTTCGATCAAAACAGATGCTCCGTCAATTTGTCCCGAATTCAAGGCATCCGTCAAATCTGTCCAGGAGCCGAATTTTATCAGTTCAATCTGTATTCCGGCATCTTCTGCGTCTAATAATTCTTTTTCTTCAAATACTGCCAGTGCATGGGTAATTGGCAGGTAACCAATGGTAATTGTCTGCTTTTCGTCCAAACTGCCTGATGTTGTTTCCACACGGTCGCTTTCCTGATCAGCATTGCCGCAGGCTGTCAGCGAAACAATCAGCAAAGCAGTTATTAATAAAAATATGATTTTCGTTTTCATTTTTCCTCCTTCTGACACACGAAAGCTGTGTCAGCTTTCTATTCTCAAAATAAGCTTAATTTCAGTAAAATCAATTGTTTTAGGAATTTACTCCCAGGATATGTTCCAGCCAAGGGCTTCCCTCTTTGCTTTCATATCTTCTACTATTTTCCTGCCCAACGCTGTGGGGTCCACATCCACATACATGGAAGATTTCAACGTCTCTTTTGTGCTCTCCTTTAAAAATTCAATCACCTTGGAAGAACCATGAATGGGCGCTTCCACACAGTGGTAGGATGATATTCCATTCAGACGGAATCCCAGTGCGGCATCAATCCCTTTTTCATTGGACCATTCCGGTGAAGAAAATGCATAGGGAAGCTCATACATATGCTTTCCAAGCTCTCCTGCTATTCCTGCAAAAATCCCGCTTGATCTTGTATTGTCAATACATTCTCCCACATGCCACACCGGCGGCATATCCGGCATTAAAAAGTTTCTTAATTTTTCTCCGGTTTTCCGGTAAGCCAGTTCCGAAGTCTGGCAATAGCCCATTTTCATCAACGGAAATGAGGCGCAGCCATTCGTAAGAATCAGCACATTATTTTCCAGTAACACATCTGCCACATCCAAAATACACTTTTCATATAGAATCTTAGGATTGTTACAGCCTACCATATTTACAATTCCTAAAATCTCCCCGCTTTTTAAAGCTTCTGCTAAAGGTTTCATACTGCCGTAATATTTATGTATATATTCCACGGAAAATCCTACTTCTGCTTCCACCTCATAGGGCGGGATAAAGACAGGAATTCCTTTTCTCGCTTCAAAACTTTCAATCCCACGTTCTACTATTTTTTCTGCAATATTATGGGTATCTTCAATATTGGAATGATGATGGTCATATGCAATGTGCTCTGCCCCCGGCAGTCTTGCGGAATCACTGGTGGTGACTACGGTCGTCTTATAACAATTTGCCACATCCATAATAGCCGGATATACTTCCTGCACGTCGGCCACCCATAAATCCAATGCCCCTGTACCAAGCACCAGTTCGGCGCTTACTGCATTTGACAGCGGAATCACACCTGCATAACGGTACATTGCAGACAGACCTGAACAGCAGATACCATAAAACTGGATTCCTTTTGCCCCTTTTTCCTTTGCAAGCTTCTGGTATTTTTCACTGTATCCCGTTTTTACAATTTCTTTTACCAGGACTGGTAAATGTCCGTGAACGGCAATATTGACATATCCCTTTTTCAGGGCGCCAATATTTATTTTAGAAGTCACACGGTCACCTACCCCCAAAAGGGAATCCGTTGCAATGGAAGTACCTACGACTCCGCTGTATGTAAATGCAAGACCACATCGTAGAAACTGCTTCATAATACTTTCCCAGTCTCCATCCGTAGCGCACCCTGTTTTATGATAGGCTTCTGCAATTTCGTGATAAGCGCTGATTGGAAGGATATCCATTTCTTTCCATACCTTCTGGCGTTCCGGTGGAGCACAGACTTCAATGGTTTTATAGGTATCGGGTTCTGTCCGGGATAAATCCTTAAGCAGCGCATCCGCCAGGTCAATGGCTATATTCTTTAACTGTCTGTGTTTCACCGGAATCCCGAAAGCTTCTGCCATTGTTCTTACTTTATATTCCCCGATAATGGGCACATCCAGCTTTCCTTCTGCCGCCCACTTCAGCATAAGAATCACTTCTCTTGCATGCATTCCGTGCTGTGCGGCTCCGGCTGCTGCACCACGCAGTAAATTCCTTGCCACAATCAAATCCGCATCGGCTCCGCAGACACCCTTGGGGCTCTTCGGCGTGATCTTACAGGGTCCCATATTACAGATACGGCAACAGGTTCCGCACAGGCCGAAACTACATTGGGGCTGCTGACTGTCAAACCGGTCAAATGCCGTATCATGCCCAATCTGCTCCATATGCAGCAGCATTTCTTTTACAGCAGGATCCGGCGTCTTTTCCAGTACATCCTGCTTAGAGGGAAATGTTTTCCGATATGCTGCAACTGCTTTCATATAATCTTCTGTAAATTCATGCTCGTGTTGGTACTCATTTCCATTTTCATCTGTATGAGAATGTGTATGTTTATCCGCTTCTACCAAAACTTTTGGAATCCCGTTTTTATCAAAGCCGATGATTGTCCTGTGGTTATGACCTTTCTTATGTTCGGTTTGTTTCATAGTATCGTCTCCTTTGTTTTATATAATATAATTCCTATTTGTTTACTATGTTATAGATTTAAAAATAATCGCCTAGCACTTTCTTTCGTGCTAAACGAAATTTATTTCATATTTTTCCTAGTGATTTAATAGGCTATATGTGTTATACCACTTTCTTTTGCTCTTGTCAACCCGGTATCCGTTTTAGTTTGTGTCAAGTAATCGTTGGCACAAACCTCCAGAAGAAAGCCCTTGAAACTCTACACAGATTGTGGTATATTGAACATAAAGAAGGACACCTGCTGATAACAGGTGCCCCATAGGAGCCCCACTCCAAAGGTGGAGTTTCCCAAGCGAGGCTATTACCTCTCAGTGAGAGGCGCCCATCCTGGTTGCAACAGGGTGGGCATTATTTTTTCGCTTGTGTTCCTTATCTCTGTCGAGAAAGGCAAGCAGCGCTATAATAAAGCTACCAAAGGCAATCAGCAAGCCGATTATCCCTATAAATATCAATATGATATCCGCAGCAGTCATTGGCGCCACCTCCCTTCCTATGTATTCCGGCAAGCCGGTCATTGGCTCGGGAGGCTACCACCCCTGTCATGGGTTCCATATTGGAATACTATCACAGTTCGACAGGAATTTCAATCAGATTCTCTTTTCGTGGAT
>JAAVAC010000068.1 GCA_014804265.1 Lachnospiraceae bacterium | reverse complement strand
CAACTCCATCAAAAACGAGAGATCCATGTTCAATATCCTCTTCCAATAATAATTCCACTCTTTAGTTCCTTCCTTTAATCTCGATATGCAATTAATTTGAAAAGAAATTTTGCCATCTTTCATTATAACATTTTCACAAAATCTATCCCCTAAATATATTGAACTTAGAAATTTTTTAATATAATCCATAAAATGCTTTTCCAATTTTACATCTAATGACCATGTGGAGTTGTATTATTTCCATGGCCTACTGGATTATATGTTTGGTAATTAAAGCCATTAGGATATAAGGTATGTGTGGCTACTCCATTTTTTCCTGCTGGAACTGTACTTCTTCCAACAGATTCTATCATAATGTTTCCATAATCATCCGCAAGCAATCGTCCTTATAATCTTAAAGTACAGTTTCCGTGGAAGGATATTCGGATATTGGAGACAAAATTATAGAACAATGGATGCCAGCAAGATATTTTCTTACTGGCATTCATTACATGCTTGAAAATAATATACTTATTACTGCAAAATATCGGCACTATCTAATTGAAAACATTTAAGAGTATTTATAGCTTTCTCAGACAATACCAAATACACTTTTTCTGTAACACGGAAATCCATATTATCCCAATTTGTATACATTTCGTCCTGTACATTTATTGTTCCTTGTAGTAGCCAAACGATAAAAGCAAGAAATCTCTCTATTAGGATATATTTCTTCATATTCGTCACTTACCGATATTTCAATACTTTGAAACTCGTATTCTTTTAATTCACTCTTTTCAATAAATTACTTTAGTTTTTCTGATACCCAAAGCAAGGTATGCCTTCCAAAATATTGTCGTTCAAACAGAGTCATTTATTGTTAGAGATGTTTGTTATAGCAAACATTAAATATCATATGCATCACCGTGTGATACAAAATTTGTGTTGTCTTTCCAAAAAAAATAATCACCTTTGTATTCAAATATACTATTTAGCAATTCTGTGAAAGATAATGCAATAACAGGGCAGTTGCCAGCAACTGCATGGCTATACTCAAAACTTTCATAACATTTTCCAAGTCTATTTTGACTACAGTCTATTGTTATATAATTTCCATCTTCGGCATCTGCTATCACATACCATGATGATGATATATCGTCTGCATACTCATTTCCTAGCAATAACTTATTAGCTTCCTTAAAATTATTTGGTGACAAGATTTCAATTGGGAATCCACCTTCTTCAGTATAACAATTGATTCCACCACATATACCATAAAACTCTTTCAAATCATCTGGTAAAACATGACCATCTTTAAGTTTTGGGTAGCCACATGCTGGTTTAATTTCAAAATTGTTATCATTTTTTAATTTACTTACTATTGCCTTAATATTCATATTAGCCTCCCGTAATAAAAATATCAAATAATTCAAAATATTCCACTCTAACATGTTGTGGTACTTTAGCAGCATCAAACATATCATTAGTCAACTTCATAACTTCTGCTTTTGAGATTTTACTCCAATCAGGAGAAACGCCTACGGGTTTTCCGTAATTTTCTCGCAACCACTCTCGATAAACTTCTTTTGTAAGTTCATGAGTTTCAGGAAATAATAATATGGTTGGTGCATTTTTTTTGGTGTATCCTGGAATATTATGTTCTGCCCATTCATTCAAAACACCATGATGTTTTTCAAAACCTGGGGTTTTATATTTTCGATTATCATATGGAACAAGATCATATTCTCTATAACCTTTTCTGAGACTTTCATAACGCTTCTTCGCCTCCTTCTTACTAATCCCTTCCTCCATCATCTTTTTAATCGCAGCCTCTTTTTGATCACAAGGCAATCTGCCATGCCCACTAGGATCAACATACCCAACCGGATTATTCTGGCAATAGCTGTACAGATTCAACCCATCCCCATAATAGGTATCTTCCTGAATGAACCTGCCGATTACCGGATTATAAAACCTCGCTCTTAAATAATACAGCCCCGCTACCAGGTCATACTGCTCTCCTGCATAGGCAAATCGGTTGGCAACACTTTCTTCCCTAACGGTAAAATCGCCAAAAACATCATATTCATAATAATTACATACATTCCCATCCCCATCCGTGACATGGGTAATACTCCCCAGCTCGTCTGAAGTGTAATGGTAATAGGTCCTGGCCTTTTCACTGTCGGAGCTGACCAGTTCATATCCCCTGATATACCGGATCACATTCCCGTCGCATTCCGTCTCTGTCACTACTTTATCCCCGTCAAACAGGAATGTTGCCAGCCTTCCGTTTTCCTCCATCTCCGCACGCAGGCCTTCCCCGTCGTAGCGGTTCTTCTGTATCCCTCCTTCCTCGCTCGTCACCTGGCTCAAGCGGTTCATGGCATCATAGGCAAAGCTCCTTGTGCCGTCAGAAAGCATATTTCCCTGCCGGTCATAGGTGTATTCCTTATGCACAGCCGCATTTGTCCCATCTGCACGCAGCGACATGATGTCCCGGCTTATCAGCCGGTTTCTTGCATCGTACTGATAACGTTCTGCAGTCATGCCGTTGACAAGCTTTTCTGTCCGGTTCCCTGCCTTGTCATAGCGGTACTCTTCGCTTCCTGTGGGGTAATCCACCTTTACCAGCTGGTTGACTGCATCATACTGATAGGCTGTCAGACCTGCCAGCGTCTGCTTCCCTGTACGGTTTCCATTAGCATCATAGGCATAGGTATTGTCCACCAGCGTAAACGGCCGGCTCCTGTCCCTCTCGTTCATCTGCCGGATAAAAGGCTGGTTTCCTGCAGGGGATTTTTCCATGGCCTCCTTGTTCTGTCGGTTTAACAGTCCTGTGATGCCGCCATTTTCATATCCTGGCAGCTTATCCATGCCCGCCATCACTGTCTTCTGGCTGGTTACATTCTTATCCGCATCATAAGTATATTCTGTCACAAGCCCGGTTCCCACTTCCATCCTCCGAATGGTTCCGTCCGCATTATAACGATAGCTTACCTGCCTAGCTCCATTATCCCTGATTTCCTCCAGCCGGTCAAGGCTATCATAGCGGTATTCCAGCCGCTTTCCCGTCAGGTCTGTCATTGCGGTGCGGTTGCCGTTCAGGTCGTATTCATTCCACAGCAGGGTCCTGCCGCTGGCGCTCTTTTTGCTGAGCCTTCCCATGGCATCATAAAGGTAATCGTAGCGCATCCCTCCGCCCATTGCACAGCGCAGCTTCCCATCCGGGTAATAGCCATAGCTTTCTGCCACAGTGCCGCTCTTGTCTGCCGTGACGGCAGTCCGGCTCGTCATGCTCCCATACATGTTGTAGGTGATGCGGGTATGGGTGCCGTTTCGGTCCGTCATGCTCACCAGGCGGTTTTCCCTGTCATAGCCGAACAGCTCCCGGTCCCCCGTCTGGTCGATGCGGGCGGTCATATTGCCGTTTAAGTCATAACGGAAGGTGACTGCATTCCCTTCCCCGTCTTCTGTGCGGAGCATGTTGCCCATGTAGTCATAGGCATACTGCTCCATGGAGCCATCCGGCTTTTTGATGCCGGTAATGCGTCCCCATGGGTCTAAGATAAATTCCGTATGGTGTTCCAGCCCATCGGTCAGCCCGATAAGGTTCCCCATGGCATCATAGCGGTAGCTTTGGCTGCTTTCTCCGGAAGTACATGCATAAATCCTTCTTCCGGCAAGGTCATACTCCAGATTGATTCCGCTTCCTGTTGCATCTGCGATGCCCTTGAGCTGTCCGTCCAGCTCATAGCGGAAACTGTTTAATACTGTCCCTTCCGGAGCGGACACCTCGGTCATCCTGTCATTTAAGTCATAGGAGTACCGCCAGCCGGTTTGTAAACCAGCTATGGGAGCGCCTGCTGCGTTTTCCTGTGTGTCCCTGCCTGCAAGCTGCATCGGCGTATACCTGCAGACCACGTTTCCGTTCCTGTCATGCACCATCCTGGTCCTTCCTCCATCCGGTGCCGTCACTGCAACTTCCCTGTCGCAGAGGTCATACTCATGTTCATACTTGTTCCCATTTACATCTGTGACGGAAATGCAGTTCCCGGCTGCGTCATAGGCATAACGGATTTCATTCTGTATCTCTCCGCCTTCTTCTGCATGGCGTTCCCGGATGAGCCTGTCGTCCCTGTCATATTCATAGTAGTAACAGCCGCCCTCCGGCATTTTTACTTTTGTCACGTTACCGTTCTTATCATAGGAAAATGCAGTAACAGCCCAGTCGCTTTCACGGATTTCCTGCGGCTTCCATGACACTGTGTTCCGGACTTCCTTCTCCCGTCCAGCCGCTCCCTGCACGTCCGTCTCCTGTGCCGCTTCCGGTTCCCCGCCCTTTAGGCGTACCATGCGCCTTAGCAGTTTCCCGGCTGGTGAGTATTCATAACGTGTCTCTTTCCACGTATCTTCTCCTACACGCACCTTTTCACCGGTGAGATACCCTGTTTCGTCATACCCATACCAGACTGCCGCTCCGGTACTGTCGGATACCTGTACCAGCCGATTTGATTTATCATAGGCATACTGCAGCACATGGATTCTTCCGCTCCTACTGCTTTCAGACTGTTCCTCAAGGAAACGCTTCTCTTCCATCAGGTTTCCCATATCGTCATAACGGTAGCAGGTCAGCCTGTAACGGATGCTCCCATCCAGCTCCCTGCGTAACGGCTCGCGCCTGCTCAGCATCCAGCCTGCAAGGTTGTAGGTGTACAGGGTGCCTGCCCGCTCTTCATCGGTATCTGCTGTCAGGTATCCTCTTGCATCAATGGACTTTATTACATTTCCCGCCATGTCATAGATATATGCCTGCTGTACGTTTCCATATGGGTCTGTCACTTTTGTAAGCCTGTCCGAGCTGTCATATTCATAGGTATATCCTGCCCCGTCGTCTGTTCCTGCCTCGTACTGCTCCGGCGCCACTTTCTTGATGATGTTGCCGTTTCCATCTAAAAAATAACGCTCGCATCCGCCATCCGGATAATGCACCCGGATGCGCCGTCCTGTCTCATCATAATCAAAGGCCATGCCTTCCCCATCCTGTGTCTCCTGGTTGAAGGCATTGGGGTGGACTGCCTTTAAAAGCCTTCCATCCCCTCCGTTCCAATACCGGTATACGCTTCCCTGGGCAGTCGTGACGCTGTTTATATGGTCCAGTTCATCATAAGTGATTTGTATTCTGCCATTTTCCAAACCATGCTGCTCCGGTTTGATGATTGCTGTCCTGTTTCCCAGAAAATCATACTGGAAACGAAGGATATTTCCATCCCTGTCCTTAATCTGTGTCAGGCAGTCGGTCCTGTTATAACTATATTCCTCTGTCCCGCTATCATCCCATTCCCTTAGGCAGCGTCCTGCCTGATCATACTCAAACCAGGTGGTTTCCCCTTCCGGATAGGTGCGGCGTACCGGCTCACTGAATTTCTGATAGGCATACTCTATGAGATTGCCGTTTGGATTCCGCTCTTCAATGATACGCCCGAAGCTGTCATAGGCAAAGGACATCCTGCTCCATTTCCCCGGTGCCGTCAGCAGGGCTTCTGCCACAAGGCAGCCCCGCTCATCGTAAGTCCATGTCACTTCCCGTCCCGCATTATCCTTCTGGTGCACCCGCTGGTTATGTACATCATATTCGTTGATGGTAACCAGCCCTGACGGGAGCTGTTCTTCCAGCAGATTTCCATATATATCATAGAGGCGGCGGGTTTCATTTCCATTTCTGTCCTTTTCATAGATGCAGTTTTCCCAGTCGTCATAACCATATTCTTCCGTGGTTCTGTCCTGATAGGTAGTCTTTGTGACTGTTTTTTTGCTGTCATATTCATAAATGGTCTGTTCACCGGTGGAAATATCCGTAAATGTGGTCTTGTGGGCCTTTTCATCATAAAACAAGGCAAATTCGCAGCCGGTGGAAGTAGTCTGGCGCACTACCCTGCCTTTCCTGTCATACTCATTGGTCACGTAAGTATTTTCATTCTGGTCGGTGATGGAATGAATCCGTCCGTCGGAATCATACTCGTATGTAATAAAACTGTCATTTGCCAGAATTACTTTTCTTAAGTATTCCCCTTCATACTCATACTTAAGACTCCGCCCATCGCCTGTAGTCATTGAAACCAGATGATTGTCCTCATAAGCAAAAGTCAGGCTCTGTCCGCTTTCCAGCGTAAGACGGGATAGATGTCCATTTTCATAGTGGAAGCGGATATGATTTTCAAACCGGTCAGCAATACTTAAAAGACGGCCCTCATTATCATACATATAGGATTTTTTCTGTTGATTGTTTTTTAATAAGTATCCTTCCTGCAAGGAATGCAGCTGCCAGATTCGGTCATGAGTTCTGCTGTTTTCCCAGCCGTAGTCTGTTCTGGTAAATTTCACCAGCTTCATATCCGGCAGCTGGACCTGTACACTATCTTTTATTTTCTGCAGACGGCTTTCAATATTCAAAAACCACCTACTTCCTAACAGCATGCCTTTATTTTCATATATAGATTCGTAGGTCCTCTGTATAAAAAATGTCTCCCTGACATCCCTCAGCTGCAGGTCTGTATACTCCATGCCAAAGCTTCCGGTCACCACATTAATAGGGTCACCGCAGTCCGTTTTCTTCCGGTTAGTATCGCCGTTGGCATAATTAGGGTCACCATCATAGGAAAGTCCAATCTTTTTCCCGGCAATACCTTCTCCAATGCCCTTTGCACCCCGAAGCACCATAGTACTTGAGCCTAACAGGTTAAATATCATGCTCACGTCTCCCGGATTCGCAAAGATGTTTTCACCATTTTTCCAGCGTTCCCACATATCCGCAAGGCCGTCCCGCATCTGATAAATGGCAAATGCGCCCTGGGCTGCCACATACAAGCCTTGTAATATGGAAAATATTCGTTCAGCCTTCGTTAATGACTTAGTGACTATTTTTAAACTTTTACCAGCAATCTTTGCGGCACCTACAGCATCACCAGCACCCGGAATAGCTGCTACCGCACTCATGGCCGCTTCCGCAAAATTTCCTCTCATCAGGGAAACGCCTGCATTTATCAAATCCGGCACTGCTCCCAATACGGGAAAACAACCTGCAATATCCAATGCAAACTGCAGCCCGTCCAATGCAGTTTCCCACCAGTCCTGCAAAGGGAGTTCTTCCGCCTCATGTTCTCCCTGGGTATAGCCTAACCATTTAAATGTATCTGCAGTGATATGGATATCGGTATCTATGGAAATCTTATTGTTACTTACCTGAAGAACCAGCGATTCATACCCATACAAGGTTGCAACGCCCGTTTCCAAAGGTTGTTCTTCCTGAGAATCTCCATCCCCGGAATCATCCTTTTGGAATGAGTTATATATGCCGGCCCACATGTCATACATAATCATTCCCTTTCCTATATTGAGAACATTTTCCCCCTGGGTTTTTGCAAAATCAGCTAAAGCAGCAATTGCTAGATCCCCTTTACCCGGTTTACCGCTTTCTGCCTTATAAATTTCTTCATTTTCCTCATGGCGGCCTTGAAGCTTCTTTTGTCCTTCTTCATATTTGTCATCATACCCCTCAATATTTCCGGTAAACAGATTCAGGTTTTCCTTCGCCTTTATCTTAATTTCTCTTCCTGATTGAAGGGTAATGCCGATATCGTCATCCATAATAATAGATACTTCGTTTGGGTTCTCCCCGTCGTGATGTTCGCGGGTTGCCGTCAGACATGCCTTTTTCTCCCCAAGCTTTATCATCTTGTCATGATTGGTCAAAACGTCTTCCCGGGGCTTTTCAAAATCCGGGCTTTCTGTTGAAGCATACCTGCTTCCAAGACATACCATATTCCCGTTATTTTCATAATACAAAAACACCGTATCGCCTTCATCCGGCATACAGTAAAAGGAATTGCTTATGTAGGATTCATAAGGCACCCACACCATGTCCCCTGCGCCGCCATCCGTATCAAGCTCTACCTGAATCTGGTTACCGTTTATGGTCCGGACTTTACCAGTAAGGACACTTCTGTTTAAGGAGGGCTGTGTGGATTCCTTCTGGGTGGGCCTGATTCCCTCTTCATAAGCGTAAGTAATACGGTTTTCCAGCACACCCTTCTCCAACCGGATTCTGCCTGACTTAATCACTGTTACATCATCTATCCGATCCCCTGCACTTGCATCTAATGCGCTGCAATAGCATTCATAGGTATCAAACATATAGCCTTCCGCTGCCTGCCCGTTTGCTTCTGCAAGCGCCATCTCGCCCGTATCTCTGGAAGAACTCAGGCTCTCACCAAGCACCTCTGCCCCAAAGCTCCTGAATCCCAGCTTTCCAATATATATATTGGGGGAAAGGGAAGCTGTATCCACATATACTGTTTTTCCTTCTGCGGCAGCAATTCTTTTTAAAAATCCCCAGTCTGTTTCATTCTGCTGATATAAAACCTGAGAAATCCGGCAGTCCTGGTCCAATGTAACGGCTGCCCCATAACCTTCTGCAATGGCATCCGCCACCTGCTTAAACGTTTTGGAAGGATTCTGGAAGGTCTTCTTCTTTGCCTCTTTATCCATCTTGATGGAAGAAGTATAAGCAGTTACCTGCAGAGTCTTATAGCCTGTCTGGTTGGACAATGCCACCTGACTGCACACTCCTGCAAACATCCGGCTTCCATCCTTAAGTCCAACGCAGATATCTGTTCCCACAAGCCCCTGTGCCTGTGCTGTCTCCATGGATTCTTCCACTTCCATGGTAAGCGCTAATTTTCCATGCTCCCCCTGACTTGAAATAATTTCTAATGCCAAAACAGAACCATGTTTTATTGTTATTTGTAACGTTATATCCCCTACTGTATATTTTTTTGTATTCACGTTATATCCCATACCCTTTATCCAATTTTATTTTTTGCGTCTACTGTCATGAGCATCATGGTGCCTTCCGATTTTTCCTGAAACACCGCCTCTATGGGCAAATGTGGTTTCTCTGCACACACAAGCCCCTTTTCTCCCCTTGTAATGGTACAAAAGGATTCTTCCCTGAGAATCTCCGGTTCTTTTGTAACTCTCTGGATTCTTCTGTTTTGTTTCATGGATGCTTCACCAAGCATTGTTCCTTTTGCAGGCTTATCCTTTTTTTTCGATTTCTTCTTGGATGTTCCAAGCACTGCTACCTGTCCTTTTTGTAACTGCATTGCATTTGCTGTTAATTTGGCAGGAAACGATAATCCTGTGGAAAATCCCATGCCTGACAGAAAATCTGCCATGGCACACATGGAAACTGCAACGGGCCCCTGGTCTATAAATCCCGCCACTGTCTGTTTCCGTTCCATTCCCCGTATGACCTCCGCCAGCCCAACAGGGCTGCCCAATGCCTGCAGGACATTATAGGCTGCCGCACAGCCGCCTCCAATTGCTGCCGCATTTGTTCCGGCAACATTAAAGTTTGCCAGACCTTCCGTATTGGTTATAAAACCCGCTCCGTTCATGCAGTCGGCGGAAATCATCTGTGTGCTGTTATTGGCATAATTCTGTGCACTCATCTGGGGCGTACATGCATAATCCTGTGCAAAGAATTCTCCATTGTCCCCATACCAATCCTGTGTATCTGCCGCCATTGCCTCTGCACCGTTCATCTGGCGGATTTTATCTGCCATTCCAGCAGGCAGCGTATCTAAAATGTCCTTTTCTTCTTCCGCTTCTTCTTTATTTTCTTCATTTTCCTCTTCCTGTGTTTCATCCTGGGGTATTTCTGTTATGGTAATGACGCCTCCATACATACACGTCAGCTCACTTGTATTGGAAATTCCCGGCGCCCCGTCTAAACGATTATCTGTATTTTCCACCTCCCATGAACGCAGTGTTCTTGGAGCGCACTTGCAGCCGCTGCATCCCATTGCATCCTTTGCCATGTTCAACAATCCAAGCACCGGCACTGTCTTGCTTAACAAGTCAGACATTACATTTTTCGGATTACTGTCTGAGGAGCATCTGCCAAAATGCATTACATGCTTCTTTCCATGATGGTCATTGGCATTCATCAAAGGATGGTCTGTATCCTGATAATACACTCCATGGTCCTTAGGCAGGTTCAGATACTGATATTCCATGCTTCCGCAGGTGCATACCGCCGCCGAAAGCCTTTTCACATATTCTTCTTTTTTTTCTGTTCCCATTTCCATCATTTACCTTACCTCTACTCTCTTAAGCCTTACTCCGTAGGGCTGTCTTCTGCTTATGCTTTCCGCCAGCGCCAGCGACACCAGCACAAAATTCTCCTGTGTTTCTTCCACCTGGAAAATATTCAGATTCCGCAGCCTTTTCTTATCTAAAACCAGCTTTGTCACTGCACCGTTGGGCTGTAATTCCGCCTGGGGATGCAGGCATTTTATTCTTATAAGCCTGGGAATCCAATAATGCTTTGACAATTCCATAATCTTATCTTCTTCATCCGGCAGCATATACAAGGACTTCCATGAAACTGTCTCATCGTACAAACTTATTATCTGCTGTAATACATCCCCTGCCATAAATGTAGGCTGCAGCATAAGCTCTGGTATCTCAATATCCTCCGTATGGTGATAATAATAAATTTCGCTCTTTGGCAGCCGCTCATAATTTTCCTCTGTCAATCGGTACCGATAGAGATTCGTATCCATATGAATCGGCTGCAAAGGCACCTTTACGCTGGATTTTATTAAAAAGTATTCCATCTATGCTTCCTCTTTCTCCATTCTTTTGCCATCCATAATACATTCCATAAAACGCACCTTTCGGTACATATCCTTAAGCCTCATAAGCCCTTCTGTATTCTTTTGCTCCTTTTTCATCCCGTCCATGTCCACATTCTGAAAGACACAGTCAATAAAAGTGACCCCGTACATAGTCCCTGAAATCATAGTCACATCCCGAAACAGGCAGTTGACAAACCGCACATCATTTAGAATCATATCTTCAAAGGTGCATTTGCTAAATTCGCAATTTACAAATCTGGCCTGGGTCAGGTCCATATCCTTTAACTTCTTATCACGATATTTTTTCTCACGAATCTTTTGGAAAATAAGAGGCTGTTCCTTTGGATTTGCAATAATGTCAATTTCCGGCACTTGTGCAAAAAGTATTTTCTGCCAGTCCATATATTCCCCTGCTGTAATCAAAAATCCTTCGGCAAGAAGCATTTCCTGAAAATGTGCCAGATAATCTGCATCTGACAGATAATACTTGAAATTCATTACGAACAATACAATCAGGCGCTCTATTGCACTGCTCATATATTGCTCTATCTGCGCTTCCCTGATATAACGCTCATATCCCCCTTCAGTCACCCCCCGTTCCAGTTCATCTCTGTAATTTTGCCATTCTGTTGTCAGAAAGCTTCCATCCATATATTGATAGGCAATATTTCGTCCCGCTTCCTTTCCCTGGTCATAACAGTCTATACGAAGCTTCGTATTCCCTTCCCAAATACTGGTCCGTAAAACGGAAATGGCTATCTGTCCCGCCGGTATGGGCTGCACCTTCTGCATCCTTCCCACTTTCTCCATAAACCCCTCCAGTTCTTTCACAAGCTGTGCCGTAATCTGCTCATTATGGGCAATAAAATATTCCGTGGTCTTTCTGACTAAGTCCCGGGTTACCGGCTCGTAACAATTTTTCACATATTCTTTTAAATATTCCTGTCGTTTTAATGTTTCCTTCACTGCTGCACCGCTTTCTCTTTACTTTATCAGGATGTTTTCCGCACCCATCTGTATTTCCTCCGGGGTCATGTCAATATAAGCTGTTCCCGTGCTTAAAAGTATCTTGTTCTCTGCCTGTACGGTCAGTTCTTTTTTCGCATATAAAAGCATGTTGTTTTCTGTCACTACGTTAATATCCTTCTCTGAACTTATGGTAATGCCATTTTCATTTTCCAGATTGATAAAGATTTTCTCGCCCTTACAGGTGATGAAAATTCCTTCCTCCGTCATAAGAATTTCCTTTCCTGCCGGAGAACGCCATTTTTTATGCTTTGGATTATCTAAAGGCGATACATTTACGGAGCTTGCCACAAATGCATCCTTTTCGTTATCTGAAGGAAAGAATACCCGTACCTCATCTCCCTCCTGAGGCATACAGTAAAATCCGCTTCCGTCACTGGAGGAATAGGCAGTGGAATATGGCAGCCATAGATTGCCGCTGCTGTCATAGCTTTCATCAATATCCACCAGATGCACCTGTACCTTATCCTTTTTGACAGCCTGTACTTTTCCTTTTAACATTCTCCCCGATGCTGTCTGATTGTATTGGGGCTTTTGCGCAAACTGCTCCTTTTTTGAAGTATACACAGTCGTGCGGAGGATGCCGTCCTTCATGGAAGCATGTAAATGTCCTACCTGTCCCCCATTACCGCCGCTTGTTACCTTGTCACCCAGTTCCATATACTGCATGGTGGATATGCCTGTTCCCGAGGGACTGCCCGCATTTTCCCCTTCTGTTGCGGAAACATACTCCACATCTGACAAAGCATAGCTTTTTTTCCCTTTTGGCACTCCAATGGTAATCACCGGTTTATCGCTGGTAACGTTTGCACAGATGGATGTTTGAAACTGAGAAGCCATGCGGCTGGCAAATTCCCATGCCGTTTCCTGATACTGCATGATCAACTGGCCAATTGCCTTATCACTTACCTCCATTTCCAGAATTGCTTTCCCCTCCATGGATTGATTTAGTATTTCTTCATAAGTGCTTCCCAGATTCTGATAGCTTTTGTTCTTTTTCTGGATGTCCAGCCTGGAAGCGGTTGCTTTTAATTCTACCGTCAGCAATGCGTATTCCGCCATTTTTGTAATGGATGACCTGTTCACCACCCCTACAAACAATACCGGAGGCTGCCCGCCTGCCGTTGTGGTTATACGGATTTTTGTACTCCCGTCGCTTCTGCCGGAAAAGGCTTCTCCTTCCGCAATGCTTACTTCGCCCGTGACAGTTGCGCTTCCGTAGCCGTTCATGCCATGGTCTATCTCTAATGCTGTTACTTTACTGATGGGTGTCCCCTCTACCTTGAGATTCAGATAGGTAATCGTCTCCATTGTCTTTCTCCTCCTTTATTATGACGCTGTCGATTATTTCTTTTATAACCGGGACCATTCTGTCATGGTTTTTGGCCGGGCAGGTAACTGCCCCTATCAATAACCGGTTTTCCTTCAGGCTTAAATAAAATTGTGTGTTGTATACCGGCATATCGATTCCATTGGTTGCAATTTCCATAAGCCCCATATTTCTTTCTTCTTTTTTCACAACCACATTGGACAAAATCCTTGCCTGTGGTCCAATTCGTTCCATTACCTTTTTTGCCATAACCATAAACTTTGGCAGACCATCATCCGGCACAATATTTTCCGTCAGGTTCAAGGTGACCTGAAAAGGAATGTCTCCTGATGCAAATGCATATTTAGGCGCTTTTCCATATGGATAAAGCACATCCTTAGACTCTTTATCTAATTCTTCAAATTCTATAGGAAGCAGAATGGACAAACCATATTCTTCTATCGTCCTTCGCTCAAAGGCGACTTCTTTTCCAAATAGATGGATGGTTCCCTGATGAATGGATTCCTCTTTTTCTTTTTCAATGATTTCCTTTTGCTGCTCTTTCTGCTGCTGTGCCTGCATGGCTTTCCGTTGTTTTATGATTTCTTCATCCTGATAACTCATTTTTTCCCTCATTTCTACTAATCTACAATCATTCTTCTGGTTTCTTTTGGTCTTTCCCTGACCCGGTCTCCTGTTTTTAACTGCTGCAATACCTTGCAAAGTCCCTGATACAGTTCCTGATTTGTATACTCATCCTGCTTTTTGCCAAGCTTCTCGGATAAATAAAACTCTATCAGATTCCTTGGGCAACTATATCCCCCCATACCAAAAATCTGGTGCAGAAAACAGATGTCCGCTGCTTCTTTCTTTTGGATTTTTCCTGCCTCCTTTGCAAATTGTTCCAAAACCTGCGGATGGATTCCCGCTCTTTTGTATGCTGCCCAGTCAGCATCTATCACCTGAATCGTATCATAAGTGGTGTTCATATCCTGAAAGCTTTCATAATCGCTTCGCAGTCTTGCTCCATGCTGCAAATGCATCCGGCAGATTTCTATCTCATTTCGCTTTTTTTCTATGCGGTTATCTACCACGATATCCATTTCAATTGTTTCAAACTCGGCCCCGATCTCTTTATCACGGATGCAAAGCTTCACAAGCTGCAGCTCATTATGCTCCGGAATGGGCACCGTTACACATTCCTGCATTACCAAAAGTGCATCCCCATACTTTATCAGTCCCCGCCCAATGGTAATGATGCCTTCGGAAACCTTGATCTGCATACCGGAAAGAATTCCGTCGGAATATCCTTCATAGGAGCAGACCGCAATCCCTGCCATGTACTGCTTCATGGCATCCAGCATTTCCTGTGTCAAAAGACCTCCTCTTTGAAAAATCGGTATTTTATACCCTGTCATACTCTAGTCATACCTTTCTTTAATATAGCAATATTTCATTTAAATCCATGCATCTGTCATCGCCTATGATTCCAAAGGATCTTTGCCAGTACACATGGACCGTGTAGCCAAATGGCAGAAATTCTCTATTTACAAACTCAATTACCGATTCATCTTTGGCATTCCGGGCTTTGCCCAGATAAAACAGCAGTTTTGACCTTTCCCTGCGTTTTCTGTACAGCACTCCGTCTTCCAGAATCCCGGTTAATGCCTTCCCATAAAGCATCAGGCTTTCCCCCGATTGCTCCTGCAACAGCATATAACGTGCCGCCTGTCTCTGACATTGTACTGACATTTTTAGAAAACATTGCTGCTGCTTCATTCCATATTTTCCCTGCCTCACTTCATCCATACGCATCTGCAGGTCATAATCTATAGCTCTACATCCATTTTTTCTCTCACATTCCTTTGCCAGCCTTAAAAACCAGTCTAATATCAGTTCCTTTGTTATCCCGCTTAGCTGCAATTTTTCAATTGCTTCCATGTAAATGCCATACCGGTATCGTGGATTATTCCATATTTCCTGCATTCTCTCCCCCATGCTCTTTTTAATTCTTTACACAGACAACGCACTGATATTCCGGATAAATCAATTCAAAACGACTTGCCAAAAAGCTGAACATATCCTGATTCAGATAATGTCCCGGATTTTTCACGCTGCATTCTAAGTACAATCTGGGAGCATCCGCTTTTTTCCGTATCTCCTCTGGCAAAAATAAATCCATGCAATAGGTTCTTATTTCTTTCCTGTTTTCCGGGGCTTCAGTGGTTACCTGCAGCAATGTTACATATTCACTAATCGCCAGCCCTGCTGCAAACCGGATTGCCTCTGCCTGAGTTCTGATATGGGGACGTCTTATAGTATTTCCATTGCCCATTCCTTCCACTTTGCTGCAGCCTGCATGATCCGGTGATGTAAATTCCCACAAAGTCCATTCTGTGGGTTTCCGTTTCTGACAGGTAATAATGAAGTCGCCTGTTTCCATATCCCTCCTTGTGTCCCAGACTGTATCCGCCTTATGGACAAGATACGAACAATCTGATCGTAGTTTCGTATTATGGATCACATGGTCAAAATAAATGCTGTCTCGGCTCTGTCTTGGGTAAACACTGGTTTTTACACGTACCATGGCTATATTCCATAGCGGTACATAATCATAGTGAATGATCTCCTTATAAGCACCAAAATCCACTTTTATGTTTTCTATCCCTTCATCAACAGGACAGTCCGCTTCTATCAGCATTACCTTCAAAAGCTTATGCAGATATGGTGCATTCACTGTTTTCCATTCGATTCCGTTTTGTACAAAATCCTCATACAGCTGCAACAATATTTCTTCGTAACCATCTGAAGGCTCTAACACTGCCTTTCCGTTATACTGTCCATACTCGGTCAAAATCTCAGCTGGAAAGCTCTGTCTGGTATGCACCAGTTCCAATATCTTGTCATAAGTGTCTTCCACAAATATCTGATACAGTTCATATGCTTTTCCCTGCTCCAGGCTTTCCAACAATTCTTCCGCTGAAATAGTCTTCTTTTCCATATCCTGCTGCCTCATGGGATGCCAAAAACCATCTGTTATATCTACTTTATTCCGAGGCTGTATTGCAGTAATAATTTGAAATTCCTCTGCCTGTCCCCTTACGTCAGCCATTCTTGCCTCCAGCGAACTATAAGCAGTTTCCAGTTCCTCATAAAATGGCTGCAACACACGGCTGATGATTTCCTGTGCTTCCTTTCTGATATGTACATCCTGAATTTCCAGTACCTGCTCCTGTATATATGTTTTTTCATCATATTTGCTATCAAAAAAACTCAAGTCTTACTCCTCTCTCTGAAGCTTTAATTCATCCAGCCAAATAGTTAATGAACGCAATTTGTTTTCTTCCTCATTTCTGTTGCCAGGCATTTGTTTTAATACATCAATTCCGGTCAGAACATATCCCAATGGCTCACCTTCTTCATACAGAAACATTCTTGTTTTTATCCCATATTGTTCCAATATATTTTCTAAAATCTTTGCCTCATCCAAATTACCGTTATCGTGTTTTTCCTCTTCTTTTTTCCCTGCGGGAAACCGCTGCCGTATTGGCTTTTCCTGTTTTTTCTTATCCCGAATATTTGGCAGTATTGCATTGCCTATTGCATCTTCCTGATATTGTTTCCGGTTTACTGTTTCCAGATAACGCTGCAATTCCTTTTTGTATCTAAGATCAGCTAACTCTTCCACGCTACAATTAGTTATCAAAAGTTCATCTGCCTCCGGACGGCTAAAATACAGGTAACAGTTAAATAAAGTCTGTATCATTGGTTTCGCCTGCCACCAGAACTTTTTCCTTGCTTCTTCGTAATCTCGTGTCACTTCATTCCAAAATAATTTTAACTGCCCTCTCTTTTCCTCTGACAATGAGGAACAGGCAAGTATCATGTTCCAGTAAAGCAGCCTGTGTTTTGGTTGTGCCATTTGTGTCAATAATTGCTGATATTGTTCTTCTATCTGTTTCGTATGATAACAACTCTTACGGAACGCTTCTGACACTGCTATACATTGAAGGGCTGCTTCCCCGTCTGCCTCCACCACAAACCGCCTGTGTTCTGATTCATTTTCCTGCAAATACTGCTCCCCCCGCTTTAACAGTCTTTTACTCAAAAATAACGTGTCTTCAAAAAGCTCTGTACATCTTTTTAGCTGCTCTTGTGCCTGTTGAAATTTATTTTTCTGCAAATAAACAAAAATTTCTTCCTGTGCCTTTACAAACTCCTCTTCCGTTACGCTGTCCTTCATGAACATGCTGTCTTCCAAACCTGCTTCTGTTATGTCTGTATACTCACCTCTCCTGATTGTTTCCCATAGCCGAATTACCTTCCAAAAAAAACCTTCTTTGTGGCAAAGGGGGATGCAAATCTGTTCTCCTTCCAATGTTATCTTTACTTCCGGTTGAAAATGTTCCGCCACCTCCTCTATGGAACGCACGGACAGGGAGTTACGAATCTCCCATATTTCCTCATCAGACAGGCTGATATTGTCTTCTTTTGCACTGTAAATAAAGTCTATAAGCCCGGCCTTTTTATCATTATACTTTTGCATTAGAATGGTAATCATTTCTATCTCCGTAATTATAGAATTTAAATTTTTATTGTCATTTTATCATATATTTTGTAAAATTACTATACTATTTTCGAAAAATAATTTAATTTCAAAATTATATAATTTAATTGAGATTAGTTAAACCATAATGTATCTTGAAAAGATGGTGGAGAAATACAAGAACAAACCAAAAACATTCCTTTACCCCACTCCCTTCCAGCTCATCTTTCCTTGTAAAAAACTTGAGGTTCCATAAGCTCTCTCAATCTGATAGTCTTAATACAAACAGGAAAGGAGCATGAAACATGAAATACAAATATTCCACAACAGTAAAAAATAATGATGTCCTGCGGGAATCCTTCAACGAACTGACCCGCAGCACATTTGGCTTTGACTTTTCCCAGTGGCATGCCAAAGGGCATTGGGGGGAATGTTATGTTCCACATGTATTATTGGATGGAGAAAAGGTAATCTCCAATGTATCTGTAAATCTAATGCAGTTTGATATAGGGGGAGTCAAAAAAAATTATATCCAGCTTGGAACTGTCATGACAGATTCGGCTTATCGCAACCAGGGGCTGAATCGTGAAATTATGGAGCATATTCTGGATGAGTATGTAAAAAAAGCAGATGGTATCTATCTATTTGCAAATGATGAGGTCCTAAGTTATTATCCCAAATTTGGATTTAAACCTGCAAAAGAATATGAATATTATATGCAGTGCAAAGAACAGGAAAAAATTGCACCCTACCTCATTGAGAAAGTGGATATGACAGATGAAAAAAACTGCCTGCGGCTTTATTCTGTAATTCAGGATTATTTCATCAGCCCTGAAATTCCAAACAGAAATGATGCCATGTATATGAACAGGAATCTTGGATTATATCAGTTCTGGATGGCTTTTGGATATGATGAACACATTTTTTATCTTCCCGAAGTGGATATTTATGTCATTGCCGAAACAAATAAGAATACATTGCTCATTCATCAGATTTTCGGAAAACAACAGGCGGACATGATACGTCTCTCTAAATCCTTTGGAGAACATGTGGATGAAATGGTGCTTGGATTTTCACCAGTACAAAAAGAACTGTTTCTTGTAAGGGAACGTAAAGAAGATGATTGTACATTATTTATTTTAGGAGAAGACCTGCAGTGCATTGAGCGGGAAAAACGAATGTTTCCTGTTTTGTCCCATGCATAATATACCAGTCAGCCTGTCAAATAAAGCGCCTGCTATCCTTATATGATTTGGACAGCAGGCATTTTTTGTTTTCTATTTATAATTTTGCATTCACTGTTTCCATTTGATATTTTTCATTTGCTAATTCCCACTAACCCCCGAATATACGGAATTCTTTTTATGATTTCGTAGAGAAGAATCGTAATAAAAAATGAAATAATGATAATCAGGGAATACTGCCCCCAAATGCCCACAGGAAGCTTCAATATCCAGTATGCAGCAATTACCAGCACAGTCTGGTGCATGATATAAACAGGATAAGAAGCCCGGGCAAAATAGCTGCTTATTTGATTTTGGACATTTAGAATCGTCTGCCCGAATCCCAGCAGGGTAAGAATTCCCGTCCAGCCAAAGAATACAAATAATCCTGTTCCAAGTTCATTGCGCAGTTGCGCAAAGCAGTAGAGATACGTATAGGCAGTTCCTGACAAAAGCGCAAGAATCAGGCTCACAAAACGATAGTTTCTTACCTTTTGCTCCATATCTTCTTTGGATAAAATAAAATACCCCGCCATATATAAAAAGAAAAATTGTCCCATGCTCTTGCCGCCAATATTGAGTATATATAACATAAGCCATTCCGGAACAAACAAAAGCACCAGCGCCCAATATGGAATCCGTTTTACCCCCGGCTCTTTTATCCATTTCTGCTGAATGCGCACCACCAAAAGGGACAAAAGCGAAATAAGAAACAGATATAGCAAAAACCAAAGATGAGCTGGAGTAAATCCTCCTTTATAGCCGGTCAGGTCACTTACTTTTGAAAAGAACAAACGGTACTGTCCCAGATAGGTGCCGCTGTAGCCATTAAAATAAACTTCTCCGGTATATGTCATGGCGGGCACAAGAACAAGCAGACCAAATAAAAAAGGAATTATAAGCTTTTTCACACGTTCTGCGATAAACTGTTTATTTGTCCTTTTTTGCAGAGAATATTTGCTGCTCATTCCGGCAAGAGTAAAAAGAAGGGTCATATACCAAGGATATACGGCAGTGGAAAAGGCATACAGAACATTATTCGTATGGGACCAGACATAAAATCCGCTATATTCGCCGCCGCTCCAAATTTGTGCGGCATGGAACGGGAAAAGCAGCAATATTGCCAGGCTTCTTAGGTTGTCTATGTAATGCTTTCGTTGTTGCATTTGTTGATACAACTCCTTTCTCCATCTATATCGTCACCCATACAAACACTCTGGCGGTTAATTGTTATATTCATTGTAACCTCCATAACTTTCAATTGAATTTTGTGTTCTAATGAACACCACCTTATTTTAACATACTCCGCATACGAAGTCATCTGTATTGGAAGTTGAAAAATCATGCCTTAGTTGCAGGAAACAGTATACAATGCTAAAATATTTTTATCGCTCAAAGTAGCAGACTCTCATTTTACGGAGGTTCACAGAAATGATAAGGACGAGGCAGCGATTAATTTCATATATAGCAAATAAAGTCGAGAATCTTTTTTGCATATGCTGTATTCTATTTTCATAAGGCGGTGGGTAAATTGGAAGAACATATAGAAGCTGTTCAAAGAATGCAAAACTATATTCATATGAATCTTACTACTAATATTACTATGGCTGATTTGGCAAAAGTGTCCATGTATTCTCCTTGGTATTCTTATCGGCTGTTTGTTCAGTTACTGAATATGACACCTTCTGTATATATCAGGAGACTTCGATTATCAAAATCAGCATTAAGATTAAGAGATGAAGATGTAAAAATCATAGATGTTGCATTTGAGGCCGGTTTTGAAAGTGTGGATGGTTACCAAAGAGCATTTTATCGTGAATTTGGCTGCAATCCCTATGAATATTCTGTTTGTCCAATACCGATTTATCTTTTCAAGCCTTATGGAGTAAATTATTTAAAGAAAAGGAATGATACAGCTATGGAAAATGTGAAAAATGTTTTTATTCAGGTAATTGAAAAACCTGCACGAAAAGTAATAATCAAACGGGGCAGGGAAGCAAAGGATTATTGGAAATATTGTGAAGAGACAGGTTGTGATGTGTGGGGATTGTTGAGCAGTATCAAATCTATTAACGGAGAACCAGTGTGCTTATGGCTGCCACATAAATATATCCTTCCAAATACCTCCGAATACGTGCAGGGTGTAGAAGTATCCATGGACTACTCAGGGGAGGTGCCGGAAGGCTTTGATATCATTGAACTTCCCTGTTGTAAATACATGATGTTTCAAGGTGAACCTTTTGAAGAGGCTGATTTTGGAGAAGCAATACAACAAGTCTGGTGCGCAATCGAAAAGTATAATCCTCAAACATTAGGCTATTGCTGGAATACTGAAAATCCCCGTATACAATTAGAGCCTATCGGCACCAGAGGATATATAGAATTACGTCCTGTGAAGAATATTTAAATAAGTGCCCGGCATTGGTGAATCATACCAATGCCGGGGCACTTCCTCTCCTTCATTTCCATATAAAATTTTCCAGACACCCAGGCTTCTATGAACCCATCCGCTCTACTCTAATTCTCATTCATCTTAGGACACTTATATACCATTGTGTCATTACCACAATTTAGACAAAGTCCTCTTATATAGTTATTGCTGCTGATATTAAATACAGAACAGGGTATTTTTTCCCATCTTCTCATGTTCTGGTGCCCAGTCACGAATATCAAGTTTAGGTTCCCCACCATTCCAAGATATACGATTAAGCTCCTTCGTCCATCCTTTTGGACTTTCAGATAGGACACCAAGTTCTTCAACAATTTCATATTTAAAATCAGCCATATTTACAATTCCTCCCTAATTACTTTCAGCCACTCCGAATTTATTTCGGAAATCCTCATAACTGTTTACCCAGCCAAATTTAATCTGGTCAGATACCGCCTTGAAATGAAGCTCACCGCAACGAATCTTATTACGTTTCACATCCTGAAGATTAGCTTCGGATTTTCCTGCTTTTGTCTCCACAATGAAATAGATGCCTACAGATGCATCAGCTAATGCTTCTTTTTTGCAGACAACTGCCCAGTCAGGGCTATAGTTACCATATGGTGTATCAATCACGAAGCCACCTTTTTTCAACTTGGTAAATAACAGCACATTTGTGTTATTCTCCAGCTTATGAGCAAATTCAGCCTCGCCCTCACTATCCATTTTGTAGTATTCGTTCATAGCAGAACTTCTGTCAGATTTTGCCTGGAACACTCTCCATTCCTGTTCAAAATCTTCCGCAGATATAGTATCCAACTCAAAAATATTACTTTCATCCAACTCATAGCCATTAATGACTTCATAGGAAGTGATATTGGCAGCTTTGGTATCATTAAGTTTTTTCAGTATAAGCTGAGTCACCTCATCCAAAATGTCCTGATTATTCAACAGTTCTCGCTTATCAACTCCATGAATAATTTTGAAAATAGCCAAACGAGGCAGCATTGTATGATGCATTATGAAGTTCGCAATTTCAAAATCAGATTTTGGTTCAGAACTGATTTCTATTTCAAGCTGCTTATCACCATAGATGGTCTCTTCCATAATAAACATTGCGGAATCATTGAACTTTGCTCTACCTGTTTCCACCTTATACTCATTTTTTGCTTTCTTGAACAGCAAAGACTTATTTACCTCCAAGATGCAATCTTCAATAAATTTATCCTTATCAATCTTGAACCTGTAAATTGTACGCTTCATCAGATTTTGTCGAAGTCCCACATAAATCTTTTCAAACTCACCTTCTGTCACATAGGCTCGTGGCCTGTTATTATAAGGTGGATTATCACCATTACGAATCTCAATTTTCCTTGTGCCCTTCTGAATCATCAACTCCTTGAACTGCTTTTTAATGATATCTGCATGCTCGTTTAAAGTATCATTGACAAATACCATATTGTCAAAAATCTTTGTAATCTGTGCAGGAGAACCTTTCAGTACATTATCAGAATTCATAACTCCTGCTGATATCAGTTCTTCTTTAAAGGTATCCACCAGTTCTGGCGTGATTTTCTTTGCCGGAACCCCTGCTGTCTTTAAGGTTGAAATCAGAATTTCGGCAGTAACTTCATTCTTATCAAAACGCATATTGTCATTGAAATCTTTCTGTAATGCCGCTGCGAAGTGGTCATAATAATCGTTAGCAATGACAGTCAATTCATTGACTCTCTTATCAATACAACGATTACCGGTAATGTCAACCGGCAGTCTTAACCCCCGACCAATCTCCTGCTTCTTTGCAATATCAGAACCACCAGACTTCAAAGTACATAGTGTAAATACATTCGGGTTGTCCCAGCCTTCTCGCAGGGCTGAGTGCGAAAAAATAAATGCTAATGGTTCATCAAAGGAAATCAGTTCATCTTTCTTTTCCAAAATCAGACTGATACCTCTATCAATATCCTCTTGGGATTTCGCCTTAATTTTCATATTGCTCTCATCAAGGGTCGAATCCCATCCGTCAATATCTACTGCATTATTTTTCTTATCTCTTGCAAAATAGCCCTCTCTGACAGCCTGAACGTTCATATAATTCGGAAAGTAATCCTTGTTCTGTTCCAGTTCGTGTGCATGGGTGCTAACATATTTTTTATATTCCTCATCAAAAATACGCAGGTATTCACCACGACCATCAGGAGCAGTATCATCACGCACTTTATCTACTGAATCAATAAAGAACAATGTCAACGCTTTTATTTTTCTGCCTTGATGAATAATGTTAAGCTGCTTCGCAAAATGATTCTGAATTGCCAATCTTATTTGAATTCGCACAGCCTCGTTCTTTTCAATCTCATGATTACTGTGTCCCTGCTCCAAAGAGAAAAAACCATCTTTTGTTGCCACGGACAAAGGCTTGAGCTTATGAGGTTCTTCTGCAATACGATACTCCTTATATTGTGACAATCCACCAGAAAGTTCTTCAATAGAAACCCCACCTCCCACATTAAAGGTCTTGAAGCGGATTGTTCAACCCTGTTCTTGTGAAAAGATTTCTATCTTTGCCTTCAAATCAGATGTAAAGGACAAGTATCTGACATAAGGATAATCCTTTGGAATTACCCCATGAACTGTTTTCACTACGATTTTCTTTACCAAATCCTTCTGATATGCTGCATAGGAATCCAATTTGTAAATCTGATTGTATAACTGCTTGTGTGTAGCAGAATACCGCAACGTAAACAAAGGCTGTAACTCTTCAATAGCCTCTAATGATTTAGACTTCTTCTTTGCCGTACCTTCAATCTTCTGCGGTTCATCAATTACCACAATCGGCTTGATATATTTGATATCTTCCCATAAGTTCTGTCCATATTCATCTTCCTTGCGAATTTTATTTGTATCTTTGTTAAAAGCCTGAATATTCAACACGCAGATACTTAAATCATTGCTTTCAACCAGCTTGGAACTAATCTGCTTTGGATTATTGCTGTCATAAATAAAGCTGTGCTTCAAAATATCCATATTATATAAACGCTTGAAGTGGTCAGTCAGTTGCTCCATAGATTTTTCCACGCCCTTACGGATAGCGATAGATGGAACAACAATCATAAACTTCTTGAAGCCATATTCCTTATATAGCTCCAAAATAGTACGCAGATACACATATGTTTTTCCAGTACCCGTCTCCATTTCAATAGTAAAATTGTTGCCATCTGCTAACATATTATCCGCAAACAAATCATTGGATAACTGTACGCCGCGCAGGTTTTCAAGCAGCCTGCTACCGACAACAATATCATTATTTCTAATTGGATTTCCCTGTGTCACATCATGTATTCGTTTATATTTATAAATACCATCTACATGACGTGATAAACCTCTGAACAATTCCACAGTAGAATGAATCGCCTGCATCTGATAATCAAGGTCATCCTCAAATTGGAATGTAATACGATTAGACATTCCAAAAACACCTCCCTAATAGTTCTCTTCCTGTTCTTTCTGTTGCAAATAGAACATCATCTTTTGTGTTTCTATCTCATCTCTCAGTTCCTGTTCTGTAGGCAGGTAAAGCTTATATTTTGTGGCAAATAACTGTTCATTTCCATGAAGGATAGAATATCTTGCAATATCCTCATCCGTTTCCGTACACATCACGATTCCTAGTGTCGGATTATCGTCAGGTGCCCTTTTTAATTCATCATACATGCGAACATACATGTCCATCTGCCCCACATCCTGATGGGTAATTTTACCAGTCTTTAAGTCAATCAGCACAAAACATTTTAATATATAATTGTAAAAAACCAAATCAATATAATAATCTTCTTTTTCTGTCCTTATATGTCGTTGTCTTGCAACAAAAGCGTAGCCTTTTCCCAACTCCATAAGAAATTTCTGAATATTTGAAATAATACAACTTTCCAACTGTGTTTCTGTGAAATTTGTATTAGAAGACAATCCTAAAAACTCTGCTATCACAGGATTTTTGATAAACTCCAGCTTGTCATTCTGATACTTTGTATTTTTCTCAAGCATTTCTCGTTCTACAATTTTTTTATTCTGCGATTGTAACAATCTATAATAATACTGGGTGTTGATGTTACGTTGCAATGTACGTACACTCCATGTCTGCTCATAGGCTTCCTTTTCATACCAATTACGGGCACTACTGTCTTGCACCTGCAATAAGACACGATAATGCGACCACGATAGCCTAATATGAGATTGTCGACACACTGTGTCGACAATCTTAGGAAATGCTTTATAAAAGCGTACACAATGATAAAGATTACTTCTATCATATCCCTTACCATATTTATCTGTCAGTTTTTTTGACAATTCCTTTATAAGTGTAATTCCATATTCAGCACGGTTTTCCCCCTTTAGTTCCTCTTCTGCAATTCGACAGCCTATTAACCAATTTCTTTGGGACAAGATTGTATTCACAACACGATATGCTTCTCTTTGTGAAACTTCTATAATATTTTGAATGTCATCTAGTATATTTTCTGATTTTTGAAATTTGCCCATAATATTATTATTATTGTCTGCTCTTTCTATTTCATTCAAATCTTAATACCTCCCAAAAATGTGCCTTTTCTCCTATTTCATTTAAATAAATTCCAAAGTATCTGTAAATTTGTTTGTTCTAGCATTCTTTTCAATCTTCTAAAACTCATCTTTTAACGCAATATCATCCTTAACAGCTAAATCTCTGAAAATAAACTTGATATGCAATTGGAGAAGTTGAAACAGTTTCTCATCATCCAAAATCCGAGAAGCTTTCTCGGATTTCTCAATCGCAAAATTCCGATAAAGGTTATCGGAAATTCTATTCTGATAAACAAGACAATTCCTTCTCCAATATATACACCTTCTCCTTAAATGAACTCTACAGTATAGGTAGGTTTATTGGTTCCTGCATTTTTCTCCACCAAGGCTTTCAATCTTCTAAAGGTCTCATCCTTTAATGCAATATCGTCCTTAAACGCAGAATCTCTGAAAATAAACTTAATCGGTAACGGGTCAAGCCCTGCCAGTTTACTAATCAGTTCCTCTGTAATCTCTGTCTCAAGACATACAAGGAAACTGGTTGCATAGAGATATGTACGATTACCAATGGCAGATAACCGCTCCAAAGACTCTGATAAAGCTACATCACGCTGACGGAGCATGAGCTCATATACAATATCAATATCATTTGTGTTCGGCATGAAATCAGCAAGGTCCGGATTATACTCCATCTGCGCCACGTCTAACTGTCCTTTATCCATAAGAGAATTCCATTTAATATTTGTATCTGCTAATCTAAACGTCTTAAATCCAATATCTATATTTGCATTAGGCATTTCTTCTTTAATTGTATTACCTGCGTTTCTGGGACACCTCAAGGGAAGAAGAACCCTGAATCATAAAATCATCATCTATAATCAGTATATTTCCCCCGATGCGGATGCCGGCATTAACCTTACGTATATTTACGTGCTTTTCAATAAAATCATGCATACTTCTTGCTTTTGAGAAATGCTGTAGTTTATTTTTTTCCGTAATATCATATGCATTAAACAACACGTCTGTCGGATTAATCTCAAATTCATGAGCTATCTCCGACTGGTGTGGCAGAAATTTTACATCTCGAATAACAAAAATAATTTCTTTCACATTTTTCAGATTTTTTTCAAGCAGAGAAAAGACGGAGATAGTCAGCTTGTCATTTACAATATTAACAACAGCCTCTCTCTTAGTCTGAAGCACTTCATTGACTTTTTGTATCATCTGTTCATTTGAATTAATTGCATTCATTGTCTCAGCCCTTTCCCAGCAACAGAACTAGAAGTCAAAATCGTCTGTAGCTCCAAACAATGTTTTGTGTTCTTCACGACTGCTGCACAGCAGCTCTACTACTAAAAATCACTCTGCTGCACCCACTTCGCCATCTCTATTAAAATCCATACACTCCATAGTACCCACCTTTCTGCCCCACAAGGACTTTGAATATATTTTCACTGTTCTTAATATAAGGGTATCATCTCAGATGTCCTATAAACAGTACTTATACGAATAAGCTCATTTATCATTTCATATTTTCAAATTTCATGTTTTTCAAAACAATATACATAGGTGATTTTACCACAACTCCAGCAAAATTTCATTAAGTTTTTCAATAAATCTACAACATTTACCGTTTACATAGCAAATATTATGTTTTTAATTTTTACCAAGCAACATTTTGGTAGGCAGCCCCAGTACCTGTTGATGTATTTACTGGCACCCCCACGGTAAAACCCATACTGCCGCTTAATAAAGCTATGAAACCCATTTGCTGACTAACACCTATCAAAAATCTATTCTAAATATTTCTTCAATTCTTCTACCAATTTATGCACCATAGTTCCTGGATCATATTCTGAAGGCTGATATCCACCCTTCTCAAATTCAGCCATTCTTCGTTTTGCATGTTTTATTGCAACATCTACACCATTATACATATCTACCATATTATATATATCTTCATAGTTTTTTTGATATGTTCCATCTCCTAAATTGTATTTCTTAAATAATTCATCTAACTTGACACTCCATTGATGTCTATGCAACGCAGAATCACTATAGTTAAAATGTAAATACAGCCAATATTCAAAAGACTGATTACTCCATGCAATATTGTACCCTCTATTTACACCATCCTTTATTGCTTGATTAAAATCCTCAAAATCATCCTTATCAAATACAACCCACACATTTTGATACATAATTTTTGCATCTTTTATAATTTGATCCGTAACTTCAATCAGTCTGGCAGTAGAACACCCCTCCCCATATATATCAATAACAGGCTGCTCGATGATATCAACTATTCCTCCTACCTTTTCCTTGATAAGTTTCTGCATTCCCTTAAAATATAGTGGCTCTGTACGCTCGCCTTCCGTCACAATCAAATAAGAATTCACTTTGGGAATCTTATATTCATACTTCCTTTGTTTTCTATTTTCTCGTCGCTTTTTAAACAAATCATCCGATCCCATTTACTTACCTTCCTTCATATTGAACTCTTTCAGTAATGGAATTCCACCATACACTCCTGCCAGATAATCCTTTTCAAATGAAGCATCTGATCTTACTTTAAAATCTGACAATGCAGATAGTTCTGAATAACCAAATTCATCCTTTTGTACAAACAAAATCTGATCTCTTCTAAAGAATTTTTTGTCCAATAATGTAGTATCATGTGTTGTATAGATTAACTGTGCTTTTGATTCATTATTATAAAACAAATCAATGATAAATTTCAGCAGTAATGGGTGCAATTTAATATTCAATTCATCAACAAAAATTGACTTATCATAATAAATTGCGGTCTGAATATAAATAAACAACATAATACTTTTTATGGTTCCTTCAGATTCAAAAAACAAATCAAGCGTATATAACTCCCCATCTTTTCCTTTATGAAATGTTAAAAACTGAATTTCTTTGTCACTATCATCATAGGTAATATCTTTAATACCAGTATCAATTGCCGTTAGAAAATTTACAAGCGCTTCCTTTTCTTCATCAATTAACTTTGGTAAAACAGAATACAATATTCTCGTATCCTCACAAAAATCCGTTGGTACAACTAATGTATCCATTATTCCCCAATAAACATTTACAAAAATATTTGACTTCATTTTCAATTTTTTTAAAAAGGTTAAAACCAACGTCTCAGAAGGTATTTGCTCTTTATATGCATCGCATTCCTTTCTTACACTTGACCCAAATTCCACCCTTTCTGTTGTTCTTTCAAAAATAGTTGATGTTCTTTTTGTTTGAAGACTTTTTCTATATAACCACTCTGTCACAATGCACTCATCATTATATTCAAAACCATACTTATATTCATAATTACCTAAAACCAGCACGACCTGAAATTCTGAATTTTCGTTACTACCATCAAACGAAAATGGCTGATAATATTTTTTAATAGCTGTTTCTTCACCATCTTCAACATTATTCAAGGACTCTGCAAGGATTCTTTGAAAATATGTCATAGCCAAATAAATATTTGACTTGCCACTTGCATTTGCTCCATAAATCGCCGCAACCCTAAGGAATTTTTCCTTTTCCCCACAATCAATCAAATTGCATTGATGTTCCTTATATGCATTAATCGCTGTCATATCTAAAATTGTTTCATTTTTAAACGATAGAACATTCTTTAACATAAACTGCACTAACATATCACAGTACCTCCTAGATGATATATAATATATCTTTTTTTGAGCTTTATGTCAATATTTTTGCGATTTTTTCACATTTTTATACCGAAAAGTCCAATTATTCTTTTCCGTCAAATATATTCCCTATAGAAATATTAAAATAGCAAAACAGTTGATAGATAGCAATAAATCACTCTAATAAATAGTAAAATATCCATGTTAAAAGTGCCTTATCTCAACCATATAAAGTTAAGATAAAGCACCCAAATTTCACATATTAATCCCCATTTTCTCAACTCAGCCAAAACTCGGCTAGTTTTCCTCTAATTCTCATTCATCTTCGCCAGCTTCGCCGCCTGGTCCGCCGCAATCAGACTATCCAACAGCTCCTCAATATCCCCATTCATAATCGAATCAATCTTATAAAGGGTAAGCTTGATCCTATGATCCGTCACACGCCCTTGGGGGAAATTATAAGTACGGATCTTCTCCGAACGGTCTCCTGTACCGATCTGGCTTCTTCTCAGCTCTGCTTCCGCATCATGCTGCTTCTGCTGTTCAATATCATACAGCTTTGCACGAAGCAGGGCAAATGCCTTTGCCTTATTTTGAAGCTGGGACTTTTCCGTCTGGCTGTACACCACGATTCCAGTAGGATAATGGGTAAGCCGCACTGCAGAGTCCGTTGTATTGACACATTGTCCTCCGTTTCCAGAAGCACGCATAACGTCAATACGAATATCCTTATCATCAATGACAACATCCACATCCTCTACCTCTGGCATAACCGCAACCGTAATAGTGGAAGTATGGATACGCCCGCCGCTTTCTGTTTCCGGCACCCTCTGGACACGATGGACACCGCTTTCATATTTCAGCTTGGAATAGGCTCCATTTCCGGAAATCATGAAGTTTACTTCTTTCATGCCACCGATACCGATTTCATCCACGTTCATGGTTTCCACCTTCCATCGCTGCTTTTCCGCATAATGCACATATAAACGGTACATTTCCGCTGCAAATAAAGCAGCCTCGTCCCCGCCTGCGCCGGCACGGATTTCCACGATAACATTTTTATCATCATTAGGATCTTTTGGAAGAAGAAGGATTTTTAATTCCTGCTCTAACTCCTCAACCCGCTTTTTTGCTTCATTTAATTCATCCTTTAACATCTCCCGCATGTCTTCGTCGGATTCTTCCTCTAACATGGAAAGGGAATCTTCAATGTCCCCTTTGCACTTCTTATATTCCTTATAAGCTTCCACAATGGGGGTCAGATCGCTCTGCTCCTTCATAAGCTTGCGAAATCTTTCCTGGTTGTTGGCCACATCCGGCTCATTCAGCTCTCCCATCAGCTCTTCAAAACGAATCAATAAATCTTCTAACCTGTCAAACATGTTTCTCCTCCAAAAAAGTTCCAAAAACTATCCTGTCCAGACCTGCATAGTCTTTTTTTAACTGTACGTCCCTAAATCCGGACTCCTCTAAAAACTTCGTTACCGCTTCTCCCTGATTATAACCGATTTCAAAAAATAACATTCCGCCCCGGTTTAAATAGCTTCCGGCTTCTTTTGCTATTTTCCTGTAAAAGTCCAAACCATCTTTTCCCCCGTCCAGAGCAATCCCAGGCTCATGGTCTTTCACTTCTGCTGCCAGAGTTTCTATGATCTCTGTTTCTATATAGGGGGGATTGGACACGATGATATCAAATTTTTCCAGTTTTCCACTGGCTTTATCTGGTTCCAACGCAGAAAATAAATTACTTTCCAAAAATTCCGCTTCCAACTTTAAATTTCTGCAATTCTGCTGTGCTACGAAAAGCGCTTCTGTAGAAATGTCCATCCCGACACCCCTGCAGTCATTGGAATAGTGCAGAAGGCTTAGCAGAATACAGCCGGAGCCGGTACATATGTCCAGAATGCCCATACCGTCATGAAGATGAAGCATAACTTCCTCTACCAAAAGTTCCGTATCCTGCCTTGGTATCAAAACTTTGTCATTTACCAGAAAGGAAAGTCCCATAAACTCCTGACTGCCTGTAATATGCTGCAAGGGAATATGCTCTGCTCTTCTGGCAATGCATTTAACATAAGTTTCATTCTCCTCATAGGATACCGGTTCTTCTCCATGCGCAAGCAAATCATTTCTATCAGTGCCGCAGACAAATTCCAGCAATATTCTGGCATCCAAAGCAGCCTCTTCCACACCTGCCTGCTTCAGGGAAGCTTTTCCCATTTCATATACTTCCTTGTATGTCATGGATTACTCCTTTTCTTCCTCCTGCTCCTCTGCTTCTTTCAAAGCTTCCCTGACTTCTTCCGCACTGTCCACATCATAGTCAAAGGCCTCTTTAAAGTATGCCTTCCAGTCAAAAACAGCTTCCACCGAGGCAATGGCAACCTCCACCATTTGTTTATCCGGCTCTCTGGTAGTCAGCTTCTGCAAAAGCATTCCCGGATAAGAAAAAATGGCAGTAATGGCATTATCATATTTCCCCGCAAGACGAATCAGTTCATAGGAAATTCCTGCGATTACCGGCAGGAGCACAAGGCGAAGCAACAGCTTCATCACCAGATTATCCACCCTGATAAAGAAAAACAATACTGCACTGACTACAATGACAAACAACAAAAAGCTGGTACCACACCGTTTATGCTGCCTGGAACTTTTCATGACATTTTCCACATTCAGTTCCCTGCCCCGCTCTACGCAATTGATACATTTATGCTCTGCTCCATGGTACATATAAACCCTCTGAATATCCTTCATGAGAGAAATCAGCACCACATAAGAAAGAAAAATCAGTACCCGGATAATTGCTTCAAATAAGGCCAGAAGCGTCTCATTTACTACCACTCTTCCCAACAGCTCCGTAAGGAAATAAGGAAGCACCATAAAAATCAACACTGCCATAATTACCGAAAAACATACTGTTGCACCCATTACAACATCTTCTGCCCTGCCGCCAAACATTTTATACATAGCCTGATCGAATCTGGACTCTTCCTTTACAGTTTCCTCTTCCTCATAAAAGGAAGCGGAATAGGTCAGACATTTCGTCCCCAGCAGCAAAGAATCCACGAAGTTAAAAACTCCTCTGATAAAAGGAAGCTGTTTCCACCTGCCACCGTTCCCAAGGCCTTTGTGTTCTTCCACCTTCACATCAATCTTACCATCCGGCTTTCTCACTGCCACTGCATATTTCTCTTTATTTTTCATCATGACACCTTCTAAAACCGCCTGACCGCCGATTCCAGAGTATCTTGTGTTCTTTTTTTTGCTCATATCCGTTCAAACCCTTCCATGGTCCCCTTCTTATCTGCAAACCTATCATACGAAAAATAAGGTTGAGACAAAAGCCTCAACCTTTTCAAAATCAAACTATTTGCTTGTAACACCGTATTTTTTATTGAACTTATCAATACGACCATCGGCTCTGGCAGACTTCTGTTGTCCTGTGTAGAATGAATGACATTTAGAACAAATTTCAACGTGAATATCTTCCTTTGTGGAACCGGTTACAAATGTGTTGCCACAGTTGCAGGTTACAGTTGCTTGATAATATGCTGGATGGATTCCTTCTTTCATTTCTTTCACCTCTCTATGCTAGCTTCCCGCTGTAAATCTCTATCCACGCCGATTTACAATGAAGCTTTTTCTTCGTTTTACATAAACAGCTTTCTTAGTATATCATAGCTTTTTCAGTTGTGCAATAGTTAATTTTTCTTTTCTTCACTTTTTCTCGTAACAGTTCAGCCCGCAGCTTTCTTCACAGGCACCGGAACGGGCTTTTGGCAGAACATGTTTTCTTAAGTCGCCCTTATAAAAACGCCAGCGCTTAGCGAGGTACTTTCGAGCTTAGCACTGCTGCGTTTTTATAGAGCGAGAGCGTGGCGACGT
>JAAVAC010000067.1 GCA_014804265.1 Lachnospiraceae bacterium | reverse complement strand
GTTATGGTTACCGTTTTGCCAATGCCTTGCTTTTTCAGGGTTATCTTACCATCCTTTACGGTGGCATACTTTTGGTTGCTGCTCTTCCATTGGACGGCTTTGTTGGTGGCATTTGCCGGGGTGACGTTCAGGGTAAGCTGTACTTTCTTTCCAGCTGCAAGTTTTCCAGAAGGAGCTTTGATGGTAAGCTTTTGGACTTTGATATTGCTGTTTTCTTGCGTTTCCTGCACCTTGTAGAAAAACTCTGCCACGTCACTTATCCGATAGCCCTTGCACATGGCCACTGCCTTAACGGTCATGTCCGGGTCTATGGTGATTTCCCCTGTATAGAGGGGGCTTTCCATCGTGGGTATCGTTCCATCCGTGGTATAGTAAATGTCTGCGCCTATAGTGGCACAGCTTAAGGTCAGTTTCGTATTTTTTGCAATGCTGCTTCCTGAAGGAATGGAGGCCACTGGATTGGCTGCTTTTTCATCCCCTCCATTGCCACTGGTTTCGTCATCTTTTATAAACCAAATGTCAGATGACAGATCTATATGCAAAGCTGGGCAGACACCGTCTACGCAGTACTCCACGTAAAAGCCAGGCCGATGGACATACCCATCATAGGTAACATCTGCGGCACCGAAACTATGAGATCCAGCAGAACGCAGCCACCACCAGCTATTGAGCCCTGCACCTCTTGCATTGGCATAATCACTTGCTTTCATTCTCCGGCTCATGGAATGAATACTGCAATCACTACAGAATCCATATGTCTCATTCGTCACTTCACTGATAGAAAGCAGATAAATCTTATCACTTGTGTCGTTTCCACCTTCTGTACCATAGTATGGATTATCCTCATTCACTACATTTTGTGTTAGGATAGCACTCTGTTCACTGCCGCTAAACGCAGTGTTATAAAAGCTGGCATTCAGCCAGTCCCTTATGGTGCTGATTTCCCATGTAACATTTTTACACACTTCATTATAGTCCTTACAGTCAATGGCTCTATCCGCCACTACGAACAGGGTATTTCCATCATTTTCCAGTACCTTCCATTTTATCCGTTCCCATTTGAAATAGCGGAAGCCGTTGCTTGTTGGCATATCATAAAAATGTTTTCCGCCATTATTTGCATCGTCCTTACGGATCCTGCGGTACTTTGTTCCGTTTACCCATACATCCATCCCGGCATCTGCCACTGTTCCATATTTTTTAATCGCTCTGTCAATGGCAGCTATGGTAGCGCTGTCCGTCACTTCACCTTGGGGATAGCTTCCAAAATATACATAGCTGAAGTCCGTATAGTCCGAGCCGTCATTTTCTTTCGTACAGTGATGGACCGGATTTGCCGGGCTTTCCGTTCCTGTCTGTATTTCGGGGAGGCTTTGCTCTGAAACGGTATTTTCTATGACAGCTTCCTCTTCTTCTGGATTGCTTTCTTCGGCAGCTTCCGGCTCTCCGTTTTCACAGGGCTGGTTTTCGCTGACTGCTGCAATGGCTTCCTCTCCTGCCGGCTGGTTCCCGCTGACTGTTCCGGTTGTGGCAAATGCCACGTCTGCCTGGAACAGCAGGAGGAAGGACAGCAGGAGGGCGGTTATGGATTTCATGCTTCGTTTCCTATTCCTATTCATACTATTTCTCCTTTTTCTTTTTCGTTTCTTCCGTAACAGCATTTATCTTAATTAAAATAATCGTTCAATTCATCGATTTTCACTATCGTCATGCCCTGTTCCGGATTTCCCAGCACCAACAGCTGGTCGCCTTTTTGAATATGCAATACTTTCCTTGCTTTCTTGGGGATGGTCATCTGACCGCACTCCCCTACCTTTACAATCCCAAATACATATTTTCCGGTCTGTCCGGCAAGTTCCTCCTCTCCCATCTTCAGTTCCTTTTCACTCATCGTCAGCTCGTCTAAGGAGCTTTCATATAAGTCCATCAGCTTCTTACACTTTACTACATCGGGCAGGGTTTCACCCGCTTCCCATTTTGCAATCGTCTGGCGGGAAACGTCTACTTTCTCCGCCACGTACTCCAATGAGAAGTTTTTTTCTTTTCTCAGCTTCTTTAGTCTTTTTCCAATCATGTCTTTCCATTCTCCTGCCTTATTACCTAAAATTATATAAATTGCCCAAAACTATTACAATAAACTTTCCTTAACATAAATGTCACGAAAAGTTACAATCACAACCATGTTCCCTCTTACTATTAACATCCCATAAGCTGAAAAAAGGTTGCATTGTTAGACAAAAAAAATTAGAAAACGGATAATGCGCCTTTCGCATTATCCGTTTTCTAAAAAACACTCCTATTTTATTCTGTTCATTCTGCTTTTAAAAACGCCTCATACCCTCTTTTCACTTCATAAAGATCAGCCTTGCTGGTAGCCTCATAAGGCGCATGCATATTCAATACCGGAACGCCACAGTCAATTACATTCATTCCATACAAGGAAAGAATATAGGCAATGGTTCCGCCGCCGCCTGCATCCACCTTTCCAAGCTCTGCTGTCTGGAATGCAACATCCGCCTCTTCCATGATTTTCCGAAGGAATCCAATATATTCCGCATTGGCGTCATTGGAGCCTGCTTTTCCTCTTGCTCCTGTATATTTTTTTAAAATCATTCCATGTCCTAAATATGCTACATTATTTTTATCAAAGCTGGAGGCATAGCCCGGGTCAAAGCCGGCTCCCACATCGGAAGAGAGCATTCTGGAATTAGCAAGGCACCTTCTAAGGGAAAGCTCGGAAAACTCTCCTGCAAGCTCCATGATTTCCGCTACGCAGTTTTCAAAAAATTTAGACTGCATACCAGTTGCCCCTACGCTTCCGATTTCTTCCTTATCCACTAAAATGCAGCAACCGGTACGTTTTACCTTCTTTACCTGCAGCATTGCCTCTAAGGAGCTGTAGGCGCAAACCCTGTCATCCTGTCCGTAAGCTAAAATCATGCTCCGGTCAAAGCCTGCATCCCTTGCCTTTCCTGCTGGAACTACTTCCAGCTCAGCCGATATAAAATCCTCTTCCTCTATGTCGTATTCCTCTTTTAAAATCTTTAAGATTCCTGCTTTTACCTTGTCCTTTTCTTCCTTTTTCAATGGCTTATTGCCTACGACGATATCCAATGCTTCCCCTTCAATCACCTTGCTTGCCTTTTTGTCCATCTGCTCCCCTGCCAGATGCACCAGTAAATCTGAAATAAAGAATACCGGGTCATCCTCATCCTCGCCTATATTGATCAGAATGGAAGAACCGTCCTTTTTTACAACCACCCCATGAATGGCAAGGGGAATGGTTACCCACTGGTATTTTTTAATGCCACCATAATAATGGGTATCTAAATAGGCAAAGTCTCCTTCTTCATACAGGGGGTTCTGCTTGATGTCCAGCCTTGGGGAATCAATATGGGCGCCTAAAATATTCATGCCCTCTTCCAAATCCTTTGAACCAATATGAAACAAGATTACATTTTTATCCATATTAACTGCATAAATCTTATCCCCGGCCTTCAGCTTTTTCTTTTCCTTCCGGATTCGCTCTAACTCCACATAGCCTTCCTCTTCAATCCGGTTTACGATTTGGGATACGCATTCCCGTTCTGTTTTCCCTTCATCTAAAAAATTTCGGTAATTACTGCTAAGCGCTTCCAATTCCTTTAACTGTTCTTTTGTATACTTGTTCCAGATACTTTCTCTTTTCATTCTGCCTCTGCTCCTTCCTGTCTGGGACTACAGCTTTTCTGTTCTGCATTTCCTATTCAGCATTTCCATTCTGCTGCTTTTCTATGTCTTTTTTCCATAAATCCTAACTTTCTCATTATAATAAACTATTTAAAGGCTTACAATACTTTTCTTTGGACATTTTTTCTCACATGCGCCGCAGCCCACACATGTTTCCTGATGGATGGAAGCATGGAAATCCGATACGGAAACCGCCCCGTGCTCGCACTGCTTTACACAGATTCCGCAACCGATACAGCCTGCTTGACAGTCTTTCATGGTAACAGGTCCTTTTTCCTTTGAAGAACATGCCACTGCATATTGGCTCTTATAAGGAATCAGTTCAATTAAATGCTTCGGGCATACCTCTACGCACTTTCCGCATGCCTTACATGCCTCTTTCTCCACTACAGCCACCCCGTTTACCACATGGATAGCATCAAAAGGGCACACCTTTACGCAGGAGCCAAATCCCAGACAGCCATCATTACAGCTTTTGGGCCCGCCATTTGGAACAAACGCAAGCATCCGGCAGTCCTCCACTCCGGTATAATCATAATCCATCCTTGCCTTGTCACAGTCGCCGGCGCACTTTACGAAAGCTATCATTTTTTCTCCTGCCTCCGCTTCCACGCCCATAATTTCCGCAATCTTTTCTCCTACCGGCTCACCGCCTACCGGACAGGCATTTACGGCTGCCTCTCCTTTTGCAATGGCTGCCGCAAGACCAGAACAGCCTGCAAACCCGCAGCCGCCACAATTATTTCCCGGAAGCGCTGCCAGAACTGCCTCTTCTTTTTCGTCCACTTCCACTTTGAACTTCATACCGGCAGCTCCTAAAAACAACCCAATGAACAGGCCCGTAATGCTGACCACTCCTGCCGCAATGAAAATCCCAACAATATTCATAGTCTCACCCTCCTATAACAAGCCGGAAAAGCCACAGAATGCAATTGCCATAAGCCCTGCCGTCACTAAGACGATAGGCATTCCCCGAAAGGGTGCCGGCACGTCATTATGCTCCATCTTTTCCCGGATTCCCGCAAGAATCATAATGGAAATGGTAAACCCAAGAGCGGTGGAAAAACCATTTACCACGCTTTTTAAGATTCCATAGGTTTTCTGTACATTGGTAAGTGCAACGCCCAGCACTGCACAGTTTGTCGTAATCAAAGGAAGATATACGCCCAAGGACTCATAAAGAGGCGGCATATATTTCTTTAAGAACATTTCCACGAATTGTACCAATGCAGCAATCAGCAGAATAAACACAATAGTCTGCAAATAGGTAATATTTAAGGGCTGCAGCAGGAACTGATAAATAACACTGCATACAAGGGAAGCCAACGTGATTACAAATATAACCGCTGTTCCCATACCGGCTGCTGTTTCCACCTTTTTGGAAACTCCAAGAAAGGGACAGAGCCCTAAAAACTGGCTTAGTACCACATTGCTTACAAGCGCCGAACCAATGGCTATGATCATCAACTCACTCATTGTTTTTTTCCTCCCTTTCCTTTTTTTCTATGCTATTTCCCTTTTTGGCATCTTTCTGTTCTGGTTTTTTCTGTTTCTCTGTATTCTTCTGTTCTGCTGATTTTTGCTGCTCTTTTTTCGTTGCCTTTACATTCTTCTGTTGCCCGGCTTCCTTTTGTTTCTTTTCTTTCTTCTGTTGCCCGGTATCCTTCTGTCTCTCTGTATTCTTCTGCTCCGTTCTTTCTTCTTTCTGTCCTACAGGTCCTTCCCCTGCTTCGGTATCATAGAACTTTCTCCTGCCACAGCCTTCTTCCCCGCAGTTCATACAGTCCTCACTGCAGCCGGAGCCGATTTTGCTCATATCCTTTCCCTTTTTCTCTCCTTCCAGCTTTACCTTGTTCTGGATAGCAGTCAGACAGGCAAGAACGAAAAATGCTCCCGGCGCCAGAACAAAAATGCTGGCGGGGGTAAAACATGCAATTTCCTTTCCTCCAAACAACCATGGATGTTCTGCAGTAGGCATCATATGAAATCCAAACAAATCCCCTGCTCCTAACAGCTCCCTTACTGCACCGATGCAGGTTAAGGCAATGGAAAATCCAAGACCCATTCCAAGGCCGTCAAAAAAAGAGGAAAAGACAGGATTTTTAGATGCATAGGCTTCTGCCCTTCCTAAAATAATACAGTTTACCACAATTAAAGGAATATAGATTCCAAGGGCGGCATACAGGGAAGGAAGAAAGCCTTCCAAAAGCAGCTCCAGCATGGTAACAAAAGAGGCAATAATAACGATAAAAGCCGGAATCCTCACTTTATCCGGAATGATATTTCTAAGAAGGGAAATAAATACATTGCTAAGCGCAAGAACCACCGTAGTGGTCAGCCCCATTCCAAGCCCGTTCATGGCAGACGTGGTAACCGCCAGTGTGGGACACATGCCCAGCATAAGCACAAAGGTAGGGTTTTCCTTAATAATGCCGTTTATCAGTCTTTCTTTTCCACTATTCATTGCCATTCCCTCCCTTCACGATTTCTTCATATTTTTCCTGAAAATAAGCAAGTCCTCCGTTGACGCCATTGGTCACTGCATTGGTCGTAATGGTAGCGCCGCTTATGGCATCAATCTCGCTTTCTGACAGAGCGCCTGATTTGGTATAGGTGAACTGCTCCACCTTCTTATTGACAAACTGAGGCTTTAATACCTCTTCCGCCTTCATTCCAAGTCCGGGGGTTTCACCGATAGCCAAAATGGAAATGCCGTTTAACGTGCCATCTGCCTGAATGCCCATCATAAACTGGATATCCCCGCCATAGCCCTCATGATCGGTTACCGTAAGTACAATCCCTATAGGAGCATGGCTGCCGTCCTTTGCAACCATCACCGCTTCTATGGAAACCTGATCGAAGCCCAGATTTCTTAAAATCTCTTGATTGGTTGAAGCATCCATGTTTTCTACTTCTTCAAACTCCAAAGCCTCTGCAAATACTTCCTGACATGCTTCCTGCCTTGCCTTAAGCTTCTGATTCTCAATCGGCGCCTTTGTCACTTCATAAACCACCCCAAGGGCACAGCCGGCAATCAGGGTAATCAAAAACAGTATCAACGTATCCCTCAACATACTTTTCATGCTTTTTCCCCTCCTTTGCCAAAGCCCCTTGGAAGTGTCACCCTTTCAATCAGGGGCACCAGCAGATTGCCTAAAATAATCGCATACGAAACGCCTTCCGCACTTGCTCCGTAAATACGGAAAATCCCTGTTAAAATACCAAGAATGATGCCGTATACATATTGCCCTCTTTTTGTAATGGGTCTGGTCACATAATCCGTTGCCATAAAAAAGGCTCCTAACATCAATCCGCCCCCTGCAAGCTGTGCGCTTATGTAAGACGGGCTCCATCCATGTCCGGAAAACAAAATCAGAAACACCACAAAGGAACCAAGATAGCTGAAGGGAATCTTTAAATCAATGGCTCCCACGAAAAGCAGAATGCAGGCTCCTATTAAAATAGCTATCATGGAAGTTTCCCCAATGGTTCCTGCCGTCTTTCCGATAATCATGGATACGGTGTCCACCTGCTCCCCGGCTTTTAATGATGCAAGAGGAGTTGCTCCCGTATAACCATCGCATTCAAAATTCGTCATAATGGAAGTAAAGGAAATCAGCAAAAAGCATCTGGCTCCTAAAGCCGGATTCATAAAATTCTGTCCCAGTCCGCCAAAGAGCATTTTTACTACCACGATGGCAAAAGCCCCTCCTATGACCCCGATCCACCAGGGTGCGGACGAAGGCAGGTTCAGTGCCAGTAAAAGCCCTGTTACTACTGCCGATAAATCACCAATGGTATTTTTCTTTTTACATATTTTATTAAAGATGGTTTCCGATAATACCGCCGCCGCAACTGTAACCAGAATCAGAACCAGGGCACGTACTCCAAAATTGTAGATTCCAAAAAAGGTAGTAGGCAACAATGCCAGTATTACGCAAAGCATAATATTGCCGGTAGTTACTTTAGACCGGATATGGGGATTTGATGAAACCTTCATTAAATCGCTCACGTTCATTTCCTCCTATTTTTTCTTTTTTCCTAATATGATTTTTCTCATGGACTTAATGGACTGGGTCAAAGGCCGTTTTGCCGGACAGATATAACTGCAGCAGCCGCATTCACAGCATTCCATGCCATTCCATTTCAAAAACTTTTCTTCTTCATAATGCTGCGCAAAATCAGCCAGCCTGCTTGGCACTACCCGTCCCGGACAAACCTCCACACATCTGCCGCAGTTGATACAGGGACCGGGCTCCATGGCGGAAACATCGTCTTTCGTCAGACAAAGCAGCGCAGAGGCAGTTTTCGTAGTGGGCACATCCAGATCAAAAATACCAAAGCCCATCATAGGACCTCCTGAAATAATCTTTACAGGCTCTTCCTTAAAACCGCCTGCCTCTTCAATCAGCTCATGATAATTGGTGCCAATCCGCACCCGGAAATTTCTTGGATTGTTTATGGCATCTCCCGTTACCGTTACAATCCGGTACATAAGGGGCTTTCCTTCCCTTACCGCTCTGTTGATTGCTACGATCGTATCCACATTATTCACTACGCAGCCTGCATCTGCCGGAAGCTTTGTGGAATCAATAGCCCGTCCGGTTGCCGCATAAATCAGCTGTCTTTCTGCTCCCTGGGGATACTTGGTCTTTAAAGGCTTTACCTGAATATCCGGCTCATCCTTTGTCAGCTCCCTTAATATCTGAATACAGTCCGGTTTATTATCTTCCACTGCCAGAATTCCCTTTGCATTTGGAAAAAGCGCCATGGAAACCTTCAAGCCTTCAATAAGCTTTTCCGGCTCCTCTAACATCCTTCTATAATCGGAGGTCAGATAAGGCTCGCACTCCGCACAGTTTGCAATCACATAATCAATTTTATCCGGCTCCTTCGGGGAAAGCTTCACATGAGTGGGGAATCCTGCCCCACCCATTCCTACAATTCCCGCTTCTTTAATCTTTTCTAAAATCTCTTCCCTTGTCATTTCTGCAAGAGGCTTTACCGGTGCATATTCCACCTCTTCGTACCGTTCGTCATTTTCGATGACAATGGACATGACATTGTCTCCAACCACTACCCGTCTTGGTTCAATTGCCTTTACCGTACCGGAAACCGTAGCATAAATAGGCGCCGAAACGTATCCGCCTGCCTCTGCAATCTTCTGGCCTGCCAATACCTTATCTCCCTTTGCCACAACAGGCACTGCCGGCGCTCCGATATGCTGTGATAAAGGGTACACCAAATCTCCTTTTGGATTTACGTCTAAAATGGGTTTGTCCTTGCTTAAGTCTTTTCCCTCATACGGATGAATTCCTCCGTGAAATGTTAATCTTCCTCCCATGCTCTGCCCTTCTTTCTTCTATACTTACCGATTTTAATTTCTATTTGAATTCTATTTCAATATCATTCTTAAAATGCTTTGACATGCACTTGCCTGCCTTTTCATTTTACTATTTTTTTATACAAAATACTACAAGAAATGAGGATTTTTTTTTGCAGGAGGGGGGAAGGAGGGGATTGGTGAGG
>JAAVAC010000066.1 GCA_014804265.1 Lachnospiraceae bacterium | reverse complement strand
TGCAAAAACACTCCTTTTATTATTGTTTTGTGGTGATTCAATTATAACATTTGTTGGGTGTTTTTGCATTTTTTATTTTTGGGGAAATAATCTGTTTGAAAAAATGGGGAAACTCAAAATTACAGACATGTATCATAGAAATGTGCTCATCCCTGAAAAAATTCCTATTGAAACTATCTTCCATTCCATTATATACTATTTATATATATTCTTATTCAGGCACCCTCAATATTTGTAATAGGAAGGAGGAACCCCATGCTCTTCACGTCTTTTTCCCAATGGACTCCTTTTCACATCTCCATACGAATTTTTGCCGCTCTGATTCTTGGCTGCATCATTGGCCTGGAACGGGGCATGAAGCGAAGAGGCGCCGGAACCAAGACCCATACCATCGTGTGCCTTGGCTCCGCATTGGTTATGTTGACCGCCCAATATATGGAAGTTGCCTTTCCCGGAAAATCCGATATGGCAAGGATGGCAGCCCAGGTAATCAGTGGTGTCGGTTTTTTAGGCGTTGGAACCATTATTGTATCCGGCCATCAGGTAAAAGGCCTTACTACAGCTGCCAGCCTTTGGACCTGCGCCTGTATCGGTGTTGCAGTGGGCATTGGTTTTTTGGATGGCGGAATCATCGTCTGCCTGCTTATGCTGTTCGCCCTTCATGTGCTTCCTTTGATTGAAAAAAAAGCTTATAAGCACAGCAAATACTTTACCTTATATCTGGATGTGGAAACAAGCAAGACCATTCCGCTTCTTATGTCCCTGTTTCGGACAGAACACATCATGGTGGATAACTTCGATGTGATAAAGCCCAAAGTAAAAGGACAGCCCTTTTCCATTTTTGTCACTCTCAAGATTCCAGATAGCAAGAAAGTAGATGAATATATAGTGATGCTGGAGCATATCAAAGGCGTCTTATCGGTGGAGTTCATGTAATCAAAGAACAGGTATTGGAAACCGTCCTTTTCCAATACCTGTTTTTTATCCTTAAACAATCGGCAGCTGTTCATAAGGAACCGTTACCTCCACATACCCAGCCGCATAAGGTGCGAGCATATAGGGCTCATAGAAAAAGGTAACTCCTTCCTCCGTCAGATAATATCCACTGTCAAATTCTGTATGTTCCTCCACAATCGAAAGAGCATCTTCCCAATAGCTTCCCTCTTCGCTTTGCACAAACAATTCTTTGTATGCTTCCAGCTTTATGTCCCGAAACTGTTCTTCTGACAGCGCAAAAAGTTCTTCTCCTTTTACCTGTTCTCCCGTTTCCAGCTGAAAAATAAAAGGGGTCCTAAAAGGCATGCCGTGGGCGCCTCCCGCATATTCATAGCCATCTGCCAGGATGGACAAATACTTATCGTTCAGTAAAGTTACCTGATATCCTGTTTCATAAGTATAATCATAGTAAAAATCCTCTCCTTTCTCCTGACTGGCTTCCTGTTGGAATTCCATATCCTTCCCAGCAGCAGAAATGCCATATTCATAGGAATCGCCATAAAAAGCAAGCAACTGTTCATTTACTTTTCCTGCAGCCTGGGAGCGCATGGCAAGCTGTGGCACCGTTACGGTTACCTGCGCCTTACCAAGCCCGTTTTCCGACTGCAGCGTTGTTTTCGCCTGATAAGAAACGATTGCGGCGTAGGTTTCATCCGGCATGGGGTTTGTCATGTCAAAGGGTATTTCTTTTCCGTTTTCTTCTATCTCACCGGAAACGGCAGCTTCTTCACCTTTTTCAGTCACTTCATTCACTGAAACGATTTCTTCGGATTCATTGATTTCTGGTACCTCCGGAAGCTGTTTAGACTCCTGCAGTCCGGTTTCTTCCTGATCTCCCGCCGACATTCCAAGAGCAATACAAATTCCCGCTACCATAACCACCAATACACACAAGAACAAAGCCTTGCCCAAACTGCTTTTTTTCATATATCCCTTCCCTTTCCTATTTGGCTCTTTCACGCTTCCATCATTCAAACAACGGAGTGGAAAAATAACGTTCCGCCGTATCCGGCAATACCGTTACAACTGTTTTGCCCTTTCCTAACTTCTTTGCCAGCTTTAATGCCGCCGCTACATTAGTTCCGCTGGAAATGCCGCACATGATCCCCTCCAGCCTTGCTAAATCCTTTGCGCTCTGAATAGCCTCTTCATCGCTTACCACATAAATATCATCATAAATATGCTGATTCAGGTTCTTTGGAATCAGACCGTCACCAATTCCCATCTGCAAATGAGTGCCTATGGTTCCTCCTGCCAGTATAGCAGCATTTTCCGGCTCTACCGCCCATATTTCTATTTGCGGGTTCTGTGCTTTTAACACTTCTCCAATGCCGCTTATGGTGCCTCCGGTTCCAATCCCGGAACAAAAACCGTCAATGGGGCCTGCCACCTGCTCCAGTATTTCCACTCCGGTATGGTGCTTATGTACCATGGGATTAGCCGGATTTTCAAACTGCTGGGGCACATATACCTTTTCATTTTCCTCCGCCATGGAAAGAGCAATCCGCATACATTCATCAATACACTCCCCGATATTGCCTTCATCATGTACAAGCTTTACCTGTGCGCCATAATGCTCTACCAGCTTCTTTCTTTCCTCGCTGACAGAATCAGGCATGATAATAATGGTCTTATATCCCTTTACCGCTCCTACCAGCGCCAGGCCTATTCCCTGATTCCCACTTGTAGGCTCCACAATAATGGAATCCGGTTTCAGCTTTCCTTCTTTTTCTGCTTTTTTAATCATATAATAGGCCGTTCTTGTTTTAATGGAGCCTCCTACATTCAGGCCTTCAAATTTCACAAGCACTTCTGCGCTGTCTTCCTCTGTCATTCTGTTAAGGCGTATGATCGGTGTCTGTCCCATGCATTCCAATACATTTTCATAAATCATGTTCGTCCCTCTTTGTTCGCTTTCTATTCTCTTTCTTTTCCATTCTATTAGTATTCCTTGGATAGTATAGCATAAAAAATATTTTCTGCACATATGGGAAATTGATTTCCTCATGGAAAAACGGGGGGATTTGGGTGGGGGACGTGGGAGGTGGCGGAGCATAGAATAGTCTTAGGGGCACGCTCTCGCTCTGCAAAGACGCAGCGGTACTAATGCCCCAAAGTACGGGGCATAAGTGCCGGCGACTTTGCCAAGGCCTCTAAGACTATTCTATGCTCCGCCACCTCCCACTGTGTATCGAAATGCCGTTTGTTGCTGGGAAGAAGGTTTGATATGTAATATGTAATATTTAATACATAATACATGTTATTTATGTTAATTACTGTTAAAGAAAAGCACATGACTTTTCAAAGAGTACGGGTTGAAACGAAACAGCAGCAGAGGGATGAGAGCGGAACTACTGCATTGTTTTTGGCAGCGCTTTTCCTTAACAGCCTGCTCTCTACCCAGGGGAAAATTGCCATGGACGGCAATTTTAGGCATATTGCGCCACGGACGGCGCTATATGCCGACCCGTACGGTACCAACACCTTCCCCCAGGCTGTTTAGGAAAATCGCTGCCAAAAACACCGCAGTAGTTCCGCTCTCATCCCTCTGCTGCGTCCGCCCAGCCACCCCCTTCAAAAAAAAAGAGAACCAATGGAAAGAAACTCTTCCACCAGTTCTCCTATACTATTTCATATATCTTTCCGGATTCGCCTTACATCATTCCCATTCCCGGAGCGCCTGCCGGCATTGCCGGAGCATCTTCCTTGATGTTTGCTACTACCGATTCAGTAGTCAGTAACGTAGATGCCACGCTTGTCGCATTTTGAAGTGCGCTTCTTGTTACCTTTGCAGGGTCTAAGATGCCTGTTGCAACCATATCCACGTATTCTTCTTTTAATGCATCGAAACCGATGCCGATTTCAGATTCTTTTACTTTGTTGATGATAACGGAGCCTTCCAGTCCGGCATTTGCTGCAATGTGGAACAATGGAGCTTCCAGTGCCTTTAATACGATGGCAGCGCCTGTCTTTTCATCACCTTCCAAAGCATCAACAAGCTTGCCCACTTCCTTGGAAGCATGGATATATGCGGAACCGCCGCCGGAAATGATTCCTTCTTCCACTGCTGCTCTTGTAGCTGCCAAAGCATCCTCTAAACGGAGCTTTGCTTCCTTCATTTCGGTTTCTGTTGCAGCGCCTACACGGATTACAGCAACACCACCTGCTAACTTTGCAAGTCTTTCCTGTAATTTTTCTTTATCGAATTCGGAGGTAGTCTCTTCAATCTGCTTCTTTATGGAGGAGATTCTTGCTTCGATTGCCTGCTTCTCGCCTTCCCCATCTACGATAACGGTATTTTCCTTTTGAACCTTTACGGATTTTGCACGTCCTAACTGTTCCATGGTAGTTTCTTTTAAATCAAGTCCTAACTCTTCGGAAATCACCTGACCGCCTGTTAAAATAGCAATATCCTCTAACATTGCCTTTCTTCTGTCACCATAGCCGGGTGCCTTAACAGCTACTACGTTGAAAGTACCGCGGAGCTTATTGACGATCAAAGTAGTGAGTGCTTCTCCTTCTACATCCTCAGCAATGATCAAAAGCTTTGCGCCGGATTGAACGATCTGCTCTAATAATGGTAAAATTTCCTGAATATTGGATATTTTCTTGTCTGTAATCAAAATATACGGATTGTCTAAAACAGCTTCCATCTTATCCATATCCGTCGCCATATAGGCGGAAATGTATCCTCTGTCAAACTGCATACCTTCCACTAAATCAAGCTCAGTAAGCATGGTCTTGGATTCTTCTATGGTAATGACTCCGTCTCCGGAAACCTTTTCCATGGCATCTGCCACTAATTTACCCACTTCTTCATCACCGGAGGAAACGGCTGCTACTCTTGCAATATGCTCTTTTCCGTTTACCTTGGAGCTCATCTTTGCAATTGCCTCTACTGCACAGTCTGTTGCCTTTTTCATGCCTTTTCTTAAAATAATGGGGTTGGCGCCTGCTGCCAGATTCTTTATTCCTTCATTTACCATTGCCTGCGCAAGCACTGTAGCTGTAGTAGTGCCATCTCCTGCCACATCATTTGTCTTGGTAGCCACTTCCTTTACAAGCTGTGCTCCCATATTTTCAAAAGCATCCTCTAATTCAATTTCCTTTGCAATGGTCACACCGTCATTGGTAATAAGGGGGGCTCCAAAGGATTTGTCAAGCACTACATTTCTTCCCTTTGGTCCTAATGTGACTCTTACTGTGTTCGCTAATTGATTTACTCCTGATTCCAGTGCTGCTCTTGCCTCTGCACCATATTTTAATTCCTTTGCCATTGATATGACGCCTCCTGTTTCTTGGTTTATTTACTGCCCCGGTTCATGGCCGGAGTGAAAAACTTCTACGTTTTATGTCTAAATTACAATCATATATGTTAGATATTATCCAGAAAACAAATGCTTTCTTTTATGCTTCGATTACTGCCAGAATATCATTCTGCTTTACTACGATAAATGCTTCATCATCCAATTCTACATCCGTTCCGGCATATTTGGAATAAATAACCTTATCTCCAACCTTCACTTCCATTTTTACTTCTTTCCCGTCTACCACTCCGCCAGGACCTACTGCAACCACCTCAGCCTGCTGTGGCTTTTCTTTTCCCTGTCCGGGTAATACAATGCCTGACTTGGTAGTTTCCTCTGCAACTAACTGCTTCAATACGACTCTGTCTCCTAATGGTACTAACTTCATGTTAACTCCTCCTTTAAATGTTCACTACAATTCTCTTATTATACTCAATTTTTTTCATAAGAAAAGGGAATTTCGGAATTTTTTAACAAATTTATAAAATTTTTACATCTTTTCCTATGCTCTTTCAGAAAGGAGCTTTTCCAGCCTTTCCCTGTATCCGGGCGCATTTTTTATGGAAAACTTATCGTCGAACATTTCATATTCTGCATCGGACAGAAGCGTTTCCAGCTTTTCTTCCACATTTGTTTTGGTAACAATGCCGCAGGCTATGGACAGAATCAGTTTTTCATCCTGAAAGCTGCTGCAATTTTCCTTTATGCGTCTGCAGTAGTCCTCTGCTTCCCCTTCCTCTGCCATAGGAATGAGCACACTGAAACAATCTCCCCCGCACCTGCCGATTACATAATCCGGCTTTGCTTCTTCCTTTAAAAACTCTGCCGCCTTCTGAATGAGCCTGTCGCTTTCCTCATCCCCGAAATGATCATTGAAAAACTTCCAGTCATTAATATTCACGCTTAAAACCGCCACCGGCACCACATCGGACCGGTCAATCACTTTCATGCGGTTATCAAAATAGGTGCTGCTTAAAGTTGCTGTCAGGGCATCCTGCTTTTCCCCATGCTTTACCTGATACTGCTCCTTTTCCAGCCTTTTCTCCAGTTCATCTGCATAAATAGAAGTTTCCAGACAGGCATAGGACTTATATCCCTGTATGGCAAGCTGTTCCACAATTTCCTCAACCAGTTTGGAAAGCTGTTCATCCTCTTGATATTCTTTTCCTTTTATGTACAGATGCCCAATGGTGCGGTTCATGATCTTGATCTTTTCACCCGGTTCATTTACCACATCCGGAACAAAGCCCACAAAATCACCGATACACACAGCCTTTTCCCCATGCCGGTCGGTCAACAGCATCTGCAGGCCGCTTATCTTTCCAATGCTGTCCAGATAGCCTGTTAATCCTCCTATGTCATACAGCTGTGATAATCTGTAATGCTTGATATTTTCCTTCAATCGCTTCTCAAGCGGAACCAATCCAAATGCCATACCGCCACCTCTCCTTCCCGTTTTGAAATAACCCGTCCCTTCTGCCATTATATCGTTTTTCCCTACATTTGTCTAGGAAAAATAAGCCATCTATTCCCTGTATTTTTCTAGTAATTTCGCTCATTTTATGGTACACTGACATTAGGTTATTTTGTTGCGTAACCGGAAAGGAGACTTCCCCATGCAATATCATCTTGATTTTGATTTTTGCAGTATCCCGATGCTGGCACTGCTCTTTTTTCTTTATAATAGAAAGAAGAAGCTTTCTTTACATCAGAACACACTTTATACCGCACTGATTATAGCTGCCTTATTCAGTTGTACATTTGACATAGCAAATGTAATGGCCTCCCGGCATACCGACAGTCTCCCTTTCTGGCTTTTAAATGCTACAAGCTATGGATATTTTTTATTTCATAATTCCATACCGTTTTTCTACTCCCTGTATACATGCGCTCTCATACATAACGATATTTTTCACATTTCCAAAAAGTTTTTGAGTTTCCCCATTTTTTCAAACAGATTATTTCCCCAAAAATAAAAAATGCAAAAACACCCAACAAATGTTATAATTGAATCACCACAAAACAATAATAAAAGGAGTGTTTTTGCA
>JAAVAC010000065.1 GCA_014804265.1 Lachnospiraceae bacterium | reverse complement strand
TTTTCTAAAGGAGCCCTTATAAAAACGCCAGCGCTTAGCGAGGTACTTTCGAGCTTAGCACTGTTGCGTTTTTATAGAGCGAAAGCGTGGCGACGTAGAAATATGCTCAGCGTGAAGCCCGTCCCAATGCCTGCGGCGAGAACCTCTGACTGAAAATTGATTTCCGTGCTTATGAAGTTTTTCTTGTATTCTTATAAAATATTGATAAAATATGATTATAGAACAAATCACATGGGTTAAAAATGAACGAAGGAGGGACTATGAGCGAAATAGAACAGTATATTACAATCATTCCGGATTTTCCAAAGCCGGGCATTATTTTTCGGGACATTACGTCCATATTCAGTGATGCGGACGGGTTAAAGCTGGCGGTGGATGAGATGTCTGCATTGCTTTCAGATGTGGAGTTTGATGTGATTGCAGGTCTTGAATCCAGAGGCTTTCTGTTTGGAATGCCTATGGCCTACAATTTCCACAAGCCCTTTATTCCAATCCGGAAAAAGGGAAGACTGCCCAGAGAAACGGTAGAAGCCACTTATGATCTGGAATATGGAAGCGCCACCATTGAGGTGCATAAGGATGATATTAAGCCGGGAGCTAAAGTGGTCCTGGTGGATGATTTGATTGCTACCGGAGGAACGCTGGAAGCGGCAGCTAATTTAATGGAAAAGCTGGGAGCCCAGGTGGTGAAGGTAGTCTGCCTGATGGAGCTGAAGGGACTGAAAGGAAGAGAGCGCATTGGGGATTATCCGGTAGAGACTGTTATTTCTTATGAAGGAACGTGATTCTGCAGGCTTGCCCGGCAGAGTCTTTAATCATGTGGCTGTGGTTTATGGAAAAAGCGCCGGAAGGTTTTTGCTTTCGGCAGAAAAGAGGAAAATATGTTAGAAAAACTATTCAAATTAAAAGAAAATAATACGAACGTGAAAACAGAGGTTTTGGCAGGGATTACCACTTTTATGACAATGGCATATATTCTTGCGGTAAATCCAAGCATTTTAAGTGCGGCGGGAATGGATGCCACAGCGGTATTGCTGGCAACGGCGCTGGCTTCCTTTATTGGTACGGCATGTATGGCGCTTATGGCAAATCTGCCTTTCGCACTGTCAGCAGGCATGGGACTGAACGCCTATCTGGCTTATACGGTAGTGCTTGGATATGGCTATTCCTGGCAGGTTGCGCTTTTGGCGGTATTTGTTGAGGGCATTGTTTTTATCGTATTGTCCCTGACCAATGTGCGGGAAGCAATCTTCAATGCCATTCCCTTGAACTTGAAGAGAGGCGTATCGGTGGGTATTGGATTGTTCATTGCCTTTATCGGTTTGCAGAATGCGGGCTTGTCTGTTGATTCATCTACCCTGGTAACCATTACGGATTTTACGGAGAATTTCAATACCTCTGGCATTTGTGCATTGTTAGCATTAGTGGGGCTATTTATTACGGCTGTTTTATATATCAGACACGTAAAGGGCGCTATTTTAATAGGTATTGTGGCAACCTGGATCATCGGTATGCTCTGCCAGCTTGTGGGCATTTATGTGCCGGATGTGGAAGCAGGCTATTATACACTGTTCCCGGCTCTTGCCATTACGGACTTCAGTAAGCTGGGTGAAACTTTTGGACAATGCTTCACAGTGGATTTTAGTACGGTTGGAATCTTTAATTTTGTGGTAGTCGTATTTTCTTTCCTGTTCGTAGATATTTTTGATACGCTGGGAACTTTGATTGGTGTCAGCACGAAAGCAAATATGCTGGATGAACAGGGACGCCTGCCAAAGATTAAGCCGGCGCTTTTAGCAGATGCAATTGGAACCAGTGCAGGAGCGGTTCTTGGTACATCCACTACCACTACCTTCGTAGAGTCTGCCTCCGGTGTTGCAGCGGGAGGACGTACCGGACTTACTGCTATGGTAACGGGTATTTTGTTCCTGCTTTCCACTTTGTTCGCACCTATTTTTACGGCAATTCCGTCTTTTGCCACAGCTCCGGCATTGATTATGGTAGGCTTTTTGATGTTTGGAACGATTACAGATATTAAGTTTACAGATGATAACTTGACAGAAGCAATTCCGGCTTATCTTTGCCTGATTGCCATGCCGCTTTTTTACAGCATTTCGGAAGGCATTGCTTTTGGAATCATTTCTTATGTCATATTGAATGCAGTGACAGGTAAGGCAAAGAAAGTGACACCGCTTATGTATGTGCTGGCGGTATTGTTCGTTTTGAAGTATATATTCCTGTAAGAAAAAGATATGGAAGCAGATAAAAAGTAGCTGCGTAAAATGGAACCGTCCCTGTCAGGCAGGGCGGTTCCATTTTGTTGCAGCTTCTTTTTATGTAAACATTATGCCTGTCCGTTTGCAGTGGACAATGGTTATTCTGCAAGTTGTTTTGCACGTTCTAATGCAGTATCAATATGGGAGCAGAAGTTCTCTTCCCCAATCTGTTTGTGGAAGCCTGCTTTTTCCATAACTTTTCTAGGCTGTTCATTGACATGGGAAAGAATCATCTGAATTCCCTTCTTATCATACTTATGATAAAGCTCTTCCAGTGAATGCATAGCCGTTGCATCAATGGCATTGACACTTCTCATTCTGAGGATCAGGCATTTTGTATCTTCATTTACCGAAATATGCAAAATTTTATCTGCGGCAGCAAAGAACATAGGACCTGAGATTTCATAAACAAGCGTATGTTCCGGTACGTCTCTTAAGGAAATGCTGTCAGGATCGTTTTCCTCATCAATGTATTTCCAGCCTTCCACTTCGGTCACATCACTCATACGTTTCATAAATAAGATAGCCGCAAGGAGGATGCCCACTTCGATTGCTGCAACAAGGTCGAAAACTACAGTAAGCACAAAGGTGAGCACTAGTACAACGATATCACTTTTGGGAGATGATTTGCACAGGTTCACAAAAGACCTCCAGCCGCACATGTTATAGGCTACCATAAATAAAATGGCAGCAATACACGGCATTGGAATCAATGCGGCATAAGGCATCAGTACCACAAGGATCAATACTAATGTAACGGCATGTACCATGCCGGCTATAGGGGTACGTCCACCATTTTTGATATTTGCAGCAGTTCTTGCAATGGCGCCGGTAGCAGGGATGCCGCCAAATAATGCGGAGCCGATGTTTCCCACGCCCTGGGCAATCAGTTCCATATTGGAACGGTGTTTTGAGTTGATCATGCTGTCCGCCACAACACAGGAAAGCAATGACTCTATTGCAGCCAGAATGGCAATGGTAAAGGCATTAGGAAGAATATCCTGAATATCCTTAAGTGTAAAAGAAGGCATATGGAAATGGGGAAGCTGATTGCTGATCTCATATAAATCCCCAATGGTATTCACTTTCATATGTAAAAGCTGGACCATGAGAATGCCTGCAATAACGGCAAGCAGGGAACCCGGAATCGTTTTGTTGATATAGGGCCATATTATGAGAATGGCCAGACAAACTATGCCAACAATGACAGCCTGCCAGTTTACGGAAGCAATGTTTCGTATGACAGCCTCCAGTTTTTCCATTGTTTCGATGGTAACCGTGCCCGCAGGGTATGTCAGTCCTAAAAAATCCTTAATCTGACCAATGATAATTGTCACTGCAATTCCTGCGGTAAAACCAGTGGTAATCGTATAAGGAATATATTTGATTAAATTGCCCAGCCTGAAAAATCCCATTGCCACAAGAATGATTCCTGCAATGACAGTTGCCAGTATCAGCCCGTCCATTCCTTTTTGCGCCACGATTCCGGCAACGATTGTGGCAAATGCAGCAGTAGGTCCGGCAATCTGCACACGGCTTCCGCCTAAAAAGGAAATCAAAAATCCCGCAATAATTGCCGTGTAAATACCCTGCTCAGGACCGACTCCAGATGCAAGTGCAAGTGCTATGGATAAGGGCAATGCAATGATTGCAACGATGACGCCTGCAATGACATCCTTGATAAATTGTTCTTTTGTGTATGTTTTCATAACTGAAAACAACTTTGGTTTTAATTTTTCCATGATAGTTCCTTTCCAAAATAAATGTTATACAAAGACTTATCAATAATAGTACCAAATTTCAGTTTTTTCAAGAGGGAGGATAAAAAATTGATGTGACGTAACAGTTCAGCCCGCCTTGGGAGAGCGAGTGGATTTGTATGGGAGCCGACAGGACATATGGTAGTCTTCCGTGCCTTGGCAAAGACGCCGGTCCTTATGCACCGTTCTTTGGTGCATTAGTACCGCTGCGTCTTTGTAGAGCGAAAGCGTGCACGGAAGACTACCATATGTCCTGTCGGCTCCCATACAAATCCACTCGCTCTCCCAAGGCGGGCTGAACTGTTACGATGTGACTTTTAACCACCATCTATTGACAATGATGTCTAATTGTGTTAGACTGATGTTGTCTAAAGCTATTAGACAACAAAAAACAGAAACGGAGAAGTACAATGGAACAATATAAATTAGGTGAAATGGAACAGCGTTTCGCAGAGATGATATGGGAAAATGCACCCATCGCATCCGGACAACTGGCAAAATTGTGCGAAGCGGCTTTTGGGTGGAAACGGACAACCTCGTATACGATGTTGAAGAGGCTCTGCGACAGGGGCATATTCTCCAATGAAAATGGTATTGTTATGGTTATAATGTCCAAAGAAGAATTTCAGGCAGCTCAGGGGGAGCAATTTATCAATGAGCACTTTGAAGGTTCACTGCCGCGGTTTTTGCTTGCTTTCTCAAGAAGAAAAAAACTGGGTGAACGGGAAATTACAGAGCTAAAAAAGATGATTGAGGAATACGAGGAGGGAAAATGATATGACACAAATTATTGAGCAGATGTTTATCACGGTTTTGAATATGAGCCTGACGGCAGGAATCGTAATTTTGGCAGTAATATTGCTTCGGTTTTTTCTTAAGAAAGCGCCTAAAATTTTTTCCCATGTCCTTTGGGCGGTGGTGCTTTTCAGACTGCTCTGTCCGGTTTCTTTTTCTTCAGCCCTGTCGCTGTTTGAAGTTCTGCACAAACCGTCTGTACGGCAGGGACAAATAAACTATATTCCTGAAAACATTGGTCTCATGTCCCAGCCTAAAGTCAATTTTCCGGTGCCCTTCATAGAAGATGCAGTAAACGCCTCCCTGCCAGCAGCTACATTGGAAAAATCCGTAAATCCTATGCAACTTGTAGTATTTTTTGGTGCCTGCCTGTGGCTGGCAGGTATTTTTATCATGGCGGCACACAGTATCATCGCATATTGGAGGCTACAAAAAAGACTGAAAACAGCCATACCCGAAGAGGATAACATCTACCGCACCCATGACATAACAACCCCTTTTGTCTGCGGCATCTTTTCCCCTCGCATTTATCTTCCTTCCACACTTTTAGAGCAGGAGAAAAAATACATTCTGCTGCACGAGCAGATTCATCTGAAACGGAAAGATTATATCTGGCGGATTGTCAGCTACTTTGCGCTCTGTATTCACTGGTTCAATCCTTTGGTCTGGCTTGCCTTTTTCCTGAGCGGTAAGGACATGGAAATGTCCTGCGACGAAGCAGTCATCCGCATACTCGGAAGCGGTGTGAAAAAGGAATATTCCGCCTCCCTGCTTGCGCTTGCATCCGGCAGGCATATCATGCCCGGTATTCCACTTGCTTTCGGTGAGGGAGAAACCGGCAGCAGGATAAAAAATGTCCTTCGCTATAAAAAGCCCGCCCATATAGTGATCGGTATCATTATTGCAGTCTGTGTGCCTGTAGCAGTCATATTGACGGCAAACCCGAAAGCGGATAATAAAAGTGAGGAGAATGCCGAAGTGATTCCTGCCAAAGAAAAAGTCCCGGAAATTTATCACGCCGATATGGATATAGATGGAGAAATAGATGAAGATACTGGCGGGGATATGGATGGGGAAACAGAACTTGTGCAGATTGCTAAGCTGACTTCAAAACATGTTTTAAGTGGAAACATTGCTGATGGAATGTATCGGCTCTATGTGCGTTCCCTGTCCCGCAGCGCAAAAGGCATTGACGGATATCTTGTTGATGACGATTACGATTACGATGGGGGAGAAGATTTACCTTTTCTCGCCTTTGCCGATAACTGCAAATTTTCTGTCAATGAAGAAATGGATACTCCAAGCTACGGTGAAGTCTCCTTTGACTCTTTTGCTGATTTAGCAGAGGAGGCGTTTTCCTATTTGAATCCGCCGCTCCTTCTGACTTTTGAGAATGGTCTGATTGTGGAGGCAGTTCTGGAAAGCTATTACGGCTCCGGCATTTCCTATGCCGCAGCGCCTTTGGATACCTTTTATGCCGACATGCAGGAAAGTACGGGATTAGACGGTGGGGAATTACTCGCTTCCTATTATACATTGGACAGCACGGAAAAAGCAGATATCGGCGACAGCCCGGGACTGGAAGAAATCATGGTATATACCGGAAATATCGGAGACGGGAAAAGCGGAATTGTGTTTTTTAACAGTGCGGACGGCACACCATTATACAGTGACTCGGCGCATGTTTCCCGTGCGGGATGGAACAATATTTATCTGGGAGAACGGGACGGTAACGGCTTTATTATGACTGTGCATATTGAGGACAGGGATATGTACGGTGAGTATGATTATTATGTGTTCCGGTTGTCAGAGGAGGGGGAAATCCGTCAGATTGCAGGCTCTTCCTTTATCTTTGATGATGACAGAATCCCTTATGATGATGCTTTATTTGCTGCATGGGCAGAAAAACTGGAAGGATATCTGGCAGACAGCTATCTGTTACTCAGCACACAGGATGGAGAGCTGCGGACAGAACATATCTCAGAGGCGGAGAAATATAATTATGAAACGTTGAAACGGGAGAAAGGAGGTGCGTGAGCACCTCTGCATTTCCTTTAACGCTTGTGCTCTCATGGCTACAGATCCAAAATCAACAGAAAGTTCACTGACAGAGGGGGAATTGGAACGTCAGATCGAGGAATTCATTGTTGAGTACAAGTATGACTATTTTCCTGACTGATAAAACAGTTTATTGTATTCTTCTTGAAATCTCTTTGAAATAATACAATATAACGCAAGGCAACCGCAAAAGAACATTTTAGTATATCGAATTGTCATGCTGATTTCAGTGGAATATGGAGAAAGACACTGACTTCCCAATAAATTTGCAAACATATGTACCAATGCTCCTGCCAAAATACTTCTTTTCGTTTTAATGTAAACATACGAAACAGCAAAGTTAAGAAGCATAACGCTTGGTATATACATAATAGCATCAAATAAGGAGTTTTGAAGCAAATCGTACTGTGCTTGTCCCGGTGTAAAATACCACGCCAAATGCCAAATCCCCCAAATAAAACCTAAAAGTAAAGTAGCCCTCGTAAACCCGAGTCTAACAAATAATCTATCCAGTGCATAACCCCTCCACCCAAATTCTTCATTTAAGGGACCAGAAATAACAGAAAAGAACAATACCAAAAACAGGTTTAACGGATTATGTATAATCGCATGAATATAATTCATTTCCGGCATTTCATAACCGAATAAATATACACCTAACCCAATTGCTACAATCGAAATCAATGTGAAGAATAAAACTGTTAAGACAAGCCATTTTATCCCCATATACCGGAAACTAAAGCAACGCATAAAATAATCTTTTCGCTGTTCTTTTGAATATGTTAAAAATACGATAAACAATGCGGTAACAGACGGTGCACCACCACCGAAATAAAATAAGAATGTCCCTAACGGGGTTCCCTCTATTCCCATAAAAACAGGGGCGAATCCAAATCCCCATGTCCATGCAAGTGTGATGATAAAAAACAGAAACAACTGTTTTCTGTCACTAGATTTTATCATTGTTTTCCCGTATCCTTTCTAATTGCGTATTTATATAGTCAATATCCCTTTTAACAACTACCATATCAAGAAAATAAGCCGGAACATATACGATTGCCACATACACAAACGCCATCCACCAATTTGATTTAAAAAACCATTCAACAAAATATCCGTATAAGAAAACAAAAACAGAAACAGAAACATATTCAATCATAATATTTACAAAAAAATAAGTACATATGACTTGCTTTACTAAATGCTGAATGATAGTAACAAAAAAGGACAAGATAAAAATCTCAAACACAAGCATTATCTCCGGTTTCATTCCAATCATCAAAAATGAAAAGAAAAATACCAGTAAAATTATGATTGCTGTGAATATAAATGTTTTTTTCAGAATTTCTTTTAACATCTTACGTCCTCCTTTAAAATATTCTTAATATTTTTCAAATAAGTCCTTGCAACAATCAGCTTTTCGCCATTGAGCAATGTTGCTTCAAGCTGACTGTTCATCAGTTGCCTTATGCTATAAAGCATATCCATGTTCATTAAACAGGATTTACTGATTCGTATGATTCCTGTGCCCCTTAACATTTCCTCCAATTCATACAATTTTTTATCCGTCATATAGATTTCATCTTTCGTGTATAAAAAAGTTTTTCTTTCCACCGATTCCATGTAGTATATATCTGATATATGCACTTGAAAAATTTTTCCTTTGCTATTACCACTGACCATAAAATCAAGAGCTTCCATTTTTTTAATCAGTCTTTTGGTTTTGGTATCTAATATGGGATACTCAATAATTATAGTTAATGGTTTATCATCTACCTGTCGTGTCTTTATCTCCATGACCTTCCCTCCATATGGTATCTTAGCAAAAAAAGAAATAAATAAAAGGTTTGTAAACATGACCTGCAAATATGGTAACATCAATTACAATTTATTATAAAACTTTTTGTCTGTTTATAAAAAAATAAGTAATAAGAGGGATTTCGCAGTCGCCGGCATTTCCATGATGCGTTCTTTTCGTTTTATGTTCGGAATAGTGTGGTGCTGGCGGTCTATCTCTTGTTTTCGGTTTCTGCTTCTTTACCGTACATGAGAATTCCTTTCGGGGCTGAATGAGATGCGAAAGCCAGATGCCTCTGGCCACTTTTCTATGCATGGAAATAGACTGGCTGATAGGAATGAAGGAAATTATAGCATTGATTTCACTTAAAGGCAATGATACAATATTTGTAAACAATTTATGCTAATTAGTAAGGAGAAATGTTATGGGATACAAAGTTCTGGTAATGGGAAAGAGTGACTCTGCAATAGATGTTTTCTTTAAACAGATGGATGGTGACTTTACAGTATTAAGCAGTTCGACACGTTATGAAGACATTGTAGGGCACATAGATTATTTTGTACCGGATGTTTTGGTATACTGTCTGTTTGATGAACCGAGGGATAGCATTGTTCGGATGATCAGCATCAATTCCAGACTGATGCGTTCTGATATTCCATGTGTTATTCTGGGCTCTAAAGAAGATTGTGATATGTTTGAGAAGATTGCAGTAAATGTTGCAAGCCTGGTATTATACAGACCTCTCTCTGCTAAGGCTATTCAGGCGGAAATCCGGAAATTCATGAAAAAACGTTCCAAACCGGCAAAGGGCGGCGAAAATGATGTTTTTGCAGGAATGCCGGGGTTAGATTCAACGGCGCTGCCCGGGCTTGATTTCAGCCAGGAACTAGGCTCAAAGTCCGGCTTTGTCAATCCTATTCAGGATAGAAAGCATATTCTGGTGGTGGATGATAATGTCATGATGTTGAAAGTGATTAAAGAGCATCTGCATGATAAATATGATGTGGGGACTGCAGTCAGCGGCAAGGTTGCATTAAGGTTTTTAGAGACTAAGACGACGGATTTGATTTTGCTGGATTATGACATGCCCCAGGAGAATGGACC
>JAAVAC010000064.1 GCA_014804265.1 Lachnospiraceae bacterium | reverse complement strand
TCCCCCGTTATTTCCCGTACCGCATGCAATCAGAACCGTTCCCTTTTGAAACCTTTTTTGAATCTCTTCACAAACAGAAAGTGCCGCCCGTTCCATCAGGACCAGGCTCGGCACTTTAAACTGTGTTATGGTACAATGATCACATTGCTTCATGGAAGCTTTCTCTAATACATATTTCATTTCTATTCCTCATCATCCTTTTTTAAATATTCCATATCAAATATTTCAATGACCTCTGCTCCAAAAATATCATGCATATAGGAATACATCATCTGATTTTCCTTTTCCTTTTCCTGCTTCCTGATTACTTTTTTCTTTAGTTCCATCCGTATATTTTTTATCCATGCGCCGATTTCCTTTATTTCAAACCTGTTTTTTTCCATGGCGCTGTAACAGGTTTCCATGGTAATCAGCATCAGTTCATAGTTTACCTTGTCAATCTGTCCCGGCAGCTCCAAAAGCTCATCCTGATAGGCTTCCAGCTTTTCATTGCATTCATTGATAAGCTTTGTCCTTTCCTCCATTTCCTTTTCCAGCTTTGGATTCTGCCTTCCTTCTCCGATTTCATCCATGGAACCTACGATTTCCTTCATAAGCTTTGCTTTCAGCTTCTTTATGTCCTTGCTCTCAGTAATATATTTTCCCTGCTTCTTAATCAGTTCATTCAACTGCTTTTCCAGCTTTTGGATGCGTTTGTCCCCTTTATATTCCTGAAAAACCTGATGCCATTTATTATCCAACGTTAAAACAGGGATTTTTTTCCCTTCCAGCGCCCTTGTAAAATCTGCTCTTGTACGACTCATACGATCACCTTTATTCTTTTTGTTCTTTTTCTTTATTGTAACGATTCAGATTATAGGACAGCTTCATAAGGCTGTCCGACAAATGCACATTTTCTACCTGGATATGCTCCGGCACGTTCAAATCCACATGGGCAAAATTCCAGATTGCCTTAATGCCGCAGCCTGCCAGCCGTTCCGCTACTTCTTCGGCACTGGTCTTTGGAATGGTCAAAACCGCAATGTCTATGTCATTTTCCTTTACGAATGCTTCCAGCCCTTCCATGGCCCTTATGGGTATGCCTCTTACTTCCTTTCCAACCAGAGCCGGATTGGAATCGAAAATCCCCCTGATTAAAAAGCCTCTTTTTTCAAAATTTACATAATTCGCTAATGCCTGCCCTAAATTTCCTGCTCCAATCAATACCAGATTATGTTTCTGATATAATCCTAATATTTTACTAATTTCTTCATATAAGTATTCCACATTATAGCCATATCCCTGTTGGCCAAATCCCCCGAAATTATTAAAATCCTGCCTGATCTGGGATGCTGTCACCTTCATTAACGTACTTAAGTCCTGTGAAGAAATCCGTTCAATTCCCTGATCCTTTAAATCGCCCAAATATCGGTAATATCTTGGCAACCTTCCTATGACCGCCTGTGAGATTTCTTTTTCTTCCACGGTAATACCCCCTGAGTCCTGTTTTGTGTCTGCTATTTTATTTTAGTACACTGTTAAAAGTATGTCAAAGGATTTAAAGCATTGGGAAGAAGCTTTTCCACTCCCCACTTTTCTTTTCCTCCAAAATTTAGTATAATCAGTTGAAATGCCCATTCTGTTTCTATTGGCACTTTTCAAATACAAACCAAAAAAAGCTTATGGGATAAATTTTTTAGAAAGTGATTGGTGAACATATTATGATATTATCTTGTCAGAACGTTTGGAAGGCATTTGGGGAGAATGAAATATTGAAAAATGCTTCCTTTCATATAGAGGATTATGAAAAGGCCGCTATTGTGGGAATCAATGGAGCCGGTAAATCCACTTTGATTAAGATTATTGTGGGTGAGCTTTCCGCTGATCAGGGAGGCGTTACTTTTGCCAGGGATAAGGCTGTAGGGTATTTGGCCCAGCATCAGGGGCTTCATACGGACAGGACGATTTATGAGGAGCTTTTGTCGGTAAAGCAGTATTTAATTGATTTGGAGGAACGGATCCGCACTACGGAATTATCCATGAAGCAGGCCAAGGGACAGGCACTGGCGGATCTCATGGAGCAATATACCCGGTTTACCCATCAATTTGAACAGGAAAACGGGTATGCATATAAAAGCGAGGTGACCGGAGTCTTAAAGGGGCTTGGTTTTATGGAAGAGGATTTTTCCAAGTCCGTTTCCACCTTATCTGGCGGGCAGAAAACAAGAGTTGCCCTTGGCAAACTACTTTTACAACAGCCGGATCTGATTATTTTGGATGAGCCTACCAATCATCTTGACATGGCTTCCATTGCCTGGCTGGAAACTTATCTGCTTAATTATAAAGGTGCGGTTATTCTAGTATCCCATGACCGTTATTTTCTGGACAAAATAGCCGGGAAGATCATCGAAATCGAACAGGGTAATGTAACTTCCTTTTCGGGAAATTATTCGGATTATGCAAAGAAAAAGGAAGTTCTGCGCATTTCCCAGATGAACGCTTATTTAAACCAGCAAAAAGAAATCAGGCATCAGGAAGAAGTGATTGAAAAATTAAAATCCTTTAACCGGGAAAAGTCCATTAAACGGGCTGAAAGCCGTGAAAAAATGTTAAGTAAAATAGAGGTGCTTGATAAGCCCGTTGCCGTAAAGGACGATATGAACTTTACCCTGACGCCCAGAATCATCAGCGGCAATGATGTGTTACAGATTGACGAGTTAGCCAAAGCATACGGCTCTCTTTCCCTGTTTTCCCATGTTTCCTTTGAAATCAAACGCGGTGAGCATGTTGCCATCATCGGAAAGAACGGTACAGGCAAGACCACGCTTCTAAAAATCCTGAACGGATTGGAAACCCAAGACGCCGGCACGATCCGGCTTGGGACGAATGTGGAAATCGGCTATTATGACCAGGAGCATCATGTGCTTCACGAGGATAAGACTCTTTTTGATGAGATATCAGATGCTTATCCTTCCATGACAAATACGGAAATCCGAAACACTTTGGCCGCATTTCTATTTACGAAAGATGATGTCTTCAAACGGATCAAGGATTTAAGCGGAGGCGAAAAAGGCCGGGTCAGCCTGGCAAAGCTTATGCTTTCCAACGCCAATTTCCTGATTTTGGACGAACCGACCAATCATTTGGATATTACTTCCAAGGAAATATTGGAACATGCCTTAAACCATTATGAAGGCACTTTGTTATATGTATCCCATGACCGTTATTTCATCAATAAGACCGCCAGCCGCATTTTAGATTTGGAGAACGGAAATTTCGCAAATTATATCGGCAACTATGACTATTATCTGGAAAAGCATGGAGAAGCATCTTCTTTTTCCGCTTCCTTCACAGCCTCCTCAAAAGTGGACAGAATACCGGAGCCAGTCAGCGAGACAAAAGCTGACTGGCAGGAACAGAAAAAACTGCAGGCAGAAAAAAGAAAGCGGGAAAACCGCATTCAGAAAATCGAACAGGAAATCGAAGCTGCCGAAAACCGGCAGACAGAATTAGAGTCCGAGCTTTCAGATCCTGTAAACGGCACGAATGCAGCAAAGCTTCAGGAAATTTCAAAAGAACAGGAGATCCTTTCCCAAAAGCTGGCCGCTTTGCTGGAAGAATGGGAAATGCTGTTGGAATAAATGATTGCAGGAAAAAAATAATCGAAAAAATTTATTTTTCTCTTGTAATTTCCCTGACAATTTGATAATATATCTTTCGTGGCAGTTGTCACTTCGGGGTATGGCTCAGTTTGGTAGAGCGCTCGGCTGGGGGCCGAGAGGTCGCAGGTTCAAGTCCTGTTACCCCGATTTTTTTTGTACGCTTTTTTACTCTTCCTGTTTCAATTATCTGCTCATTGACATACTCCCGGAACGAAAAGCAGTACCAGCATTCTGAAACAGCAAAACAATATCGCTCTTTTTGTCCCAGGCTGGAATAAAAAGAGCGATTACTAAAAAACATATTCTATATTTTCATAAAGGGATCCATATACTTGGCAAATTCCTTCAAATCTTCCTCTATCCTAAGAAGCTGATTATACTTTGCCACACGGTCTGTCCTGCAGGGTGCACCTGTCTTAATCTGCCCGGTGCTCATTGCTACTGCCAGATCCGCAATGGTCGTATCCTCCGTTTCTCCTGAACGATGGGAAACCACCGCCTTATATCCGTTTTTCTGTGCCATTTTAATAGCATCCATGGCTTCCGTCAGTGTTCCGATTTGATTTACCTTTACCAGAATTGCGTTAGCAGCGCCTAACTTAATTCCCGCATCCAGCCTTTTTGTGTTGGTTACGAACAAATCATCCCCTACTAACTGTACCTTATCTCCAAGCCGCTTCGTCATTGCCTTCCAGCCGTCCCAGTCGTCTTCAAACAGCCCATCTTCAATGGAAACAATGGGAAATTCCTCAATCAGCTCCTCATAATAGGAAATCATTTCATTGGAATCCCTTTGTACATCGCTTCCGGTCATTTCACTTTCTCCCGGGAAATGATACATGCCGGTTTCCTCTGAATACAGTTCACTGGCTGCTGCGTCAATGGCAATCTTAATTTCGCCGCCCGGTTCATAGCCTGCCGCTTCTATGGCTTCCACAATCAAGGAAAGCACTTCCTTTGAGCCCGGAAGATCCGGGGCAAATCCGCCTTCATCTCCTACTGCCGTGGATAACCCCTTGTGCTTACAAAGCTTTTTTAAATTATGATAAATTTCCGCGCAAATCCGCAATCCTTCATGAAAGCTGTCCGCTTTTACCGGCATAATCATGAACTCCTGCAGATCTACGGTATTATCCGCATGTTTTCCGCCATTTAATATATTCATCATGGGGACAGGAAGAATACAGGTATCCACTCCGCCAAGATAACGGTATAAAGGCAGGTCTAAAGCTAAAGCTGCCGCTTTTGCACATGCCATGGACACGCCCAGGGTGGCATTTGCGCCTAAATTCCCTTTGTTCTCCGTTCCATCCGTTTCCATAATGATTCTGTCAATCAGCCCCTGTTCCAAAGCATTTTTTCCAATCAATGCCTCTTTTAATTTCGTATTGATGTTTTTTACGGCATTTTGAACTCCCAGACCAAAATATCTGGTCTCCCCGTCCCGAAGCTCCACCGCTTCAAACCGTCCGGTACTGGCTCCCGAAGGAACCGCCGCCCTTCCGGTAATGACATGTTCTATGGTAACCTCGGCTTCTACGGTAGGATTTCCTCTGGAATCCAAAATTTCCCGACCCTTTACATCTGTTATTTCCAAAAATAAGTTCATACTAAGCTCCTTTACCTGTTATATTTCATTATCTTTTTCGCTTAGTATGTCCATTCCGGTTTGAACTTATGCAGGTTATGTAAGGCTTCCTAAGGCATTTTTTCTGTTTACATGAATCTGCACAAAATCACAGGCACAAATATAGCCGGCACATAATTCATCACCTTCAGCTTTGTAATGCCAAGCATGTTCAATGCAAGTCCCATAATAATCACAGAACCCACACAGGTCATTTCCCCAATCACCTGTTCCGTTAAAAATGGGGCAATCCACTGGGCAAGCAATGTAATAGTTCCCTGATACAGAAAAACAAAAGCTGCGGAGCATGCCACTCCTACTCCCAGAGTAGATGCAAATATAATGGCTGCCACGCAGTCTAATACGGATTTGTTAAAAAGCATTTCATGATTTCCCGTGATCCCGCTTTGCAGGGAACCTACGATTGCCATGGCACCCACGCAAAAAAGAAGACTTGCAGTGACAAAGCCTTCTGCTATGGATACTGATTTTCCATCCTTGCTCTTAAATCTTGATTCTAAAAAATCACCCAGTTTTTTTAATTTGTCTTCTAAATCGATTCCTTCACCAATCAACGTTCCTACTACCATGGAAACAATCAGGATCAGGGAATTTTCACCTTTTAAAGAACCACTGATGCCAAGGAACAGGGTACAAAGCCCCAGTCCTTTCATCAGCGTATCCGCCATCTTTTCAGAGAGCCCTTTTTTCAGAAACATTCCCACAAGAGCACCTGCCAAAACGGCAATTGTATTGACTACTGTTCCAAGCATATTATTTCTTAATAAGCAGGGATTTTCCTGTCATTTCAGCAGGCTGTTCCATGCCCATTACCTCAATTAAAGTAGGGATGATATCTGCAAGGCAGCCGCCTTCTCTTAATGTATAGCCGTCCTTGTAATTCACCAGAATAAATGGCACTTCATTGGTAGTATGTGCGGTAAAGGGAGCATCTGTATCATAATCAATGAGCTGCTCTGCATTTCCGTGATCCGCACAGATGAACATAGTGCCATCTACGCTCTTTAACGCTTCTACTGCTTTTCCTACGCATTCATCCACGGCTTCCACAGCCTTGATTGCTGCTTCCTCCACACCGGTATGGCCTACCATATCCGGATTTGCAAAGTTAATAATAATCACATCATATTTACCGGAGGTAATTGCTTCGCATAATCTGTCGCAGACCTCATAAGCACTCATTTCAGGCTTCAGATCATAGGTGGCTACCTTTGGAGAATTTACCAGAATCCTGTCCTCTCCCTTATTTGGTTCTTCTACGCCGCCGTTAAAGAAAAACGTCACATGTGCATATTTTTCCGTTTCGGCGATTCTTGCCTGGGTCATATTGTTTGCGGCTAACCATTCGCCAAATGTATTAGTAACTGCAATCTTGTGAAATGCAATCTCCTTATTGGGAATGGTAGGATCATAATCAGAAAAGCATACATAAGTCAGTGGAATCCTGTCGCCTCTGTCAAAGCCTGTAAAATCATCATCACAAAATGCCCTTGTGATTTCCCTTGCCCTGTCAGGTCTGAAATTAAAGAATACCACGCTGTCATGCTCTTTGATGAGCGCAACGGGTGTCCCATCTTTTACTACTACAGTAGGTTTTACGAATTCATCTGTTTCTTCCCTGTCATAAGATTCCTGTATAGCTTCCGGAGCGCTCTTAGCAGTTAAGCCTTCTCCTTTTGTCAGGGCATCATATGCCAGTTTTACTCTGTCATAATTGTTATCTCTGTCCATTGCATAGTAACGGCCTGCAACGGAAGCAACCTGACCTACGCCGATTTTTTTCATTTCCGCTTCTAAAGCTTCCACAAATTCTTTTCCGGATGCCGGAGGTGTATCGCGCCCGTCTAAAAAGCAATGAACGTATACTTTGGAAAGACCTTCTCTTTTGGCCAGCTCCAATAAACCGTAAAGATGTGTATTGTGGCTGTGGACACCGCCGTCTGACAATAAGCCGAAAGCATGGAATGCAGAATCATTTTTCTTACAGTTTTCCACTGCCTTTAACAATGCTTCATTCTGAAAAAACGTACCATCAGCAATCTCTTTTGTAATTCTAGTCAGTTCCTGATATACGATGCGTCCCGCACCCATATTTAAATGACCTACTTCGGAATTTCCCATCTGCCCATCCGGAAGCCCTACTGCCATGCCGGAAGCATTTCCTTTCACAAAAGGATATTCTGCCATCAGCTTGTCCATTACAGGAGTCTTTGCCTGTGCTACTGCATTGCCTTTTACGGTTTCATTTAAACCATAACCATCAAGAATCATCAGTACTGTTGGTTTTTTGCTCATTTTCTTTCTCCTTTTCTATTTTATATAATATTATATCTTACTTATTCAAAAACTCTTATGAATTATACACGTTTTATTTTTATATTTCAAGAAAAACTGTTGTATTTTCCTGAAAACGCATTTAGAATGTAGGGATATGATATTTTTTATTCCAACTGATATGAGGTATTCTTATGATTTCTTTATTTGCAGGATTATTTATAAAAAACAGGAAGGATCTGGATTCTCCGGATGTTCGCCGCAAATATGGGGTATTATGCGGTGCGGTTGGTATTTTTTTGAACGTGTTTTTATTCGGGGTAAAATTTGTGGCCGGAATACTAAGCCATTCCATTGCCATTACCGCAGATGCCTTTAATAATTTATCCGATGCAGGTTCTTCCCTGATCACTCTTATCGGCTTTAAGCTGGCAGGACAAAAGCCAGACCCGGGGCACCCCTTTGGGCACGGCAGGTTTGAATATATATCCGGGCTTTTAGTTTCCGTTGCCATCATTTTAATGGCCTATGAACTGATCAGCTCTTCCATCAAAAAAATCATACATCCGGCGGAAGTTACCGGCAGCCAGCTGGTAATTGCGATTTTATTGCTGTCCATCCTGATAAAGCTGTATATGTACTTTTACAACCATTCTCTTGGCAGGAAATTGAATTCCACAGCAATGTGCGCCACCGCCTCCGATTCCTTCAGTGATATGATTGCCACCGCCTTTGTTTTGTTCGCCATTGTCGTCGGCAAATATACCGGACTTCAGATTGACGGATACTGCGGTGCACTGGTGGGCATCTTCATTTTCATTGCAGGCATTCGGGCAGCAAAAGATACCATCAATCCCCTTTTAGGCCAGCCTCCTTCTAAAGAATTTGTAAAACAGATTGAAGAAATCGTCACTTCCTACGATGAAATTCTTGGAATCCATGACCTGATCGTCCACGATTACGGTCCCGGACGAACCATGATTTCCCTTCATGCGGAGGTTTCCGCCCATGGGGATTTACTAAGCCTCCATGATATTATCGACAACATTGAACGGACACTGAAGAAAGGCTTAAAATGTGATGCTGTCATCCACATGGATCCTATTGTGGAGGATGATGAAGAAACAAATCAGTTAAAGAAACAGATCACCGGCTTTTTAAAGGAGTATGACCCGGACTTGAATCTCCATGATTTCAGGCTGGTCAAGGGACCTACTCACACAAATATTATTTTTGACGTGCTTCTTCCCATGGAATTCAAAAAGACCGATCAGGAAGTCAGGCAATATCTATCCGGCAAAATAACAGCGCTTGATCCTAAATACTACTCTGTCATTGAAATCGACAGGGCTTATTGCTGATACTTTAATCTACACTCTTTAAAGACTCTGCCATATTGATTTTTTCCAGCTTACAGGACATAAATAAATTAACGAGCATAGTAAATCCAAAAGTGAACATCAGGCTGTAAATATAGCTTAACTGCTTCACATGAACAGCAAAAGACACCATATCTATTTGAATCTGGGACATAACAAACCCATGCAGAAGCTTTCCAAGAAACAGTCCTAATAGGGCTCCTATGGCTGTAAGCACCATATTTTCACGGAATACATAAGATGCCGTTTCCTTTCTGAAAAAGCCCAACACCTTGATGGTGGCAATTTCACGGATACGCTCGGTAATATTGATATTGGTCAGATTATAGAGCACAATAAAAGCAAGGGAGCCTGCACACACAATGATCAGAAGTACGATATAATTCAGACTTTCCATCATGGTGGAAAATCTTTCCATAGTATCCTGATTGATCGTAACTGCCGAAACCTGTTCCTGATCCATAAATGCCGCCGCTGCCTCATGGGTATCCTTCCCGTCTTTTATATTAATATATAAGGTCCTGTACTCCGGCTCTTTTCCATAACACTCTTCATAAGTTTCTTTATTCATGTATACATAATTATATACATAATTTTCAAAAATGCCGGATACTTGTGCTCTCATTTCTTTGTATTCATCGTCCCGCAGCGTGATATAGTCTCCCATTTTTAAATGAAATAACTCTGCAATATTATTGGAGATAATTACTTCTCCCTTTTTGGGATAGGAAATGGGCTCCTTTTTGGTGGTGTGAAGGCTTACATAATCTTCTATCTGCCCGTCCTCTTTTGCAATCACCAGATTGATGGCCTTTATCTGATCCGTTCCAATCAGCTCCATAGACGACTCATGCACCCGGCAATAGCCTTTGCTCCATGTTTCCAACACGTCATCAAGGGAACCGGCTGTTTCTTTCTTCCCTTCTTCCTTTAAGGAAGCACTCATTTGAAATACCTGGATTCCTTCAAACTGCTGCACTGCCACATCCGCTATGGAATCCTTAATGCCAAATCCGGTCACTAAAAGGGCCGTACAACCACTGATGCCGATTACCATCATAAAAAACCGCTTTTTATAACGGAACAGGTTCCGGATGGAAACTTTATGAAGGAATTTCAGCCGTTTCCACATAAATGGTATTTTTTCCAGCAGGATTCTTTTCCCTGCCCTTGGGGCTTTTGGGCGCATCAACTCTGCAGCAGCGGAAAACAGCTCATATCTGCAGGAAAGCCAGGTAGTCCCTATGGAACAAAACAGGGAAACCACAAGGGAAACTGCAAGTATCCTTCCGTTGAATATATAGGATATGCCACGGGCATTGTACATGATATGATAGGCGGTCCAGATAACTGTGGGAAATAAATAAGTTCCTGCAAAAAAGCCGATAATACAGCCTAAAACCGCTCCGCTTCCCGCATAAAACATATATTTTCCCATGATGGCTCCTTCCCCATAGCCCAAAGCCTTCAACACGCCAATCTGTGTGCGCTGCTCCTCCACCATGCGGTTCATGGTGGTAATACACACGAGAGCAGCTACCAGAAAAAAGAACAGGGGAAACACATTTGCAATCCCTTCTACAATGCTGGAATCGCTTTCAAAGCACACATATCCGATATTGGCCTCCCTGGTCAGCACATAATAATCCGGTTCTTCGATTTTCAAAAGCTCTTCTTTTGCATCCTGAATCTTCTCCTCCGCTTCCGCTATCTTCTCCTTAAATTCTGCCTGGGCCTTTTCATAATCGGCTTTTCCTTTTTCCAGCTCCTCTTCTGCCTTGTTCAGTTCTTCTTTTTTTTCGTCTAAAGTGGCCTGTGCCGAATGAAGCCGGGCTTTTCCCGCAGCAATTTGTGAAAGGCCTTCCTCAATCTGTTGATTAGCTTCCGCTAACTGGGGGATTTCCATTCCGATCTGCTGTATTTGCAGGGCAACTGCCTCTTCTTGTTCTTTTAATTCCTTTTCTTTGGAATTTAATTTCTGTCTTTGGCTGTCAATATTTTGCTGGTTTGCAGAAATTTCTTCCCATCCATCGCCAATTTCCTCTTCTCCATCCTGTATTTCCTTCCGGGCATCCTCTAACTCCTTCTCGCCGTCTGCCTTTTTCTCTTCAAACTCTTTCTCTGCATCCTTTATTTCCTGATTGGCATCCTCAAGGATTTTCTCATATCTGCTTTGGACCCGTTCCTCACAGACCGGCTCCCAGACCTCTTTGGCCTTTTCCATAAAATCCTCATATTCCGTGGAGTAGATTGGAAAATCCTGATCCAGTCTTACGAACACTTCTGTATAATAATCACAGTCAAAGGCATCTTCCGGCAAATATAAGAAACCTGTTATTTTTCCGTTTCCAATGGAAGTATTTCCCCGTTCAAAATTCATATAATAAGGCGACTGGGCGATTCCCACTATGGTATATTCCATCTGATGAAATAACTCCTTAGTATCTTCCGAGTTATTTTCAGAAAAGACAAGTGTAGTTCCAACATCCTCTTCTGTGTACAAATTGGAATCCACCACACATTCCGTGGCGGATTCCGGCATTCTTCCTGCCGTCAGTACCAGTCTGTTGATTTCCTCTGTCATAGAGTGTACCTTTATGGCCGCCTCATTTCCTTCCCGGTTTATATACAGGACATCCGCAAAAACAGCGCCTTCTACTGCCTTCACCTTTTCCTCATTGCCAAAAGCCTCCACATCCTCTTTTTCAAAGCCCAGAGTGGAAAGAAGCCGCAGGTCATAAAAGTCCGTGTCCTTTAAATATTGATCTACACCATGTACCATTGCATCTTTGGTTACCTTTAAGCCGGCAAAAAGACCCACGCCCAAAGCGACGATGGCAAAGATAGCCAGGTACCTTCCAAGACTTTGTTTAATTTCTCTTATGGTTGTCCTTTTCATCATGGATTTCATTTTTTATCCCTTTATGCTTTCTGCCTTTTACCATTCAATATCTGCTATATCCGTTATTTGCTCATTGAGTCTGATGTTTTGAACAGTTCCGTTCTTTACCGTTATGATGCGGTCCGCCATTGCCGTCAATGCCTGATTATGGGTAATGACCACCACCGTCATGCCTGTATTACGGCAGGTATCCTGCAATAGCTTCAGTACTGATTTTCCAGTGTTATAATCCAGTGCTCCGGTAGGCTCATCACATAAAAGAAGTTTTGGGTTCTTGGCAAGAGCTCTTGCAATGGCAACTCTCTGCTGCTCCCCGCCTGAGAGCTGTGCCGGAAAATTCCCCATTCGCTCCTTTAATCCTACCTCTTCCAATACTGTTGCCGCATCTAAAGGATCCTTGCAGATTTGTGCCGCCAGTTCCACGTTTTCTAAAGCGGTCAGATTCTGTACAAGGTTGTAAAACTGAAAGACAAATCCTACATCATATCTGCGGTAAGCAGTCAATTGCTTCTTATTCAGTCTGGAAATATCCTGGCCGTCCAGTATGACATTTCCTTCCGTTAATGTATCCATACCGCCCAGTATATTTAAAATAGTCGTCTTTCCCGCTCCGGATGCTCCTACGATGACGCAGAACTCGCCTTTTTCGATTTGAAAGTTCACATCTGTCAATGCCTCTATTTTTACTTCTCCGGTCCGGTATGTCTTTTTTACCTTATGAAACTCTACAAATGCAGCCATTTTCTTATGCTCCTTATTTCACACTATTTTAAATATGTTTCCGTTCCCGATTGCTTGTCACTGTTTTTTATTATAACGGAAATGGACACGGTTTTCTATAAATTTGATTATTTTTTCTTTTTTACCTGTTTCTTTCCGTTTTTTTCTTTTTTCAACCACTCCTTAGCAATTGCTTTTTTATCCTTTTTCAGCCACTTTGCTGTTTCTTTTTCCCGCTTTTTGCCTTCCTTGGCAGAAGCATCCCTGCCTTTTTGGTTATCCTTGAATTTTCCAATCTTCCTTGAGCCCTTTTCCGGTTTTCCTGCATTGAATTTCCTTGCTTTTTTTGCGGGTCTTTCCACACTGATTTCTTCCGTGACCCCATAAATGTCTTCTCCCATATTCATTTTCAAAAGGGCCGCCGCAAGAAGCTGTGGGGAAATCTGGCATTCCTCCAGCTTCTTTTCTATAAAAATCTCCATTTTTTTCATGGTTTCGGCTTCCTGCTCATTCCATGCGCCCTCTAAAGCATTACTCAATATTTTATCGGCTCTTTTGGCAATGGCTGCTTTTGCCGAGGGCACCTTTTTTTCTTCCATTTTGGTTTTGCAGATTCTTTCGATTTCCCGTATCTTATAAATTTCCCGTCCGGCTACTAAGGTAAAGGCTTTTCCTTCCCTGCCCGCCCTTCCGGTACGGCCGATTCTATGGACATAATATTCAATGTCCTGAGGCACATCATAATTAAAGACCGCTTCCACATCATCCACGTCAATGCCTCTTGCCGCCACATCCGTGGCAATCAGTATTTCTAGATTTCCGCTCCGAAAACGGCTCATAACCATATCCCTCTGTCCCTGCGTCAGATCTCCGTGGAGGCCTTCCGCCTGATAGCCTCTGTTTTTCAGGCTTTTGGAAAGCTCATCCACCATTCTTTTTGTATTGCAGAAAATCAGGGAACGCTTCACGTTATAGCATTCCAGCAAACGACTTACTGCCTCCTCCTTATATTCTTTCTTGATAGGATAATAATACTGCTTGATCAAGGGCACGGTAAGCTCTTTTGCCGCTACCTTTACCTGCACCGCATCTTTTTGATACGTATGGGTAATATCCAGAATGCTTTGGGGCATGGTGGCGGAAAAAAGCGCAGTCTGCCGGTCATCTGGAATTTCTTTCAATATGGTTTCCATGTCCTCCCGAAATCCCATATTCAGCATTTCGTCTGCCTCATCCAGCACTACCAGCTTCACATCCTGCATCTTCAGGGTCTTCCGGCGCATATGATCCATGACTCTTCCCGGTGTTCCCACTACGATCTGCACACCGCATTTTAAGTTTTTTATTTGTTTGTAAATCTCCTGGCCTCCATAAACAGGCAGTATCTTGATTCCATGCATATACTTGGAAAAGCGGCGCATTTCTTCCGATGCCTGTATAGCCAGTTCTCTTGTAGGACATAAAATCACGGCCTGCAGGTTTTTATTTTCCGGGTCTATGCTTTGTAAAACCGGGATTCCAAAAGCCGCTGTCTTTCCAGTTCCGGTCTGTGCTTGTCCTATCACATCCCTTCCTTTTAGTAAAACAGGAATTGCCTGTTCCTGAATAGGAGTCATATATTCAAAGCCCATTTCCTCCACGGCTCTTATGATCCTGCTGTCGATTTCCGAATCTTCATAACGAATATTTACTTGTTCCATTGTTTTGTGTTTCCTTTCTGAGCATTCTTATATGTTTCCATATTTTTAATTGGTTGTCTGGATATTTTGTTTATCAGTCGGTATAGCTTGCTGCCCGCAAAAAAAGACACCACTCGTTTAAGAGAGTGCTGTCTTTTTTACGAATCTTACTTATTATATGGCAGGATTTTGGAAAAGTCAAGGAAAAGCATGAGGGGGTTTTTGATGGGGGGACGTGGGAGGCGGCAGGGCATATGGCAGGCTTATGGGCACGCTTTCGCTCTGCAAAGACGCAGCAGTACTAACGCACCCAAGAACGGTGCGTAAGTGCTGGCGACTTTGCCAAGGCCCAGAAGCCTGCCATATGCCCTGCCGCCTCCCACTGTGTATCGAAAAAAAGGCCTTCATCCTGAAAACTCCACCATATACTCCCGGAATCTGATGGGAAGCATCTGCCTTTGGAGATTCAGGTTCTTTCGCTCTTTTATTGCAATGGTATGGCAAAAATGTGTGAAAAGTTCTTCGTACTGTTGTTCCTTTGTGGAGAATCGTTTCGTAATCTCCTCATTGAAATGGGCTCCTGTTACCACGAACCATTCCTGTTTGGCCGGATGGACTACGAACAGCTGTCTCTTATCATCATGAATCACAAAGTTTTCCAAAGGAAGCCGGTTGACAAAGTGAGGTGCAATAAAAGAAAGGATATTGCATTTTGGCCCGATTCTGGCATATAAGATACCATTTTCCAGTTCCTGGAATCTCAGAAATTGTTTGATGCGCATGATTTCAAACTCGGTACTGCGGCTCAATTCAAACACTTTTCTTACATAGGGATTGGTAAGATTTCCCATAATACCTCCCGTTGCTTGTCTGAATGGGCTTTTTTCCGTAAAATGCTTCTGGTTCCCTTTTCCGTACTGCTTCAGCCCTTCCACTACTGTATGGTAAACAGCATCTGCCTTATCCTCTTCTTCCGTTGCCAGTGCGTGACAAATAGCCATATAAGCTTCCATTCCCAAGTCCCTGCATATGGTTCTGCTGACTTTTCTGGCAAGCTCCTCCTCTGGTTGTATTTCCACGTATGAGGCGAACAGTTCATAATTATCCGGCTGTCCTGCTTTCACTTTACATTCCTTATGATTTTCTTTTCTTTCGTATGCTTTATAAATTCCTGTAAAAACTCCTTCTAAGGAATCCTGACATAATAGCACAGTTCCCATATTGCTCTTTCCCTCCAAATCTTAACTGTCCCTTCCCGCCTCTATTCTCCTCTCCGGCTTCCTTACCTGTAAAGACTTAAGAAACCCTTATGATTTCTTCCTGAAACTCCTTTATTTGATGGGGCTTTAAAGTCTCCGCCCCGGACTGGCTTTCTAAAAATGTCTTATCGTCAAATAAGGATAACTGTTTATAGGTGATTCCCCCTGCATCAATGGGAAGTTTTTCTTTTACGGAAAGCAGATTCCTTGTAATGTAGTCTTCTTCTATTTTGGTATTGTACATCATCTTTCCATTGCAGGTAATAAAATACAATGCCCTTTTTAATACAATACCAAGTTTTTTTAAATGCTCAAAGGTCAGTCTGGTACTCTTTCTTGCCCGTATGATCCGTCCGGCGCTTTTTACTCCGATGCCCGGTATGCGCAAGAGCATCTGATAATCCGCTTGATTGATTTCCACAGGAAATAATTCCAAATGCCTTAAAGCCCAGTCGCACTTTGGATCTAATAAAACATTAAAATTAGGTCTGTCTTCACTTAGTAATTCTTTCGCTTCGAATCCATAGAACCGCAATAACCAGTCCGCCTGATAAAGCCTGTGTTCCCTTAACAGGGGCGGTCCGCCCGGCAGGGCAGGCAGGGACTTATCTTCATTTACTTTTACGAAAGCAGAATAAAATACCCGCTTTAAGTCAAATTTTTGATATAGATTTTCCGCAACGGTTACAATCTCATAGTCACTTTCCGGCGTGGCACCTACAATAACCTGGGTGGACTGTCCTGCCGGAACGAATCTGGGTGCGTTTTGATAAAGCATCAGCTCATTTTTGTTGCTCATGATGCCGTTTTGTATTTGGCGCATGGGAGTCAGAATACTTTTTCTATGCTTATTGGGAGCCAGTTGTTTCAATCCCTCGGCAGTAGGCAGCTCTAAATTAACACTCATACGGTCTGCTAAAAGTCCCAGCTTCTGCACTAATACAGGGTCTGTTCCTGGAATCGCCTTTACGTGGATGTAGCCCTGAAATCGATATTCATTACGAAGCTTATATAGCGCCTCGTAAATCAGTTCCGAAGTATAATTAGGATTGTGAAGTATGCCGGAGCTCAAGAATAATCCTTCAATGTAATTGCGCCGATAAAATTCTATGGTTAAATCGCAGATTTCCTGTGGGGTAAAGGAGGTTCTTTTCACATCATTGCTCTTTCTGTTGATGCAATATTTACAATCATAAATACACTCATTGGTAAACAGCACTTTTAATAAGGAAATGCACCTGCCGTCTGCAGAAAAGCTATGACAGATTCCTCCTGATACCGTATTGCCGATTCCGGTTTTGTCCCCTTTCCGCTCCACACCGCTGCTGGTACAGGCCACGTCATATTTGGCGCTGTCCGAAAGGATTTCCAGTTTCTGCATAAGGGATAAGGAAGGTTTCTTGGTAAATGCAATATCGTTTTTAGAAAATGGCTCCCGGCGGGAGGCTTGTATCTCTCTCATCTGCTTTGATCTCCTTTTTAAATTGCTATGCCTTATTTCATAATGTCATCATAATAACCGTTGATTGCAAAACAATCACAAGGAACATTTGTTCTATTGTAACACGTTCTAGTGATTTATGCAACAGTTTTAAGAACATTTGTTTGTTTCCTGACAACAGTTCAGCCTTTCATTTTACAAAGGAGTGAAGGATCAGACGCAACAGAAAGACAAATAGCCTTTCGATACACAGTGGGAGCCGGCATAGCATAGGATTGTCTTTTGGGCCTTGGCAAAGTCGCCGGCACTTACGCACCGTATTTTGGTGCGTTAGTACCGCTGCGTCTTTGCAGAGCGAAAGCATGCCCATAAGACAATCCCATGCTATGCCGGCTCCCACGTCCCCTTATCCAAACCCTCTCAAGCCAAACTGATTCGTTTACAAAAAGAAAACAGCCATTCCCCCATTTACACCAAATAAGGAAATAGCTGTTCTTTTTCCCACCTATACCTTAAAATACAATCATCCTTGCCGTAATAACACCATTTTCATCCCTTCTGAATTGAGTTGCAACTCTCGTCTCATTGCCGGCTTCGTCTTCGCTGATACTATACCCCACATTTCGGATATTTACATTTTCATCCGGGAACAGATATTCCAGCGGATACTCTTCCTCTGTTTCACCATACTCATCACTGTAAAACTCATAACGCACATATCCTTTTTCATCCACCTTCAATTCTTTGAAAGAGCCAGGAATTTCTGTACCCTGATCGATCAGCCGATTCATTTCTTCCTGCTCCCTGTCCAGCACTTCCTGGGATATCTCTTCCGAAGGTTCT
>JAAVAC010000063.1 GCA_014804265.1 Lachnospiraceae bacterium | reverse complement strand
GCTGATCAAATATGGTGAGACCACCGTACTATCTACTGCAACCGCATCAGACAAGCCAAGAGAAGGAATTGATTTCTTTCCTTTGAGCGTGGAATATGAAGAAAAATTATACGCAGTTGGAAAAATCCCGGGAGGATTTAATAAAAGAGAAGGAAAGGCATCTGAAAATGCAATCCTTACCAGCCGCGTCATTGACAGACCTATGCGTCCTTTGTTTCCAAAGGATTATAGGAATGATGTAACTTTGAATAATATGGTGATGTCTGTGGATCCGGAATGCAGACCGGAGCTTACGGCCATGATTGGCGCAGCGCTTGTTACGAGCATTTCCGACATTCCTTTTGACGGACCCTGTGCTACTACGCAGATTGGTATGGTGGATGGACAGTTTGTGGTCAATCCAAGTCAGGAGCAATGGAAGAATGGTGATTTGAATCTGACGGTAGCCTCTACCGCACAGAAGGTCATCATGATTGAAGCCGGTGCCAATGAAATACCGGAAGATAAAATGATTGAAGCTATTTATATGGCTCATGAAATCAATCAGACCATTATCGCATTTATGAACCAGATCGTGGCAGAAGTAGGAAAAGAAAAGCATTCTTATACAAGCTGTGCCATTCCGGATGAAATGTTTGCGGCTATGAAGGAAATCGTAACTCCTGAAGAAATGGAAACAGCCGTATTTACCGATGAAAAACAGGTTCGGGAAGAAAATATCAGGAACATCAGCGAAAAGCTGGAAGAGGCATTTGCGGAGAAGGAAGAGTGGCTTGCAATTTTGGGCGAGGCATTGTATCAATACCAGAAAAAGACAGTCCGCAAGATGATCTTAAAAGACCACAAGCGTCCGGATGGCCGTGAAATCACGCAAATCAGACCTCTTGCTGCGGAAGTGGATCTGATTCCCAGAGTCCATGGCTCTGCTATGTTTACCCGTGGACAGACTCAGATTTGTACGGTTACTACATTGGCGCCTTTATCGGAACAGCAAAGAATCGATGGTCTGGATGTGAATGAGACCAATAAAAGATATATGCACCATTATAATTTCCCTTCTTATTCGGTGGGAGAAACAAAACCAAGCAGAGGTCCGGGAAGGCGTGAAATCGGGCATGGTGCGCTGGCTGAAAAAGCTTTGGTCCCTGTGCTGCCTACGGAAGCAGAATTTCCATATGCAATCCGTACCGTATCCGAAACTTTTGAGTCAAATGGCTCTACCTCTCAGGCTTCCATTTGCGCATCCACTATGTCTCTTATGGCAGCGGGTGTTCCAATCAAGAAGCAGGTGGCGGGCATTTCCTGTGGTCTTGTAACAGGTGACTCGGATGATGATTACATTGTTCTTACGGATATCCAGGGTCTGGAGGACTTCTTTGGGGATATGGACTTTAAGGTAGCAGGTACGCATGATGGCATTACGGCTATTCAGATGGATATTAAGATTCATGGTTTGACAAGACCGATTGTAGAAGAAGCCATTAGAAGAACAAAGGAAGCAAGAGAATACATTTTAAATGAGATCATGACCCCTGCCATTGCAGAACCTAGAAAAGAAGTAGGTCCTTATGCTCCTAAGATTATCCAAATCCAGATCGATCCTGAGAAGATTGGTGATGTAGTGGGACAGAGAGGAAAAACAATCAACACGATTATCGATCGTACCGGGGTTAAGATTGACATTACGGATGATGGTGCGGTTTCTATCTGTGGAACAGACAGCGACATGATGAACAAGGCACTGGAAATGATTCAGATTATTACTACTGAGTTCGAAGAAGGACAGGTGTTTAAAGGAAAGGTTGTAAGCATTAAAGAATTTGGTGCCTTTCTGGAGTTCGCACCAGGCAAGGAAGGAATGGTTCATATTTCCAAGATTTCCAAAGAGAGAATCAACCGGGTGGAGGATGTGCTGACACTGGGAGATGAGGTAAAGGTAGTATGTCTTGGAAAAGATAAAATGGGAAGAATCAGTTTTTCCATGAAAGACGTAAAATAGTCGAAAATTTTATAAAAAATGGGAAAAGGGCAGGTATGCCCTTTTCTTTTTTGTCTTTAGATGGTAAAATACAATTGTAGGTATTGAAAAAAAGAGAAGGATACTATATTTTGTGATAAGGAAGAAGGAGAATAGAATGGGATTTTTTGGGAATCTATTTGGAGGACATAAGAGGGAAATTGCAAGATTATATACGGAATTTGGAGAAGAGAAGGCAAGGCTTTGCATGGAGCATGAGAAAGAAATTGCAAAATTAAAGGATGAGCATGAGCAGCAGATGATTAAGATGAAGACTCTGTATCATGAACAATTGGAAGAGGTGCAGCAGGCATTTCGTAAAAAGACGGCATCCTTAAAAGCAGAATATGAGCAATATAAAGAAGAGTACGATCCTTCCGGAATGAAGGAAAGCCACGAAGCGGAAATGGAGAAAATGAAGAACCTTTATAGCGAACAGCTGGAGGAGGTGGCGAAGGCATTCCGTGACAAAAATGACAGCATAAAAGAAGAACTGACAGCTCAGGAGCAGGATAGGATTGCCAGATTGAATGAGAGCCACGAAGCAGAGCTGGAGAAAATGAGAAAGCTTTATGATGAGCAGCTGGAAGAGGTGGCAGAAGCCTTTCGGAATAAGAATGGAAAGCTCCAGGCTCAGTTGGATAAGCTTAGAAAGCAGATAAGCAGTCTTTTAGCAGTGGAAGAGGAAGCATGATGGTAAAGATTGCGTTGTGTGATGACGAAAAGAAAATATGCTCTCATTTAAAGAAGCTGATAGAAGAACGATATGGACACATTTTTTCCATTTTCGCCGCTCAAAGCCCGGAAGAGTTTTTGGATGAATGGAAGGAAGATCCCAATAAGACTGCGGACATTCTGATTACGGATATTCAGTTCGAAACGGAAAACGGACAGCAGAACGGAATCCTGGAGGCAAAGAAAATACAGGAACGATTTTCAAGGACCCAGATTATATTTATGACAGGATATTTGGAGTATGCTACGGAAATATTCGATGCCAGTCCGGTTTATTTTTTGTTAAAGCCCATAGAAAAGGAAGACTTATATAAGGCGCTTGATAAATCCATGATAAAGCTGCAAAGTGAATGGAAAAAATCCATTTTTGTTGAGCTTAAGGGAAGTGTGGAAAAAATACTTGTAAATGAAATCCTGTATATAGAAAATAAAGGGCGGAATCTTCTTGTACATATGAAGGAAGCGGATAAAGCCTTCCATATGAAACTGGGCGATTTTGAAGCAAAGCTGCCGCCTCATTTTCTAAGGCCCCATCAGAGTTATCTGGTAAATATGGACTATATTAAAGAATTTAACAGAACAGAAATTATTTTGCAGAATGATGTAAAAATTCCAATCAGTAGAACAAAATATCCTTTGATAAAAGAAAAAATTATGTTTCATTTTACTCAATAACTGAAAAAGGAGCCTCTGGCTCCTTTTTTGTTTATCTATGTTCGTCTATGATTCCTTGACAGCTTCAGGAAAAGCATTCTGGCTTTCACTCGGGCTGGGAGATTGACCGGAAGAGATGTCCTCCGTATGTTCCGACTTTGGAAGAAGCAAAGTTACTTTTTCAATCCGGTTTTTATTTACCACTGTAGCCGAAAGCTTTGTGCCGTCCGGCAACATGATTTCCTCACCGGGAGCAGGAAGCCTGTCTAAAGCTTCAATCAGGATGCCGCCGATGGAGTCATAATTTTCCGAATCAAGGGTAGTTAGAAGGGCATTGTTGATATCATCCAGTTTCATGGAACCCTCTACAAGGTATTTGTGTGGTTCTAATTCTTTGATCAGTTCCTTTTCCTCTTCGTCGTATTCATCACGGATTTCTCCTACGATTTCCTCCAAAAGATCCTCCATAGTGATCAATCCCACGGAAGCGCCATATTCATCCAGCACAATGGCAATATTGATGGCGCCTTCCCGCATTTCCATTAACAGATCGTTTGTTTTTTTATATTCATAAGTATAATAGGTCTCTCTTAAAATGTCCCGTATGGAAAACTCGGATTTTTTTGTGGTGAGGAAAAAATCCTTTAATGTAACGATGCCGATAATGTTATCCGTATCATTTTCGTAAACGGGAATACGGGAATACATGCTTTCTTTAAATACATTTTGAAGCTCTCTGTAGGAGGCTTCCACATCTATCATAGTCATATCGATACGGGGAATCATGATATCCTTTGCGCAGGAGTCCCCAAAATCAAACACATTTAGAATCATTTCCCGTTCTTCCGATTCGATGACACCATCCTCATGGCTTACATCCACATAAGTCTTCAATTCACTTTCTGTCATGTAAGAGGATTTCTTGTTAGGATCCACATGGAAAAGCCATAAAAAAGCATTTACCAGTTTATCTACCAGAAAAATAACAGGGGTCAGCAACCACATGAGTCCATAAATGGGATAGCAGTAAACAAGGGCGATTTTTTCCGCATTATTGATTGCCCAGGTTTTCGGAATGATTTCACCAAAGAGCAGCACAAGGATTGTCAAAGCACCGGTGGCAAGTCCCACCCAGGTTTCCCCTAAAAGCCGGATCGTCAGAGCCGTAGCAAGGGAGGTGGCGGAAATATTGACCACATTGTTTCCAATCAATATGGTGCTGAGCATTTTGGCAGGTCTTTCCAGAACCTTTTCCAGAACTATGGCGGAACGATTGCCTTCGTCCACCAAAGTCTTAATGCGGATTCTGTTTACTGTCGTAAGTGAATTTTCTGCAGATGAGAAAAAGGAAGACAATAAAAGCAGCACTGCTAAAATAACAAGTTGTATGACACCAGAGGTATCCAAAGTATAACCACTCCTTTATAAATCTTTATTTGCAAGTCTAATTCCAAGCTTACCCTAATATAGATAGTAATATAAAATGATGAAAAATACAAGGAGGTTTCTATGGAACAAAGCATAAAAAAGAGGGTCGATTTACTGTTTTTGCTGAAATTGCTGGTTTTTTCCTATATTTTGACGGCTGTTTTCTTATTGATCTTATCCATGCTTTTATACAAGTTACGTTTAAGCGAGACGATTATCAACATTGGAATTGTTGCTATTTACATAGCGGCGACTTTTCTTACGGGATTTCTTGCAGGGAAAAAAATAGGGTCAAAAAAATATCTGTGGGGGCTGTTTCTGGGTGCAGGATATTTCTTGATCCTGACGTTGATTTCCTTAATCATCAACCATGGAATCAGTGATTTTTCGGGGAATTTCCTGTCTACGCTGTTTTTGTGTGTTGGAAGCGGGATGTTAGGTGGGATGCTTAGCTGAATACAATCGTTGAGGTAAAAACGAGTAACGGTTTAGTCTGGCTTTTTACAAAGGGATGGCTAAGCGGACGCAACAGAGGGATGAGAGCGGATTCCATGCGGTGTTTTTGATGGCGATTTTTCTAAACAGCCTGGGAAGGTTGTGGCAGCCGTCCGGGTCGGCATATAGCGGCGTCCGTGCCGCAATATGCCTAAAATGGCCGTCCATGGCCATTTTCCCCTAGGGCAGCGAACAGGCTGTTAAGGAAAATCGCCATCAAAAACAATGCATGGAATCCGCTCTCATCCCTCTGTTGCTGTTTCGTTTCATCCCATAACTTTTAAAAAGTCTTACCCCGTTTTTTACATATGAATCTAACATATGAGAATCCTATCAAAATACAAAAAAAACTATTCAAAATCTTCCCTAAGCACCGTATGGCTTTTCGATACACAGTGGGAGATGGCAGAGCATATGGTAGTCTTCTGGGCCTTGGCAAAGTCGCCGGCACTTACGCACCGTACTTTGGTGCGTTAGTACCGCTGCGTCTTTGCAGAGCGAAAGCGTGCCCATAAGACTACCATATGCTCTGCCATCTCCCACGTCCCCTCGAAAACAAAAAAACTTTTTCAAAAAGCCTTTAAAATCGTAAAAAAGTATGTTATAATGTGGAATGCAAATTGTCCAAAAGGCAAAAAAAGCTGGAATATTTGAAAACTTTATACATAGAAGGAGGCCTAATCATGAAACACATTAAAACATTAAGCACAAGGGATTTTAAGGAGTCCATGAAAAAAGGCGGCTGCGGAGAATGCCAGACATCCTGCCAGTCAGCTTGCAAGACATCCTGTACCGTAGGCAATCAAAGTTGCGAAAAAGTAAAATAATGATGTTTCTTAAGCAGCGATAGTCATCGCTGCTTATTATACGTTATATAGGAAGAAAGGAATAAGTTCGTGGTACATTGTTATGAAAACAACGGCTTTTACATTGTGCTGGACGTAAACAGCGGAGCGGTGCATGTGGTGGACAGGGTTGTGTATGAGATGATACCGCTTTTGGAACATGCAGTAAAAGCAGGGAAAACAAAGGAAGAACTATATCAGCTTGTAAAGGGACAGGGAGATTTTGACCCGGAAATAAACGGGGGAGAAAGGATAGCGGAAGAAGAACAAAAAGAAGCAATCGAAGAAATCCTTGCCCTGTATGAAAACGGAATGCTTTATACGGATGATATTTATGAAGCATATATAGGAGATTTTAAGAACCGGGAAACGGTGGTAAAGGCATTATGCCTGCATATTGCCCATGACTGCAATCTGGCCTGCAGGTATTGTTTTGCGGAAGAAGGGGAATACCATGGAAGACGGGCGCTTATGAGCTTTGAGGTAGGAAAAAAGGCACTGGACTTTCTGGTGGCGAATTCCGGGAACCGGGTGAATCTGGAGGTGGACTTCTTTGGAGGCGAGCCGCTTATGAACTGGCAGGTAGTAAAGGACCTGGTTGCCTATGGCAGGAGCTTGGAAGAGCCCAACCGGAAAAAATTCCGCTTCACTCTAACTACAAACGGTGTTTTAGTGGATGATGAGATATTAGAGTTTGCCAATAGGGAAATGGCAAATATTGTCCTAAGCATTGACGGGCGGAAGGAGGTCCATGATTTCATGCGTCCCTTCCGGGGCGGGCAAGGCAGCTATGACCGGATCGTCCCGAAATTCCAAAAGGTGGCAGAAAGCAGGAACCAGATGAATTATTATGTGAGAGGCACCTTTACCCATCACAATCTGGATTTTTCCAAGGATGTGCTTCATTTGGCGGATCTGGGCTTTAAGCAGATTTCCGTGGAGCCGGTAGTGGCGGAGGATACAGAAGAATATGCCATAAAGAAAGAGGACATCCCTGCCATATTAGAAGAGTATGACAAACTGGCGCTTGCTTTGATTGAAAGAAAAAAGGCGGGAGAAGGAGTGAACTTTTTCCACTTTATGATTGATTTAGAAGGCGGTCCCTGTGTGGCAAAAAGGCTTTCCGGCTGTGGTTCCGGAACGGAATATCTGGCAGTGACTCCCTGGGGGGATTTCTATCCCTGCCACCAGTTCGTAGGACAGGAGAGGTTCCTTATGGGAAATGTAGAGGAAGGAATTACCAATACTGTCATCAGGGATGAATTTAAAGGATGTAATGTGTATGCAAAGGAAACGTGTAAGGATTGCTTTGCCAGATTTTACTGCAGTGGCGGCTGTGCGGCAAATTCCTACCATTTCCATGGCAATATAAATGGGGCTTATGACATAGGTTGTGAGCTACAAAGAAAGCGCATTGAATGTGCAATCATGATAAAAGCAGCTTTGGCTGAGTGAGAGGAGAAGTTATAACATGAAGAAAAGTAGAGCAGCATTGGTACTGATTGCAACAGTGCTTGTTATGGGACTTTTGGCATATACCTCCATCATTGGATTTGGTCCCACGAAAACAGGTTCGGCAGCAAACATCAAGCAGGGACTTGACCTGGCCGGTGGCGTCAGTATCACCTATGAGGTGGTAGGAGAAGAGGACGCGGATGAAGCGGATATGAGTGATACCATTTATAAGCTTCAAAAGCGTGTGGAAAAGTATAGCACGGAAGCACAAGTGTATCGGGAAGGAAGCAAGCGTATCAGCATTGAAATTCCTGGCGTATCCGATGCCAATACGATTTTAGAGGAGTTGGGACAGCCCGGTTCTTTGTATTTCATTGCCCAGACCGGAAGTGACGGAACCAACAACTATGGCTATGGCATAGATGAAAACGGTTCTGTACTGACAGACGAGGATGGATATCCGGTTTATGTATTGAACAAAAGCATTTCCGAGATAGAAGCGGACGGCGGTATTGTGCTGACCGGAACGGATGTAAAGAATGCAGAAGCCGGTCAGATAACCGATGAAATGAAAAATAACCAATATGCGGTACAGCTGACGTTGACAAGCGAGGGAACAAAGAAATTTGCCGATGCCACTACAAAGGCATATCAGAGCGGAGAAAGCATTGGTATTTATTATGATGGCGACTTTGTCAGTGTCCCCAATGTAAACAGCCCTATTCCAAACGGAGAGGCAAGCATTACTGGCATGAAGGATTTTGAAGAAGCGGAAAAGCTGGCTTCTACCATCCGTATCGGTGGACTGAAGCTGGAACTGCAGGAACTTCGTTCTAACGTGGTAGGCGCCCAGTTGGGTGAAGAAGCGCTTAAGACAAGCTTGTTGGCAGGAATCGTTGGTCTTGTCATCGTCATGATATTTATGATTGTGGCTTATCTGCTTCCGGGCTTTGTTTCTGCTATTGCATTGTTGATATATACAGGACTGACTTTGGTAGCATTAAATGCTTTTGATATTACCCTGACCTTACCGGGTATTGCAGGTATTATCTTATCCATCGGTATGGCAGTGGATGCCAATGTAATTATTTTTGCACGTGTGAAGGAAGAGCTGGGAACCGGAAAGACAGTAAGCTCTGCTATTAAGATTGGTTTCCAGAAGGCGCTTTCCGCTATCGTGGATGGAAATATCACGACCTTGATTGCAGCGCTGGTATTGGGCATCAAAGGTTCCGGTACGGTAAAAGGATTTGCACAGACACTTGGACTTGGTATTGTTCTATCCATGTTTACGGCTTTGGTAGTAACAAGACTGCTGATCAATGCTCTTTATGCACTGGGATTAAAAAGTGAAAAGCTGTATGGAAGCATTAAAGAGAGAAAATCTATTAATTTCCTTTCCAAAAAGGCAGTTTTTATTGGCATATCCCTTGTGGTGATTGTGGCGGGCTTTGTATTTATGGGCATCAATAAAGTCAATACGGGAGATATGCTCAATTACAGTCTGGAATTTAAAGGCGGTACGTCCACAAATGTAACGTTCAATGAAGATATGTCTATTGCAGACATTGATTCTAAAGTAGTGCCGGTAGTGGAAGAGATTACCGGAGACGGAAATGTACAGACCCAGAAGGTAACAGGAACAAATGAAGTGATCATTAAGACAAGAACCTTGTCGGTAGACGAAAGAGAAGCTTTTAATCAGGAGATGGTAGACCATTTTGCCGTAGATGCGGAAAAGATTACTGCAGAAACCATTAGTGCGGCGGTCAGCGATGAAATGAAGATGGATGCGGTAGTAGCAGTCATCATTGCTACCATCTGTATGCTGATTTATATCTGGTTCCGTTTCAGCGATATCCGTTTTGCAGCCAGTGCGGTGCTGGCATTATGCCATGATGTATTAGTTGTGCTGGCATTTTATGCAGTTGCAAAGATTTCCGTAGGAAACACGTTTATTGCATGTATGCTTACGATTGTCGGATATTCCATCAATGCTACTATAGTCATCTTTGACAGAATACGTGAGCATTTGGCAGGAGGAAAGGGAAAAGAGGATTTACAGGAAGTGGTAAACAGCAGTATTACCCAGACATTAACAAGAAGTATTTATACTTCCCTTACCACATTCGTCATGGTTGCAGCATTGTATGTATTCGGCGTGACCAGCATTCGTGAATTTGCCCTTCCTCTTATGGCGGGCATCGTATGCGGCGCTTATTCCTCCGTATGCATTACGGGTGCTCTTTGGTACATCATGAAAACCAAAATGGGAAAATCTAAGAAAAAATGATAAATACTTTACCATTTGCTGTGTAAGGGCAGAATCAGTGGAGGATGAAATATAAGAGAAGGCACTCTGTAGGGGATACAGGGTGCCTTTTTTTGCTATATATATAAATGACTAAAAGTAATGGTGGGGCTTGGGTTTTGAAGGTAGTGGCTGGGGACGCAGCAGAGGGATGAGAGCGGATTCCATGCGGTGTTTTTGACGGTGATTTTCCTAAACAGCCTGGGGAGGTTGTGGCAGCCGTCCGGGTCGGCATATAGCGGCATCCGTGCCGCAATATGCCTAAAATGGCCGTCCATGGCCATTTTCCCCTAGGGCAGCGAACAGGCTGTTAAGGAAAATCACCGCCAAAAACAATGCATGGAATCCGCTCTCATCCCTCTGCTGCTGTTTCACTTCAGCCCGTAACTTTCAAAAAGTATTCCCCTTTTCTGTTACATATAATCTACCATATGAGAATCATATCAAAATATGGAAAACCTACTCAAAATCTTCCCCAAGCACCGTATGGCTTTTCGATACACAGTGGGAGATGGCAGAGCATATGGTAGTCTTCTGGGCCTTGGCAAAGTCGCCGGCACTTACGCACCGTATTTTGGTGCGTTAGTACCGCTGCGTCTTTGCAGAGCGAGAGCGTGCCCATAAGACTACCATATGCTCTGCCATCTCCCACGTCCGTCCTAAACCAATCCTATGCTCTGCCATCTCCCACGTCCTCCCATCCAAACCCCATGCGCATGAAAAAATTCCCTAAAATCTTATATCTTTTTTAAAATTTCCCATACCCATTGAAATATTTGCTGAAATTTGTCAAAATGAATCTGAAAAGATGATTTTGATATAAAGACTAGGGATGCGGTATAAAATGGAACAGCAGAACATACAGAGAAAGAAAAGGCCAATGACGGCAGAAGAGCAACGGCGGCGGGAAATCCGGAGAAAGAAACGGAAAAGAAAGGTATATCTGGCAAGAACCATAGCGGCGGTAATTGCTTTTCTTCTGGTCTTTTTCATTGGTTTTGGAATAAAACAATTGACGGGATTCCTAAAAAGTAAATGGGAAGCAAAGAAGGTTTCCCATGTTTTGGAGGAGATGGATTCACTACAAAACATAGTATCCAAAAAGAAAGTGGCAAGACCGGAGTTTGAAGTGGATCTGCTTACCGTCAATGAATATTCCAGACCGGGTTATCTGCTTCCAGAGGTGAAAAATATATTCGTCCATTATACCGCCAATAAAGGAACCAGCGCAGCCCAGAACAAAAGCTATTTTGAGAATCTAAAGGATACTCATGAAACCTCTGCCAGCGCTCATTTCGTCATCGGCTATGAAGGGGAGGCAATCCAGTGCATTCCGTTAGCAGAAGTGGACTATGCGGTCAAAAAGCGAAATTATGATTCCGTATCCATTGAATGCTGTTATGTGGATGAAAGCGGTAAATTTACCGATGCCACCTACAAAAAGCTGGTGGAAATGCTGGCATGGTTGGTGACCAATTACGATTTACGTCCTGCAGATATTCTCAGGCATTATGATGAAGGAGGAAAGCTATGCCCCAAATATTATGTGGAGCACGAGGAAGAATGGAATCAGCTGATTGCAGATGTGGCGGCCTATATAGAAGAATTTGGTGTTTTGGAGGAAAGTGTTGTAGAATAATGGTAGAATAAATAAGCGATATGGATTATAATGGTAGTGAAACCATCATATGGATGGAAAATCAGAATCTGTATTGATTCAGAGAGCGGGAAGAAAGAATGGCTAACTGGTATGTGGCAGCAAAAAAGGCAGATTTTAACCGGATCGGAGAAAAATTCCATATTAGTCCGGTGCTTGCCAGAATCATAAGGAACAGAGATATTATTACAGAGGAAGAAATCAAAATCTTCTTACATGGAACGATACAGAACCTTTATTCCCCTTTTTTGTTAAAGGATATGGACAAGGCAGTGGAAATCATCCGGGAAAAAGTAAAAAATGGAAAGAAAATCCGGATTATTGGGGACTATGATATTGATGGAGTCTGTTCTGCCTATATTTTGGAAAAAGGATTGAAGGCTTCAGGGGCTTTTGTGGATACGGTAATCCCCCACAGGATAAAAGACGGATATGGATTAAACAATGAACTGATAAGGGAAGCAAAGGCAGAAGAGGTAGATACCATCATTACTTGTGACAATGGCATTGCGGCAATGGAACAGATTGCGTTGGGCAGGGAGCTTGGCATGACCATTGTGGTTACGGACCATCATGAGGTGCCTTATGAAGAGGTTTTTGGAGAAAAAAGATACCTGTTACCAAAAGCAGATGCAGTAATTGATCCAAAGCAGGAGGAATGTACCTATCCTTATAAGGGGATTTGCGGTGCGGTAGTAGCTTATAAGTTCATACAGGCTTTTTATGGATTTGAGGCTTTGGATTTTTCCGTAAAGAGCAACAGGATGGAGATCTTGCAGGAGCTGTTTCCGTTTGCTGCTTTTGCTACCATAGGGGATGTGATGGAGCTTACCGGAGAAAATCGTATTTTTGTGAAATACGGTCTCTTATCTATGGAAAAAACCGAAAATCCGGGATTGAAGGCATTGATTCTGGCAAATGGCCTTTTTGGAAGCAGGCTGACCCCCTATCATGTAGGATTTGTACTTGGGCCATGCATCAACGCAACCGGTCGTCTGGATACGGCGGCGAGGGCGCTGCAGCTGTTTCGCTCGGAAGACGAAAAGGAAGCAGCTGTGCTGGCAGGAGACTTGAAGGCATTAAATGACAGCCGGAAGGACCTGACGGCAAAAGGTATGCAGGAAGCGGTGGAGCTGGTGGAGAATACCGGATTGAAGGAGGATCATGTCCTGGTGGTATATCTGCCGGAATGCCATGAAAGCCTGGCAGGAATTATTGCCGGAAGGCTTAGGGAGAAATACGGAAAGCCGGTCTTTGTGCTTACGAAAGGTGAGGAAGAGGTAAAAGGATCCGGAAGAAGCATTGATGCATTCCATATGTATGACAATATGACCAAGGTGAAGGATCTGTTCTTAAAATATGGAGGACATAAGCTGGCCGCAGGCCTGTCCATCAAAGAAGAACGGGTGGAAGAGTTTAGAAAGAGGATCAATCAGGTAAGCTGCCTGACAGAAAAGGATTTTGAAGAAACTCTACACATTGATGTCCCTATGCCCATTGCCTATAGTACCATGGAGTTTGTTAAGGAGCTGGAAAAGCTGGAGCCCTATGGAGTTGGCAATAAGAAGCCGCTGTTTGCAGAAAAGAATATTTCTTTTTTAAGAGGCAGGATCTTAGGGAAGACCGGAAATGTATTAAAGTGTCTGGTTGCGGATGAAAGAGGCTATCAGATAGAAGCAGTCTATTTTGGAGATATAAAAAAAATGCTTTTGGAGTTTGAAGAGCAGTTTGGAAGCAGTCAGGTAGAACTGTTTTTACAGGGACAGAAAAACAGGATAAAGGCAGCTATTGCCTATTATCCCGATATGAATGAGTTCAGAGGACAAAAAAGCTTACAATTAGTGATTACCAATTATAGTTTTTAACAGCCATGCGGATGCATGGGCATGAGAAAATAAATGGAAAGGAAGTGGAAGGATGATCTTAACGGTTACATTAAATCCGGCAGTGGATAAAACTTGTCAGGTAACCAGACTGGTAAAGGGACAGGTGAACCGGATGACGGAGTGCAAAAATCTGGCAGGAGGAAAAGGAATCAATGTGACCAGGGTGCTTCGTCAATATAAGGAGGAAGTCAATGCTACCGGTTTCTTAGGAGGTTATAACGGCATGTTCATTTCCGACGAATTAGAACGGATAGGAGCCAAAAGCGCCTTTACAAAAATTGCAAGAGAGACCAGAACAAATATAAATATTATCTCAGAAGACGGTTATGTAACGGAGGTATTGGAACCGGGTCCCGAAATCTCGGAACAGGAACGGATTAATTTTCTTGACCAGTTTTATGCATTGGTAAATGAAAGCGAGATTATCGTAATTTCGGGGAGTATGGCACTGGGGCTTGAAGAGGAGTATTATGCAAAGATGATAGAAATCTGCCATCAGGCAGGAAAAAAAGTGCTGGTGGATACTAGTGGAGAGCCACTGAAGAAAGCCATTGAGGCAAAGCCCTATCTGATTAAGCCAAATAAGCGGGAGTTGGAATATGTGGCAGGAAAAAAACTGGATAGTGAAGAAGAGCTACTGGAGGCTGCCAGGGAATTAAAGGATAAAGGGATAGAACTGGTGGTGGTGACCATGGGTTCCAAAGGATTGATCTGCGTGACAAAGGAGCAGGTATACCGGGTGGTGCCCCCTAAGGTGAAGACCCTGAACACAGTGGGAAGCGGTGACTGCGCCATAGCGGCCTTAACCATGGGCATTAAAAATAGAGAACCTTTTGAGGAAGTATTGAAAAAAGCGGTAGCGCTTTCCGCAGCAAACGTGACGACTCTGGAAAATGGACAGATTCCTATAGAAAAGGTGAGGGAAATATATAAAGAGGTAGAGGTTTTCAAAATTTCTTAATTTTTTTCCATTATTTAGAAAAAAACACAGTTTGAACACATTTTTCCTTTATACTGTTAAGCAAGATAGTTGAATTAAAATTCACTATCTCCCCCTCATAAGAATTCAACAAAGAGATTTCCGGTATTGCCGGAGGTCTCTTTGTGTTATGGGCAAAGAAGAACATGGAAATCGGAGATAGTTGCATTTTAGGTTTTCTTTATTTTCTCTCATATTTTTTTAAGAAATTAGACACAAATTAAACACATTTTCTTTTTATAATAATAGCCAGATAGTTGAGCCACAACTCACTATCTCCCCCCTCATAAGAATTCAACAAAACAACCTCCGGTTTTACCGGGGGTTGTTTTATGTTCATAGGAGAAATGGTTTGAAGTGGGATTTCCGCTTTTTTTTCATGGCGGAAAATGGTATACTGACAAAATGAGAATCAAGTGAATTGATAAAAGAATCTTAAGAGAAAGGACATCATATGAATACAAAATATCGTTTGGGAAGAAGTGACTTTCGCACTTTAAAGGATGGAATGGAAAAAGAATGGCTTGTGACAAACGGCATAGGAGGGTTTGCCAACGGCTGTGTAGCCGGAGCAAACCACCGGCTGTTTTCCGGATATCTGACAGCCTCTTTTCATCCACCAGTGGACAGAAAAGTAGTCTGGTCCGGTACCCATGAAGCAGTAAGCTTTCCGGAACAGCAGAGGGAAGTGGAACTGGCGGCACAGGCTTATGTGGGAGAAGAAAGAAATGGACAGGTTTACCTGAACAGCTTTGAGCTGGACGTAGTTCCTATCTATATCTATCAGGTAGATGACATGACCATTAGAAAAACAATCGGCATGTCATATGGGAGAAATGCGGCGGCGGTTACCTATGAAATAGAGGCGGGAAAGGAAGGCGGCGAATTTCACATAACGCCCCTGTTTAAATTTACAAATCCGGGAGAAGGAGCGGAGAAAAGTCAGCTTGATTTTAGGAAAGAGATATCCGGAAGTAAGCTTACGTTAGTTCCAAAAGAGGATGAGAAGAAAAAAATAGTGTTCCTTACTTCGGAAGGCGCTTATTTTGACAGGAAGAAGCTGCCGGTTTCCATGGCTACCCCAAATTATTTAATCGAAGAGAACACGTATTATCCATTGGAAAACAGAACCGGATATCTGGGACTTGACAATCACGCCACCCCTTATGATGTGGTTGTTTCTTTCAAGCCCTTTGAGAAGAAATGTTTTTATCTGCTGTGTGGGGCAGAGGATATGGAACACCCGGGACTTGAGTCCTGGCTGGAAGGAGCGGACGGTTTCCAGGTCATAAAAGAATGTAGGGAAAGGGTTTATAAGCTTATGGATGAAATGCCGGAGGACCAACTTGCCAGACGCCTTGCATGGAGTGCGGATCATTTTATCGTAAAAAGAGAATCCACTGGATTAAAGACCATATTGGCAGGTTTTCCCTGGTTCATGGACTGGGGAAGGGATACGATGATTGCCCTTCAGGGACTTACCCTTTGCACAGGCAGGTTTCAGGATGCAAAGGAAATTTTAGAATCCTTCAGCATGTATGTAAAAGACGGAATGCTGCCAAATGTGTTTCCAAACAGCGCCGGGGAAGCGCCTATGTATAATACCATCGATGCTTCCCTGTGGTATTTCTATTCCGTCCATAAATATCTGGAATATACTGGTGACTTTGCCTTTATAAAAGAAAAGATTTATCCATGCTTAAAGGAAATTGCCGCCGCATACAAAAAAGGCACCCGTTTTTCCATAAAAATGGATAAGGACGGGTTGATTCAGGGAGGAAGTGATTTAGACCAGCTTACCTGGATGGATGTGCGGGTGGGGGACCTTGTAGTGACTCCCAGACATGGAAAAGCAGTGGAAATCAATGCACTCTGGTACAATGCCCTTCGGATTATGGAAAAGCTGGCAGAAACCTTTGGCGAAGAAGCTTCCGGTTATGGAAAACTGGCAGAGCAGGTAAAGAGCGTGTATGCAGATACGTTCTGGAATGAAGAAGCAGGCTGCCTGTATGATGTGGTAAATGGGGAACAAAAGGATGCCTCCATACGTCCCAATCAGATTTGGGCGGTGTCCCTGCCCTATTCTCTTTTAAGCAGAGAGCAGGAAAAAAAGATTGTAGATACAGTATATGAACAGCTGTATACCCCTTACGGACTGCGAAGCCTGTCCAACAGGGATAAGGCATATAAAAAGGAATATATCGGAAAGTTACTGAAACGGGATCTGGCATATCATATGGGAACTGCCTGGGGTTTTTTATCCGGCGGATTTATTACCGCATACTGCAAGGTGAATGATTATAGTAAGGAAGCGGTGCAAAAGGCAGAGGAAATGTGTCTGTGCTTTCAGGATCACATGGAGGATGGCTGCTTAAACGGAATAGCGGAAATCTTTGACGGGGACTTTGCCTGCACTTCCAGAGGCTGCTTCAATCAGGCATGGAGCGTGGGAGAAGTGCTGAGGGCTTATATGGAAGATGTGCTTCCTAACAAATAGAGAGAAGGAATTCAATTTATAAATCAATGGAATAAGGCTGCCGCCAGACCTTCCTGTTGCCCATGGAGAGAACCTTCGGCTGAAAAGCGATTTCCGTGGTATATCTTGTACACCGGTTGAAAAAAACCACTACATGTGCTATCCTATAAAATAATGGAGAAAAGAAAGCAGGAATACTATGGTTTGTTTAAAGGAATTACTAAAAAAACTGACTTATCAGGTGATAAAAGGCAGTGAGGACGTGATGGTCACCGCCGTTGCAAATGATTCCCGCAAGGTAGAAAAAGGCAGCCTGTTTTTCTGCATTTCGGGAGGAAATGTAGACGGACACAGCTTTGCAAAAGAGGTCATAGAAAAAGGAGCAGCTGTTTTAGTAGTGGAAAAGGAAGTGCCCGTAGAAGAAGATGCGGAGGTTACTATCATAAAGGTAGAAGACACCCGCTATGCCATGGCATTTATTTCGGCAGCCTTTTATGGAAATCCAGCAGATAAGCTAAAGGTAATCGGCATTACCGGAACGAAAGGAAAGACTACCACCACCTACCTTGTAAAATCCATTTTGGAACATGCCGGATTCAAGGTAGGTCTGATCGGCACCATAGAGGTCATTATAGGAGAGAAAGTAATTCCAGCCAATAACACTACGCCGGAATCCCTTTTGCTACAGCAGTATTTCCGGGAAATGGCAGATGCCGGCTGTGATGTGGTAGTAATGGAGGTTTCTTCCCAGGGGCTCATGTTGCACAGGACTCAGGGCTTTTTCTTTGAAATGGGCGTTTTCACCAATATAGAGCCGGATCATATCGGACCAAACGAGCATAAGGATTTTGAAGATTATCTGCAGTGTAAAGGACGATTGTTCAGGCAGTGCCAAACAGGAATCGTAAACCGGGATGACGCACACTGGGAGGATGTGGTAAAAGACCACACCTGTCAGTTAGAAACCTTTGGATTTGCGGAAGCTTCGGATTTAAGGGCAAAGGATGTAAAACTGGTAAATGGTAAAGGCTATCTGGGAGTGGATTTTGAAACGGAAGGCATTGTAAATATGCAGGTGCGCCTCCACTCGCCGGGCAGATTCAGCGTATACAACGCATTGACCGCAATTGCCATCTGCCGTCATTTCAAAGTGCCGGAGAATACCATAAAAGAAGCACTGGCACAGGCAGGAGTAAAGGGCAGGATTGAAATGATAAAAGTGTCCGATGAATTTACACTGATGATTGATTATGCCCATAATGCCATGGCATTGGAAAGCCTGCTTACCACCTTAAAGGAATATGAGCCGGGGCGCCTTGTATGCCTGTTCGGATGCGGAGGAAACCGCTCTAAGCTCAGAAGGTATGAAATGGGAGAGGTAAGCGGAAGGCTGGCGGACTTAACAGTGATTACGTCTGACAATCCCAGATTTGAAGAGCCTCAGGATATTATTGAGGATATTAAGACAGGAATTGCCAAAACAGAAGGAAGCTATGTAGAGATTTGTGACAGAAAAGAGGCAATCGCCTATGTGATTCAAAACGGACAGCCGGGGGACATTATCGTGCTGGCAGGAAAGGGACATGAGGATTATCAGGAAATCAAAGGGAAAAAATATCCTATGGATGAAAGAGTGATGATTCAGGACATATTGCGGGAAATGCAGAAGCAATAGGACAAAGGAGACGGTAAGTTGGAAAGAAACCGGAAAGGAAGCTATGCAAATATAATAGTGGATATTTCTCATGAAAAAGTGGATAGACCCTTTCAATATCGGATACCGGATTCTTTAGCAGGGAAAATCGAACCGGGCATGAAGGTGCAGATTCCCTTTGGACGTTCCAACAAGCTCATTGACGGCTATGTGATGGAGCTTACTGACAAACCGGAATATCCGGTGGAAAAGTTAAAGAGCATACAGGCTGTGGCAGAGGGCGGCATTTCCATAGAAGGCAGTCAGGTCAGGCTTGCCGCCTGGCTGAAAAGGACCTATGGCTCTACCATGATTGCGGCAATGAAAACAGTCCTTCCCGTAAAGCAGAAAGTAAAAACGGCAGAAAAGAAATCTTTAAGGCTTAAGGTGGAAAAGGAAGAGGCAGAAGAGCTGCTTTTGGAATTTGAGCGAAAACGCCAGAGGGCAAAGGCAAGACTGATGAAAGAGCTTTTGGAATATGAACAGCTTCCCTATTCCCTTGTAACAGGTAAGCTTGGGGTAACGGGAAAGACCATTTCGGGACTGGTGGAAAAGCAGATTGTAGAGCTTCAGGTGGAAAGTACCTGGCGTAATCCGATAAAGTTAGCAGAGGCTAATCAAAAATGGGATAAAAAGACACTTACAAAGGAACAGCAGGCAGTGGTGGATGCTTTTGTAAGGGATTATAGGGAAAAAAAAGAAATCCGGTATTTGATACACGGCATTACCGGAAGCGGTAAAACGGAAGTGTACATGGAAATCATTGAACAGGTGCTTCGTGATGGAAAAGAAGTCATCGTTCTCATACCGGAAATCGCCCTGACCTATCAGACGCTGACCCGTTTTTATAAAAGATTTGGAGAACAGGTTTCCATAGTGAACTCCAAATTGTCGGCAGGAGAAAAATATGATCAGTTCCTAAGGGCAAAAAAAGGAGAAGTACGGATTATGATTGGTCCAAGGACTGCCCTTTTCACTCCGTTTCAAAATCTTGGGCTGGTCGTTATGGATGAAGAGCATGAAGGAAGCTATAAAAGCGATACCATGCCAAGATTCCATGCAAGGGAAACGGCAGAAGAAATTGTAAGAAACTGTCAGGGAGCCCTTATATTAGGCTCAGCGACACCTTCTTTAGAAGCCTATTATCGGGCACAGGAAGGCGGTTACCGTTTGTTTACTTTAAAAAAACGGTTGGAGGGTGCATATCTTCCAACCGTATATACTGTGGATTTGCGGGAAGAATTAAAGCAGGGCAATCGTTCCATATTCAGTAGCAGGCTGAAAGAAGCAATCAAGGATAGACTTCAAAAAAGGCAGCAGATCATGCTTTTTTTAAACCGGAGAGGCTATGCGGGATTTATTTCCTGCAGATCCTGCGGTTATGTGGTAAAATGTCCTCATTGCGATGTTTCCTTAACCCATCATTTCGGGAATAGCAGGGGAAGGGATGGAAAGCTTGTCTGTCATTACTGCGGATATGAAAGGGAGGAAGTCACTCTTTGCCCGGAATGCGGCTCCAAATACATTTTAGGGTTCAAAGCAGGGACAGAACAAATTGAACAGAGGCTTAGAGAAGAGTTTCCCATGGCGAGAGTGCTCAGGATGGATGGGGATACTACAAAAAAAAAGGATGATTATGAAAGAATCCTGTCTGCATTTTCCAATGAAGAAGCAGATATTCTGGTAGGAACCCAGATGATTGTAAAGGGGCATGATTTTAAAAAGGTGACTCTGGTGGGCATTCTGGCAGCGGATTTATCCTTATCGGCTAATGACTATCGGGCAGCGGAAAGAACATTCCAGCTTCTTACCCAGGCGGCAGGAAGGGCGGGAAGGGATAAGCTTTCCGGAGAAGTGGTGATTCAGACCTATCAGCCGGAGCACTATAGCATTGTCCATGCGGCAAACCAGGACTATGAGGCATTTTACCGGGAGGAGATTGCTTTTAGGGAAATTGCGGGATATCCGCCTGCCGCCCATATGCTTGGGATATTCATACAAAGCAGGGATCCAAAAGCGGCTAAGGAGCTTGGAGAATTTCTGGCAGGAGCATGTAAGGAGGCTTTCCGAAAGAAAAAGGTATTGATTATCGGTCCTGCAAAGGCTACAATCGAAAAGGTAAACGATACATACCGCTATGTGATTTATGGAAAGCATAAGGAGTATGGTCAGCTCATAGAGGTGAAGGATTTCATGGAAGAAATGCTGGAATCACAAAAGGAGCAGCTAAAGCAGGTGAGCGTTACCTTTGACTTTGATCCCATGAATGGATTTTAAGGAACGGATATGATACAAAAGGAGTAAAAAGATGGCAATTCGAAATATTAGAGAAATCGGAGACGAAGTATTAAATAAAAAATGCAAGGAAGTAAAGGAAGTTACGGAAAGAACCAGGGAACTGATTGATGACATGTTTGATACCATGTATGATGCCTGTGGAGTAGGGCTTGCAGCGCCTCAGGTGGGAATCCTGAAAAGAATCGTGGTCATTGACACGACAGGCGAAGACCCTATTTTGCTGATCAATCCCACTATTATAGAAACAAGCGGTGAGCAGACAGGGCAGGAAGCCTGTTTGTCCGTACCGGGAAAATCCGGGGTGGTCACAAGGCCTAACTATGTAAAGGTATCTGCTTATAATGAACACATGGAGCCCATTGAAGTGGAAGGAACGGAGCTTTTGGCAAGAGCGCTGTGCCATGAAATCGCTCATCTGGATGGACATCTGTATGTGGAGCTGGTAGAAGGCGAGCTGATGGATGCAGAACCTTATAATCCGGAGGATGAGGAAGAATAGGAATCAAGTAGCGGAAACGGCATAGGTAGAGAGGAAGAAATGAGAAGATGAAAATAGTTTATATGGGGACTCCCGATTTTGCAGTAGGGCCTTTGGAAGCAATTGTTGCAGCGGGACATCAGGTAACACTGGTGGTAACCCAGCCGGATAAGCAAAAGGGCAGAGGGAAGTCAGTCAGTTATACCCCGGTAAAGGAATGTGCCATAAGGCATAATATTCCGGTATTCCAGCCTGTAAAGATCAAGGAGCAGGAAGCGGTGGAGATATTAAGAAAGCAGGAAGCGGATATTTTCGTAGTGGCTGCTTTTGGTCAGATATTATCTGAGGAACTGCTAAATATGCCAAAATACGGAGCTGTGAACATTCATGCATCCCTGCTTCCCAAATACAGAGGGGCAGCGCCTATCCAGTGGGTTATTTTAGATGGGGAAAAAGAAACCGGAGTTACTATCATGCAGATGGACAAAGGGCTTGATACCGGAGATATGCTCTTGAAAGCGGTAGTGCCCATTGAAAAAGAGGAAACCGGGGAAACCCTTCATGATAAGCTTGCCATGGCAGGCTCTAAGCTGATCGTAGAAGCCCTTACAGCCATTGAGGCCGGCACCATAGAGCCGGAAAAACAGAAGGATGAGGAAAGCTGCTATGCCAGAATGCTTACCAAATCCTTAGGGCAGATTAACTGGCAGGAGGATGCAGAGAAAATCGAACGATTGATCCGGGGCTTAAATTCCTGGCCCAGCGCCTATACAAAATATGGAAACAAGACATTGAAGCTTTGGAAAGGGCAGGTTCTTTCTGAACAGGATGAGCGGGTTCTTGAAAGCATAAAGGGGCAGGGAATGGAGCCGGAGAGTATAAAGCCTGGAACGGTCTGTTTTGTTTCCAAAGAAGAAATCTATGTAAAAACAGGAAAAGATTTTTTAAATATCGTAGAATTACAGCTTGAGGGGAAAAAGAGAATGACAGCAAAAGAATTCCTGTTGGGACGGCAGATAGAAGTGGGAACCGTGTTTTTTGCTAACTGATCTTTGGTGGAGGAAGGCGAAGTGACAATTAATACAAGGGAAATATTGCTGGAAATGCTTTTGGAGATATTAGAGAAGAAGAAGTACAGCCATTTAGTCATAAAGCAGGTTCTTGACAAGTATGCCTATCTGGATAAAAAGGATAGGGCTTTTATCAAACGAATCGGTGAAGGCACTATTGAAAATCTGATTAGGATAGACTACGTATTGAATGCTTTTTCCAAAACGAAAACGGATTGTATGAAACCGGTTATCCGTACCATACTCCGTATGAGCGTATATCAGATTCTGTTCATGGAAGCGGTGCCTGATTCAGCCGCCTGTAATGAAGGAGTGAAACTGGCGGTTAAAAAAGGATTTGCACCGTTAAAAGGTTTTGTAAACGGTGTGCTTCGGAATATTTCCAGAAATAAAGAAAATATTTCTTATCCGGACAGGGAAGCTTTTTTGGAAGAGTATCTGTCTGTTACATATTCTATGCCCTTATGGATCGTTCAGATGTGGGTTTCTGATTATGGAGAGGAAACAACGGAAAAAATGCTTAAGGGACTTTTGCAGGAAAGACCGGTTACCATCAGGATGCTGGAAGAGCTGTCCATAGAAGAAAAAGAAGCATGGCTCCTTAAAATGAAGGAAGCGGGGATTGCTGTCAGGGAGAGTAATCAGTTAGCATATGCTTATTATTTATCTAATATAAATTCTGTAAGCGAAGTGCCGGGATTTGCAGAAGGAAAATTCGTAGTCCAGGATACAGGCTCTATGGAAGTGGTGGAAATGTCACATATCAAAGGCGGAGACAGGGTTTTGGATATTTGTGCCGCACCGGGAGGGAAAACCCTTCATGCGGCTTCTAAGCTTTGTGGAACCGGAAGCGTGGAAGCAAGGGATATTTCTGATTATAAGATAGGACTTATTTTAGAAAATATAGAAAGAACCCACTATAAAAACATTCGGACTAAGGTATGGGATGCTACAAAGCCAGATAAAGAGGCAGTGGAAAGTGCCGATGTGGTTATTGCGGATCTGCCTTGCTCCGGTTTGGGAGTAATCGGAAGAAAAGGAGACATTAAATACCGGATTACAAAAGAGGATTTAAGCCAAATTGCAGCGCTGCAAAGAGAAATTTTGAAAAATGCAGCTGCTTATGTAAAACAGGGAGGTATCCTGCTATATAGCACCTGTACTATTAGTAAAGAAGAGAATCAGGATAACAGGGATTATGTTGTCAATCACCTGCCCTTTGTATTGGAAGAGGAGAAAGTGCTTCTTCCCGGAATAGAACCTTCCGATGGATTTTATATGGCGCGCTTTTGTAAGAGGAAGAAAGACCGGACGGAATAAAAATATGTTAGAACGAATCGATATCAAATCATTGACAAAAGAACAATTAATAAATGAAATTACCCATATGGGAGAAAAGCCCTTTCGGGCACATCAGATTTACGACTGGCTCCATAAAAGGCTGGTTTCAAATTTTGATGAGATGACTAATATAAAGAAAGAATTCAGGGAAAAATGTAAGGAAAGATTTTTTCTTACAAATTTAGAAACAGCAGACATCCAGATTTCAAAAATAGACGGCACCAGAAAATATTTATTTCAGTTAGCAGATGGTAACCTAGTGGAAAGTGTATGGATGAAATATAAACACGGAAACAGTGTTTGTATCTCTTCCCAGGTAGGATGCCGAATGGGGTGCAGATTCTGTGCCTCCACTCTGGATGGATTGGAACGAAATCTGACACCTTCGGAAATGTTGGATCAGATTTATAAGATTACGTTGTTATCAGGAGAACGGGTTTCCAATGTGGTAGTCATGGGAACCGGAGAACCTATGGATAACTTTGAAAACTTACTTATTTTTATTCAATTGCTGACAGACGAATACGGACTTCATATCAGTCAGAGAAATGTGACGGTTTCCACCTGCGGCATCGTTCCTAAAATCAAGGAACTGGCAGAGAAGCGGCTGCAGATTACCCTGGCTTTGTCCCTTCATGGTGCAACGGATGAGAAAAGAAGAAAGCTTATGCCGATTGCAGAGCGTTATACCATTGCACAGCTTATGGAAGCCTGTCAATATTATTTTGAAAAGACAGGCAGGCGGATAACCTTTGAGTACAGTATGGTGGCAGGAGTCAATGATACGCCTGAGGATGCCAAAGAGCTGATACGTTTAGCAAAACCCTTAAATTGTCATGTGAATTTAATTCCGGTCAACCCTGTTTTGGAGCGGAATTTTAAACAACCGGACATAAGTTTTGTGGAAGGTTTTAAAAATAACCTTGAAAAAAATCGAATAAATGTTACTATAAGAAGGGAAATGGGCAGAGATATTGACGGAGCCTGCGGACAGTTGCGGAGAAGGTATAAAAAAGAAAAGGAGGAAACACAGTGCTAAAGACAGTGGCAATGACGGATATTGGCCGTAAGAGAAAACTGAATCAGGATTATGTGTTTGCTTCCGGAAAGCCTCAGGGAAATATGCCGAATCTTTTCATTGTAGCAGATGGCATGGGAGGACATAATGCAGGAGATTTTGCTTCCAAGTATACAGTGGAGACTATTGTATCGGAAATCCGGAATTCTTTTGAAAAAAATCCAACCATTATTATAAAGAAAGCAATCAATGCCGCAAATAAAGGAGTCCGGAAAGAAGCCAGCTTAGATGCCAATTTAGCAGGCATGGGGACTACGGTGGTGGTGGCAACTGTCATAGGGAGATATCTTCAGGTAGCCAATGTGGGAGATTCCAGACTGTATGTGGTCAATCCGGAAGAAATCAGGCAGATTACAAGAGATCATTCCCTGGTAGAAGAAATGATCCGCTTAGGCGCCATTGACCGGGCGGATGCAAGGCTTCATCCTGACAAGAACATTATTACGAGGGCAATCGGAGTGAGAGATGATGTGGAAATTGATTTTTTTACGATTGAGTTAAAACCCTGGGACACTATATTAATGTGTTCGGACGGCCTAAGCAATATGCTGGAGGATGAGGAAATCAAAAAAATTGTAAACAATAAATGGGGAATCAATGAAATAGCAGAAGAGTTGATCAAGCAGGCAAATAACAATGGTGGAAAAGATAATATTGCTGTAGTGTTAGTAAGACCTTTTGCAGATGAGGTGGTAAGATGATAAAAATAGGTATGTTAATAGGCGATCGTTATGAAATTCTTGAGAAAATCGGTACAGGAGGAATGAGCGATGTTTATAAAGCAAAATGTCATAAGCTGAACCGTTTTGTTGCCATTAAAGTATTAAAGCAGGAATTTAATGAGAATACGAATTTCGTATCCAAATTCCGTATCGAAGCCCAGGCGGCAGCGGGGCTTGCCCATCCTAATATTGTAAATGTCTATGATGTTGGGGAAGAAGAAGGCATTTATTATATTGTCATGGAGCTGGTAGAAGGGATTACCTTAAAAAATTATATCGAAAAGAAAGCACGTCTTTCTGTAAAAGAGGCAGTGAGCATTGCCATTCAGGTGTCTATGGGAATTGAAGCGGCACACAATAACAATATCATTCACCGGGATATCAAGCCGCAGAACATTATGATTGCCAGGGACGGTAAGGTAAAGGTAACGGATTTCGGCATTGCCAAGGCAGCTACCAGCAATACTATTACTTCCAATGTGATGGGATCCGTCCACTATACGTCACCGGAGCAGGCCAGAGGCGGCTTCAGTGATGAAAAAAGTGATATTTATTCATTAGGCTGCACGATGTTTGAAATGCTTACGGGACATGTGCCCTTTGATGGAGAGACCACCGTGGCCATTGCCATTAAACATATTCAGGAGGATATGCCTTCGCCAAGGGAATTTGTGTCGGAGATTCCGGTAAGCGTGGAGCAGATTATTTTTAAAGCAACCCAGAAAAGCCCTGATAGACGATATCAGTCCATGGGTGAGTTGATTGAAGATTTAAAGCATTCCCTGATTGCTCCGGATGAGGATTTTGTAAAAATCATTCCGGTAGAAATGGGCGGGGCAACCAGAGTCATTACAGAAGCGGATATCAGTGAGATTAAAGACAGAACAGGTACCATTGCAGGAATCAATATTATTGGAGAGAGTGAAAAGCCATCGGTGCAAAAGCCGGTAAGGAAAAAGCCAGCGCCTAAGATAGAAGAACCGGACGAAGATGAGGAGGACTACGAGGACGAAGAGGATGAGTATGACGATGATGATCTGGATCCTAAAATGGAACGGATTACTACCATCCTTGCGATTGTTGCTGCGGTCATCATAGGCGTGATTGCCCTTGCTCTGGCAGCCAATGCTTTGAATATTTTTAAAACAGGGGATGATTCCAACAAACCGGAACAGACGGAAGGACAGGAGCAGGAAGGCAATCAGGTTGTTATGATCAATGTGGTAGGGGATGATTTGGAAACAGCCAAAAAAAGATTAAATGATATTGGGCTGGGAACAAGAGTGACTACCCAGGAATCCGATGAATATGAAGAAAACCAGGTTATTTCCCAGGGTGTCAACGAAGGCGAGAAGGTAGATATGTATACGACCATCGACCTGGTTGTCAGCAGTGGGACGGAAGGAATTGAAGTAAATGATGTGACCGGCATGGAAGCAGAGCTTGCAGCTAAGGCACTGGAGGATAAAGGATTTCGTGTAGTAAAAGATTATGCAAATGACGATACGGTTGAAAAAGACAGAGTCATTTCCCAGGAGCCGTTAGCAGGTTCTAAGGCAACAAAGGGTTCCAGCATTACATTGGTCATCAGTCAGGGGAAAGCAGTTAAGGAAACAACCATACCGGATTTAAGAGGAATGACAGAAAGTGCCGCCAAAGCAAGGCTGGAGGAATACAAGCTGAAATGCGGTACGGTTTCCGAAACTTATAACGATAGCGTATCAGCTGGATGTGTAGTGACCCAGAACTATAATCCCGGGTTGACAGTGGCGGAAGGAACGGTGGTGGATATTACTTTGAGCCTTGGAGCAAAGGAAGTGACTTATAAATATGTTGCCGATCTGCAGAAGCCTACCGGATATACCGGAGGAAGCGTTACCGTAACGATTAAGGCAAGCAACGGAGATATCCGTACCTTTTCGACAAACAAATTCCCCTGTGCGGTAAATGAAACAGGTTTTAAAGTAAACAGCGGGACTATCAGCTTTACCTTTAATATAGAGAAAGACCCCGAATATGACGAGAATGGATATGAAATTTCTCCGGGAGGTACAGAGACGGTTACTACCCCGGAACAGCCCATAACCTTTACGCAGGAGTAATGTATGCAGGGAAAGATCATAAAAGGAATCGGCGGCTTCTATTATGTCCATCTGTCCGGTAAGGGTGTATATGAATGCAAAGCAAAGGGACTTTTCCGGAAGATGGGCATGAAGCCTTTAGTGGGAGATGATGCAGAGGTACAGGTGCTGGATGAAGGTGCCAGAACAGGCAATATCGTATCCATTCTGCAAAGAAAAAACCAGTTGATACGTCCGGCAGTCTCCAATGTGGATCAGGCCATGGTAATCTTTTCTGTGGTAAAACCGGAGCCTAATTTCCATCTGCTCAATAGCTTTCTTGTGATGATGGAAAGACAAAAGGTACCATGTGTCATATGTTTCAATAAAGTGGATATTGCATCAAAAGAACAGATAGAAGCAAGAAGGAGCATATTTAAAGGAACCGATTATTCCGTTTTCTTTGCCAGCGCCAGAGAAGAAAAGGGGATTGAAACGATAAAGGATATTTTAAAAAATAAGACCACAACCGTGGCAGGTCCAAGCGGCGTAGGAAAATCATCCCTGATTAACAGTCTTCAGAAGGATGTGTCCATGGAAACCGGGGAAATCAGTAAAAAGATTGAACGGGGAAGGCACACCACCCGCCATTCGGAGCTGATTGCATTGGAAGAAGGGGGCTATATTATGGATACGCCGGGGTTCAGCTCCCTGTCTGTGGATTTTATGGAAAAAGAAGAGATAAAAGAGTATTTTCCGGAGTTTCTAAAGTATGAGCCAAAATGCAGGTTTCAGGGCTGTGCACACATTCACGAACCGGATTGCGCAGTGAAGAGTGCTTTGGCAGAGGGAATGATCAGCCGGGTACGATATGATGATTATGTAATGTTTTATGAGCAGTGTAAAGAAAAGAGGAGATATTAGTATGTTGATTTTAGCCCCTTCCATTTTGTCGGCGGATTTTTCAAGGCTTGGCGAGCAGATTCAGGCAGTGGAAAAAGCCGGTGCCCAGTATATTCACATTGATGTGATGGACGGCATATTTGTTCCGTCCATTTCCTTTGGGATGCCGGTAATCCAATCCATTCGTCCCTGTACGGACCGGGTGTTCGACGTACATCTGATGATAGACAGGCCTTACCGGTATATTGAAGAATTTGTAAAGGCTGGTGCGGATATCATCACCTTTCATGTGGAAGCCTGCGATTGTGTGAAAGAGACCATTGAAAAAATAAGAAAATATGATAAAAAAGTAGGTATCTCTTTAAATCCGGCCACACCGATTTCTGCAATCGAGCCATATCTTGAGCTTGTGGACCTGATCTTGGTCATGTCTGTAAATCCGGGCTTTGGAGGCCAGAAGTACATAGAAGGAAGCACAGAGAAAATCACACAGCTTAGGAAACTGGTGGATGAAAGAAAGCTGGAGGCGGTTATTTCCGTTGATGGCGGCATCAAGAAAGAAAATGTACGGGAAGTGTTAGAGGCCGGTGCCGATGTTGTGGTGGCAGGGTCAGCGGTATTCCAGGGGGATGTGGAAGGAAATACGGGACTTTTCATGAAGTTGTTGAAAGAGTTTGAAAAATGAAATGATTAGAATAAACAATCAGGACTAGCCTATCTTGATTTTCATAAAATTTTTGTTGAAAGCGCATTATGCTTATGCTAAAATAGTCAACGAGGGAATGAAGTTCTCCCTTGGGAAACCTAAACCGCATTTTATGCTGATGACTTCTGCGAAAATCACGCAGAAATTATCAGCTTTTTTAATTTCTGCAATTAATACGAGGAGGAATGTATATGTTGACAAGTGTTGCACTAATTCTGTTATTGGGATTGCTTTTAGGAAGCATATTTTCAAAAATGAGGCTGCCAAGCCTGTTGGGAATGATTATTGTGGGAATTATTTTAAGCCCTCATGCGCTTAATCTCATTGACAAATCAATTTTAAGCATTTCGACAGATTTACGGCAGATTGCCCTGGTAATTATTCTGACAAGAGCGGGTTTGTCATTAAATGTTGCTGATTTGAAAAGAGCGGGCAGACCGGCTGTCCTTATGTGCTTCGTTCCAGCGTGCATAGAAATGATAGGAACAATTATCTTAGCACCAATATTATTAGGTGTAACTGTACTGGAAGCGGCCATTATTGGAAGTGTAATTGCAGCGGTATCTCCTGCTGTTATAGTGCCGAGAATGATTAAACTGATTGATGAAGGATATGGTAAAAAACATAGTATTCCGCAGTTGATATTGGCAGGTGCGTCAGTGGACGATGTTTTTGTGATTGTTGTATTTACTGCATTAATTTCTTTGGCTTCAACAGGTACGATATCTGTTATCAACTTTTTACAGATACCAGTTTCCATTCTGATGGGAATTGGCATAGGAACGGCTGTAGGAAGTATATTGGTAATATTTTTCAAAAAATTTCATATGCGGGACTCTGTTAAAATTCTGATAATACTCAGCTTTTCATTTTTACTTCTTGAATTGCAAAAACGCTTAGAAGGGATTATACCGATTTCCGGACTTTTAGCTAT
>JAAVAC010000062.1 GCA_014804265.1 Lachnospiraceae bacterium | reverse complement strand
TTTCTTATTGAAGATTTAGAGTAAAACTCATATGTACTTTTCAATGACACTTTGCTGCAATACCTTTTTACCGATTAAGGTAATCGCCTGCTTTGGACAATGATTGATACATCGGTAGCACATGGTACAGGCGTCACCAGGAACTGCCTTACCCTGTTCCAATGTAATATTTTTCATAGGACATAGTCCTGCACATTTTCCGCATCCAATACACTTATTTTCATTGATTTTCAATTGATCCGTATAATGTTTCGTCTTATGGAAAAAATACAGTCTCTGTCCAAACAGGCCTGCCATGTGATAAAGAACATTCAGCCCGTCCCGGGTGGGCTTTCCTTGCTTATAAAGGCTTGCGGCACGTTCTATTTCCAACTTTGTCCGGTTTATCATTTTCCTATTTTCTTCTGTGGATTTCTTTAGGGGCTTTACATCCACAATGCAATCCGGCATTTTCAAATGCAACCCTCCGGTTATTTTTGCACCATACTTTTTTAGTTTTCTTGCCGCTACTCCGGTTCCGTCTCCGCTGAACAATCCCATTGTGGCTACCAGATAGATTTTCTTCCCCTGCCATAAGGCGGCATGATTTTCCAGAAAATCCTGTAGGATTTTGGGAAGATTGCTGTAATAAACCGGGTATCCCAAGACAAGCTCTTCTTCCTTTGCCAGCTCCTCCAACACATTTTTATCCTCTATGGAATATGCCTTTGCCTCAGGCTCAATATTCTCCAATAAGTATTCTACGCAAAATCTGGTATTTCCTGTACCGCTGAAATAAATTCCTATCATTTTTTCTTTCTCCTATGTTTTTTTAATGTTTCGTAAATACACTTTCTATAACTTCTTTTCTCCTGCCTGCATTTTATATATCCGGCTTAATCATTTTCCTGTGGATTATTTGTCACTGCATTTTCCACTGCTTTCCTTATCACAAGGCTGGAATTCGTAGCACCTGAAACTGCGTCCACCTGCAATGTCTGCTGTTCTACTATCTGCTCTGTTACTTTCTCAGCCCTTTTCCCCCGTTCCTGCTTATGTTCCAATATTTCTATTCCTGTAATCTGCCCATCCTCCACGGCAACTTTCACCCTTGCATAAATGTAGCCCACATCACATTCCCCTATGTAAGTACCATCCTCTAACTTTCCTATCTCTACCTGTTCAATAAGTAAGTCTTTCACAGCATTTTTGTACCGGATGAAATCCATAAAATAAAGCCCTATATGAAGTAGCAACAGCAGCAACAGAATCTCGGCGAACATCCGATGTTTTTTTTGGCCCCTGTTTCTCTCCCGCCAACACATAAGTATTATCAAAAAAGCGGCTGCCATTCCACTGATCAAAAGGAGAACATTCCTTTTATCCCATAAAGAAAATGTATTGATTATATGAAACAAAACCAAAATAACAAGCAGGATTCCAATACACTTATGTAACTTTAAGGCTGCGGGCTGCCGTTTTACTATCTGAAACTTTTGCATATATAAAGCCGCTGCTGCTGCAAGAGCCAAATATCCAAAGACCATTTCCTTTCCCCTTTCATTTGCGTATAAGAACATCGTTATCCGGATTTCCTGATCGATTTTATAATCAATTCAAAGCTCTGCTTTCTATATGCCACATCATCCATACCGAACTGTTGTCTGATATATTCTTTCTTTTTATTTGAAAACAAAATGGTCTGCCCGATAGAGGACCACATATAAAATACTGCCACATATAAATTCAAATCACTTTCCACGATTCCATTTTCCATACCTTTTTTTAATATCCGGATGATGATTTCATTCAGTTCCTCTCCCACTAGATAAATATCATGAAGCACATCATCTTCGGAGCCCTTTTCCCTGGAAAAGGATACTTCTCCCATGACGGCCTCAAAGACTACAGGAAATTCTTCATACAGTCTTACCAGGCAATTACAGACAGTTTCGTAGCAACTGTCAAATTCTGCTTCTTCTTTCGTACAGCTTTCTATTTCTTCCTTCATTCTGTACATATATTGACAGATGATCACGTTTAATATTTCATCCAGATTTTTATAATATTGATAAATGGTGCCCTGGCTAAAGCCTGTCTTCCTGATGACATCACGCATGGTAAGCTGATTAAACGCCTTTTCTCTTAATACTTCTCTTGTACAATGGAGGATGAATTCTTTCTTTTCTTCTGTATAGGATTCTTTTACTTTTGGCATGATTCCTTCCTTTTCCAGTTAAAAGCTTATAGGATGATACTGCTGTGTTTTCAAATTTTATTTTGCTCTTCCGAAAATGACATAGTGTCATTTTTGTTGCAATCTAATCTTACTGCTTTTATTTCATTTAGTCAATACCGAAAATTGAATATCACAGATTCCATCTATATTCTACTGATAAGGGGTATCCAACAAAACCGTTTCAAATGGGAATGGGGCAAGCTGTTTTACCGTTTATATGTTCAAATAAACCGTTTATGTAAATTTTATTTCTATTTTTCGGTGAAGTGTTAAACTTTAAACACAGTTGCAGCAGGCTGCAAAGCAAAAAATTGAAAAAAGAGGAATGGTGCAAAATATGGATGAAATTATGGTTCACTTAGAGGCGGTAACAAAAAAATATAAAGAAACGCTGGCTGTAAATAATTGCAATTTGAAACTTAAGAAAGGTAAAATATATGGGCTGGCAGGAAAAAATGGTGCAGGAAAAACTACGATGATGAGGATGATAGCAGGGTTGGGTATTCCTACAGAGGGAACGATTACACTGCTGTCAAACAAGATAGGGACATTAATTGAAGCACCAAGTTTAAACGGAAGTATGACAGCAAAAGAAAATTTGAATTTCTATCGCATGCTTTGCCAGGAAAAAAATGCATCCTTTTCCAATGAGGAGCTTCTTGAACTGGTGGGTCTTGCAGATACCAAAAGAAAAAAAGTCAAAGACTTCTCATTAGGTATGAGGCAGCGTTTAGGCATTGCCGCTGCACTTTTGGGAAAACCCGATTTTATTATGTTAGATGAACCTGTAAACGGACTTGACCCTGTTGGTGTGATAGAAATACGAAATTTAATAAAAATGTTAAACAAGAAATATCACATGACCATTTTAATATCAAGTCATAATTTACAGGAGCTATATGAAACTGCAACCGATTATATTATTATGGATAAAGGAATTATAAAAAAAGAGCTTACGCTGGAACAGTTGGATAAAGAAAATCACAAAAGTTTAGAAGAGTATTTTCTTTCAGTCATTGAGCAGGAGGAGAAAAGATGAAAGCATTATTTGAGGCAACTGTATATAGAATGAGAAAATCAACCGGAGTAAAAATTGCAATAGGGCTTCTTTTTGCAGCGGCAATCCTTTATTATGTACTTGCAGCAATGATAGCTGCCGGAAAATTGGATGCGGCTTCCGCTGGAAGTGTAACCGGTCTTGGTGATTCCATGATGATTTGGCTGTTCGGCTCTTTAGTAACAGGAATTCTGGTGGGCTCAGACTTTGAAAACAAAACCATTCATGGCGCAATTAAATTTGGAAGAAAAAAAATAATAGCAAATTACATGTTGGCTTTTGCTGTAGCTGTACTTATTATGGTTTTGCCATATACGCTTGGCTCTATCATCTGCGTTTTTTCAAAAGTGAATATGCAGGGGGCAGAAGGTACCGTGATTTCTATTTTTATGAGTAATATTTTGGAATATACAAAAAATGTATTCATAGGAAAACTCCTGTTGTCATATATTGCATATGCCATCACATATATCGGACAGCTTAGCATTTGTATTCCTGTGGCAATAAAATTAAAGAAAACCGTAGCCGTAACTGCATTTGGTTTTTTCTTTGGCATGATTACTGCATTACTTGCTACTCTTGCATCAAAGGTAAAATTGTTAGATCATATCTATCAATTGACACCATACCATTATGGCATAGCACAGCTTGGCATCAATGCCAAGATAAGTGATATGTTCATGGGGATTGTAGTCAGTCTTATATTTGCAGGAATCATGGGCCTGCTGTCATGGTGTATTCTAAAAAAAGCCAATATAAAATAAGCGTAACATTTTCCAATAGAAAGGGAAAAAATATGCAGGTTAAGATGTTAATTGATAAAAAGTACAAAAGTATGGAAATTCATGTTTGTAATGATGAAAAGAATGCCAGTGTTACCCAGATGGTAAAGGATATCGAAGAATTTGTGAATATCCGGCTTCCCGGAACTGATGAGCGAGGGGAAAAAGTTATGCTGAATCCTCAGGAAATAATCCGGTTTTATGCCCAGAACCAAAAAGTAATGGCACAGGACACCAAAGGAGTTTACAGTGTACAGAAAAAGTTGTATGAGTTGGAAGAAATATTAGATACTATGGATCTATTTCGGATTTCAAAATCCGAAATAATCAATTTAAGAAAAGTGCGTAGTCTGGATATTAATATGGTGGGAACTATAAAGGTTATTTTAATAGACGGAACCGAAACATATACATCAAGAAGAAATGTTACGCGGCTTAAGAAAAAACTTGGTTTAAAATAAATATGGGAAGGGTGAAAGAAAACTATGATAAAAAGATGTGCAACAAGTTTTGCCATTTCTGCAATATGTGGCTTAATGGCAAATATGCTAATAGAGATTATCGTACGAGCAGTAACCGGAATAGATAACTTTAATCCAATCCCACCGGAGTATATGGGAATGTTTGCATCAGAAAGAATTGCAGTGGAGGTGCATATATTACTATATGGCGTGATAGGTGCCGCATTTGCGGGAATGACATTCATCTATGACTATCAAGAAATTGGTTTTTTTCTTCAGAACCTGATTTACCTTTGCCTTACGGGTGCTGTTTGGATACCCATTCTCACTCTGCTTTGGCAACTGCAAAGGTATCCTTATGCGTTAGCCGGAACTTTGCTCGGTTATGCAGTATCCTATATTATTATATCTATAATTGGATATCGCACTACCAAAAGAGATATTGCGAAAATTAATGTTATTTTAGCGGAAAACAGCAACAGATAAAATGGAGGGTTCGAGAGTAATAGGGACAAAAGGGCGTCGAGTTCCAATCTTTCTAATAAAATGTATTTATATTACTCAAACATATGGTTAAAATAGGTTTCCTTAAATGCTGCATAGTTGTTTCTTGATATCGGTATGACTGCATTATGGCTAGTGGTAACTTCTGTCTTTGAGAATCGCTCTACATTGCTTAGATTCACAATATAGCTGCGGTGGCAGCAACAGAATCCATTTTCCGGCGAAAAAACTTCCGCACATTTTGAGAATAGTTCACGGATTGCGATTGTCCTGCCATTTGTTAAATGGACAAGAACCTGCTTGTTCTGTGCCTCCAGATAATCAACATCAGCAATCACTATCCTGCAAAAACCGTCAGCAGTTTTTGCAGTAAAGAAGGCTTTAGGCAGGCTAAAGGTTTTCAGAAAATCATCCAGAGTGAGAAATAATTTTGTCTGGTCAACAGGCTTTATGAGATAATTAAGGGCTTTTACCTCATAGGAATCCACAGCGAATTCTTTGGAAGAAGTAAGGAAAACAATTGGAACATTCTGATTCATATTCCGAAGCTCTCTGGCAACATCCAGACCACTTAATAACGGCATGATTATATCCAAAAAGATCAAATCCATACATTCACTCTGATGGGCGGCAATCAGGTCATCTCCATTTGTGAACCGATAGAGCGTAAGCTTAATCCCACATTCCTTTGCCCATTGCTCCAATAGGGGGCAAAGGGCATCCATAAAGTGCATTTCATCATCACAAATCGCTATCTTCATCATGTCACCTCTAAATAATGATCCTTAAAATGAAAGTGTTGTCAGTAAGTGAAAAATGGCATTGCCCGTTTAATTGTTCCGTATAATATACAATACTTTTTACACCAATGCCATGTCCTTTTTTGCCGGAGGTTGGAATACCATTTACAAATTTAGGAATCCGTACAATTGGATTTTCAATCTGGAGCAGAAGGTGATTTTTCTTTTCGGAAATGGTAAGGTTTGCCCATTTTTTTTCTGTGGCCATTTCTTCTAATGCGTGCATGGAATTTTCCAAGCCATTGGATAAAATAGTACAAATCGCAGTATCTGGACAAGGGAGCGTTTCCCCTATGGAGATATCACAGTTGAGTGCGATTTCCTTATCAGCAAAACGTGCATGATAAATAGAAATTACGGAATTGATCGTTTCGTTTTGGCAGTAGGCTGCAATCATGGTATCATCATAGAGAGCACCGATTTCTTTAATATACTCGATTGCTTTCGCTGTGTTATTATTTTGGAGCTGGGTCAGGATGATATTTAAATGGTGGCGCATGTCATGTCTTAATATAGAGAGCTTTTGTTTGCTGCTTTTTACCTGTTCAATCTCCTTTTCGATGGAGAGCAGCTGCATTTTCATCAGGTCACTGTACTGTTCAAGCTCCTGCTTTTTCTCATATTCCCGGAAATAAACGAATAGAAAGGCAAAGTAGGAGATACAAAAGACGAACCCCATAAATTCAATCACTATTTTGTTATTAGAATAAAGCAGACTGGAAAGTTTGGTGAAGGAATAGTCGAAAAAATAATATACTGTGGGTAATTTCCATATGATTATCATTCCCTCAAAAATTATTAAACAGACAGTTTCATGTTAATTTCTGGCAAATTCAACGGATAACTTTGAATTATCCTTTATTTCATAAACACCACCCTATTTAATACATAATTATTTTGCCACACTCTCCTCACCCATGTCAATAACTTTTTGTCATTTATCATACCCATTTGTCAAATTCTCTCTCATCTCCACCAAAAAACCTCCCACCAAATCAGATTGCATCTAATCCCAATCCAATTCCAGCGGAAGGTTTCCATCATCTTTCCTTTCCCCTTTTCCTTAGCTCCTACCTACTACAATACACCCCAATCGCCTTCTCAACAAATTCCCCCGTTCCTTTCCCCGCTGCCTTATCAATATTCTCCGTCATGCTTCCACCTCCGGCATACATCTTCCCCAGCCCACTTAAAACCTCCGTTGAGCAAGTATAAAAATGCTCCGTAATATAATCCTGCAACCTTTTCACCTGCTCCTGCACAGCTTCATCCGCCGGCTTCTTATCCCGCATTTTTCCAAATTCAACAAAAATCCCCATAAATTCCATATTAATATTAGCAACATCTTCCTTTGTCCAATTTTTACTCTTTTCTTCAAACTCCTTATATTCCTCTGTCTGTCCGTAGGATGCCTTTGCCTGCTTTGCATACTCATCCATTTTTTTGGTATCAAATACTGAAAAATCCAATTTCTTCACTCCTATCATTTTTATTCCACGGGCAAGGTCTATGAGATTTTCCAAATGCTCCTTTTTCAACTCCAACAGTGTAATCTGCTGTTCCAGTGCCTTGCTGCGGTCGAATTTGGGGCTGTTCAGAATCCCTTTGATTTCCTTTAAAGGAAACTGTAATTCACGAAACAACAAAATACGCGGCTTAACTGGCAGTGTCATCCCTCCGTAATAACAGCAAAGCTCCGCCGGCTGTTTTCCACCCTGTATACAAGCCCAGCTATTTAGACCCTGCATGAAGTCCTTTGCACTTTGGCTTTCATTATCCTTTATCTAAAACCTGACAATATTTGCCGGCAGCCAGCGTATCCACGCAAATCCAGCTACCGGATAATCATCCTTCCCCTCTAATACGATGACAAGAGACACCATTCCTTCCAAAGCATTTTCCACTTGAAAGGGCAGAGAAAATGTGGGGATATTATAAACAGCAGTTTTCTGACAGTAAATTAACCACTTTTTTGTGGGCATCATTCCGGCATAACACCTTTTTCAATTAAAACATGCTCAAGTCCATTGGCTTTCAAATAGTCAATCCCTATTTGCTGCATGATTTTAAGCGCTTCTAAAATCTGCTGCCCCATATCCGGAGTCAGGGAATATTCTACATGAAGAGGATAGCCTTCAAAACTTTTCTTTTCTACAAAACCATATTCCATAAGCTCCTTTAACTGTTCTAAAAGCATTTTCTGAGTAATGCCGTCTATATCCTTTTCAAGCTTGGATAATGTAGTTGCGCCTAATCGTAACCGCCACAGGATAATGGTTTTCCATTTACCTTTAATCATGTCATGCACCAGCTCTAACGGACAAGTATATTCTTCTCGTACTTTCACTTTAATCACTTCCTATTACACTATCAGTTGTCATACAGCCCCTTCAATGTAAACTTCTCCAAAACATGCCCCTCCATTTCCCAAAACAACTCATTCAACAAAAACCCTCGCTCCAGCTTCAACATCTTATCCAAAGCAAACACATGAAGCTCATACATATGCGGCTTATCCGGCGGTGTCATCCCTCCGTAATAACAGCAAAGCTCCGCTGGCTGCTCTCCACCCTGTATGCTCGTCCAGCTATTTTGACCCTGTATGAAGTCCTTTGCACTTTGGCTTTCATTATCCTTTATCTCAAACCTGGTAATATTTGCCGCCAGCCAGTGTATCCATGCAAAGCCTGCTACCGGATAAGCATCCTTATCCTCTAATACGATGGCAAGTGACACTGTCCCTTCTGGAGCATTTTCCACTGAAAAGGGCAGGGAAAATGTGGGGATATTGTTCTCGTTAAACTGTGTCCCTCGTTTGCCATATTGTGTGTCATACCTAAATAGTTGAAAAATAATCGAATTGATTGTGAAACTTCAAGATTTGATTGTGTTTTGTAGATATTTCTCCGCCACAGGGGATAAACACCATTCCCCTGTATGCGGTTTTCAGAAGCATCACACTAACTTTTTACCGTCAGCTGGCTTCCCTGTTTCATAAAATTAAAATGTATCTCTACCGTTGTGTTCCGTCTGCCCTCTGACATATCCTCATGGACGACAATCTCTTTGATGAGCAGATGAAGCATTTCTCTGTCAAGCTCCTTAATATCGGCATACTGCCTTATCAGTGAAAGCCATTTTGAATTGTCCGCCTGCTCCTTTGCTGCTCCGTCAAGACGCTCACGCATCATGTCCACCTTTTTCTGTAAGGCTTCCTGTTCGCCCTG
>JAAVAC010000061.1 GCA_014804265.1 Lachnospiraceae bacterium | reverse complement strand
CTCCCCGTACTCCGAATACTCCCAGCGGGTATCATTTCCATTCCTGTCCCGATAGTATGTTTTGTTCTGCCACTGGTCATACCCATAGGCTTCATAAGTATCATCCTGGTATTCGATCCTGGTCACCAGATATTCCGGGTTATGGTAGACTTTCTACCTGCCCCCCTGCAAAGGTTGTGACAGCTGTAAGGATATGGGCGCTGGTACTGTACTATTGCCTCTTAAAATCTCCCATTAGCTTCAAAAAATATTTTATATCCATCATTATACGCCATCTTAATTAACATCCCCGTTGAAAATCAAAATAATCTTTAGCATTATTTCTTACAGACATATCAATATCTTTGCGTTTTGATATTTTGTCAAAAATCATAATATATTCTTCTTTCTTGGTACAGTTTGGTTCATTTACAATTCTATTTAACATCCAAAGCAAAAGTGAATTTGGCTTATCATTCAATGCTATAATTAAATATGATACATATTCCTCCTCTGGATATCTTTCAATAAAATGTACTACTGGACCGGGTATACCAAAATCTATATTCGGATTATCCGCAATCAAATTTATTAAATATTCTAAATACTCTTTTCCTTTTTGTTCATTAACTATTTTCTCTAAAATATCGTTTGTTTCATAAAGATTTTCACTTAATATTGCATTTTCTAATTCTTCCTTATAATTCATAATTTCCTATCCTTTCTTCGCTTTACAATAATACTTTTTTGCACGTTCAGCTGCTTCATCAACATTTGTTACGCAGCGAATTGTCAGCGTGGGAAGTGGAGAGAAATACAGCCGCAGCAAAAGTCAACTGGCATTTTCGGACAGGTGACGCCCGGATAAAGCTGAATTCTTTGTACCCTACATTTTGATTTAACTGATCCAAGTACAACAAATCTCTATCCCTTTTTGAATCAACAACTCCATCATTTCAATATTTCCTGTTCATGCTGCATTTATAAGCGCATTACCTTTTCTAAATATTACAAAATTCACATCTACACCTAAATCAATTAGAAATTTTGCAATCTCTAACTGCTGATATGATGCAGCAGTATGTAATCACCAACCCATACTTGTCAGTTTATTTGTATTATTGGGTTTATCGTTTAATGGCTTTTTTATTTTTTCTATGTTTCCTTCTTCAATTGCTTCTGCAACCATCATGACTAAATCGATTTTTCCATTTTTTCTTCCTTTCTTATCTTATTTCTTTGAACATCCAGTTTTACTTTTTGTTCTGTTTTGTGCTTCTTTTTTATTCTTATTTAACCACAACAAATACTGTATGGTCATTTAATTTTTTCCGCATAATGAATTTTTATATTCCTCTGGATTTACACTATAGTTTAAAGTCATTGAAAAAATATCCTCATTAATTCTTTCTATCGTAAAATCTAATCCCACTATCAATTCTTTAATTCTTTTCTCCAAATCTTCATTTTTTCTATCTGTACACCACGTTAAATGTACTTGTCCCCAATCATACAATCGCAACATTTCTAAATCACGCCATTCCCATGTTTGATTACTATTTTCATATAAAATTAATCCATTTTTTATTTCTAAATCAAGACCATTTATCAAGTCTATTACATGGTTTGACCAAGGTGAAAAGATATATTTATTACAAATTGCAATGGAAGGCCACGATTCCAATGCCTCAGCTCTATTTTCCCTAATGCCATTTTTTGCAATTTCTTTGTCCTTGTTTAAATCCCAGATTACTCTCCGTATTATAATATTATTTAGATTCTCTCTATCTTTTGAATATATACTCCAAGAAGAACTTTTCTGCATTCGATTCCAAAATCTAATTCTTAAAATACATGTATATTCTTCTTCTATACTATTTTCTTCTTCTTTAACCATTATTGTAAATGGTTCTTCAGAAAAAAAGTCAAATATATTTTCCAATCTTCCCATTAGAAAATTGGTACCTATTGCAATTTTATTAGTTATTATAGCTGCATTACCAATATCTATAGGACATTTATTTTTTAACATCTTTATCCTCCATATATTTAAAAAAAATAACATTATAATGTATTGGGACACTAAATGGGTGTATCGAAGCAAGAATCATAGAACTTGCCTACTAACCTATTCCCGACGTGCATTCACGTTGGATGCTATGTCTGCTTGAAGAAAGGCTAAAGGTGTCCTTGATACTCATATTGAAAAAAATGCCATCTAGGAAATCTTAAAGAACAAACACTGCATATATCCATAATGGCATATATAGCACTTTTATGTTTGTCGATCCTTTAATCGGTAGACATAATATAAGTGTATAGAAACGATAAACCTGCATCCTTCTACAAAAAATATCCACCAGTGGAAGCACGGCAAATCATCAAGCAGTTAAAAATCCATTATGCTCCAAAATATGGGAGCTAGCTGGGCGTCTCAAAATCGAACTTAATGCAATGACTAGACAATGTCTTTCAAGACATGCTAATAATTTTAGATTCTTCGGCAGAAATTGCTAGCACAAGAATCCATCCCAAAATTAAGCTGGCAGTTCAAAACCAGTTATATCTGGATTAAGTTTGTTTCTTTGTGTTTATCCCTTACTATCACTCCATAAATGGAGCGATAGTAAAGATAAATATCGACCAATCAGTACACCAGTATTCTTTTATCTTATACCTAATCATCTATATCTATGCGATCAACCCACTGTGGTGGTCCCCCATTCTTGGGAACGGAATATATATTTCCTTTTTTATCAATAAATAAATCAGATTTACTTTTACCAGTCTGTCGTTTTATCCCTTGTGTATAATCCTCTCCACCAAGTTCTTTAATTTTGCTATCGGATAATTTTTTCAAATCATTTATATCTGCATCACCCATGCCCTGCTTATTGTAACAATTATTTTTTTTACTAAACCCACTCGGATCACTATATATAACCGGATTGCTATTACAATAAGCATACAGATTCAATCCATCATCATAAATAACATCTTCCTGTATAAACCGTCCTGTACCTGGATCATAGTAACGTGCCCTCAGATAATACAGCCCACTCAATTCATCCCATATCTGGCTGTTATACCGTAGCCTGCTTCTATCTCCTTCTTGTACAATGCTTTCCCCAAAGGCATCGTATTGGTAACAGCTTTCTACTTCCCCTTTGCCATTCAATACATACCGTATGCTTTCCTGTTCATCTGTGACATAGTATCGTGCTTCGCATTCCCTTCCGGTTCCACTTACCAACCCCACATATTCATTGCCTGATACATAGCTCTCGGTTGGAATCCCTTCTCCATCCAGTTCACTAAGCAGCATGCCGGACCTGTAAGCAAAGTAGGTCACCTCCCCATTTTCCTCCAGGCTGCAACGACAGCCTTCTGCATCGTAAGTGTTTTTTTGCAGAAAGTCATTCCCTTTTATTCCGGTGTTTCTGTTATAGGAATCATAGGTATATTGGATTCTTCTGTCTTCTGCTGTTATGCAGATATGGTTTTCTTCCACCATGTTTCCTGCTAGGTCATAGCTGTATCTTATATTTCCACTACCACCAATCAGCTCAGTCAACTGGTTCCTACTATTATAACGATAGGTCTCTTTGTTTCCCGCCTGGATACGGCTGGTTCTGTTCCCTGCCAGATCATAACTATAGCTGGCTTCCTTTCCATTCCTAATTTCCCCTGTCAGGCGGTTCATCTTATCGTAGCTGTAGTCTGTTTTCTCTATTGTCCTTTTGCTTCCAGTCTTTCTTTGGAACTGCTCCTCTTTTCCTACCCGGTTTCCGTTGCCGTCATATTGATAAGCTGCCTGCAGCAGCGGCACTTTCTCATCAAAACCTGCCGTCAGTGAAGTCAGCTGGTGCCGGCTGTCATACTCATAGGTTGTCCTCAGACCGTTTCCACAGATTACTTCTGTCTGCATGCCGTTCTTATTATAACGGTATGTTGCACTGGTTCCATTGTCCTCCCTTATCTGCTGTAACCGTCCTGCCTTATCGTAATGGTAATAAGTTCCGCCAAGCATTGACAGCCTGCCGCATCCGTCATATCTGGCTTCATACAGTGTCCTGCCGCCTGCGCTCTTCCTTAAGGTATTCCCTTCCGTATCCCTCTCGTACCAGTATATGCTTCCCCCTTCCGCTGCCTTCTTTAAAAAGCCCTGTTCGTCATAAGTATACAGGCTCCTTATCTCCGGCTCTACTGGTTTTGGGACAGGGCTTCTTTCAGTTTCCTTTTCTTCCAGTATTCCTGCTTTTCCTCTGCTTCCCGTAGACACTACAGGATTGCCGTCCATATTATAGGACAGGATGATCACATTCCCATTCTCATCCTTCCGGTAGATGCACCTTCCTTCCCTGTCATAGCCAAAATACCGCCTGCTTCCGTCTGCCTTTTTTATCTTTTCCAGCCGGCTGTCCCCATTATAGCAGAACTCTGTCTCGTTTCCAACTGCGTCCCTTGCCCTTATGATGTTCCCTGCATAGTCATAGGTATAGTGTTCCTCCCCGTCATCTGGATAAGTGACTCTTGTCACCCGTCCCCAGCTGTCCTTCTGATAGGTGGTCTTATTGCCGTTCCCGTCAGTTATGCTGTCCGGCCTGCCCCAGATGTCATAGGATGTCTGCCAGTCTGTCTTTCCGTCGGATCCAGTGATTCTGCTGATTTCTCCGGTGGAATGGTAGGTGTAAGAAGTAGTATTGCCCTCTCCGTCAGTTTCTGCCATGACCCGGTCGAGCTTGTCATATGCAAGCAGGTATTCCCTTTCCTGCTCCCCGTTGGTCTTTGACAGCAGCCTGCCCTGTTCGTCATAGGCAAATATCATTTCGCTTCCGTCAGGGGCAGTTAGTTTAATCAAGTCCCCAGTCTGGCTGTAGGCGTATCCTGTCCGGTTTCCCAGGGTGTCTTCCTAGGATAACAAGCTGCCACGAAAGTCATAGCGGTAGCGGCAGGTATAGTAGTCTGCCCCTTCTTTCCCTGCCTCTATCTTTTCCTCTGCCCCGGGCTCTCAGACCCTTTCCTTTTCATAAATCTGCACGTAGGCATGGTAGATTCCCAATGCTTTTTTCCGCTGTAGTACCTCAACAGTTAATTATTTTTGTGCAGAAATATACTTTAATTAAATTTTAGTGCATACTCAAAATTAATTCCCATTAGTTCTTCATATGGAACAGCTTTTTTTGATATTTTTTTCAGGTCACATTCCTTTGACCATAAAAAAGGATATATTAGTAACACCTCATTAAAATTGATACTCCTACAATCTTCCCTCCAATTATCCCACCTCATGCTACTGTAAAATTCGTCAGTATTTCCCTGCATCAGCCATGCAATAAATTCGGCATAACTCATATCTAAGCACTCCCATTCCAGTGTATCTGGTGCAAAATACCATATTTTATGTATTCCCTCTACAAATTTTTCCCTATTAATGGCAAATATTCCTCCAACAATATCCTGACCTATAATCAACATTCCTTCTAAAACAGTATTCTCTTTTCTTTTGTCAAGCTCATTATACATAACAATACCCTTGCGTTCCAAACAGTTTTGTCCAATAATTCTAATCCAATTGTCTACACAAATACCTGACGTATATAATATAATAACCCCTAATGTAGATTTCCTATTTAGCCCTAAAGCTTCTATTTCTAAATGACCTACATTTTCTTTTCCTTCATAAATTTGTATTTTCCTGTTTGATTTTTTAATCATACTTACTACTTCATTCCATAAATCTTGTTCCTTTATCATCTAACTCTCCCTTTTACTCTTCCGTTATTTTGAATTTATATTTGGTTCCATTTGGATACTTTCTCAATTTGTGTCCAGCACTTGAACCAGAGCCTCTATTATCTGAACGAGCTATTCCACGTACACTAGCTCCTTTTCCTCCTTCCTTAGACATAGCTGGTGGATATTCATCTAAATCCATTCCTGGTATTTTATCTATTCCTTTTAATGATGCTTTTCTATTATTCTTTGCTCCTGCCCTGTCAATTGTTAATACCTCTGGCTGACCTTTAGCTATTGCATCTTCAATGTGTTGTGCTGACTCGGGATATTTGCTCCTAGATAACTCAACTTCAACTATATCCTCCGGCTTTTCCTTGCTGCCACAGCTCGGATTTACCACTTTCTTATTAAATCCATCTGGATCACAATAAATTACTGGATTGTTATTACAGTATGTATACAGATTCAACCCATCCTCATAGCTACCATCTTTCTGGGTAAACCGTCCTGTCCTTGGATTATAATAACGTGCCCTCAGATAATACAGCCCGCTCAATTCATCCCATATCTGGCTGTTATATCCCAGCCTGCTTCTATCTCCTTCTTGTACAATACGTTCTCCAAAAGCATCGTATTGGTAACAGCTTTCTACTTCCCCTTTGCTATTCAATACATACCGTATGCTTCCCTGTTCATCTGTGACATAATATCGTGCTTCGCATTCCCTTCCGATTCCACTTACCAGTCCCACATACTCATTTCCTGATACATAGCTCTCGGTTGGAATCCCTTCTCCACCCAGCTCACTAAGCAATATGCCTAACCTGTAGGCAAAGTGGGTCACCTTCCCATTTCCCTCCAGGCTGCAACGGTAACCTTCTGCATCATAAGTATTTTTCTGTAGGAAGTCATTCCCTTTTATTCCAATATTTCTGTTATAGGAATCATATACATATTGTATTCTTCTGTCTTCTGCCTCTGCATAAGCATGTTTTTCTTCCACTAGGTTTCCTGCCGAATCATAGCAGTATTTTATATTTCCACTATCACCAGCAAGCTCCATCAACTGGTTCCTGCTGTTATAACGATACGTTTCCTTATTATCCGCCTGAATACAGCTTATCCGGTTTCCAGCTAAGTCATAGCGGTAGATAGTCCCACTGCCATTTCTTGTTTCTCCTGTCAGACGGCCCATCTTATCGTAGCTGTAGGCTGTTTTCTCTACTGTCCTTTTGCTTCCAACCTTTCTTTGGAACTGCTCCTCTTTCCCTATCCGGTTCCCATTGCCGTCATATTGATAAGCTGCCTGCAGCAGCGGCACTTTCCCATCAAAACCTGCCGTCAGTGAAGTCAGCTGGTTCCTGCTGTTATATTTATAGGTTGTCCTCAGACCATTTCCACAGATCGCTTCCATCAGCATGCCGTTCTTATTATAACGGTATGCTGCACTGATTCCATTTTCCTCCCTTACCTGCTGTAACCTTCCCGCCTTATCATATTGGTAATGGGTTCCATCAAGCATGGACAGTCTGCCGCATCCGTCATATCTGGCTTCATACAGCGTCCTACCGCCTGCGCTCTTCCTTAAGGTGTTCCCTTCCGTATCCCTCTCGTACTGGTATACGCTTCCTCCTTCCGCTGCTTTCTTTAAAAAGCCCTGTTCATCATAAGTATACAGGCTCCTTATCTCCGGCTCTACTGCTTTTGGAATAAGGCTTCTTTCAGTTTCCTTTTCTTCCAGTATTCCTGCTTTTCCTCTGCTTCCCCTAGACGTTACGGGATTGCCGTCCATGTTATAGGACAGACTGATCACATTCCCATTCTCATCCTTCCGGTAGATGCACCTTCCTTCCCTGTCATAGCCAAAATACCGCCTGCTTCCGTCTGTCCTTTTTATCCTTTCCAGCCGGCCGTCCCTATTATAGCAGAACTCCGTCTCGTTTCCAACTGCGTCCCTTGCTTTCGTGATATTCCCTGCATAGTCATAGGCATAGTGTTCCTCTCCGCCATCCGGATAAATTACCCTGGTCACCCGTCCCCAGCTGTCCTTTTGATAGGTGGTCTTGTTGCCGTTCCCGTCAGTTATGCTGTCCGGCCTGCCCCAGATGTCATAGGATGTCTGCCAGTCTGTCTTCCCGTCCGCTCCAGTGATTCTGCTGGTTTCTCCGGTGGAATGGTAGGTATAAGAAGTAGTGTTGCCTTCCCCGTCGGTTTCTCCAATGACCCTGTCGAGCTTATCATAGGCAAGCAGGTATTCCCTTTCCTTTTCTCCATTGGTCTTTGACAACAGCCTGCCCTGTTTGTCATAGTCAAATGTTGTTTCGCTTCCGTCCGGGGCGGTCAGTTTAATCAAGTCCCCTGCCTGGCTATAAGCATATCCTGTCCGGTTTCCAAGAGTGTCTTCCTGAGATAGCAGGCTGCCACGGAAGTCATAGCAGTAGCGGCGGGTATAGTAGTCTGCCCCTTCCTCTCCTGCCTCTATCTTCTCCTCTGCCCCGGGCTTCCAGACCCTTTCCACTTCATAAATCTGCACGTAGGCATCGTAAATCCCCAATGCTTTTTTTCCGCCGTAGTACCTCACCGTGGAAGGCTGCTCTTTTGAGAGCATTCCCAGGAACTTATCCCCGTGGTAGTCCTCCAGAGTATTGCAGTCCATCAGCTTCTGGTTCAACTCTTTCTCGTAGCCCTCCCGGCCATACAGCTGTTCCCACGGCATTGCACATACGTCATCATACAGGTAGTTCATGCCCCGGCAGATGCCGTTCTTCTTGTCCTGCTCCAGCATGCACACCGGGCGGTCTGCGGCATCGTAGGCCATGCGGATGATTCCGCCCTCCGGCAGCCGGAGGAAGGTCAGGTTGCCTGCCTCATCGTAACCGTAGCTTGTGATGCTGTTATCCGAATGGCTGGTTCTGTCTTCCTTGCCGCTTTCGAATTCTTCTTTCCTTATCAGCCTTCCAGACTTATCATAAGAGTAGGTTATCTCCTTCCTTACTCCCTGCTCATTGATCAGTCTAGTCTCCTTCGTCCGGTTATTCCGGAAGTCATAGGCATAGGCGATCCTTGCCCCTGTCCCGTCCTCCACGGAAACTAGGCGGTTCTGCCTATCATATTCTTTTCGGATGCGAAGGAATCTGTGGGGGTATTCCAATGGCTTTACTGCTTCCAGTCCTTTGCGCTCTTCTATGACATTTCCTGCATCGTCATACAGGTACTGGGTCACACGATATGTACTGTTCCGGTCCTCCGGGCTGCCCGGTTCCCTTTCCTCCTGTCCGCTGCTCCCGAATCTGTCTGACTCCCCATCTGCCTGTCCGCTTTCCCCTGCATACTCCCACACCCCGGTCCTTCTCCCTGCCAGGTCGTAGGCATAATAGGTCATCTCCCCCAAGGCATTGGCTTCCCGTACCAGCCTTCCTTTTTTATCATAGACATACCTGTTGGCAACTGTGCCATCCTCCAGACGGATTTCCGTCACTCTGCCCATGGCATCATAGTCATAATATCTCCCGCCCTGTTCCAGCGGGCTCCCTTCATACAGCAGGTTCCCTTCCGCATCATATCTGCTTTCCCATCTCCCCCCGTCCGGGAAGGTGGTGCAGGTGCGGTTGTCATTGGCATCATAGGTGCTGTAGAGCCCTTTGTTTTCTCCCTGTTCCGGGATTTGCTGCGGCTTGCACAGCAGGCTCTCGTACAAGATGCTTCCCTGACCGTTCCGTTTAAAATATTTCTCCCTGCCTAAGGGGTCTTTCACCCGGATTAAGCGGTCTAAATAATCGTATTCATAGGTATAGCCTCCCCCGTTCCTGGACTTCATCCACTGGCGGTGGTTGTAATGGCGTATCAGACTCCCTAAGTTGTCATATTCCTCATGGGTAATGTTCCCCTCCCCGTCCGTTACATGGTTCACATGGTGGAGCCCGTTGTAGCTGAATTCCATGGTGGTGCCTTCTGATTCCACCTTGGTCTTCCTTCCTGCCTGGTCATAGTGGTAGTAGTATTCATAGCCTTCCGGGCTGGTCTCCACTTCCGGATACATGTTCGCCGGGGACAGCTTCTGGGGATGTCCCTCTGCATAGTGGTAGCTGGTACGGTTCCCGTTGGCATCCTCTTTATAATGGAGCCTCCCGCATCTGTCGTAGCTGTAACGTTCCCTG
>JAAVAC010000060.1 GCA_014804265.1 Lachnospiraceae bacterium | reverse complement strand
TTTGGAACTGATTGTATGGCGGCGTATACTGCGGCTTCTAAGGTAGATTCATTTGCAGAAATGCCAGCCTTGAATTTGGGACACGCTATGACAAACTTTACTGCTCAAAATTATGGAGCAAAGAAAATTGACAGGGTAATCAAAGGTGGAAAATCAGCTTTGGTTATGGGAGTGGGTATTTCCGTTCTTATTTCTGTTGTAATATGCTTGTTTCCTTCTGTCTTTATATCCCTGTTTAATCGTGATCCGAATGTTGTACAGATTGGGAATGGCTACCTGCGGACGGTATCTGTGTTTTACCTGGTTTTTGCAGCTATGCAGATATTGAATGGTTTGTTGTTGGGATATGGAAAATCATTCGTTCCAATGATTGCTTCAGTCGGTTCCCTGTGTCTTTTGCAGGTTCCTACAGCTATCATATTGTCTGGTACGGAATTAGCTTATCGTGGCATTTGGATTGCTGCTCCTGTGGGTTGGTTAGGCGGGTTGCTAATTCGATTTCTGTATTTTAGACATATTGCAAGAAAACAGGAAGAACAAGTTTTTCGGAAGTTACCACACAAGTAAACAGGTATCGCTATGGGGATTTGAAGGGCTACATGGAGTGGAAGAAGTTCTTAGGATTTTTGGATAAGTAAATCATGCCGGATTTATTACATAAGTGGCTCAGCAACAGAGGAGGTGAAAAATTCCCTTTGTCTGTATGCCATATCAAATTAATGGAATCCTTCATACCATTCCTGTTTTCTCCAATTTACACTTGACAAAATCTCCTTTTGCTATAAAATAGTTCTAAAAAGAACAAAATGGGGGTACAATGATTCCATTAAATCCATGGGAACATCAAAATGCAATCAAGGCACTTTATTCAAAATGTGTGGAAGGAGTCTGCGTAAACCATAACATTACACGGATGGAACTGGATATCCTTCTCTTTTTAGCCAATAATCCATGTTTTGATACTGCAACAGATATTATCGAGGTCAGATATTTGTCAAAATCTCAGGTATCGTCTTCCATAAAACTTCTGGAACAGTGCGGTTATCTGAGAAAAGAGTATTTGGAATGCAACCGTAAGACGGCGCATTTAAGGATATGCAAAGAGGCTGGAGATATCATCCATGATGGACAGGCCGCGCAGGAGGAATTTATTTCCATCATGCTGGATGGGTTTTCACAGGAGGAAATTACCGGCATGAGACAGTATAATGATCGTATTCTGCGCAATATCAATGCTTGTCTGAAAGGGAAGGAGACAGAATAATGTTTAAATTTTTCATTTGTTTTATCGCAGGAATCGGAGCTGGACTCGGAACAGGATTCGCAGGGATGAGCGCCGCCGCCGTAATCAGTCCTATGCTGATCACTTTTCTGGGGCTTCCGGCATATGAGGCGGTGGGCATTGCCCTTGCAAGCGATGTCCTTGCAAGCGCCATAAGTGCATACACCTATGGGAAAAATAAAAATCTTGATATCCGCAATGGTCTTGTCATGATGGTGACCGTTCTGCTGTTCACATTGATGGGGAGCTTTGCCGCAAGCCGCATTCCTAATACCACCATGGGCAGTTTCTCTGTGTTTATGACACTGCTTTTGGGAATCAAATTCATCGTAAAGCCTGTTATGACAACAAAGGAATCCATGCAGGCGGTCAGCTGCAGAAAGCGTATCATACAGTCAGTTGTCAGCGGAATTGTCGTCGGGTTCATCTGCGGTTTTGTGGGTGCGGGCGGCGGAATGATGATGCTCCTGCTCTTAACCAGCCTGTTAGGGTATGAACTAAAGACCGCCGTTGGAACCAGCGTGTTCATCATGGCTTTTACAGCCTTTACAGGCGCTGCCAGCCATTTTGTCATTGGCGGCATGCCGGATGTATGGTGCCTGCTGTTCTGTGTGGCTTCCACACTGCTCTGGGCGAGGATTGCCGCTAAATTCGCAAATAAAGCCAGTGCAGTGACATTGAACCGTGCGACCGGTGTTGTGCTGGCTGTTCTTGGAGCCGCCATTCTGGGAGTGAATTACCTGAAATAATGACAGTGCAAAGGAAATGGCACGATAGTTCTTTTAACAGTCGTATTATTGTGATATGATTGAAAAGGAAATTTAGAACGGAGGAAATAGAAATGAGCATAGTTGTGAACATCTATTATACCAGTACAAACGGTAATGCAAGAAAATTTGCGGAAGAGATGGAAAGCAGTGGAACCGCTGCAGCAATCCGCAAAGAAGCGGGCAATTATAATGCCAAAGAACAGACTGTAATTGGGTACATAAGGAAAGTTACTTCATGCATTCATTTACCCACGCAATGAAATTTGCGGTGCTGTTTCCTGTGCGCTCTGCCTTGACATGCTGCTGACCCCAAACGGTTGCAAAATCAACCGATTCCACTCCATCATAATTCTGAAGGGAAAGAGCAAGATTTACTTCTGTTGTAAGCGAAGTATCACTCTGTGCAATGCCGGTGCGGATCCTCCAATGCTTTGCAGGCGTACTGGTCCTATATCCATCCTCAGATTCCAATAGATAATAAAGAGGTGTATACATGTTCAGCCTCTGAGCCACTGTATAACCAACAGCATCCGTTTTTTGAAGATCCTCTTCAAAATCGGAAACATAGCTGCTTTCGAGTTGATTCAATATATCTGCAAGCAAAGCATCAAAATGGGCTCCATTTCCATCTCCATATCCAAACAGCACATTTTCTCCCTGTCTGGCATCAAGCTGGTCAAATGCACCAAGATTTTTTGATGCGCCCTTAAAGGCTTTTACAAAATCACCGATACTTGTAACTGAAACTGTATTTGATTCGACATCATAGGTAACCCATGTGCCGTCTGCATTGAGCGCATCAATATAGTCGCTGACAGTTTCATAGGTTCCGGAGATGGTAATGCCATTTGAAGTCTCGATACGGGTTATATCATCCCGCTCTTCGTAAGAGCCTTCTTTTGTGCTGTCCGGCCCACCGAAGCCATCTTTCCCCGCAGGGCCTCCAAATCCACCTTTTTCACCCATTTTCCGGCCGTCGAAACCACCGTCTCCATCTGGTGTGCCAAAGCCACCGAAATCACCGATTTCTCCACGGCCGCCAAAGCCGCCCATTCCGCCATCCTTTCCTCCAGAAGCAGAGGAATCGTACGGAAACTCCGTATCTGAAAGGAAGTGATTCAAAGACTCTTCAATCACGCTCAAAATATAATCGTAATAGCTACCTGCCTGATAAATGCCGTCCGCTGACTCTTCCAGGGTCAGGACATTTCCTGTTTCGTCTTTTATCCCCGCCTGATTGATATAATCAGCAAAAGAAGCTGCCAGCGCATCAGAAATCGCTTGCTCATCGTCCGAAAGCCCGCTTCTTGTGACTCCCATCATCCATTCATAGGCTTCATCTGCGCTGTCCAGATTGGTAATCGGGCACCAGTCCATGGAACCATAAACGGCATCACTGACATCCTGTACCGCACCGATTTGTTCAAGGTAAGGATCGTAAAGTTCACTGTCACCTGTTGCGCCGACAAGGGCAGACTGAGCACCGCCGCCGCTCATACCGAATACAAAGATTTTTTCAGCAGATCCGGGCGCGATTTCATCTGTATACCGCAGATAGCGAATTGCGGCCTTGATATCCGTGACACCAGCTGGTGCGCCCGCATCCCTTCCACGGCACCCTGCATGCACATATACAAACCCAGCCTCCATGTACTCTGTGAGGCTTGTATAACCTGTCAATGGTGCCTGGGCTGAATATCCCGGCGTCTCAATTGGCATGACAATAGGAGCGCCCTGGGCCGTATACCCATTCACTTTTGCATCTGAATTTACTTCGCAGGTGTATGTTCCGTCACCATTATCTGTTCCTGAAAAATAATCACCCGGCACAAAAACAGCCAGCGTTTCATAGGATGCGTCCGCAGGCGTTTCGCAATACGATATGCCAATCTGATAATAGACGTTATCGTCTGAATGGTACATCCATTTTGACATATCAATTTTCTCCAAATTTGTGACAATGTTTTCGGAAGTGTCTGTTTTGTCCTGCGAATTATCTTCTGTTTTAGCGTTATCGGTTGATGACGAACCACAGGCTGCCAACAGGCAGAGCATCAGTGCCGCCATTACAGCCACTGCTATTTTTTTCCACATTTTTTTGTTCCTCCATTCCTGTTGACTCTTAGTTCAAGCATTTGAAAGTATACCATAAAAATTATGAACTTTTCAATTTGCTGTCTTAAACTTTCATAAACTTTTCAAACTTCTTTCCCTGATTTTTTATGTTTTCTCTGAATTGTACTATTCCCGTTTTGCTTGTAAAAGGTAACATCAAAACTACAGATACTTATAAAAATACAAGGATAAATATTACTAAAAGAATACAGTAATATGTTAACATAATAATAGTATACATAAAGTAAAATAGCATATGATATAAAATAATAAAATAGCAAGTTAAATACAAGATATAGTGCTTATTAGTCAAAATATCACTAGATTATGTAAAAATAAAAGACACAAGAAAAAATAATTTTAATAAATGAATACAAGTGTATTTAGCGAATTGTATATAAAAGTCCAGACAGAACAAAAAAACTATAAAAAGGCAAGAAATTAAAATAAAATAACAGCAAAAAATCCATTTTCTTTATAACCCTCAATAAAAAAATCATACAATAACAAGTAAAATAAAATTTGCGTGACTGGGTTAGTCAAAAACTATGAAAAAACAATATATAGATTCAATAACACATAATAGCACAATATCTAGTATACATAAAAGCAGTAAATATGCTTAATTATGTGTAAACTATAAGAAAATCCCCAAAATATCAATAAAATCACAAATACTACAAGATATAGTAGAAAATATTATGACAACCACAAAATAAGCAAATAACAGTTGATATAATAACGTGCCGTCTCCTACGTCCTCTAAATACACTCTTCTGCTTGAAAAACCCCAAAAATATTTGTATACTATAAAAAGACATTGTTCTTAAGGAAAAGAAAAGAGAAAAAGCATACTCAGCAATGGAAAACAACAGACAACGGAGGAGTCATCATGGCGAATGTGAAACGTATCTATGTAGAAAAGAAAGAGGACTTTGCAGTCAAAGCAAAAGAATTGAAAGAAGAAGTAGTTAGTTACCTTGGGATTACAGGAATTTCCCAGGTGAGAGTGTTGATCCGGTATGATGTGGAGAACCTTTCCGATGACACTTTTGAAAAAGCCTGCAAAACCGTGTTCAGCGAGCCTCCTGTGGATATTTTATTTTATGAGACCTTTGACATGGCAGACAATGCCAGGGTGTTCAGCGTGGAATATCTGCCGGGACAATTTGACCAGCGGGCGGATTCCGCAGTACAATGTGTGAAATTTTTAAAGGAAGATGAAGAGCCTGTTATCAAAACTGCTGTTACTTACGTATTTGAAGGAAATATTCGTGATGATGAATTTGAAAAAATAAAATCATATTGTATCAATCCGGTAGATTCCAAAGAAACCGATATGGTAAAACCGGATACCCTGATAACGGAATTTGATGAGCCGGAAGATGTGCTTGTTTTTGATGGATTTAAGGATATGTCAAAAGAAGAATTGAAAGGGCTTTATGATTCTCTGGGGCTTGCCATGACCTTTCAGGATTTTCTGCATATCCAGACTTATTTTAAGGGAGAAGAAAACAGAGACCCTTCCATGACGGAAATCCGGGTGCTGGATACTTACTGGTCTGACCATTGCCGTCATACTACCTTTTCCACCGAATTGAAACATGTGGAATTTGAAGATGGCTATTATAAGGCGCCAATCGTAAAGACCTATGAAAATTACTTAGCGACAAGAGAAGAGATTTTTAAAGGAAGAGATGATAAATTTGTATGCCTGATGGATCTGGCTTTAATGGCAATGCGGAAGCTGAAAAAGGAAGGAAAGCTGCAGGATCTGGAGGAATCCGATGAAATCAATGCATGCTCTATCGTAGTTCCGGTGGAAATCGACGGAAAGGAAGAGGAATGGCTTGTATTTTTCAAAAATGAAACCCATAACCATCCTACCGAAATTGAGCCATTTGGTGGCGCTGCAACCTGTTTGGGAGGCGCTATCCGTGATCCCCTTTCGGGAAGAGGATATGTATATCAGGCAATGCGCGTAACCGGTGCGGCAGACCCTACTGTTCCAGTAGAGGAAACCTTAAAAGGAAAGCTGGCCCAGAAGAAGCTGGTTCGTGGTGCGGCAGACGGTTATTCTTCTTATGGAAACCAAATCGGACTTGCCACGGGATTTGTCAAGGAGATTTATCATCCCGATTATGTGGCAAAGAGAATGGAAATTGGCGCCGTTATGGGTGCAGCTCCCCGAAAGAATGTGATTCGGGAAACTTCCGATCCGGGAGATATCATTATATTATTAGGCGGAAGGACAGGACGTGACGGCTGTGGCGGTGCAACTGGTTCTTCAAAAGTCCATACGGAAGCTTCGATTGAAACATGCGGTGCAGAGGTGCAAAAAGGAAATGCTCCTACGGAACGTAAGATTCAAAGATTATTCCGCAGGGAAGAAGTGAGCAGGCTCATTAAAAAGTGTAATGACTTTGGTGCCGGCGGTGTTTCTGTTGCTATCGGAGAACTGGCAGACGGGCTTATCGTAGACTTGGATAGAGTTCCAAAGAAATATGCAGGATTAGACGGAACAGAGCTTGCCATTTCCGAGTCACAGGAAAGAATGGCTGTAGTGGTGGATAAAAAGGATGTGGAGCAGTTTTTGGCATATGCGGCTGAGGAAAATCTGGAAGCAGTGGATGTGGCAGAGGTTACAGAAGCTCCAAGATTGATATTAAAATGGCGGGGAAAAGAAATCGTAAACATTGCAAGAGCATTTTTAGATACCAATGGTGCACATCAGGAAACCAATGTAAAGGTGGACATGCCTGTAAAGGAGGAAAATTATTTTGCCAAGACCACCCTTTCCAAAGTGGAAGAAGCGGTAAAAGCCGGGGACATGAAAACAGCCTGGCTGGAAACAGTCAGTGATTTAAATGTGTGCAGCCAGAAGGGTCTGGTAGAAATGTTTGATTCTTCTATCGGAGCGGCAAGTGTATATATGCCTTACGGCGGTCAGTATCAGTTGACTGAAACTCAGACTATGGTTGCAAAGCTTCCGGTGTTAAAGGGGAATACGGATGTGGTTACTATGATGAGCTACGGCTTTGACCCATATTTATCCAGTTGGAGTCCATACCATGGCGCTGTATATGCTGTGTTAGAGTCCATGGCAAAGATTGTGGCAGCAGGCGGAGATTACAAGAAGATTCGTTTTACCTTCCAGGAGTATTTCAGACGTATGACAGAAGATTCCGAGCGTTGGAGCCAGCCATTTGCAGCATTGCTTGGAGCATATGATGCCCAAATGGGATTCGGACTTCCAAGCATTGGAGGAAAAGACAGTATGTCAGGAACCTTTAACGACATAGATGTACCACCGACACTTGTGTCATTTGCAGTGGATTTGGGAAAATATCAGGATGTAATCACCCCAGAGCTAAAACGAACAGGCAATAAGCTTGTAAAACTGGAAATACCCAGAAACGAATATGATTTGCCGGATTATGACAGGGCAATGGAGATATTTGAAGCGGTTCATACATTGATTAAAAATAAGACAATCGTGTCAGCTTATGCCATGGATGCTAAAGGAATTGCGGCATCGGTAAGTAAGATGGCATTTGGAAACAAGCTGGGATTTGCGGCAGAAACCAGCCTTCCATTGGCAGCATTTTTCCAAAACGAACTTGGAAATTTATTAGTGGAAATACCGGAAGAAAAGCTTTCTGAAATTCATATTCCTTATACAGTAGCAGGTCAGGTCAGTGAAAGCGGATTTACTTACAAGGATGTAACGATTTCCACAGAGGAAGCGCTTTTGGCATGGAGCAGGAAGCTGGAAAAGGTGTTTCCTACAAAAGCAGTAAAAGATGTGACTCCTATTGAAACAAAGCTTTATGACACAAAGGATGTTTATATCTGCAAAAATAAAGTAGCCAGACCTACAGTATTTATTCCGGTATTTCCGGGAACAAACTGTGAATATGACAGCACAAGGGCATTTGAAAGAGCCGGTGCCAATGTCATTACAAAGGTATTTAAGAATCTGACTGCAGAAAATATAAGAAGCAGTGTGGAAGAATTTGAAAAAGCCATTTCAAAGGCACAGATTATTATGTTCCCAGGCGGCTTTTCAGCAGGAGATGAGCCGGATGGAAGCGCCAAGTTCTTTGCAACGGCTTTCCAGAATGAAAAAATGAAGGAAGCGGTCATGAAGCTTTTACAGGAAAGAGATGGACTGGCACTGGGAATCTGTAACGGCTTCCAGGCATTGATTAAGCTGGGACTGGTACCATATGGTGAGATTACAGGCCAGAATGAGGATTCCCCCACCCTTACCTTTAATACTATAAACCGCCATATTTCCAAAATGGTATATACAAAGGTAGTAACCAATAAGTCTCCATGGCTGGCAGGCGCAGAGCTTGGAAAAACATATGTAACACCTGCTTCCCACGGAGAAGGCCGGTTTGTAGCAAGCAGGGAATGGATTGATAAATTGTTTGCAAACGGTCAGGTGGCAACACAATATGCTGATTTTAACGGAAATGTTTCCATGGATGAAGAGTGGAATGTAAACGGTTCCTATGCAGCCATTGAAGGAATTACTTCCGCAGATGGCAGATGCCTTGGAAAAATGGCCCATGTGGAAAGAAGAGATACCGCAGTTGCCATGAATATTTATGGTGAGCAGGATATGAAGATTTTTGAATCCGGAGTGGAGTATTTTAAATAAGAAGAGTGCAAATGTCTTGAGGCAATTCCGTTTATCCTCCAAAGGCAAAACGGGGTAGCCCCAAAAATAGAATAGGAAGCAAATAACGACCTTAAAATGGGAGTAAAATCCCGTTTTGAGGTCATTTTTCATTTCAAGAGTCAGGAGAGAGAAAGCCTTAAAAACAAAAGGATAAACCATATGATGCCTTATTTTCCTGCATGTCATACCTTGCAATCAACAGGTATTGATAGTATACTGAAAACAGGAAAAGAAAGGGTTACAGCATGGCGAAAACACGGGATTTAAAGCCGGATACAGTATTAAAGAATTACTGGAGCGATAATGAGCAGTTTGCCGACATCTTCAATGCAGTGTTGTTTGAAGGCAAGCAAGTCATTAAGTCAGAAGAGCTGGAGAACTTGGACACGGAGGAATCTTCTGTACTGGAGCATAGGAATTATGCGGAGAGCATCAAGGCATCCAGAGACAATATAAAAGTGAGCAAGAAATCTACGGCATATGGTGTGGAGTTTGTAATGCTTGGGTTGGAGTCACAGGAGCGCATCCATTATGCCATGCCTATGCGTGTCATGGGTTATGATTATGCCACATACAAGAAGCAGTATGACTGCAATGCAAAATAGTATCAAACGCCCGATGGCCTGGATGAAGATGAATACCTGTCAAGAATGAAAAGGACAGATAAATTCATGCCAGTCATCACCATTGTTGTGTATTATGGCGAAAAGCCATGGGATGGTGCGGTGTCGCTTCATGGGATGCTGGATATCCCAGAAGAGATGAAAAAGTTTGTCAATGACTATAAGATGATGCTTGTGGAGGCAAGGCAGAACAATCTGACGTTTCATAACATAAACAATGTAGATTTATTTAATATGCTGAAAATGATTTTGGATAAAAGCATACCGAAGAATGAGGCAAAGGAAAAAGTCATAAAATATGCAAGAGAGCATGGCGTAGATAAAACTGTAATCATGACAGTAGCAGGGGCAACAAACTGTAAAATTGATTATAATGCATTGTCTGGGAAAGGAGATGTTGATATGTGTACCTTATTTGATGAAATTGCAAGGGAAAATGAGATGAAAGGCAAATTAGAAGGTGAAGCAAAAGGTATCGTTGAGACAGGATTTGATTTTGGGCTTTCTGAAAATGATATTTTGGAAAGACTGCAAAACAAGCTGAAAGTGTCTTTACAGATGGCACAGGAATATCTTGAAATGTTTGGAAAGCAGACAGTGTAGATATTTAAATTAAATCTAAACATATCATTTAGAAAAAGGAGAAGGTATTTTCCAATTGGAAAACACCTTCTCTTTTTTCTGACATATATTGACATATAGGGAGGAATATTATGAAAGAGAAAAAGGTATTTGTGGTAGGCGGGGACGATAGACAATATTATCTGGCTATGGAATTGTGGGAAAAAGGATTTCCAATCACTTGTTATGGAATGAAACGGCTGGAAGAAAAGGATTTTGTAAAAACCCCGGAAACACTGGAGTTGGGCATGGTTGACAGTGATGTCATACTACTGCCTGTGCCAGTTTTGCAAGATAACTTGCAAGTAAAATCCAAAGAAAAAAACATCTTTTTAAAGGAGCTGGAAGCTCATATAAAAAAGGGACAAATGATATTTGGAGGAAAGCTGCCGGAAAGTCTGAAAAATGTATGCCAGGAAAAAAAGGCGCAGTGGGTGGATTACATGGAGCTTGAGCAGGTTGCATTAAAAAATGCGGTGCCTACAGCAGAAGGAGCTATCTTAGAAGCTATGAAGCTGAGTAACATGACGATACAGAAAAGCCGCTGCCTGGTAATTGGCTTTGGAAGATGTGGAGAAGCTCTGGCGGAAAAGCTGTCTGCCCTGGAAGCTGAGGTTACGATCATGGCTAGAAGTGAAGCTGCCAGAAATAAAGGAGCATTTTACGGTTACCAGACAAGAGACATGTTTGGAAAGGAATCAGAAGAGGAAGCTTCTTATAAAAAAGCAAAAAAGATGGATTATCAATTTATTTTTAATACAGTGCCGGCAATGGTCATGGATAAAAGTGTTTTGAAAGATATGCTAGAAGGAAAGGAAAAGGAAGAATCCCCCGTTATTATCGACATTTCATCTGCACCGGGAGGAGTGGACTTTGCGTTTTGTAAGGAAATGTCCGTAGAGGCAGGGCTTTATCTGGGAATTCCGGGAAAATACGCACCAAAAACAGCAGGTGTTATTTTATCCGAAGCAGTATTGCAACAATTATAAGTTATAAAAGAAGGTATCAAAGCAGGAGGTTATTATGAAAGAGTTAAAAGAGCTGACCGTAGGATTGGCGATTACAGGTTCCTTTTGTACATTTGATAAAATAAAGAAAGCTGCAAAAGAATTAAAAGAGGCTGGAATGGAGATACAGCCGATTTTTTCCAATCAGACAGCCACTTGTGACTGCAGATTTGGAAAAGCAGAGGAATTTGTGAAGGAAATAGAGGATATTGCCGGGAAAAAAGGAATTTATTCTATTAGTGAAGCGGAGCCAATTGGTCCGAAAGGATATCTGGATGTGCTTGTAATAGCGCCCTGTACCGGAAATACTATGGCAAAGCTTTGCAACGGCATTACGGACTCTCCGGTGCTTATGGCAGCAAAGGCTCATCTTAGGAATGAAAAGCCTTTGGTCATTTCCATTTCCACAAACGATGCCCTCGGTATGAATTTTAAGAACTTAGGCCAGCTTATGAACATGAAAAATATTTATTTTGTTCCTTTCGGACAGGACAATTATGAGAAAAAACCGGCTTCCATGATTGCCCATACCGAGTTGATCATAGACACCATACAGGCTGCATTGCAGGGAAAGCAGATACAGCCTGTGATACAAGGGTATGAATAACAAGTTTTGGCTAAGCGCTATAAGCGGATTGCAACCCGATATTTTTTCAGCCAGAAGTCTATCTGCAAAAGATAGGCTATCATCTGGGGACCTGCCATAAGCTGACCATACCAGGGAGAGCCATAATCCTTTGGATTTTTTAAGAAGGTTCGGACACTTTTTTCATCCAAAAAGTGGAGAAGAGGGCTGTTTCCATCTAAAATGGCGGTCAGGCGGCTTGCCAGCAATTGTTCATAGGCAGGATTGTAGGTTTTTGGATAAGGACTTTTTTTGCGGTACAGGATCTCCTGCGGCAGTAAGTGATGACTGGACTGGCGCAGGAGATTTTTTACAAGACCATCCTTTGCCTTCATTTCCCATGGCACATTAAATACATAAGAAACCAAATCTTTATCGGCCAAAGGAACTCTTGCTTCCAGACCGGAATGCATGCTTGTTCTGTCCATTCGGTTCAAAAGAGTCTGCATGAAATAACGGATATTCAAATAGGCTACCTGCCGCCTGTTTGCTTCCGTCTGGGTGTCGGTTGGAAGAATATTGATCTCACGAATGGATTTATAGTAAGCATTCTGCACATAATCGTCCATTTGAACCGCTTCCAATACCTCTCTTTTTAAAAGCGACTGCCTGGGGGCAAGAGAGGGAGTCCAGGGAAAAGTATTGCTTTCTAAAAATTCCGGCTTATGGAACCATGGATAGCCGCCAAATACTTCATCAGCACATTCTCCGGTAAGAACTACTTTATGGCTTTTTGAGACCTGGCTGCAGAAGTAAAGGAGGGAAGAGTCGATATCTGCCATGCAGGGCAGGTCATGGGCGGTTACGGAATCGGATAATAAATCCGCCTGGGTTTCACTGTCACATTCCAGATAATGATGGATGGAGCCTAAATACTCTACCATTTTATCTACATAAGGCCTATCCTCCGAGGGCTGAAAAGCATTTGCCTTAAAATAATCATGGTTATTTTTAAAATCAAAGGAAAAAGTATGAAGGGTTTTTCCCTGTTTTTTTAATTCCTTTGCGGCTACACTGGAAACAAGACTGGAATCGATTCCGCCAGATAAAAACGTACAGATGGGAACGTCAGAAACCAGTTGTCCTCTTATGGCATTTTCCACCAGATAGCCGGTTTTTTCAAGAGTCTCTTCGTAGCTGTCTGTGTGTGGCCTGCTTTCCAGGCGGAAATAAGTAGTTTCCTCCAGACCATATTTATTGATTGTAAGATAACAGCCCGGCTTTACCTCCTTCATTCCTAAAAAAATGCCGTTTCCTACAGAACGGGCAGGGCCAAGGCCAAAAATTTCATTGAAACCGTTTTTGTCCAGAATAGCCCGAATGCCGGGAAATGCAAAAATAGACTTAAGCTCCGAACCAAAAAGTAAGGTGCCATTATGAATAGTATAAAACAGCGGTTTCACGCCGAAAAAGTCCCGGAATAAATAACAGGTTTCATGAGGCTCATCGTAAATGGCAAAAGCGAAAATTCCGTTCAGACGGTTTACGAAAGGCGCTCCATATTCCAGAAATCCGGTTAAGATCACCTCTGTGTCCGAGGTGGTGGAAAAATGGTGTCCCCCTTCGGACAGTTCCTTTCTAAGCTGTTTGTAATTGTATATTTCACCATTGTATACAATGTGACATCTGCCGCCCTCATATTCCTTTGTCATGGGCTGGCTGCCGGTTTCCAGGTCAATAATGGAAAGCCGGCTGTGGGTAAGGCCGCATGTATTACTTAAAAAAATTCCATGGCCGTCAGGACCACGATGGGTAATTGCCTGATTCATCTTTTGGAGGATGTACTTATAGTCAGCCTCCTTAGATAAAAAAGAAGCCTTTGCATCAAAAAAACCGGAAATACCGCACATAAAAATCTCCTTTGGGTGAATTTGTCTGGTTCTTTCTATTTTATGAGAAATAGGTTGCAAAAATACATAAAGGAGATTTTTGGATGTGTTGTTTTGGAATCCATATGAAGAAGCGGTGAAACAGCAGGGAATTCCTGAATAATTATCTAATCTAAGTCAAGACGCAGCATAAGCATAAGCTTAAATTTATTTTCTTTGACTGCTACCTTCATGGAGCCATGATACTTTTCGATTGCAGCCTGAATGCTTTTCATTCCGACACCATGAAGATATTTATTCTCTTTGCTTGATAAGAATACATCATTTTTTTGAAGCACCTGCCCATCAAAATCATTCGACACGACGATTAGCAGCAGTTGTTCCTGTGTCATGGCTTTTAACTGCATATATGCGGATCTGCCATTTGCAACCCGTTTTATACATGCCTCTCTTGCATTTTCCAATGCGTTGCCTAAAATAACGGTTACATCTGATAAATCAATGTTGTCAAAGCTTCCCGGCTCCACTGCAAATTGGACCCGGATGCCGGAATCCACTGCTTTTTGCCACTCATCATATAGGATGGCATCTACAAAACGGTTGCCTGTCTGAAATTCTCCATTCACTTCTCTTATAGTCTTGAACAGTTCCTCTATATATTGTTCCGTTTCTTCGCTGTTTTCAAATAAAAGCATAGTATGGATATGCTTTTTCAAATCATGGTAGAGCCGATGGACATTCTGCTGATTTTTCTCAATCTGCGTATAGTTAGCCATCATTTTTTCGTTTCGCATATCCATTAGTAAAAATTCCTTTTCCGTAGTCCTGTATGCGAAATATCCGTCAATCAGATAATAGAACACGAAATAGGAAATCGTAATTACGGATGTTAACATTCCAAGGAAGAGCATTCTTAGTCCGAAGCCCTCCTTATGAGAGTAAGAAAATTCCACTATCATCACCAGACACAAAATACTGGCAACTGCCTGTAACAGCAAAATGACAGCTTCCTTCGTGGTGTGTTTTTCCTTTTCCCTTTTCAACAATTTCATACATAGAACAATCAAAGTGAAATTCATCAGTTTTGAAAAAGCTCTGCATTGAATCCATAAAAAGGGCTCCTGCATGATCAGGGAGAGATCTGTTTCTCCATAAAATAACAGCAAAAGTCCCCCCACAAGGCTTTCGCTGGCAATGACAGTAAATAAAAAGAGAGCGTTCCATAATATGGAAGCAATAATGGTAGATTTATAAATCCATACTGCAAAAAAGACTCCCACTGCAAACACAGAGCATAATTTCAGTGTGGGCTCTATGTCCAGTGTATCTAACGAAAAAGTCATTATGGTAAAAAATACCATCAATAGCCACCTTTTGGCTCCGGCAAAATGCTTATGCAGATTTTCGCAGAAAAACCAGTAATATAAATAAACTTCCGAAAAATGAATCAGCATAAGCAGTAGCTTCCATTGTATTCCATTCATCCCAGTTCATCCCCCCAGAATTCCAGATATTTTTGCCTGAATTCTTCCTGTTTCGTTCGGGCAAGAGGCAGACAGCTTCCGTCCTTTAAAAGAATTTCCTTGTTTTTCACTTTCTCGATTTGGCGCATATTTATCAGATAAGCATTATGGATTCTTGCAAAACAGCATCCTTCCAATTGTTTTTGAACCTTTTTCAGATTGCCGTTTATGGAAATGTTCCCTTTCGTGCAGTGATAGGTCAGCTCATGGTTTAGTACCTCTATAAAATAGATTTCTTCAATTTTTATTTCGTATTTCTGCCCCTGGCTCACAAGGCTTAGACAATTTCTTTTTTGCTCATGCAAACGGATGAGCAGTTCCCTGGTCTGAAAAACAAAATCCTCATATTCAATTGGCTTTAGTAGAAAGCGATAAGCCTTTACCCGGTAGCCATCCAATGCATACTGGATAAAGGCGGTCAAAAATATAATCTCCATTCTCTGATTTATTTTTCGTATCTCTTCTGCAATCTGGATTCCGTTTTCCTCATGTACATTGATATCGAGAAAAACAATTTGATACTGATTAAAATCCGATTTCAGAAATTCCTCTCCACTTGTATATTTATCGCACCGGACCGATATGTCTGTTTCTTTGCCCAATTGTATTATATAGTTTTCAACCTGATTGCAATATTCTATTTCATCATCACAAACTGCAATTAACATGTTTTTTTTATTCACCTTTTCCTATGGTTTCATTCTTGTCTATTGTACCAAATATTCTGCAATTTTGCCATAACATCTGTGAAGATGGAGTTGTATAAGAAAGCTGTCTCGTTTATAATTAATATGGAATTATGGAGCACATATACTACAGGAGTAAAGCAGGAGATAAAAACAGAATACCGGAAGGAGAATATATGTCTGAAAAAGAACATGTGAATCATATTTTTAATATATACTCAGGAAATAACAGTAAAACCGGTAATGGCATTCATGGTGAAAAATCAATAGCAGCATCCATTATAGTAATAGTCGCAATTTGGACGGCTCTTTTATTGATTGGTGATAGCGGAAAAATGTCAGGAGGGCTAAGGGCTGAAGAGAATATAGTTCCTGCCACAATGGAAGTTGGAGACACAATTACCTTCGGCACATATCATGATGAAGAAATAGAATGGAGAGTGTTGAAGCTGTCTGAAGACGGAAAAGAGGCAGTTCTGATTTCACAGAATATTTTATGTATGAAAGCATATGATGCGGCGGAAAGCGGAAGATATTCTTATGATAAAGAAGGAAACAACTACTTTAAGGGCTCTGCGGCAGATATTGACCAGCAGTTACAGGTACAGGTTCGGGGCAATAATGACTGGAGTCTTTCAAACATAAGAACATGGCTGAATTCTTCAGATGAAGTGGTGAAGTATGGCGATCAGCCGCCGATTTCCGCTGCCATGTCAGAGGGACATAATGATTATCATAATGAGCCGGGATTTTTATATGGATTTAGAGACGAGGAAATTGATGCAATAAAGGAAGTGGAAAATATAACCTCTGGAAATAAATTGTCAGGTCAGGATACGATTGTGACTAGGGATAAGGTATACCTGCTTTCTTTGGAGGAACTTAAGTGGTTTGAGGAAGCGGGGATAAGCCTTCTTGCAGAGCCGACCCAGGCAGCAATTGCCAATGATGGTACAGCATGGTATTGGTATGATATGGAAATATTTTCATTAAAAACGTATTATTGGTGGCTTCGTGAACCTGTCAAAGGAGCTGCGGGGAAATGTTACGTCGTGGGAACTGGCAGGGAGGAAGAGAATATTTATAAGAAGGATGTGGCAATGGAAGGGTATGGAATCAGGCCGGTCATTACAGTTTATGTTGGAAAATAACAGGAATATTGCATACTTATAAATAGGTGTGATAAGGGGAATCAGCATAGTTGATTCCCCTTATTTTGCCCCTCATTTTCGTGCAATTTACGCAAAAATCGGCTAGTTACGAAAAGGGAATTGTATTAAAAATCTTTCCTAAGTAAACTTTATTTCATAAATATTATAATCTGGATGCTTGATGAATAATCTCAAAAAAGCAAAAAGAAGAGGGAGGGGCATGATGAGCGTAAATGAAAAAGACGAATTTTTTGGATGGGATGCCATTACGGAGGCTTTTGAAAAACTGTATCCGGGACAGGACAATCCGAAACATTACGGAACTTTGATTTCCTGGCGGTTTGGGGGAAATGACCCATTACCCGGTATCAGTATATACGATGGGGGAGACTACTGGCATTTTGTAACATATGGCCTTTCAGAAGTGTATGAAAAGGAAACGGATAATCAGGAAATCAGTGGATATGGAATGGAATTTACTTTCAAATTGAAAAAGGGAAATTCCAATAGCGAAGAAGAGGAAGAGGCTGAAATCAAAGGGATATGCGGCGTACTGCAGTCCATTGCCAGAATGACCTTTACACAGGGGGAAGTATTTGGTGCATATGAATATTTATATACCGGGCAGACAGAAGGAATAGACGTGAAAATGGAATCTAATATTACCGGTTTTATCACGGTTCCAGAACCGAAGTGCGAATCTATCCATACGCCAAACGGAAAAGTAGAGTTTGTAGAATTGATCGGTGTAACGGATGGGGAATTGCAAAGCATAATGCAGAAAGAGATTCGAGTGAAGGAGTTGTACGGCATTTTGGGCTCTGATGTTACATGCTATAGCAGACAGTCTGTACGGTAGCGGTTAAGCAGATTTAGAACATTTGGGCAAATGTATTGCTTGAAACTGGACAGGTTATTCCAAATCAATTTTCGTGACCTGTCCAAAGCGTTCCAGGTATTTGATTCCTGACACTTCATCTTTTTCACTGAATTTTATATATACTAAAGCTATATTGCCTTTTACCTGCTTGCTATTACAAAAATTGCTGTCAGGATTTAAAAGATAGGCATCAGTTTTGCCAAGGTTTAAATCCATGACCTGGCAGGTAGCCTGGGCTGTGAGCATTGTGCCCACTGGCAGATAGCTTCTTTTCAGTTTTCCAACAACGGGAAATTCAAATGTTCTGCCATCTTTATCCGTATAGGAAATTTTTTTAGAGAGCATGTTTTTATTGCTGCTGATTATTATTAGTTCATTTTTATTTTCTTCAAACAATCTGCCTTTTTTTATATGAAAAAAAGCAGAATCCAAAAAGGAATTGCCAAATCTTGTATCATATGTATAGATTCGATATTCATTTTGCTTTTGCCCTACATAAACATCATTAAAGCAGATAATCTCACATTCAAATTTATTTTTCATTTCTAAAACAGTGTCACAAAAAATATCATAAGCCAGTTCCTCCAACTGCTTCGGCGTATCCTCATATTTACCGGCGCTTCCCTCATTGATCTTCTGCTGTGCCAGTTCATCAAAAAGCTTTTGGTCGGGTATAAATAATTCGTATTCCGCAAAATCTTTATAGTCTGATATGACCGAATATTGAAATAGCATTTCTTTTATATATACAAAAGCAATCACAAGAAAAAGAATGCTTGTTACGATCACTCCCTTTTTTATTTTACTGGATTTTTTATGATTCATATCTGGAATAGTATACATTTTCGATTCCTCCCAATGCCCAGAATATAATGGCATATATAATCTTTTTCATGCTTCTATGAAAATAAAAGGCAAGCACTGCAAGATGGATCGCAATCCAAAATACTATCATGGCAATTCGTTGCATTTGAACAGGATATCCCAAATAACCATTCACGCTGAAATTAGCATTTTCCGGAAATATTTCGATAATGGAAGCATCCAGATTTAAAAGGAAATTAATTTCGTTTTTTATGGGAGAAGTAATACAGATAACTGCTGCAAGCAGCAAGACTCTCAATAAGTTAGAGGATGGAATCGAAAGACACTTCCCGATAACAAGCGCAAGCACCCCGCATATTCCCACATTTACCATAATATTGATTATGATATGCCAAAGAAAATCACTGGAAACATGAAAAGAAACGGCATATAAGCATATGCAGTATCCCATAAGAAATACGGTAAGGACAACATGAATCAAAAGCAGGCACAATACCTGCTTTTTCTCTCCTTTTCTATATGACAATGCATCTAAAGCTTCCTGCATGGAATATTTCTGAAAAGTGCCAAAATACTGTACTGCTGTTACAAGTAAAATAAGAAAATAGAAAGTACTGTAATTTACAATAGGATAAAGAAAGTCTGCTGTATAATAACCGTTTTCCGCTTTTATGACAAGGCACATTTTTGTAACCTCCGTTAAAAGCCAGATATATACCGCAAGAAGCAGATAAGTAACCTTATGCAAAAAAAGCTGTTTTATGCATTTTGCCATTTCTCCTCCCTGATGTTTTTGCATTTAAAATATCATTTGAATATTTGAATGTCAAGCGAAATTTGTTTTTTTGCTTTAAAACTGTTATTGTTTAGCCTGTTATTATATGGAAGATTGGCTAGGACGTAGCAGAGGGATGAAAACGCATAGAATCCGCTGTTATTTCAGCCGGAAGTTCTTGAAAGTATTGTATTCTTTCGCATATGAAAAACATATCAAACCATTATCCAAGCACCAAAAAGCTTTTCGATACACAGTGGGAGCGGGTAGAGCATATTATAGTCTCAGGGGCCTTGGCAAAGTCGCCGGCACTTACGCACCGTATTTTGGTGCGTTAGTACCGCTGCGTCTTTGCAGAGCGAGAGCGTGCCCCTAAGACTATAATATGCTCTGCCCGCTCCCACGTCCTCCCATCCAAATCCCTCCTTTGGCAAAACTGTTAAAATCCCCATAAAAATAAAGAACAGACGTTTGCCAACCAAACAAAAACATGCTACAATAAGCCAAAGCAAAACATAAGGCGGTGGTTACCATAGAGCAATTATCCATTTTTGACAATCGGGAAACAGCAAATCCATTAGCAAGCAGAATGCGCCCGGAGACTCTTAAGGAGTTTGCAGGGCAGAAGCACCTGCTGGGGGAAGGGAAGCTTTTAAGGCAGCTGATTGAACAGGACAAGATTTCCTCCATGATCTTCTGGGGACCTCCAGGGGTAGGCAAGACCACCCTTGCCAGTATCATCGCAAAGAAGACCAATGCGGCATTTGTTGATTTCAGTGCGGTAACAAGCGGCATTAAGGAAATCAAGGACGTTATGAAAGGGGCAGAGGAAAACAGGAGGATGGGAATGAAGACGGTGGTTTTCGTAGATGAAATCCATCGTTTTAATAAAGCCCAGCAGGATGCTTTCCTGCCTTATGTGGAAAAGGGCAGCATTACATTGATAGGCGCCACTACGGAAAACCCGTCTTTTGAAATCAATGGAGCTTTATTGTCCAGATGTAAGGTGTTCGTATTGCAGCCCCTTTCCAAAGAGGACTTAGAGGAGCTTTTAGAGCGTGCCCTAAAGAGCCAGAAGGGATATGGATATATTCAGGTGGATATTTCGCCGGAAATGCTTTCTGCCATTGCCCAGTTTGCAAACGGAGATGCCAGAACGGCGCTGAATACTCTGGAAATGGCTGTGCTCAACGGAGAACTGACTGCTGAAAAAACAATTGTGACAAAAGAAATTTTAGAGCAGTGCATCAGCAAAAAATCATTGCTTTATGACAAGAATGGAGAGGAGCATTATAATCTCATATCGGCTCTTCATAAGTCCATGCGAAACAGCGATCCGGATGCGGCTCTTTACTGGCTGGCAAGAATGCTGGAGGCAGGAGAAAACCCTTTGTATGTGGCAAGACGGCTCATACGGTTTGCCAGCGAAGATGTGGGAATGGCGGACAGCAATGCCTTGTCGGTGGCGGTGGCTGCTTATCAGGCAAGCCATTTTATTGGAATGCCGGAATGCAGCGTGAATCTGTCCCATGCGGTAGTTTATCTTTCCATGGCACCCAAGTCAAATGCTTTATACATGGCTTATGAACAGGTAAAGGAAGAGGCTGCTAATCGGATAGCAGAGCCGGTGCCGCTGCGGCTTAGGAATGCGCCTACAAAGCTGATGGAAGAGCTTCATTATGGAGACGGCTATGAATATGCTCATAACGTGGAAGAAAAGCTGACGGTTATGGAATGCATGCCGGAATCCTTAAGGGGAAGAAAATACTACAGACCGACAGTCCAGGGAGAAGAAAAGCAGGTAAAAGAAAGGCTTGAACAAATAGAAGCATGGAAAGAAAATCACAGATAGGATAAAGGATGGAAAGGGAGGACAAATGGAAGAACAACGCAAAGGAAAAAGACTGGCAAAATATGTAGCAGATTATGTAGTATTCGATCTGGAAACAACAGGAACCAATATTATAAGTGATGCGATTATTGAGATTTCGGCAGTAAAGGTAAGAAAGGGAAGCATAACCGATACCTTTTCCACTCTGGTAAATCCAGAGCGGAGCATTCCCTATTATGCCACTGAGGTAAATGGAATTACAGATGAAATGGTTGCCGCTGCTCCGGATATTAAAGAAGCGCTGGAAGGCTTTTTAAAGTTTATCGGAGAGGATGTACTGGTGGGACATAACATACAGTCCTTCGATTTGAAATTTATTTATAGGGAAGCCATGGGATTATTCGGCCTGGAAATTACAAATGATTATATCGACACACTATATATGTCCAGAAGCTGTCTGCCACAATTGAAGCACCACAAGCTGGTGGATCTTGCAGATTATTTTCAAATCAGCCGGGAAGGAGCACACAGGGCATTGAATGACTGCATGATGAATCAAAAATGCTTTGAAGCTCTGGCACAAATCCAAAAAAACATAAAAATCGAAATCTGCCCCAAGTGCAGTGGGGAGTTAAAGCGGAGAAACGGAAAGTTTGGAGAATTTTTAGGCTGCAGCAATTTTCCGGGGTGCAGATATACCAAACCTTTAAAATAGGCTGGGATTTTCATAATTTCGGTTTGTGGGGATTATACTATAAAGGGAGAGGATGAAGTGGTGGTGTTTTTAGCATATCTCGAAATCTTTCCCAAGCAGACAGATGATTTATCGATACACAGTGGGAGCTGGCAGGGCATAGGATAGTCTTTTGGGCCTTGGCAAAGTCGCCGGCACTTATGCACCGTATTTTGGTGCATTAGTACCGCTGCGTCTTTGCAGAGCGAGAGCGTGCCCATAAGACTATCCTATGCCCTGCCAGCTCCCACGTCCTCTTATTCAAATCCCTCAACCCCTTGCCAATGTTCTTCCAATTTATTGATGCAAAGCAAGAAAAGGTATGGTACAATGGGAAAGAATTGGCAAAAAATGCATAGCAGCGGTATTTCGCTGGTATGATAGAAAAGGAAAGGTAAGGTAAATATATGTTAAAAAAATATATTTGGGTATTTTTTATTTCCATGGTACCGTTGATTGAACTTCGCGGGGCGATTCCTTATGCCGTTTTATTTCAACTGCCTCTATTGCCATCTTATATTGTGGCGATTATAGGCAATATGCTTCCGGTGCCGATTATTTTTCTGTTTGCAAGAAAGGTATTGGAATGGGGAGCGGATAAGCCGATTATCGGAAAGTTTTTTACTTTCTGCCTGGAAAAAGGAAAAAAAGGCGGCGAGAAATTAAAGGCAAAGGCAGGCCGTGGGCTTTTTTTTGCGCTGTTTCTCTTTGTTGGAATCCCGGTTCCGGGTACAGGGGCATGGACCGGCACATTGGCGGCAAGCCTTTTGGATATGGATTTTAAGTCCAGCATTTTAGCAGTTATGTGCGGCGTGGTGTTGGCAGGCATCATTATGGGAGTGGCAAGCTCAGGGTTGTTTGGTGCATTGAGTCTTGCTTTTTGATATCAAAGTTTGATTCTGATAAGAAAATCAAACAGTAATTTCAATCTGGTTGCCTTCTTCATCCAGAATGCAGCTTTCGTAATAGCCGTCTCCGGTAGTTCTGGGACCGCTTATGACAGAGTAGCCGTCTGCTTTTAATCTGGCAGTGAGATGGTCTACCTGCTCTTTGCTTCCCACACTGAAAGCTAAGTGAATATAGCCCCAGCTTACAGGTGATTTTTTATGCTTGTCAAGCTGGGGTTTTGTCATGATTTCCAAACGTGTGTCCCCTTGAAAGGTTAGAAAGTAACTTTCAAAGCCTGTGGTTTGATTGTGGTATTTTTCATTGGAGACAGCATGAAAGTATGTTTCAAAAAATGTTCTTGCTCTTTCTAAGTCTTCTACATATAAAGCAGTATGGTTGATTTTCATAGGGATTCTCCTTTTTTGTTGTATTCGTTCTCGATTTCTTTTTCATTTTCCAAGTAGGAGAGAAAGGCCTTACAGCCTTCTAAAATATCCGTATAAGTTAAATCAAAATTTCCCGTATACCAGGGATCTGCAATATCTCGTGGATGATTGGAAAAATCTAAAAGGCAGTGCATCTTTTTATCCGGGTCGCCGCCAGTGATACGGCGCATGTTGGTAAGATTTCTTTCTTCCATTCCGATTAGATAGTCATAGTCCCTGTAGTCGGATTTTTTTAATTGTATAGCATATTTTCCAGCAGTGGAAATACCGTATTGCTTAAGCTTATTTCTGGTGCCGGGATGTACGGGATTGCCGATTTCTTCTGTACTGGTGGCAGCGGAAGCAATGTGAAACTGGTGCTGTAATCCTTTTTTTTCTACCATGTCTTTCATAACGAATTCTGCCATGGGGGAACGGCAGATGTTGCCGTGGCACACAAATAATATTTTAATCATGTTAAATTTTCCTCCTAAAATGCCGTGATTTTCCGTGTTTTGGCACGATTTGCAAGGTTTGAAATTTCCGTCAAGTTTGTTGAAAATGTAACAGAAATGCCAAATCTGGGCAAAACGGGGCAAATTGATTCCATCAAACGAAGTAAAAACGTAGTGGAAATCGGGGGGTTTTTACTACTCTGGTATTTTAGCATAAATTTATGTATTGCGGTATAGAGAATTAAAAAACTCCCTTTTCGGAAAAGTGTTCCCACTGTTTATTAGCTTGAACTAACCTGTATATTCATACATTTCTTAATTTTTCACGCAATTTGATCAATTGCATCCCACTTTTTATCTACTGAATATCGGAAGAATTTAAGTTTGAAATTTTTGTAATTTCAGCGGAATATTCATTTTTATTGACATATTTCCCGCAAAAACATATAATAATATCAGAGATGGGAAACCATCGTCAGGAGAGTTCCTGCCAGATAGTGGAAAACTTTATATTCAGGAGAGTTCCTGCCAGATAGTGGAAAACTTTATTAGTCAGGAGATTCCCTGCCAGACAGTGGGAAACTTTAAAATCGAAGGGTGATCGCTATGATCGCCCTTTTCTTTGCAGGAGACACCAATGAGCGAATTAAAACTATATGAAATATCCGAGGAATACATCTCATATATCAGTACCGTTGAAAAAAATGTTTTTTCCTCAAAAGAAAATGACAGAAACCATACACGGAAGTATCTGGGCATTGTATACAGCATTAATGGGTATAACTATTATATTCCCCTTTCCTCCCCTAAAAAATCTGATTATAGAACAGAAAATGGAGTACAGAAAATCCGTGGAAGCATTGTCCCCATCATCCGCATCACTTCCCAATCCTCATCCGGGGAATTGGAATTAAAGGGAACATTGAAACTGAGTAATATGATTCCAGTTCCTGCATCGGAATTATTCTTGTATGATATGAATCATGAGCCAGACTTATTCTATAAGGCTCTCATACATAAAGAAATGCTTTTTATCCGTAAAAATAAAAACAAGATCATCCAGAATGCAAAACTTCTCTATAAACAGAAAAAGGAAAACAATCCTGCCATCGGATACCTGAAAAGCACTGTTGATTTTTCATTGCTCGAACAAATGCATGATAAATTTATTGAAAAGAAAAACAATTAGTCATAAAACACCAGATGCTACATGGTATTCTGGCTTTTTCTTTTTCCACTTGCTAATCTTCCGGCAGGCTGGAAGCGATGGAACTACCAGAAGAAGTCTACTGATTGACCGCTATGTCAGCGTTCAAAACGCGCTAAGCTCTTCCGAATATAAAGAGATGCTTTTGGAAAAACGGCTGTTTACGGAACCGCAACAGATGTCCTAAAAAACACGGGAAAGGGGCTTGGGATGCAGGCTCTTTTTTTCGTTTCCTCAATCGTAGTAAAACCGTAGTACCCCACCGTCCGGGAAGCCGCACTTTGCCCCACAAGTGCCGATAAATCCCGGCTATCCGCTGTGGTGCCGTGGCATATAAATAGTATTTTTATCATTTTCTGAACCTCCTGAAATGCTCTGATTTGCTGCGGGTAGTAGTAAGAATTGGGAGTTTCTCCTCTTTCTATTTTCCAGGCAGTTCTTTAATTAACGGCTGTAAGGTTTTTATCATTTCTTTTACCCGATTGCCGTCAGAATACAACTTTAGCAATTCATTATTAACCTGCTGTCTGGTTGTAGCTCTTAAAATAATTTGAATGATTTTTTCTTTCTTATCAATATATATTTTCTTCTTAAAATGCTGACCAAAAAAAGAACGCACCTGTGATTCACGTTTAGCAACCTTGCTTTTGGAAGATACAAATCCCTCAAGAATTGCTTTTACATCTTTGTAGACTTCGGAATAGTCCTCAAATTCGCTTTTAAGGTCATTATGAATCTCACTTAACATACGCTCATCATTACAATGCGCAACGACATATTTGCATATTCTGTTTGCTGCATTTCCCGTGTAATCTAAATGAAGCAAACCATGCTGCATATATAAATTCAATTCGCTTCTATCGTTTCCGGAAAACTCATATGCCATACCGGCATTTATTTTACCATTGATAGTTTGTATAGAAGCTGTTGTTGCAGAGACCGTTGTTTTCTTTTGATTTGCTACATTGCCGCCTGGTATTTTCTGCTTTCTGGATATATTTTTAAAGTCCTTTTCCTGCCAAAACTTTATGATATTGTCATAATCTTTGTCTTTGCTGATAATTACATAAGAATATTGTTTTCCTTTATGGATTCCCAGTAAATATCCAAGATATGAAACGAGATGCATATCCAAAGACTGCCTGCGAACAGGGATTTTATGTGCAACAATGTCAATTCCCTTAGTAAAAGCATTATCTAAAATATCTAAGCTGATCTTTGATGCATTTTCTGTATAAAAAATATGAACATGGTCTGTCCTAGTAAGTGTGTCTATATTCTCTAGCCCTTCACTATGCACATTTTCGAAATCTATTAAATAAAATGACTCCATTTTTATATCCCTTTCCAACAAATAAAATATCTTGGCAAATATATACAAAAATTAATTATATTTAGTATAGCATAATAACGGTTATTTTTCTATTAGAAATTATTGAAGTAGGAATAATATGATTTTTCAAATGGTATGAAATATATTACTCTTACAGCAGAATAAATCAGCTTCACAAGAACAAAAACTGCAGCATACGCACATGCAAATGCAGGTTACGCAGACGTTTCTTGCGGAGTTTTGAAGAAAAAGGTATCATCATCTTCATAGGAGGTGACGGAGTGAAAGTTCATTATTTAAAAGAGGCTCATTTGGAAGAGGATTATGTAGATGTGCATTATAGCCAGGAGTCCGAAACCATAGAACTGATAAAAGATTTTTTTCTTTCCTTTCATAGTATTTGCGGGAGAAAAGATGATTGTGTGAAAAAGCTGCATTCAGGAAGTATTTATTATCTGGAAGTAGTAGACCGGAAGCTTTTTGCTTATCAGGAAAAGGAAGTCTGGCAGTTGGATTATAGTCTGAAAGCTTTTCTTGCCCGCTTTGAGGCAGGTGGATTTATTCAGATAGGAAAGTCGGTGGCGGTGAATATTTATAAAGTAAGCCAAATTAAGGCAGATTTGAACATGAAGCTTCGCCTGATGCTGGATAATGGCGAAACCTTGATTTTAAACAGAAGCTATAAAAAATCATTTCTGGATGCGCTGCATAGGATACAGGAGGTGTATGATGAAAATAATTAATAGGCAGAATTTTTTTCCCGTTGTGTGTGTGGTGTTTACCGTATTGGTGCTGCTAAAAATCTTGTTGGAAGCGATTGTTCAGAAGGTTTTCGGAGGATATCAGGAAAATCTTTTGCTCATGTTTTTCCTATCTTTTCTGACAGTATTTATTCTTTCACAGCATTACCGGCTTCAAAATTTTCCTTTGCTGGTGGTGATTTTGCTGCAGTATTTCCTGTTGATTGGCACTGTTATGCTTTTGATATGGGTATCATCGTTTTTTGAACCGCTCCATGAGAATGGATATCGGGATATGTTTCTATCATTTACCATTCCATATGTGATAGGTGCGGTAGTTTATTATGTTTCCCTGTTTTATGAAATCAGACGTGCCAATCAGGCTTTAAAAAACATACGGAGGTATAAGAGTGAAAATGAAAAATCAGATGAAAACAGATAAATCAAAACCCATAGCCACAGGGTCTGACTTTTTGAGCTTGGGATTATATGCTTTTGCGGGACTGGGAATGGAAGGGATTTATGCGTATCTTTTGGAACCGCATATTTACGGGGCATCCATGGATAGCTGGTCAGAGCTCCAGATTATCATACACTGGATTCTTACCTGTGTTACATGGGGGATTTTTACAATTGTTCTGATTCGGAAGGCGGAAGGAAAATATCAGTTTCCTATATTGAAAAAGGGAAGTGCCATGGCATTGTGGCAGTGGGGATTATGTGGTCTGTTTCTGGTGATGAGTCTTTTTATGAATTATATAGACTGGGGCGGATTTAAGATATATTTGGAGTTTGTAAGGAAAGGTCCTTTGCTTTTTACCTTTCAGTATATTTATTATGCATTTGAGACCATGCTTTTTTTATTGATTATCGTGTTTGGGCAAAGGGCATGTGAGCTTTGGTTTCGGAAACAAGCCCTTCCCTATGGAGGAATTGTTTGCGGACTGACGTGGGGACTTGGCCATATTTTTACTAAGGATTTAGCAACCGGGCTACAGGGCCTGGTGCTGGGACTTATGATGGGGAGTGTTTATCTCCTAGTAAACAGGGATTTGAAAAAGGCATATGGAGTGCTGTTTTTCCTTTTTGTGCTTTAATAAATCTTTAATATGACATTACGAGATGATTCTGAGGGATAGGGTTCGATAGGAGCATAGACGTAAAAGAGGATGAGGATTCATGCAGTGTTATTGATGGATTCTCATCCCTTTTTTGGTAACAGTTCAGCCCGCAGTTTTCTTCACAGGCACCGGGACGGGCTCTTGGCAGAAAATGTTTCTACGTCGCCACGCTCTCGCTCTATAAAAGCGCAGCAGTGCTAAGCTCGAAAGTACCTCGCTAAGCGCTGG
>JAAVAC010000059.1 GCA_014804265.1 Lachnospiraceae bacterium | reverse complement strand
TAGGGTAAAATTGCCATGGACGGCAATTTTAGTCATGCCGCGCCATGGAGGGCGCTGCATGACGACCCGGACGGCTGCCACAACCTCCCCAGGCTGTTTAGGAAAATCGCCATCAAAAACACCGCATGGACTCCGCTCTCATCCCTCTGTTGCGTCCCTCCATCCACTCCCCCTTATTTTTTCCGAACACTAAACCCAAAACTCCCCAGCAAATCCCCTAAAGAATAGTAAGATCCATGGGAATAGGCTATCAAATCCGCCTGTTCCAGATGAAATTTATTCGTTTCATCCATATATTTATCATCCACGTTCACAGCAACGATTTCAGCCAGGAACATATGATGAACGCCCAACTCCTTCACTTCCACAACCCTGCATTCTAAATTAACGGGGCTTTCCTCAATCAGAGGGGCCTTTACTACCTGAGCCTTCCCCTTGGTCAATTTCATTTCTTTGAATTTATCCACATCCCTGCCGCTTTTTACTCCGCAATAATCTGTGGCAAATACCAAATCTCTGGTAGTCAGATTGATAACAAATTCTCCGCTTTCCTTTATCATTTGATAAGAATGCCTTTCCGGCCGGACCGATATGGATGCCATTGGCGGATCACTGCAGACCGTGCCTGTCCATGCAACGGTAATAATGTTATCTTCTCCGCCCTTTCCTTTGACACTAATCATTACCACCGGCACAGGATATAACATATTTCCCGGTTTAAAGCTCTGCTTTGCCATATTTTTCCTCCCATTATCCATCTTTTCTTCTTTCCTGCTTCTACAAAAGATTCGTTTCCCGCCATATACCGCTTTAAATCTTTAAAACATTCCCATAAGCTGCAGAACCAGTGATGCAACCGCTGCAAGAAACGTAATCATAACCAATGGCATAAGAGTACTGTTTTTTTTGGAATTTCTTTCTAAAACATCCAAACGATCCCCTATTTCCCTTGCTCTTTGGGTACTCTGATCCATAACTACTGCCTGAACGTTCCGGTAAACCTTTACATTTTCCTTATGCACATGCTCCTCCAGCGCCTTTATAGCTTCTAATAAAGCCTCTGGACTGCTTTCCAAGGAAACCTGTTCGGCGATTGCTCCCACGGCTTCCTTTACTGCACCAATGTCTTCCCTAAGCTCTTTAAGCTTCTCCTTTGTATCATCAGTCTTTCCGTCAACGTTCTTCATTTCTGCCATCTTAACAGAGACCAGCTCCATACCGGCTTCTATTCTGGCAAGGGCTTCCCTGACCTCTGACACATATTCTGCGTAGGAGTTCTTCGTCTCATCTGCCATTCTGCCATACTCTTCAAACTGTTCAATTCCACATTGGAGCAACTGCCCTGCCTGTTCTGAAATCTCTACATTTTTTAGATTCAGACGGCGGATTTCCTGAAGGAGCTTTTCATTTTCCTCAGCCTGCTCCCTTGCCCTTTTCAATTCTCTTTCTTCTGCTGCGCCATTGGCCTTAATCAGCTCCCCGGCACTGAACCGTTCTGTCAGCTTGTCCATAAAATTATCCATACATGCTCCTCCAAAGCCTGCTTATACTGCATCTTATGCCCATCACATATTGCTTACCTAACTATATAATCTCTTTGCATTATATCGTTATCAGTTATTTTATCATTAAACACGAACTTTTACAACACAATCCCATTTTCAATTTTCAGTCAGAGGCTCTTGCCATAGGCGCCACCGGGACGGGCCCCAGGCAGGGAATATTTTCTGCGTCGCCACGCTTGCGCTCTATAAAAACGCAACAGTGCTAAGCTCGAAAGTACCTCGCTAAGCGCTTGCGTTTTTATAAGGGCTCCTAAAGAAAAACATTCCCTGTCTGGGACCCGTCCCGGTGGCGCCTATGGCAAGAGCCTCTGACTGAAAATCGTTGTCCATCCATTTGTACATTTTGTATATATTTTCTCTCTTTTTCCACATTCATTTGTTCGAATTAACTTATTCTTTACTTGTTGTTCATAGTTTGTTCATATTCCATTGTTATAATAAGTACAAATCAAAGAAACAGAGTAATGTTTAATATTACAAATTAGATAAATTTTTTCATAATAGCCTCGGTGGGAAACTACCGGGGCACTCCTCATTTTATAGATAGTAACAAAATCAATAAGGATACCGAACCTGCAATACTTCTTTCCAGAGCCCGGCATCCTTATATTCATTTTCTTCATTTTTCTAAAAGTCTTACCCGTTAGAGGCCTTTCGCCTTCCTAAAGGTTCTGCGGCCTTCTCCTGATAGAACTGATGCTGAACCTCTTCATTCAGCGAAAGCATCCTCATATCCAGATCGGAAACCATGCTTGCACATTCTATCAGCTCCTTCTTAATATGTTCCGGAACATTTCCTTCAAATTTATAGTGTATTTTATGTTCCAGACTGGCCCAGAAGTCCATAGCAACGGTACGAATCTGAATCTCTACTTTGGCATCCACAATCCGATCTGATAAAAAGACCGGCACCGTTACAATCAAGTGATAGCTCTTATATCCACTGGGCTTTGGCTTTTGAATATAGTCCTTTACTGATATTACTTTCAAGTCGCTTTGCTTGATCAGCATTTCTGCAATTCGATATATATCCGAAGTAAAAGAACAGATAACGCGTATTCCCGCAATATCATTTACATACTTTACCATGTTAGGTATGGTAGATTCATAGCCATTTTTCCGAAGCTTCTTTACAATGCTCTCCGGAGTTTTTATTCTTGATTTAATATGTTCGATTGGATTGTATTGATGTACATGCTGGAACTCATCATTTAATATCTCAAGTTTTGTACTGATTTCCCTTAAGGCTGAGTTATAAACTAAATTTACTTCCTTCCAACTATCTACGCCATTTCCCATCTCCGGTCTAAACTCCATAATATCCCACCTTTTGTCTTCCAAAAACATCTCCCCTGTCCTGTTTTTGTACTAATGATATTTCATATAATTATTTCATCTTTTCCTTTTGTGTTTCTTTTGGTTCGGCATAATATCTGTCAGTAAACTATTTATCAAGATTATACCATATTTCATTTCCAAAATGTGTATTTTGTACATTTTTTTCATAATATTTTAAGAAATTATGTTCATTTTGAACCTATTTTCTTATTTCTCTCCCATTCAACTCCTCTTTGCCCTGCTAAATAGGATTGTATATCTTTTTTTCTAATGTTATAATATCCCCATATTTCATCAGTAATCAAGACGAAAAATATGACTGTAAGGAAAGAAAGGATGCAACAGAGAATTATATGCGAATCTGGTTCAAAATATTCAAGGATAATCGTTTACAAAAAGATATTGTAATAGAAGACTATCAAGACGATACCCGCACCCATAAAATTTTCAGAGCATTGGACGAGGCTTGTTATCAATTTGATTTAGGCAAACCTATCTGGCTGGATAAAACCATATCAGACTTTAAGAGGCACAGCAAAGCTCAATTTTTTAAGGACAATTTTATTGAGACAATTGATTTTGACTTTTTGGAGATACATGTCATCGAGGAGGATTGATATCCTTCTCTTTTTTTGTCACGGAAATCCATTTTCGGTCAGCGGCCCGTCCTATGCCTATGGGAGAGCCACTGATCGAAAATAGATTTCCGTGATTTTTTGCATAATTTTATTGACAATGCATAATATAAGGTGTAGTATTTAATTGCAGTTTATGTAGTTTTCGTTACTACATACAAAGATATTGGATACTTTATTTGTAAAATAAAAACCATATCAAAGGAGGAGATATTATGACATTATCCATACGCGAGCCCGGCAGTGCTATTACACATTTTATCGGAATGGTACTGGCATTATTAGCAGGTTTTCCACTTCTTACCAAAGCATCTTATTACAGCAGTGACTGTATGGCAGCCATGTTCATATTTATTTTCAGCATGATTCTATTATATGCAGCCAGTACAGTTTATCATTCCGTCAATTTATCAGATAAGATTATCAAGGTTTTCCGCAAAATAGACCACATGATGATTTTTGTACTAATTGCAGGCTCATACACTCCAGTATGCATTTTAGTACTAGACAGAAAAACAGGTTATTCCTTACTTACTGCAGTATGGACTCTTGCCATTGCAGGAATCGTTGTGAAAGGTCTTTGGATTACATGCCCCAAATGGTTTTCCTCCATGATATATATTGCAATGGGTTGGCTATGTATTTTTGTATTTGGCCCTATTGTAAACAATATTCCACCAGCAGCCTTTTACTGGCTTCTTGCAGGCGGTGTCATTTATACAGCAGGCGGCATCATTTATGCATTAAAGCTTCCCATATTCAATGCCAGACATAGTGCATTTGGTTCTCACGAAATATTTCATTTATTTGTAATGGGCGGAAGCTTCTGCCATTTTATATTTATGTACCAATATGTAATCGGCCTGTAAAACCGGTACCAACACTCTAAAAGGACAAAGAATCAAAAAAGAGGTCTGGCGAATCGCTTTCGCCGGACCTTTTCTTTTTATTCCCAAAGTTTCTCAGGATAAACACCTGCATCTTTCAATTTTTGAATGGATTCCATAACAAAAGGCTTGTCTTCCTTATAGGTAACACCAAACCACTTATCCTTAGAAGAAAGAACCTGGACAGTCGCCTTCTTTTCTTTCAATAATTTATCCACTTCAATGGGCAGGAAACATTCTGCCTTTAACGGATTGTCCTTTACCCCTTCCCTAAAAAAGCGATTTACCGCCTTATCCAACTCTTCCATAATACTTGGAGTAAATCCCCACATGTTCATGGATACAGGAGTATTTAAGGGAATATCCGTATAGGTTTTTCCGCCATCCTCCGAATAAGCAGCGCCCTCTGGCCTTTTCTCTATTTGCGTCCTTTCTGCAATGGTAACCAGATAACCATTCTCATCCGTCACGCAACACCCTCTTGCCACAGAACCATTTTCTGTCAGGGTATTTCCCAGCTCATAGCCTACCATGGCATAACGGTGCAGTTCATCATCCTCATGGGTCGTCAGATAATCATATAATGTCTTAAACGCACTTCTTCCGTAAAAGTCGTCCGCATTAATAACCGCAAAAGGTTCTTTTACGCAATCCTTACAGCAAAGAATCGCATGGGCGGTTCCCCATGGCTTGACTCTGCCCTCTGGTATCTCAAACCCTTCCGGAACCTTATTGATATCCTGAAATACATATTCTACTTCCATGTATCTGCTGACTGCATCTCCGATGCAGCTTCTAAAATCCTGCTCATTTTCCTTTTTAATGATAAATACTACCTTTTCAAATCCGGCCTTCCTTGCATCATATATGGAAAAATCAATAATCTTATTTCCCTGGGCATCTACCGGATCGATCTGCTTCAGTCCCCCATAACGGCTTCCCATGCCTGCTGCTAAAATTACCAAAGCTGGTTTCTTCATAATCCAACCTCCCTCTTACACTAATCTTTACCGTCTCCAGTGTCATTATTGTATTTATTCACTCTTTTTAAAAATATCTTTTTCATAAAAGATTGATACAGCTTTTGGAAAATCCCTCTTCGTTTATTGGAAAGAGACATTTCTTCCTTTAACATAAGCCATATATTTACATTTATCTTCATTTGGCTGGCATCTAAAAATTCAATGCGCTTCACATCAGATAACAGAGAAATGAGGACATTTGGTTCTCTTATGTTAATCTCATTAATTAAAAAATCCTCATCCGTTTGCAGCTCTTCCAACGCAAAGCTGCCTGCTATATTTAGGTTTTCCTGATAACTTCTTACATATTCCTTTAAGAGCAAAAGTTGTGCATTGGTTTCTGTAAGCAGACAAACACTTTTCCTGTTTCGCACAAGCTTTTTTAAAAACTCTTCCATAAACTCATTTCCGGCTACTTCTCTGATTCGATTTCTACTGGCAATGTCTGCCACTTGCAAAATGTCCGTATCCGCAGCAATCGTCATGTCCATTTTTTCAAGAAATGCCCTGACCGTCTCGTTTTCGCCTGCAGTCATTACTCCCTTAATGGTCACATAAGTAATCATCTTGGTTTCTCTGTCTCTTAAGTAGCTTTCCACTTTTCTCATGGATTCTTTTAAGGAATAATCAACGAGGGTAATACCTAATACTTGTATCTTTCTCATAGCCCTTCACCTGCTAACCGGCCATATGCATCATAACTTCATTTAAAATCATATAAGCCATACAAAGCCCCATTGCTATCCATAACGGAACCGAAAACAATTTTTCTTTCTTTTTTATCCTGCATACTTCTCCTAATGCCTCCATATGAGCTGTCCGTTTTTCATTTCGGGCAATTACATACATCAGGCATCCGACTATTGCAGTTGCAATTACAGCAATTACCATATAAACAGAAATCTCCATACAAAGGGTTTCCCTATATGTAAGACTGCTGGCTGCTTCTGTTGCATTTTGGATGTCCATACTGTCTTTTCCTATGGATCCAATCGCATAAGCAGCTATTACGCTGCTTGTGTTTATGGTTGCATGAAATATCATGCTTGCCAGAATACTGCCGGTGCATTCAATCAACAATACTGCGATGATCCCTACTACTATAGCATATCCCATCTGATTAAAGTTCAAATGCATCATACCAAAAAGAACGGCAGAAAGCACAGCCGCTCCTATTATTCTTCCGCTTTGACGATATCCATGATAAAGTACCCCGCGGAATACGAATTCTTCATTCATGGGCCCCAATATCCCAACCACAAGCACTATGAGAAAGGGGGAAACTTCCACGAATCCTGCCATCATATTGTTTGCTTCATTTTCCACGAAAAGCATGGAAATCAAATTGACCAGCGATATAAGCGGCATACTCAGATAAGTCACTGCAATGATCAACAGCACAGTGGTAAGCTTTATTTTCTTACATGGAATAAAGCCCTTTAACCTTGTCCTTGTAACGATTAAGGACAACAACACGGGAACCAGTACAATTCCCTGTGACACCAAAAGAGCCTGAAGCATTGTCATATTTATTTTCCCTGCAAATATGGCAAGTACCACTATAGAAGCTGCATTAAACAGTATGACAGCCAAAAACGTCCAATTTGCTTTTTTTGCACTCATATTGTACCTTAATTATTCATCATAAAGTTTACAAGTTTTGTAATATCTTCCGGTTCATATGCTAAAATTTCCAGTTCGGAAATGGAACCATCCGAAAAAATATTTGCCATGGATACATATTGGGAAAGCTTTGATTTTAAATTCAACCTGTCTCCTTCTCCCGTTACCAGCTCCACTTTTCCCACACAACTGTCAATCACCTCAAAAAACTTGTCGATATTTGTAATATTTTGTACTTTCATTTCCTGTTCCTCCTATCTGGAATGAATCACTAATAGTATATGGATTCCACATTGTCCTTAAGGTAAATACTATCTTCTCCAATAGCAATATACCCTTCTTTCAGCAAATGCCCTACCGCACGTTTAAACTCATTTTTACTCATATTCATTCGTTCGCGAATCAAATCCGGCGATGCCTTATCATTAAAATCCAATTTTCCGCCATTTTTCCCTAATCGTTCCAGCACCCGCCTGGAATCCGTTTCAATTTGAATATACGCCTTTTCCCTAAGGCTTAAATCCAGCTTGCCGTCTTCCTTCACGCCGCTGACCCTGGCAACCACATGGTCGCCGACCCGGACATTGGTATACATCTCCCTTTGGGGAATCAATGCGGAATAAATTTTGTCAACTGCCACAAAAGCTCCGTATTGTTCACTCACTTCATATACCAGCCCCGCCACCTTTTCATCCTTGTGATAGGGGCTGTCCGTTCTTAAATAAGGGTATACCCTCATAGTGGCACATAATCGATTGCTCTTATCAACATACAACGCTACCAATACGCTTTGGCCGGGGCGAAGCTTTCGCGTCTGCTCCTTAAAGGGCAGCAACAAATCCTTTTCCAGTCCCCAATCTAAAAAAGCTCCTATGCTTCCAACCTCTGCCACCTCCAGTTCCGCAATTTCTCCTAATGTAACCTTCGGTTCCTTCGTAGTGGCAATGAGCCGGTCCTTAGAATCCCTATAAATAAAAACTTCCAAAGAATCTCCTACCTTTTTATCAGTCGGTATTTGTTTCTTTGGCAGTAATACTTTGTCCTCATGATTATTGATATCCGAAGCTAGATATGCTCCAAAATCCACCACTTTGATAATAACCAATTTCTGCTTTTTACCTAGTTCCATATGATAATTCCTTTCATCGCATCAGTTGATTATTGAAATTAAAGTAGAAACTGGGCTACAAGGATTCGAACCTTGAAATGACGGAGTCAGAGTCCGTTGCCTTACCATTTGGCGATAGCCCATTACATTGATACAGTATACTAAATAATTATAAAAATTTCAACCTTTTCTTTAAATTTTTTTTAAATTTTTTTAATCTGCTTATCTTCTCCCGGATTTTTCGGTCAAAAGTCATAGTGTTCTTCTAAATATCTGCCAAGGTATTTGTTCATTTTTTTGGCTCCTTCTTTGTTTAAATGCTCCGAATCAGCAAAATCCATAGAAAAATCCAACCCCATTTCTTTATAATGCTTGTTAAAATCCAAATATGCCACTTTCCCCGGAACCCCTGCCTGCAGAAGCCTCTCCAGCTCATTGAACACTCTTTTGTCATCTTCCGTAACACAATAAGGGGCATTAATCAATAGAACCGGTATATCCTGCTCCTGAGCCAGTTCTAAGATCTTGTAAAAATACTTTTTGGTTTTTTCTTCAATGGAAAGCGTATCCTCTATATGGGAAACCTGCGGTTTCTTCTGCGCCTGCACCTCCAAAAGAGGGTAATATCCTTTATAGGATCTGTCTTTTACAATACCGCCCTGAAAATCTTTTTCTCCCAGCTCATAGTATCGGTCATGGTAGGTAGCAATGCCAAACACATGCCTGAGTACATCCTCTTCCTGTTCCACGCTTTCCATAATGGATTTTATTTTATTTAAGGAAAGCTTCATGCCATAAGTATTTTTTACCACCTTGCTCTCCTTAGAATACGTAAAGCCTTCTGTAAGGCGGAATACATCCAGTATGACAAGGGAAGGCTTCTGATACTTCAAGGCTTCTCTAAAGCTGTAATATGTATTCCACATAGGCTGCATGCTGCCAGCCAGATCATAAGCGGCTATTCCATAATCCTCTTCTAAAATGGCCGGATCTATATTGGCAAACACATGAGAGGACCCAAGGCAGAGTACATCCACTGTATTTTCCTTCTGCTCGTAAAACATTTCCATTTGGGCAATGCCATCTTCATGCTTAAATTCCAGTATGTTGTTTATCCACGAAAAGAGCAGTAAAAAAACTGCCAGAAACCCAATCGCTTTTAAGGTGTTTTTCCACATTGAGAATTTCCTTTACTTTCCTTACGGGTAAATACCCGTCCTGTATTTGTTACTATCATTTAGTATATACAAATTTGTGTTGATAATCAATTATTTTTGCAGACTCTTATACATTTGGGCAATAGTGCAGGTTGCTTTGCAAGGGGAAAGGGATTTGGATGGGAGGACGTGGGAGAGGGCATAGCATAAGGGAGTCTTATGGACACGCTTATGCTATGCCCTCTCCCACTGTGTATCGCAAAGCCATCTGCGGCTTTTACAAAAAAAGCAGCACAAAATCTTCTGTGCTGCTTTCCTATATAGTAAAACTTATTAGTAAGGGGGGTATCCTCTATACTTCAAAAATCAACTCTGCATAGGTAGGAATCGGCCATACATCCTTATCCACCAGCATTTCAAGAGTGTCTGCCGGTGTTCTAAGTTCCTCCATGGCTGCCTTTACCACATCCTTATAGAAGAATGCCTGTGCCTTTACATCCTCCATGGCAGCCGCTTCCGCTGTCACCTTTTCCAGTTTCGTAAGTGCGTGGCTCATAGCCTTTAAGTTTGTAGATACTTCTGCAAGTAAGTCTGATTGAACAGAAGCATCTGCCCCTGCTGCCTTTACGGCAACTACAGTATCTGCCAGTGACTTGGAATAACCTACCACAGCCGGAATCAGCTGCTTGCTTGCAATATCAATCATAGTCAATGCTTCGATATTAATGGTCTTTGCATAGGTTTCATAAAGGATTTCCTCGCGGGACTCCAATTCTACCTTAGTAAAGATACCGAATTTTTCAAATAATCTTACTGCCTTATCAGTTGTCAATGTGTCAACTGCTTCCACCATGGACTTAATATTTGGCAAGCCTCTTCTTTCCGCTTCTACAACCCATTCCTCTGAATAGCCGTCGCCATTGAAGATGATTCTCTGATGCTTTGTCATGTATTCTTTAATCAAATCATGGACAGCCATCTCAAAGTCTTCTGCTTTTTCTAAAACATCCGCAGCTTCACAGAAGGCTTCTGCCACAATAGCGTTTAAAATCGTGTTAGGGCTTGCTATGGAATCGGCAGATCCGACCATACGGAATTCAAACTTATTTCCCGTAAAAGCAAATGGTGAAGTCCTGTTTCGATCGGTGGCATCCTTGACAAAGTCTGGGAGTGTGGACACACCTGTTTCTAACTTGCCGCCTTCCAAACATTTTGTAGCCTCACCGGTTTCTACCAATTGCCTTACTACATCCTCCAACTGATCACCTAAAAATACGGAAATAATAGCCGGCGGAGCCTCGTTAGCTCCAAGTCTGTGGTCATTTCCTACATCAGATGCACTTTGGCGGAGCAAATCTCCATGAGTGTCCACTGCTTTCAGGATACAGGCAAGCACTAATAAAAACTGTATGTTTTCATTTGGTGTTTCACCGGGATCGAGAAGGTTCACGCCATTATCGGTTGTAATGGACCAGTTGTTATGTTTACCAGACCCGTTGACTCCTGCAAATGGCTTTTCATGAAGCAGACACCTTAAACCATGACGTTCTGCTACCCGCTTCATCGTTTCCATAACAATCTGGCTGTGGTCTACTGCAATGTTCGCCGTCTCATAAATAGGCGCAAGCTCATGCTGTGCAGGAGCAACCTCATTGTGCTGTGTCTTTGCAGTAACTCCCAGCTTCCAAAGTTCTTCATTCAAATCTTTCATGTATGCGCCAATGCGCTCTCTGATGACACCAAAGTAATGGTCTTCCAGTTCCTGTCCTTTTGGTGCAGGCGCACCAAACAATGTACGTCCGGAAAAAATCAGGTCTTTTCTTTGTAAGTATTTCTTTTTATCTACCAGAAAGTATTCCTGCTCAGGTCCTACAGATGCGGTAACCTTAGTAGCTTCTGTATTGCCAAACAGTCTTACGATACGAAGCGCCTGTTCACTAACCGCTTCCATAGACCGAAGGAGCGGGGTCTTTTTATCAAGAGCCTCACCGGTATAAGAACAAAATGCAGTGGGAATGCAAAGTGTCACGCCAGTTCCGGATTCTTTTAAGAATGCCGGAGAGGTAATATCCCATGCGGTATATCCTCTTGCCTCAAAGGTAGCCCGAAGACCGCCTGAAGGAAACGAAGAGGCATCCGGCTCTCCCTTAATCAATTCCTTTCCAGAAAATTCCATCAGCATTTTTCCGTCCTCATCAGGATGAGATACAAAAGAATCATGCTTTTCCGCCGTAATACCGGTCAGAGGCTGGAACCAATGAGTGTAATGGGTAGCGCCGTTTTCTACCGCCCAGTCCTTCATCGCCTTTGCTACCACATCAGCTGTTGTTGCGGAAAGCTCTCCGCCATGATCCATAACTCTTTTTACTTCCTTGTACACATTCTTTGGAAGACGTTCTTTCATCTTTCCAAGGGTGAATACATTTTTCGCAAAGATTTCTTCAACATTTAGTACCTGGCTCATTTCTCTATACTTCCTTTCAGTTTTCATTTTTCTTGTTGGATAACAGATATCCCTTAGGGTTATTTCCCTTAGATAGCTTTCAAAACTTATTTTTCATTTGCAAAGAAAAATAAAAAAATGCCCCAAAGCTTAGTTTGGAACATCATCGTTCAAGATACCTTATTCAACCTTGAAGGCTTGCCTTCGTTTCCTTTAAGATACCCCATATTTTTTGAAAATGCAAGCAAAAAGTAAAATTTTTTTTGATTTATCTGCATTTTTAATAAATTTGATGAACAAACATTGGCTTCCACCCAATTATTTCTACATATTGTACAATATATACGTTCCATCGGTCAATATGCATATTTTTAAGTCTTTTTCCCTGATTTTAACCGACTTTCTTCTCTCGACACATAGTCTGTAAGCATTTTTCCCATATAAAGAATCAAAGCCGCCCTGACTAAAGAGCCAGCCAGATACATATTATCATAGGAAAACCACAAAAGGCTTCTGGCATAGGTCATCATGGAAATAATTATGAGCAAAAAGGGCAGCGGTGCTTTCCTTTTATCATATAGGAGCACGTATATTGATAAAATATCTGCAATATACCCGTATCTGTCATGCATATGAGGCAGGAAATAGGTGATGAACATGACGCTGAAGCAGGTAAAAAGGCTTAAAAATTCTACATTTACAAAAAAAGCATGATTGTACAGATAATAGACCACCAATACAAGGCCCATGCCGCAAAACAACATGCAGACCCAGGAAAATGCCGTACCAAATTCTTCATTCTGCCATAAATCGTAAATATTAGGATATGCCAGGGTAAGCTCCGAAAAATCCCCCGTCTGTCTGAAATAAATTGTCAGCAGATCCTTCATCCCCCTTCCTGCAAGAAAGGATGGCAAAATAGTCAGTCCATACACAAAAGGCACCCATAGCAGTGAAGTAAGCCTCCACCTCTTTTTCAAGAACAGAATCACCAGAACCGGCAGAAGAAAAACCGTCTGCAGTTTAAAAGAAAATGCAAGACCCACAAAAAACATCACCACATCTTCCGTCTTCAGGGCAATGTCCACCTTACCAATTTTACAAATCTTTTTATCAATATCTCTCAAGGAAAAATAAAGTGCAGCAATCAGGAAAGTAGTATAAAAATTATCACACTGCCCCCATACTCCCGAATTGGTTATGACTGTAGGAATCATAAGCACGATAGTAAATACACTGATAAACACCTGCTTACTCCGCCCCTGACTCAAAAACGCCGCCGCCACAAAAGCAAGCACAAAATCCATCAAAATAGCCAGCCCCTTAATCAGATAAAGCGGCTCCATATCAAAGTACGAAAACAGCATGAGAAAATGCATATATGCCGGCGTATAATTGCCAATTTCATAAGCAAGCCCATGAAATCCCCCATATTCCCGAAAAGCCTCCACCCAGGGCTTTAAACATACGATATAGTCAGGAAATCTGGCATCTACAAAAACCAAACGCACTCCAATTCCCATAGCAATAACAAAAATCAAGACAATGACATCAAAAATTCGATAGTCCTTCTTAAATTTTCTATCCATAAAATCTACTAGCATGCAGATGATTCCTTTCTTCACCCATTAGCAACACGTAAAATATCATAAGCCTCTGCCCCCCGGCTAAGCGTAACATACACAATCTGCTTAGGATGCGGACAACTTTCTATTTCTGCCCCTTCCTCATCTCGCATAGAGAGCACTGTAACAGGAATATTTGTACCACCCGGTTTCATAATCTCTATTTCCTGACCTACAAAAAACTTGTTGCGTTGGCTGATTTTTACTGTATTCTCCGGCAGGGAAAAAGAAATCCTGGTATTATCTACATCTTCTGCAATGCCTAGATAAATATATTCGTTTACATAGGTATTGTTGTCATAAATCTGGGTGTTTTCATCAGGTTTTCCAAAATAGAAACCCGTGGTGAACTGGCGGTAGGTGCATTTGGAGATTTCCTCTTTGTACCAGTCCATATGACTTTCATAGAGTTCCCTGCTTTGAAAGAAATCATCAATTGCCTTTCTGTATGTTCTTGCCACTGTTGCCACATACAGGGCGGTTTTCATACGGCCTTCTATTTTCAGGCTGTCGATTCCCGCATCGACCATTTCCGGTATATGCTCAATCATGCACAGATCCTTCGAGTTGAAAATATAGGTGCCCCTTTCGTTCTCATAAACCGGAAGGTATTCACCAGGCCGCTGTTCTTCCATAATGGCATATTTCCAACGGCATGGATGGGTGCAGGCGCCCTGATTAGCATCTCTTCCAGTAAAGTAGCTGCTCAACAGACATCTTCCCGAATAGGAAATGCACATGGCTCCATGGACAAAGCTTTCGATTTCCATGTCATCCGGGATATGCTGTCTGATTTCCTTGATTTCCGCAAGGGACAGCTCTCTTGCGGATACTACCCGTTTGATGCCCTGTTGATACCAGAACTGATAGGTCAGGTAATTAGTATTATTAGCCTGGGTGCTGATATGGATTTCGATTTCCCCGCATTCTTCCTTTGCAAGAGTTACCATGCCCGGATCTGCAATAATAAGCCCGTCCGGCTTTAAGGCTTTTAATTCCCGAAAGTATTCCCTGGCCCCTTCCAGGTCATGATTGTGGGCTAATATATTGGCCGTTACATAAACCTTTGCTCCGTGCTCATGGGCAAAGGCAATGCCTTCCGCCATTTCTTCCATTGAAAAATTCTTTGCCTTTGCCCTCAGTCCAAAGGCTTCTCCTCCGATATAGACTGCATCCGCACCAAAAATCACGGCAGTTTTTAATACCTCCAGGCTGCTTGCCGGAATAAGTAGTTCTGGTTTTTTCATACTTTTGTTCATTCCTTCCTTTTTGGCGGCTTATTTTTTTACGGACATTGCCACTCCGTCCCCTAAAGGAAGAATGGCGGTTTCCAGTTGTTCATGATGTTTCAGGGTATACAAATACTCCCGCATCCTTGCATGAATGGTGCGGTTTCTTTTTGTCACGGCAAATCTTGACTGAATGATGTCCCCGTCCTGCAGGATATTGTCGGACAGCAATATGCCTCCCCTGTTCAAAAGCCGCAGAACCTCTGGCAGAAAATGGATATATTGTCCTTTTGCCGCATCCATAAAAATAAAATCGTATGTACCCGCAAGCTCTTTCAGAATTTTAGCAGCATCCCCTTCTAACAGGGTAATCTGTTTCTCCTTCCCGAACCTTTCAAAATTTTCTTTTGCTAACGGAATTCTTTTTTCATACTTTTCTATGGTAGTAATGTGTGCTTCCGGTACCGCTTCCGCCATTAGTAACGCAGAAAAACCGATAGCAGTTCCAACCTCCAGAATCTGCTTCGGTTTACTCATAACTAACAAAGTTTTTAGAAGGCTCTGCATTTCCTTACGGATGATGGGAACTTCCGTTTTCCTTGCATAAGCCTCCAATTCATCTAAATATTCTTTATTTCCATTCTCCAGGGAATTGATATAAGCTGCAAAACGTTCATCAACTATCACTTTCTTCTTCCTCTGCCTTATTGGGATCTTCCGCCATGATCTTCATCATATCCTCAGCTGTCATCGTAGTGCTGAAATCATAAATGCCCGGTCTTAACGCATCCTTGTAGTCCGAAAGCATCAACTGCACATAAAACACATTGGCATCCTCGATCAGCCCTTTTTCTTCTAACAGGCGGGCAATCTCCATATTGGACTTTCCTTCTACAATAGCCACATTCACCGTTATTCCCGTTGCAGTGGTTGCCACGGGACGGTCAGAAAACACATCAAAGCCGAATTTATAGCCATAAATAGCATATTTGTATACCAGCATAATGATAATTGCCCACACCACTATTTTAAAAACTACGCCTAAAAAAGCGCCGATTACCTGCTTTGCACTCATTCTCTCACCTCTTTTAGAAAGTACAGGCACTACTCAAAATCCATCGCAAAAGCCATTAGCATGCTGTCATTAATCTGTTGAATCATCCTGCAATATGCAAGCTCTTTTTCCAGAAAATCATGAACCATGGGAATTTCCTGGAATTCTTCAACTTCCCTTATAAAATCATCAAATTGCTCGAATAGTTCATTTGTATTTTCTGAGGTTTGCAGCAGATAATTTTTCTTTCTGTAGTCATCAATCCTGATTTTCAAATCCGGATATGCTCTTATCCGCTCCTTTTGCTTTTCATACTCTATATATGCATCCGTATTTTTTACCGCTTCTATAAAAGCATCCAGTTCTTTATCGAATTGCATCATTTGCTTATACCTCAATTATGATAGGCAGGATCATAGGTCTTCTCTTTGTCTTTTTCCAAAGAAATTCCCCCGCCTCGTCCTTAATCACAGACTTGATCTTGCCCCAGTCCGTAACCTTCTTATCCATACATTCATCCAATGCTTCTGTGATAATCGCTCTTGCCTCTTCCAATAGTTCATCTGCTTCTCTTACGTAAACAAAGCCTCTTGAAACGATTTCAGGTCCGGAAACCACAACGCTGTTATAGGAATCCAGAGCAATCACTACAATTAGAATACCATCTTCTGCCAGATGTTGTCTATCTCTAATTACTACATTTCCAACATCGCCTACTCCAAGACCATCCACATAAATATCTCCTACCGGTACGCTGCCCGTTACTTTGGCACCGTTCCCATCCAGTTCCAGCACATCTCCGGAGGATAGGATAAATATATTTTCCTTATCCATTCCAAGTTCTCTTGCCAGAGCAGCCTGAGCCTTTAGATGACGGTACTCCCCATGGACCGGAATGGCATATTTGGGCTGAACCAGAGTATAGATTAGTTTGATTTCCTCCCGGCAGGCATGTCCGGATACATGGGCATCCTGGAAAATGACATCTGCCCCTTTGGCATAAAGTTCATTAATAACCTTGGACACCGCTTTTTCATTTCCCGGGATGGGATTGGATGAAAAAATAACAGTATCTAAAGGACCAATGGATACTTTTTTATGCATGCCGCTTGCCATTCTGCTCAGGGCAGCCATACTTTCTCCCTGGCTTCCCGTTGTAATCAGAACTGTCTTTTCATCCGGATAGTCTTTTAACTGCTCAATATCAATCAGCGTATTATCCGGAATTTTTAAATATCCAAGGTTAGAGGCGGTTTCAATGATGTTTACCATGCTCCTTCCTTCCACCACTACCTTTCTGCCATATTTATAGGCAGAATTGATGATCTGCTGCACCCTGTCCACATTGGATGCAAAGGTAGCAATGATGATCCTTGTGTTTTTATGATCCATAAAGATATGGTCAAAGGTAACGCCTACGGTTTTTTCCGACTGGGTAAAGCCGGGACGTTCCGCATTAGTACTGTCGCACATCAGGGCAAGCACACCTTTTTTTCCAAGTTCGCCAAATCTCTGCAGGTCAATCGCATCTCCGAATACAGGTGTATAATCCACCTTAAAATCACCTGTATGGACTACAATACCTGCCGGGGAATAAATAGCAAGGGCTGCTGCATCCACGATGCTGTGGTTGGTCTTAATGAATTCAATCCGAAACTTTCCAAGGTTGATATGTTGTCCGAATTTTACCACCTTTCTTTTGGTGGCACGTTCCAGACCATGCTCCTTTAGTTTATTTTCAATAATGCCCATAGTAAGCTTGGTAGCATATATTGGCACGGAAAGTTCTTTCAGCACATAGGGAAGCGCCCCGATATGGTCTTCATGTCCATGGGTAATCATAAACCCCCTTACCTTTTCCGCATTTTCCTTCAGATAGGTAATATCCGGAATTACCAGATCGATTCCCAGCATATCATCGGCCGGAAAAGACAGACCGCAATCCACCACAATAATACAGTCCTCATATTCAAAGGCTGTAATGTTCATTCCGATTTGTTCCAGACCTCCTAACGGTATAATCTTCAGCTTGGAACTATTTTGTTGTACTACATTTTTCAAGTAAATTTCCTCCACATTCTTTGCAGCAGCCGTAGAGCTTTACTTCATGATCGGACACAACAAAGCCAGTGCTTTCCTGTATCTTCTGTTCCAGACCTTCTAACAGGTCATCTTCAAAAGAAGCTACTTTTCCGCACTTTAGGCATATCAAGTGATGATGATGGTGTTTCGCTTTCCCCTTGTTAAATGTGCCAATTTCATAACGTGCAAACCCATCATCCAAATTAATCCGGTCAATAAGGTGAAGTTCTAACAACAGCTGTATTGTTCTATAAACAGTAGCAAGCCCGATTTCCGGGTATTCTACTTTTACAAGCTCATAAATCTCTTCCGCAGTCAGATGCTGATCCTCGCAGGCAGACAGTGTTTTTAAAACAAGCACTCTCTGTGTCGTTACCTTTAATCCTTTTTCTTTTAAAATTGCCGCAACTTCTTCCTTGCTAAGGGCATTCCTATCCATTTTCACACCTGTCTGCAGATTACTCATCCTTTTCAAATCTGACATCTTCTAACATATTTTCAAACACTCCTGCCACTGCGTCTAACTCCTTTTCTTCCGAGACAATGGCATAAGTACTATTTTCTTCTCCATCTTTGGAAACGTCTTTTAAAATAAGAGCCCGAGCATCGCCCTTTTCTTTATCCGTCACAAGCAGATAGGTGGTTCCTGCTATCATAGTCTGCTCTACCACGAAAAATTCTACCGGTTCCTCATTCAGTTCCGGAGTAAATTCAATTTTTTCCACTTTCCTTCTCCCGATCTTTCTTTAAGTATTCCAGATATCCCTGCAGGATCAAAGAAGCCGCTATGGCATCCACATGTTCCTTTCTGTGTTCCCTGCGGATACCGCTTTCCATCATAATCCGTTCCGCTGCTACCGTAGTAAGCCTTTCATCCCATAATTCAACCGGGATTCCCGTTCTCCGAAAAAGCATATCCTGGAACTCTTTCGTTTTTTCTACCCGCTCTCCTTCCGTTCCATTCATGTTTTTGGGAAGTCCCAGAACAATTTTATCTATCTGATATTCTCCGATCAGCTCTTCTATCCGAGCTAATGTTTGTCTTAATTTATTTTCCGATTTTCTCGTAATCGTTTCTATGCTTTGAGCCGTAACAAGTAAAGGATCGCTGACTGCCACCCCTACTGTCTTAGCCCCAAAGTCCAAGCCCATAATGCGCATATAGCTTTCCTTCCTGCCGCAGTAAGATTACATTACTCCCATTTATATGTCTTAATGTAAACTTTTAGCATTTCCTCCACCAGCTCATCACGTTCCACCTTCATAATAAGGCTTCTGGCATTTTTGTGGCTGGTAATATAAGTCGGATCTCCAGACATAATATATCCTACTATCTGGTTTACAGGATTGTAGCCTTTTTCGGTTAGTGCTTCGTAAACAGTTGATAATACTACTTTCACACCAGTTTCGGGTTCTGCCTCAACTTTAAAGTATTGTGTATTCCCTAAATCTGTCATCTTGTCACGTCCTTATTCCGTAGATATTTATTATTTTAACCTATTTAGGGAGAAAATTCAAGGTTTCAGGGAAAAATTGTGAGGGACGGAGGATTTTGAAAGGAGGGATGCCGAAACTGGCATACCCCCTAACTTTGTGGTAAACTATCTTATAGTCAAAGCCAAACAGGATTTGACTATGCGAAACACAAACTCAATCAAGGCGGTCATTTTATGAAAACAACTCCCAAAATAATATCCCTTTTTAATACATGCTTTTTCCTATTCTTTTCCTTCCTCTGGTTGGAAATGCTGTTTTTGAATAATAGCAACAACCTGTTCCATCCCTTAAAGCAGATATGCTTTGGTTTCTTATGGGCCGGGTTTCTGGCTTTGGGGGCTGTTTTCTTTTGTATGATAAAAAAGAAATATTCTGCTTTTTTTATAAAACATTATACACCTGTCATATATTGCATTCTGGCAGGTCTGTTTTTCCTGCAGCTTTTCTTTGTGTGCTCTATCTGCACACAAATCGGATGGGACTGTAACAATCTGATCACCCCTGCCCTCTCTGATGAAATCGGCTCCTACAACACTTATTTTTCCCAGTATCCCCACAATTTGTTTTTACTGCTTGTCCTAAAGGGGCTGGGAAACTGCTTTCGCCTTCTGGGCATCCGTAATATGTGGCTTGCCTATTCTATTTTTAACACACTTATGGTGGATTTAGCCATTTTGTTCCTTGTAAGGTCGGCGCTTTTGATACGTTCTAAAAGATTTTCCTATATTACTCTGTGGACTGCCATTTTATTTTTAGGCTTTACCCCATATTTAATCGTTCCATATACAGACACTCTTTCTATGCCGTTCATTGCAGGGGCTTTTTATTTTTACTGCCGAATTTCCTTAGGATGGAAGCAGGAAAAAACAGCACTGTTTTCTTACCTTTGCTTCCCTCTCTTTCTGCTGTGCGGTTTTCTCATCAAGCCCACCGCTGCGATTTTGCTTATTGCCATTGTCCTGATTTTTCTTTGCTTTCATTTCAAACAGTTTTTATCAGAGAAGATTTTGAAGAAATTATTTTTAAAAAGGCTTGGATATTTTCTGGGCTGTGGGCTTTTCCTATTGGCCGGCTTTAAAGGGTTCCACAGCTATGTAGATACTTTGGACATGTTTGATTTGAATCATAATTTATCCGTTTCTATGACTCACTATCTTATGATGGGAACGAATATATTAAAAACAGAGACCGGATTTTCTTATGGCGGCTTTAACATAGATGATATCAACCTTACTATGTCCCATACCAATCCGGCGGATGCCAAAAAAGCCAATCTGGAAGAATATAAAAAACGCATGAAGCGCTTTGGTATCATCGGCTATCTGGACTTTCTCAACAAAAAAGCAAGACAGGTCACCTCGGAAGGGGATTTTTACTGGGGAGATGAAGGAAGCTTTGCAGACTGGTCCAGAGTGGGAGAAAATCTCCTTACCCAACTGATTTATCCCAATGGAGCTTATTATCGGATTTATACGTATGTGCTTCAGGGGCTTTGGATTCTGATATTTTCAGGGGTGGCTTTTTCTCCTGTTTTGCAAAAAACTGATTCCGAGAAGGAGTTTTTTACCGTGGTACGGTGCGCCATTTTCGGAAGTCTGTTGTTTATCCTGATCTTTGAAGGCAGAAGCCGGTATTTGATCAACTATCTGCCTTTTTATGCGCTTTTGGCTGCTTATGGATATGAGTGGGTGTTGGGGAAGATACAGAATCGTATATTTGGGGAGTGAAGAGGGGGGTTTGGATGAGGGACGCGGGAGCTGTCAGAGCCTGTCATAGCATATGGTAGTCTTATGGGCACGCTCTCGCTCTGCAAAGACGCAGCGGTACTAACGCACCAAAGTACAGTGCGTAAGTGCCGGCGACTTTGCCAAGGCCCAGAAGACTACCATATGCTATGACAGGCTCTGACAGCTCCCGCTGGGTATCGAAAGGCCACGTGTTGCTTTTGGAAAGCTTCTAGTGTTCTTTCAAATTTTTTTGGTATGTGAAGAAAGTTAGCAACACCTATCAAAAGGTAGTGGCTGAGACGAAACAGCAAAAGAGGGATGAGAGCGGACCTGCTGCATTGTTTTTGATGGCGCGTTTCTTTAACAGCCTGTCCACAACCTAGGGAAAAATTGCCATGGACGGCAATTTTAGGCATATTGCGGCATGGACGCCGCTATATGCCGACCCGTTCGGTACCAGCAGCCTTCCTCAGGCTGTTTAGGAAACGCACCATCAAAAACACCGCAGCAGGTCCGCTCTCATCCCTCTTTTGCGTCCCCTCATCCACTCCCCCTATTTTACCAAATCCCCAAGAATCATCTCCTCCGTAAGCATACTTTTCGCCAGCACCGTTCTAATCTCATTGGAAAAGACCGCTTCTTTATCCTCTGCCAAAACAGCAACCTTCACATATTCCTTTGTATGCCCTATTTCGTATTCCTTTCCCCCGATCTCCTTTCGTTCCTCAAACAATACGGACAACTCTTTTCCCACATATTCACTCCGGAATGCTTCCGACTGCTTCTTTTCCAGTTCCAAAAGCACACGGCTTCTTTCCTTTTTTACCGCTTCCGGTACTTGGTTTTCCATGAGGGCAGCTTTTGTTCCCTTCCTTTTGGAATATGGGAAAATATGCATTTCAAAAAATTGGATATTTTCTAAAAATGCTTTTGTTTTTAGAAATTCTTCTTCCGTTTCGCCCGGAAATCCGGTTATTACATCTGTTGTGATTGCAGGATGGGAAAATGCTTTCCGCAAAATCTGAACCTTTTCTTTAAATTCCTTTGTATCATAGCGGCGGTTCATTCTTTTCAGGGTAGCATCACAGCCGCTTTGCAGGGATAGGTGAAAATGAGGGCAGATTTTATCCATAGTGGATAATTCTTTTGCAAACTCTTCCGTAATAATCCTTGGTTCTAAGGACCCTAAACGAATTCTTTCAATTCCATCTATTTCATGGATTTTCTTTATTAAGGGAAGAAGCAGCGGTTCTTTTCCGAAATCCACTCCATAGGAGCTTAAATGAATGCCGGTAAGCACCACTTCCTTATAGCCTTTTCTCTGCAGGTCTCTGATTTCCTGTAAAATATCTTCCTGACTTCTGGAACGGACCCGCCCTCTAGCATAAGGGATAATGCAGTAGGTACAGAATTGGTTGCAGCCGTCCTGTATTTTAATATAGGCCCTTGTATGCTCTGCGGTTTCCTTTAAGAACATTCTTTCATACTCATTGGTATGGTTGATGTCAATCACGGTAGTAGCATTTAGCGTCTTCCGTTTTGCAGCTTCTTCCCTGTCAGGAAGCAGTTTTTCGTTTTCTGCCGCAAGGGCTTCCCGTTCCTTTATGAACTGCTCTAAGATGGGAACCAGATCCTTTTTCCGGTTATTCCCAATTGCCAGGTCAATGGCATCATCCAGGCAGACCGCCTCTTTTCCGGTCTGGACATAGCAGCCTGTAGCTACCACAATCCCATTAGGGTTCTGCTTCTTGGCCCGGTGGAGCATCTGCCTGCTTTTTCTATCTGCCATATTGGTTACGGTACATGTATTTATGATATAGATATCCGCAAATTCATCAAATGGTACAATTTTATACCCATTTTCTTGTAATATTTGTTGCATAACGTCCATTTCGTAGGAGTTGACTTTGCAGCCTAAGTTATGTAATGCCACACTTTTCATATGAAACCTCTCTTTTTTTTGTACTGTTTTCGTATTGACTTTTTCTCTTCGAACCATTAGTATAAGGAGTGAAGGTATTCAAATTATGAAGGAGGTAATTCTAATGAAAACAGTTAAAATTTCATTAAATTCAATTGACAAAGTGAAATCATTCGTAAATGATATTACTAAATTTGATTATGATTTCGATTTAGTTTCAGGCAGATACGTTATCGATGCAAAATCCATCATGGGTATTTTCAGCCTGGATTTATCTAAATCCATCGACTTGAACATCCATGCAGAGGATAGTGTAGATGATGTTTTAGAAGTTTTAAAACCATACATAATTGAGTAATTATCATCAACCTAAGCAGGGACAGATGTCCCTGCTTTTTTATTTCCTTTTACTATCAGTTTCTTCATAAAACATCTGTAGAACCCATCTGCCTCTATTCAATATCCAAAATCTCCCTGCTGCTTAATGCGGTCTCCACCATTTCATCTATTTTTTCTTCCAGATTTTTCTCATGTCCCTTAATCACCTTTACATTTGGCTTTGTAACAGGATGCTTTGCCACGAAAATCGTGCAGCAATCCTCATAGGGCAGCACAGAAGTTTCATAAGTGTCAATCCTTTCCGATATCTCCACGATTTCCTGCTTATCAAAACCAATCAAAGGACGATATACCGGAAGGGTGCACACCTCATTGGTAGCCGCCAGGCTCTGCATGGTCTGGGAGGCAACTTGTCCAATGCTTTCTCCGGTAATCAGCCCAAGGCAGCCGCTTTCCAAAGCAATCTTCTCTGCAATCTTCATCATAAAACGGCGCATGATAATGGTCAGCTCGTCATGAGGGCATTTCTCATAAATATAAAGCTGGATATCTGTAAAGTTCACGATATGAAGCTTCATGGGTCCGGAATAAGCTGCCACATACCTTGCCAGATCCACTACCTTTTCCTTGGCACGTTCACTTGTGTAAGGAGGGGCATGAAAATAAACCGCATCGATTTTTACCCCCCGCTTGCTGATCATATATCCGGCAACGGGAGAGTCAATGCCTCCCGACAGAAGAAGCATTGCCTTACCGTTGGTACCTACGGGCATTCCTCCCGGTCCCGGAATAATCTGGGAATATATATAAATTTTCTCACGAATTTCCACATTCAGTTCTATTTCCGGATGATGGACATCCACCTTCATTTCCGGATAGGCATCCAAGATCACACCGCCCAGCTCACAGTTTATCTCCATAGAGTCCATGGGATAATTTTTTCTGGCACGTCTTGCTTGTACCTTAAAAGTCTTATTTTTTTCCGGATATACCTTATCAATAAATTCTATTACATCTTTTCCTAACTTTTCAAAGCCTTCGTCCTCTGCATAAACTACCGGACAAATGCCTGAAATGCCAAATACTTTTTGTAACCCCTGTATGGTTTCATCAAAATCAAATTCCGATAAAGCATCTACATAGATCCTCCCCTGGGTCCTGTGGACCTTAAACTCTCCCTCTACCTTTTTTAAGGCAAAGCGGATCTGGTCAACCAGTGCTTCTTCAAATAAATAGCGGTTCTTTCCTTTAATTCCTATTTCTGCATATTTGATTAAAAATGCCTTGAACATATGTGTATTCCTTTCTATGAGTATGATAAATCAGCTGCTGCCGATATTTCTAGTGTCTTTTATATCTGCGCAGCATGGGAATTATTTCCCGCAGGGCTTTCAATGTATCATCCAATTCTTCTTTTGTTGTATAGATAGAAAAGCTGAAACGAATGGTAGAATCCAAAAGAGCCTGCTCTATCTGCATTGCCTGTAAGGTCGCGCTGACCGTATGCTTTTTGGAGGCGCATGCACTGCCTGCCGAAACAAAAATATCCCGTTCCTCCAAAGCATGGAGAAGCACTTCACTTCTGATTCCTTTTATGGAGGCGCTGACGATATGAGGCGCAGCCCCTTCCTCCAGGGGACCGTTGATGTACACATCATCCATTTGGAGAAGCTCTCCTATAAAATAGCGCCTTAATTCATAAAGTCTTTCTGTATCCCTGTCTAAATGCTTATACAATAATTCAGCTGCTTTTGCAATACCTGCCGCACCGGGAACATTTTCCGTACCGGAACGATAATTTTTCTGCTGTCCGCCGCCATATATCAAAGGTCTTATCTTCACGCCTTCCCTGACATACAGGATTCCTATGCCCTTAGGTGCATGAATCTTATGACCGCTGACCGATACCATATCCACTCCCCATTTCTTAGGGTACATGGGCAGCTTTCCAAAGCCCTGTACGGCATCTACATGAAATAAGGTCTGGGGATTCTGTTTTTTTATGATGGCAGCCGCCTCTTCAATGGGCTGCATAGCTCCCACTTCATTATTTACCTGCATAATGGAAACTAAAATCGTGTCCGGGCGAAGAGCTTTTCTCAATGCATCCAGAGAAACGATTCCCTCCTTGCTTACAGGCAGGTAGGTCACTTCAAATCCCTGCCTTTCCAGATAGTCCATCGTCTGTAAGATAGCCGGATGCTCTATCTGTGTGGTAATCAAATGCCTGCCTGCTCTCATATTCGCATAGGCGCTTCCAATCAATGCCCAGTTATCGGACTCCGTTCCTCCAGAAGTAAAGTAAATTTCCTTGTCCTTTACCTTCATGATTTTGGCAAGGGTCTCTTTTGCATATTTGATATATCGTTCTGCACTGACACCCTTTTTATGCATACTGGATGCATTTCCATAATCCTTTGTAAATATCTCCACTACGAGATGTGCCGCTTCATCCATCACTTTCGTTGTAGCAGAATTATCTAAATATACTTCCATTGCTTTTCCTTCCTATTCCTTTATCCGTCACCTTATGATAATATATGCCATTATTCTTCCAACTGATACAAAAGGAAGGCAAGTATACACATGCCTGCTGTTTCCGTCCGAAGAATCCGTTTTCCCAGAGTGATGGGAAGCATGCCCGCTTCTTTGGCTTCCTTGATCTCTTCTTCCGCAAAGCCGCCTTCCGGTCCGATGAACACTGCAACAGACTGATTTTTTCCAATGCCCTCTATGGCTTTTCTGGTCTGTTCCATATTCTTTGCAAGCTCGTAGGGAATCAGCTTTACATCCATGTTCCTGCAGTAAGCAAGCGCTTCCCGAAATGACATGGGAAGAGTGACCTGTGGGATGACGGCTCTTTTGCTTTGTTTGGCTGCCGCTTCGGAAATGCCCTGCCATCTTGCCACCTTGCTTTTTGCCTTCTTTTCATCCAACTTCACCACGGCACGTTTGGATGCCACGGGAATGATTTCATAAACCCCAAGCTCTACCGCCTTTTGTATGATCCATTCCATTTTGTCAGACTTTGGAAGCCCCTGGAACAAATAGACTTTTACCGGAAGCTCCACATCCTCCTCCTTAATAAAGTAAAGCTCACAAATGACTTCATCCTCTGTAAATTCCAAAATCCCGCAACGGTATTCCTTTCCGTCCATGCCAGTCTTTACGTTTATTTCCTCACCGTTCTTCATCCGCAGCACATTTTTAATGTGGTTTACGTCTTTTCCGCTGATGATGATCCGATTGCCCTGAATCTGCTCCGGGGATACAAAAAATTGATACATGTTCTCACTCTTTCCTTGCAGTCACACTGACCCATTCGCCCTGACGGGTCACTTCCACCAACGTAAGCCCTGCCTGCTTCACTGTTTCCACTACCAGTTGTTCCTTTTCGGCAATAATGCCGGAGGTAATATAAATACCGCCCTGTTTCAAATGGTTTACGATTACCGGAGTGAGGGGAACAAGCACTTCTGCCAGTATGTTAGCCACGGCTATATCATAACACCCATAACCAACTTTGTCCTGAATCTCTTTTTCTGTAATGATATTTCCAATCATCATGGTAAAGGCTTCTCCTGAAATCCTGTTCGCTTCCAGGTTTTCCGCCACTGCTTCTACTGCACAGGGGTCTAAATCCGTCCCTACCACGCTTTTTCCTCCATAGAGCAGGGAAACGATTCCCAAAATACCGCTTCCGGTTCCCACATCCAAAAGTCTCGTATCCTTCGTGACAAATTTCTTAATCTGTCTAATACATAGCTGTGTGGTCTCATGCATTCCAGTACCGAAAGCAGTTCCCGGGTCGATGTGCAGAAGCTTTTTCCCTTTATATTCTTCCTTTACCTCTTCCCAGGATGGAATCACAAGTAAATCGTCTATGGCAAACTGGTGGAAATATTCCTTCCAGTTATTGATCCAGTCCTTGTCTTCCGTTTCCGAAACGGTTATGGTGCCTTCGCCAATATCCATAAAGCTTCGCAAATCATTCAGCTCTTCTTCTACCTGTTTTATCAATTTCTCCATATCAACTGGTTTGCCGCTGCTAATCGGTGTGTAGGAGTTGTCCACTCCTTCGGATAATCCCGGCTGCATTGCTGCCGTTCCTGAGCCTTTGGCTCCGGTTGCTCCTGTTACGCCGGCTTCCTTTTTCATAGCTTCTGACTGTTCATTCTCTTCTAATGCTTCCTGTTCCGTGGGCACCTCCACAAAGAAATTCAGATAGGCAATGCCGTCATCTTCTTTTTCCATTGGGGGGATATCCACGAACATCTGCTCCTTTTCCCATGCTGTTAAGGGAACATTGTCTTCAATCTGCGCTCCTTCCAGACCAATATCATATAAGGTGGAAATAATGATGTCTTCCGCAGATGTGATTGTCTTAATCGTCAGTTTTTTCCATTTCATTGCCTTTGTTTTCCTTTCCCGTTGCTATTGCAGCCTGTTCATTTCGCTCCTGTTGCTTTTTCAACTCATCGCTGTTCGTCCCGCTGTCATGTTGTATTCTGTTTTTTCTGCCTATTACAAACAGCCAGACTGCCCCTTCTATCAATAAGAAAAGACCTGCTGTTATGGCATAGCGTTTTCTTCCCGTATAGGAACCATTGGTTTTTTCGCTGATCATCAGGAACATATCGCCCTTTAAGGCTTTTTTCTCCTTTGCAAATATGCCCTTCGTATAGGGGTCGTAATCCTTCATTTGAAAATAAATAATTTCCAGGAAATTATCCCCCTCGCTTTCCAATGCCTTTAGGGACAGTGTAAACTGCTCCGGTTGCTCAATGGAAACCGTATCAAAGGTTCTCATAAGAAAGCTGTCTAACAAAATGTCCTTTGCATATATGGTTTCTTCATAAACCGTACCATGCTCTTCCCCGGACAGTGTCAACTGATATACGGAGGTATTTTTTTCATTTTCATGGTTGCACAGGTGGATATTGAGATAATTAAAATCCCTTGTTGCCAGAAAAGTCTGGGAAACCTGTTCCCCTTTTTCTATTTTCAGGTTATCGCTTGCTAAATACTGGTTGACTACTCTTTTTTCTCTTTCCCTTGTTTCCTTTGTAAAGGTGTTCACATTGCATAGGAAAAACAGTGCTGTTATGCAGATTCCTATAAAAAAGAGGGCATTTTTTTGTATTTCAAAAACCCCTGCCTCCGTCGAAAAGCTTAAAACGCCATAGGTTCCTAACAGAAAATAGACAATCTGCAGGCTGACACTGTAAAGGGGTCCGGCTTCCCAGAGCAAATGAAATAAAATCGTTCCAAGAAAGCAAAGCTGCAGCATATAAATGCCGTCCGGCTTTTCTTTCCTCCATTGGCTTATGGCTCCTGAAAGAATAAAGAACAGCAAAAATATCTGATATATTTGATGGTAGTAGATTACAAAATCCTTTTTATCCCCGAAAATCCAGTCATGGGCAGCCGTATACTTCTGGCAGACGGACAACCGGAAGGGATAGGCATTGCTGGCGGATACCCAGGTGTTTATAAACTTTTGAAGATACGTTCTGGAAATCCCCTTCACGCCAAAATGCTTTAATCTGGCTGTCAACAGCTCCATGTCGCCCTGTACCTTTTCCTCATGGGTAGGGAAGGAAGCGGTATAATCCGCATCGCTGTTATTGTATTCGCCGCCATGGTCCAGCCCCATCATAATCCAGTGGATTGCCGGGAATGCAGTATCTTTGGTGTCTAAATTGTTGATTCTTGTTTCATAGGATTTACAGGCATAATTTGTGAGAAATAAGCAAAGGCAGAAGACAGCGGTATAGGCTGCTGCCATATATCCTCTCTTTGAATTGCAAGCTGCGTCGCCTTTTTTTCTAAGTCCGTCAGCTTCCTGCTCATTCATTTGCTTTCGGACAGCTCCATTTTTTCTCTTAAGTCCCAATGCCACAATCTTTGCCAATATCATAGCAATTGCCAGTATGATTGTGGTCTGTCTCAATCTTGTGCCAAGCACAAATAGAACTGCAAGAATGGCAGTCTGTCCCATTTTGATTTGCCATTTTTCCTGTCCCTCCATGCAGAGCGCCAGATAAACGATTCCAAGGAAAACGGGCATTACCAGAATGGAAGTGTAATAAAAAGCTGTCCACAGATAAATAAATGGGTTAAAGGCAGTAATCAACAGAAACAACAGAACCGAGGCTGCTTTTTTTTCTTTACGAAGCCTGTAAAGAATAGCCGCTGCCAAGGCTATTGCCACATCCATAAAAATCAGGTTCCAGATGTTTAAATAGGATACATAGTCAGCCTCTGCCAACCCAAACAGCTTTCCCATTTTCAGTAAGCTGTAGGTAACTGCCAGAAAGCCGTTCTGATTGGTATAGCGGGAAAAATACAGCTCTACCACGTCATTGCCCTTCAACCGGGAGACAGCGCTGGAAAATACGTTTACTCCGTCCCACAAGTAGGAAATTTCCAGCATGTTCAGTACAAGGAACTGAAGAATCATCATGAAAATGCTTATTAGCGCTATGAATGTCCAAAGTTTTTTTTCTTTTATATTTTCAAGAGTATGGCTTAGCTTTAAGAAAAAGGCTCCTAAAAAAAATGCCCCCACTGCCACGATTAAGGCAAGCACTATGGTTTTTTGTGTCGCAAATAAAAACTCCGCATCATTCCATACTTCAAGTCCGAAAAGAAGCATGGCTGCTGCGAAGACACAAAAAAGAATATAGGAAAGGCTGTAAAACCCTTTTGCAATTTTCTTTCCCATGAACCGCTCTCCCAAATGTTGATTGTCTGAATCAAAACCATATATGGCTTTCGTGTACATAATACCATAAAACTTTCGTATACGCAAAGGAAAAGGAATCTGTATTAGTTAGCTTCTATCTTTTACAATGCTGCTTTTTGGGTTCCATCTTCGTCAATGTTCCCATCCTCTGTCATGGTTCTAATATAAGATATTTATATGCAAAGCCGGACAGATGCCAACAGAGTCATCGTTGACAAGAGCACCATCCCAATTGATATACCCATCGGAGGTAACATACGTAGCATATGGGGAACGCAGCCACCAGTCACAATTGCCTTCATAAGCACTATTATTGCTTCTCAATCTCCATGTTCCTCTTGCGTTGGCATAATCACTTGCTTTGATTTATGACTTCATTTTTCTTTGCTAACATTTGAATCTCCTCCCATATAGCTGCTTTAAACAGCTTTGCCCAGTAGTATACTTGGGGCATATTTATCTCGTTTTCGGGATTTTCTGTTTGATTCAATTGTAGCATGTATATTCCCAGTTTGTCACTACTCCCGATTTTAACTGGTCAAACATACGGCACAAATAGGTAAGCTGTTCCTTAGAACACTTTTGATGGTCTGTATAAAACGTGTTTTCATGTATCATAAGCATAATCCTTTCTACTTTTGTGATTTAAATCATATTTATGGAAAATTGGCGATATGCCGAAAGAAGTTACAATAAACCTAACAGATATATGATTCTGCAGCCAAATTTGTTTAGTATAAAAGATATAACACGAAATACCCAAGATTGTAATGTATCTTCGGAACTCTATTGGTAGAAAATTTTAAAGAGGAAATTGCAAAACTCCTGTTGCATTTTATACAATCTGTATCAGGAGTTTTGTCTACTAAAGGTCAATTACTACAATTTATCTTTACATTAGTCAGATAAATAATTCTCACAAAAGTCTTTTGCTGTTACAATCTGAATATTCTCATACTCTCCAATCACAAGCAAATCTTTGTCTCCGCTAACAATATACAATGCATGGGAATCTTTTGCGCATTCCAGAAATTTATTGTCATCAGGATCTCTACATATTTCAACATGAGTAATCGGTTCAATAATTTCCATAGCTTTAATTAGCGGTGTTAAAATATTGCTATTGATATGTCCCTGTTTCCTATCAATCATTTCTTGAACAATTTCTTCGTACTCGTTGACAATTTTTGCTGTAGCGCAAGCAGTCAGTTTCCTGCTGACAACCGAGCTGAGAATTTTTCTGGGAAAACCACCAAAAAACACACCGGAAATAAGGACGTTCGTATCTATAACGATTCTCATATTCTTTTATTCCTTCTTGAAGATTTAATAATATCATCAATATCGCTTTCTTCATAGCCAACAGAAGCTGCCCATTTTTGCGCTTCATCCAGTGAGGACTCAAATTCTTCCGCAGAAGGAATCTTCAATGTTTTAAGCATGATAACATCTCCCGAAGCATATGCTACTAACTTATCGCCTGTGTCAATAGACAGCAATTTACGGATGCTGACTGGCAAAGAAATCTGTCCTTTAGAGGATACCGTCAATATTTGTGTATTCATTTTATCAAACTCCTTTTTGGTAAGAATTTCTTACTTATAGTATGTCATAAGTTTACATTCTATGCAAGTAAAATTAAATTTACCACCTGACATATAGCAAAAATCATAAAACTCCTAATGCATTTTATCGTAATCTGCATTAGGAGCTTTTTCTTCTTCATTTATCTTTATTTAAAGAACCCTTTTTTCTTTTTTTCTTTTCCTTCTTTATTCCCTTCATCCTTGGAATTATTTTTTACCGCCTCTAAGGTATTACCTGTTTCTTTATCATACTGTCTGAGCAGTTCCTTGGCTTCATGGGACAGCTTATCCGGCACCTGCAATACAAGTGTTACATAGTGGTCACCCCTGATTTCTTTATTCCGAAGGGTGGGAACACCTTTTCCCTTTAACCGTACCTTAGTATCTGTCTGGGTTCCGGGCTTTACATCATAAATGACCTTGCCGTCTACGGTATCAATCATGATCTCGCCGCCAAGAGCCGCCACCGGAAAGCTGACAGGAACGGTTGAAAAGATATTATAATCCTGCCTTTGGAAAATAGGATGTCTCTGCACTACCACTTCCACAAGCAAATCTCCTCTTGGTCCGCCGTTTGTGCCTGGCTCACCCTTATCCCGGATACGGATGCTCTGCCCGTTATCGATACCTGCCGGAATGGAAACCTGAATCTTTTTCTTGCTGGCAATATATCCTGTACCGCGGCAGTCTCCACACTTTTCCTTAATGACCTTTCCTGTACCTCCACAGTCAGGACAGGTCTGTACATTCCGCATAGTTCCAAAGAAGGACTGCTGGGTAAAGACTACCTGACCTTTTCCGCCGCACTTGCTACAGGTTTCTTTCGTAGTGCCCGGCTTTGCGCCGCTTCCCTTACAGGTTGGGCAGGGGTCTTTTAAAGTGAGCTCAATCTCTTTTTCCACACCAAATACTGCTTCTTCAAAGCTGATCCGAATGCTGGTACGCACATTGGCGCCCTTCATGGGACCATTGCTTGTGCGCCTGCTCCTGCCGCCTCCAAACAAGTCTCCAAATATATCTCCGAATATGTCTCCAAAATCAGCGCTATTAAAATCAAATCCGCCAAAGCCGCCTGCTCCGCCGTTTTCAAAAGCGGCATGACCAAACTGATCGTATTGTCTTTTCTTCTCCGGATCACTTAAGATGGCATAAGCTTCCGAAGCTTCCTTAAATTTTTTCTCTGCTTCCGCATCTCCCGGATTCATATCCGGATGATACTTTTTCGCAAGGGCTCTATATGCTTTTTTGATTGCTGCTTCATCAGCACTTTTATCCACTCCAAGCACTTCATAGTAATCCCGTTTTTGTTCCGCCATGTCGTTCTCCTCGATTCTATCTCACTATCTTACATTTATGTTAAAATAAAAAATACGGTAAAGCCATTCCGGACAGCCGTTTCCATACTAAAATACTTCTATATAAAGATATTTCTATAACTATAATATTTCTACACTAAAATATAATTCGTATCAGTCATATAATGTATCAGAAACCATGTAAAAAATCAATATTTCATTTCTAAACAATTGATAAAGTTTTAAATAACAGGAAGTGGGAAGTACCATATGGCTTTGCCCATATGGTACTTGATCAGTCCGTTTATACTTCTCTATAATCTCCGTCCACTACATCGCCTTCCGGTGCAGGACCTGTGGATTCTGCGCCACCCATATCCGGTGCAGGACCGCCTGCTGCCTGAGCCTGCTCGTACATTTTTGTAAATAATGACTGAGCGCTGTTCATAAGCTTTTCTTTCTTGGCATTCATTTCCGTCACCTGATCCGGTGTCAGTTCTGAATCCTTTGTGGACTCTAAATATGCCTTTAAATCTGCAAGATCAGCTTCTACTGGTGCCTTTTCGCTGTCGGATAATTTATCGCCAACTTCGGATAATGCCTTTTCTGTCTGGAATACAAAGGAGTCTGCATCGTTTCTTGCATCAATTCCTTCTTTTCTTGCCTTATCCTGTGCTTCGTATTCTGCTGCTTCCTTTACAGCCTTTTCAATATCCGCATCAGACATATTAGAGCCTGCCGTAATGGTAATGTGCTGTTCTTTTCCGGTTCCTAAGTCCTTTGCAGATACGTTTACGATACCGTTTGCATCAATATCAAAAGTAACCTCAATCTGTGGGATTCCTCTTGGTGCCGGTGCAATGCCGTCCAGTCTGAACTGTCCCAAAGACTTGTTATCCTTTGCAAACTGTCTTTCACCCTGTACTACGTTAATATCAACTGCGCTCTGATTGTCTGCTGCAGTAGAGAATACCTGGCTTTTCTTTGTAGGAATTGTTGTATTTCTCTCAATCAGCCTTGTTGCCACACCGCCCATTGTCTCAATGGAAAGTGACAAAGGTGTTACATCCAGAAGAAGGATTTCACCTGCGCCTGCATCTCCTGCCAGCTTACCGCCCTGGATGGAAGCGCCAAGTGCTACACATTCATCCGGATTCAGGGATTTGCTTGGCTCATGGCCTGTTAATTGTTTTACTTTATCCTGAACTGCCGGAACACGGGTGGAACCGCCTACTAATAATACCTTTCCAAGCTCGGAAGCGGTAATGCCTGCATCCTTTAATGCAGTGGTTACAGGAACTGCGGTTCTTTCTACCAGATCATGTGTCAGTTCATCGAATTTTGCTCTTGTCAGGTTCATATCAAAGTGCTTTGGACCTTCTGCTGTTGCAGTGATGAAAGGCAGGTTGATATTGGTGGTGGTAGCAGAAGATAACTCTTTCTTTGCTTTTTCTGCTGCTTCCTTTAATCTTTGAAGCGCCATCTTATCATTGGATAAATCAATGCCTTCATTTTTCTTGAACTCTGCCAGCATGTAATCTGTAACCTTCTGGTCAAAGTCGTCACCGCCAAGACGGTTGTCACCTGCTGTAGATAATACTTCAATGACACCTTCGCCGATTTCGATAATGGATACGTCAAAGGTACCGCCGCCCAGGTCATATACCATGATTTTCTGTTCTTTCTCATTATCAAGTCCGTAAGCCAGCGCTGCTGCGGTAGGCTCGTTGATAATACGCTTTACATCCAGTCCTGCAATCTTACCTGCATCCTTTGTTGCCTGACGCTGTGCATCATTAAAGTAAGCAGGAACGGTAATAACTGCCTCTGTTACCTTTTCACCCAGATAGCTTTCTGCATCTGCTTTCAATTTCTGTAAGATCATAGCAGAAATCTCCTGTGGAGAATATTTCTTGTCATCAATTGTTTTCTTTACGTCCGTACCCATATCTCTCTTAATGGAAGAAATGGTCTTTTCCGCATTGGTTACTGCCTGACGTTTTGCAGGTTCACCAACCAGTCTTTCTCCGGTTTTCGTAAATGCCACTACAGACGGAGTCGTTCTGACGCCTTCCGTATTTGCTATAACGGTAGGCTTACCGCCTTCCATAACCGCTACACAACTGTTTGTCGTACCAAGATCGATACCAATAATTTTGCTCATAACTAAGCCCTCCTAAAATGATTTGATAAATTTTTTCTACTCCACTACAGCTACCATGCTGTGTCTTACTACTGTTTCTCTGTATTTATATCCTTTTTGCAGCTCCTGGGCTACTATGCCAGATTCATATTCTTCACTGGCTACCTGCATCACTGCATTGTGAAGGTCCGGATCAAATTCCGTTCCAACCGCTTCGATAGGTGTTACCCCCAGATTTTCCAGCTCTGTCATAAGCTGCTTGTAAATCATCTGCATTCCGTCGGCAAAAGCGCTTCCTTTTTCTTCTTCCCCTACTGATTGGAGGCCTCTTTCAAAATTGTCGACTACCGGAAGGATTTTTTCGATGACGCTTTTTGCTCCGGTTTCAAACATGGCTGACTTTTCCTTTTCGGAACGCTTTCTAAAATTATCGAATTCCGCCATCTGACGCTTTACCCGGTCTTCCAGCTCTTCGATTTTTTCTTTTGCCTTATCCTTTTTCTTCTCATCTTTTTCTTTCTTCTTAAAAATCTTTTTGTCCGCTTTGGTCTGGTCTTTTCCCTGGCCATTCTCTTCTATAATCTCTTCCGTTCCATTTTCTTCTTCGGAAGCTTCTGCCATATCACCGGCTTTCTCTAATGTGTCTTCTGCTGTATCTGCAGTATTTTCTTCCAGTTCATCTGAAATGATTTCTTTTTCCTGTTCTGCCACTTACTTCATTCCTTTCTACGTTTTCTTATAAATGGAATCCAATTGCTTCATCAGATTCTGCAAAGTACCTACTACCTTTTCATAATCCATACGTTTCGGTCCGATAATACCAATAGTGCCCTTCATTCCCTCTTCCAGCTCATAAGTAGCTGTTACTACACTGCAATCCTTCATGGACTGGACAGGCGTCTCTGCACCAATGTATACCTGAATGCCTTTTTCCTGGCTCTTTTCCAAAGTATCCTGTACCAAACTGGTCAGCAACTGCTTTTCTTCAAAAGTACTTATGATCTCACTTGCTTTTTCTCCGTTGCTTAACTCAGGATATTTAAAAATATTATTGGCACCGGATGTATAAATCTGCAGATCTTCCTCTTCACGGATAGCCTCTGCTACCGCATCCATCACATCGCCCACGATCTTGCTGTGTATGCCTGCCTGCTGCTTCAGCTGTGCAATCATACCCAGATTGATTTCCTCCAGAGTCAGACCGGACAAGTGGGTATTCAAAAGAATATTCAGCTTTAATATCGTCTCATCATCCAGAGGGGCTTCCAAATTTAAAATATTATTTTTGATAATATTTCCTTCCACTACAACGACTGCCAGAATCTGGTTCACATCCACCCGGGATAACTGAATGAACTTTAACTTATTCCCCTGATAGCTTGGGGCGGAAATCATGGTGGCATAATTGGTATTGACTGCCAGAACCTTTGCTACCTGTTTTAGCAGTTGTTCCATTTTTTCTTCTTTTTCAAGAAGCATGACCTTCATTTCATCTACTTCCCGTTCCTTCTGCATCAATTCATCCACATAAAGTCTGTAGCCTTTATCGGAAGGAATCCGTCCTGCTGAAGTATGGGGCTGCAGGATGTAGCCAAGCTCCTCTAAATCCGCCATTTCATTTCGTATGGTAGCAGAACTTAAATTCAAATCCGTATATTTTGAAATGGTTCTGCTCCCTACCGGTTCTCCCGTTTCCAAGTAATTTCGAATAACGGCCTGGAGAATTTTTAATTTTCTTTCATCTAGCTGCATCCAATCACTTCCTTATTATTCGTCTTAGAAGAACCTTTTTGAATTGTTAGCACTCGCTTTAATAGAGTGCTAATATGTTCTGTACCTAATGTAGCACTATGAATTTATATTGTCAACATTATTCTGCCAGAAAATTCTAAAAAAATTATGAATTTGAGAAAGTGTTCATTATTTTGGCAGGGTGGGGAGTGGTTAGGGGGACGTGGGAGCAGGATGTGTCTTTCGCATATAGCAACACCCCTCGCTCTCTTGTCTTTAGAAGGAGCGAGGGGTGGGTTTTGCCACTTTCCATTATATACTGCCTTTTACTGTCATATAAAAGGCTGGCTGAACTGCTATGCTATTTTAGAAATCAACTTCTGTTCCATAATAAGTACAGGTAAACAACTGTTCCATAGCCGTCTTATCGATTTCTCTTGGATTGGAGCCTGTGCAGGCATCTCCTACGGCACGCTCTGCGATTCCTGCCACTTTCTCCTTAAACTCATCCTCGAGAATGCCAAATTCTTTTAATGTTTTCGGGATGTTCAGCTTCACATTAAATTCGTCAATCTTTGCGCAGAGACTGTTGATAAGCGCCTTTTGGGAAGCACCCTCTAATCCCATCCGGCGGGCGATTTCTGCATATCTTCCTGCTGCTACTGGATCCTTTGCATTGTATTTGATGACGTAAGGCAGATAAATGGCATTGGCACAGCCGTGGGGAATATGTCCTGTGGAGAAGGCTGCTCCTGTCTTATGCGCCATGGAATGTACAATTCCCAGTAAGGCATTGGAAAAAGCCATACCTGCCAGACACTGTGCATAATGCATCTCTTCCCTTGCCACCATATCTTCGTTATAGGAAGCAGGCAGATAATCAAGCACCATCTCGATTGCCTGCAGGGCAAGCGGGTCTGTGAAAGGACCATTCAAGGTGGAAACATATGCCTCAATGGCATGTGTCAGGGCATCCATGCCTGTATATGCAACCTGTTTTTTCGGAAGTCCCATGACAAGGTCAGGATCCACGATTGCCACATCCGGTGTAATATTGAAATCCGCCAGCGGATATTTCACACCTGTCTGATAGTTGGTAATAACGGAAAATGCCGTTACCTCCGTTGCCGTTCCCGAGGTTGTGGGAATGGCGCAGAATTTTGCTTTCTGTCTAAGCTCCGGGAAGTTAAAGGGTGTAATCAGATCCTCAAAGGTCGTCTCCGGATATTCATAAAAAGCCCACATTGCTTTTGCCGCATCAATAGGTGATCCGCCGCCCATAGATACAATCCAGTCCGGCTCAAACGCCCGCATGGCCTCTGCGCCCTTCATCACAGTCTCAACAGACGGATCCGGCTCAACCCCTTCAAAAAGCTCTACCTCCATGCCTGCTTCCTTTAAATAATTTACCGCTTTATCCAAAAAGCCCTGTCGCTTCATGGAACCGCCGCCCACTACTAAAATCGCTTTTTTTCCCTTTAAGTTTTTCAGCTCCTCAAGGCTTCCTTTTCCATGATAAATGTCTCTCGGTAATGTAAATCTCGCCATATGTAACCTCCAAATATAAATTTAATAATATGATTATCGTCAGAGAAACCTTTTCAATGTCCCTCTATTTGTTTAGTATAGCGAAATGCTTCCGAATATGCAATCAAAATCTAGAAATTTAGAAACATTTCACTTTCTCCCAAGCTGTTGTCTGACAATTTTCCCGAAAGGCAGCGCCTGTTCCATACATTTGGACTAAAGGATGGGCTATCATCCAAGGCACTACTTAGCTTACTCCACGCATCCGATGATTTCTCGAATATCTTCTATGTTGTATTGTTCCATATAATCCTCAATCCCCTGTATGGTTTCCTCTGTTGCATAAGGATTGACGAAATTCATCGCTCCTACAGATACTGCTGTAGCTCCTGCCATCATGAATTCAATGGCATCTTCGCCATTTGCAATGCCTCCCATGCCGATAACAGGGATTTTCACTGCATGGGCTGCTTCGTATACCATACGGACTGCTACTGGTTTAATGGCAGGACCGGAGAGTCCTCCTGTTTTATTAGCCAGTGCAAACTTTCTTCTGTGAATATCTATCTTCATTCCTGTTATCGTATTGATTAAGGATAGGGCATCTGCGCCTGCCGCCTCTGCTGCTTTTGCCATTTCTCCAATGCTTGTTACATTGGGGCTTAATTTCATGATAACCGGCTGCTTTGCCTTTTTCTTGATTTCTTCCGTAATATGATAAAGGGCATCTGCTTTTTGTCCAAAGGCAATGGCACCTTCCTTTACATTTGGACAGGATACGTTGATTTCCAACATGTGGACTGCCTGGTCTGACAATCTTTCCACTACTTCCACATAATCCTCTACAGATTTTCCACAGACATTTACGATTATCTTTGTATCAAATTGCTTTAGAAATTCCAAATCCCTTTGTATAAAAACATCGATTCCCGGGTTTTGCAGGCCAATGGCATTCAACATTCCCCCATAAGTTTCCGCAACCCTTGGAGTAGGATTGCCGGGCCACGGTATATTGGCTACTCCCTTTGTCACTACTGCACCCAGCTTATTCAGATCTACAAATTCTCCATATTCCATTCCGGAACCAAAAGTGCCGGAAGCAGTCATGACCGGGTTTTTCAAAGTAACTCCCCCAATGGTTACCGCTGTATTTTTCTTTGCTTTCATCAGATATCCACCTCCTCGGCCAGATAAACGGGACCATCCGTACAGACTCTTGCATTATGTACAAAGGAATGATGATCTACTTCCTTTGTTTTACATACGCAGCCTAAACAAGCTCCCACTCCACATGCCATTCTTTCCTCAAGAGATAAATAGGCTGTCATTCCGTTTTTTGCCGCATATTCCTTAATTGCCCGCAGCATAGGCATAGGGCCGCAGGAAAAAATCACCTCTGCTTTTAAGCAATTGTCCTCTATTGCATTCATAACCGTTCCCCGGCTTCCCATGCTGCCATCCTCGGTTGCAATATAAACTTGTCCATACTGCTTTAAATCCTCCTGCAAGAACAATTCATTCCGGTAACCGAGTATGATTTGAATATTGCTATTGTCCCTGCCTGCCTTTTGGTTTGCATAGGCTAACTCTTTTGCCAGCTGCAACATGGGAGGAATGCCAATGCCGCCTCCTATTAAAAAGACTTTCTTTCCTTCTACTGCTTCCAGCGGAAATCCATTTCCCAAAATCCCTAAAATGGAAATGCTGTCTCCTGCCTCATACCCGGAAAACTCCTTTGTACCTGTTCCCGCAATCCGGTAGACCACCCGTAGCCTTTCCTTTTTTTCGTCCACTTCGCAAATGCTGATGGGCCTTGGTAAAAGGGTTGCTTCATTTTTGGGATAAATGCTGATAAACTGGCCTGGATGTGCACTCCTGGCAAGCTCCGTCTCAATCCACATGTCAAAAATCCCATTGGCTGTTTCCTTTTGGGAATATACGATTGCTGTTTCTTTCTTCTTTTTTTCCATTTCCTTCTCCTGTCATTCAGTATTATCCATATTTCTCTTGGAACATCCAGAATCCTGCCTGTCTCCTGCTTAAACATCTATTCCGCCTGATATACAAGAACTCCTCCCGCAATAGTGGCATAAATCTTCCCCTGCAGGGTTTTCCCAAGAAAGGGAGTATTATGGGACTTAGAGCATATGTCCTCTTCCCTGAATACATAGGACTCCTTTTCATCAAAAATCACTAAATCTGCCACAGCCCCTTCTTCTATGGTTCCTGCAGGCAGGTGATAAAGTTTTGCCGGATTTAAGCTCATCTTTTCAAATAACTTAGGCAAGGTAAGATGCCCGGGCAGCACCAGGTTCGTGATGGCTAACCCGAAAGCAGTTTCCAGACCGATGATTCCGCTGGGTGCTTCCGTCAACGGCTTGTCCTTTTCTTCCTTTGCATGGGGTGCATGATCCGTTGCAATCAAATCAATAGTTCCATCCTTCAGCCCTTCGATAATGGCAAGCCGGTCCGCCTCTTCCCTGAGGGGAGGATTCATTTTTGCCATTGTCCCCTTTTCGATGACGGCTTCCTCTGTCAGGGTAAAATGATGCGGTGTTGCTTCCCCATGAATGTTATCGCCTTGCTTTCTTCCCTTCCGGACAATTTCCACCCCTTCTTTTGTACTGATATGCTGTACATTGAGAGAAGCTCCCGTCTTAAGGGCAAGGGCTACATCTCTTTCAATCAGTGATATCTCTGCCCTGCGCCCAGAACCACCTATGCCAAAATATGCGGCTGCCTTTCCTGCATTCACTCCGTTATTTTCAATGAATGCCGGATCTTCCTCGTGAAGACTGACAGGCACCTCTAATTCTTTTGCTGTCAGCATTGCCTGCTCCAAAAGCGCTTTGTCCATAATCGGAATGCCATCATCGGTAAACCCTACAGCACCTATTGCCTTTAAAGCTTTCATATCCGTCAGTTCCCTGCCCTGAAGGCCTTTTGTAATGGTTCCGCAGGTTTCCACATGAATCTTTGTTTCTTTTCCTTTCTTTAAAATATAGGAAAGCGTTTCTTCATTATCTACAGAAGGCTTTGTATTTGCCATCAGCACCACTGTAGTAAAGCCTCCCTTTGCTGCTGCTTTTGCACCTGTAAAAATATCTTCCTTATAAGTAAATCCCGGGTCTCTGAAATGCACATGTACATCCACAAGCCCGGGGCCTATTTTCTTTCCCGAAGCATCCAGAACCTGTATTCCTTCTTCCACTCCGCCCTGTTCCTTGCTATCAGTGCGAAATTCTTCTGCAAGCCTTTTTTCATCCAGTTTTTTCTCTATGCGCTTTATCCGTCCACCCTGAATCAAAATATCTGCCTGTATCTCCTGAAGCTTTACAGGGTCTACGATTGTTCCGTTTTTAATCAATAGCACTGTATACGTTTCCTTTCTTTGTTGGGATAAATTGTGTTCAAGAAAGATTATACGTTATTTTTTTGGTTTACACAATTATTTTTCTATTGGGGATTTGGATAATATGCCATCTCCTACTGGGTATCAAAATGCCCCGTTATATAGAAAAGCTTGTTCCGTCAGAACCCTTTTTTAATGCTCTGGGTGATATATGTGACAAAATTAAGTGGATGCTGAAAAATGAAATATGGAAGTTGTAAAAAACGATAACGATAAGGAGCCGGGAATCAGAAAGAGGCTGGTTCCTGGCTTGAAAGACCGGGAGGATTATGGTAGTATGGAGATACAAAAACGAAAGTGAAAGTAAGTGGGAATATTGACAGTGACGGAACAGATAGACCAAAAACATCAGGAAGACTTACAGCGGCTTAGAGGTTTTCGCCTGCTTGATGATGATTTCCTTACAAAATGTTTTGAGGGAAATACGGCAAGCATTGAACTGGTGTTGCAGATCGTACTGGAAAAACCGGATTTGAAAGTGCTAGACGTCCGCACACAAGTATTTGTGGAGAACCTGCTGAACCGGTCAGTAAGGCTTGATATTCTGGCGACAGACAGCGCGGGGGCTAAAATGAATGTGGAAGTACAGCGTTCAGACAAGGGAACCGGGAGAAAAAGGGCAAGATACAACAGCAGCATGATGGACGCAAACCTTTTGAGGAAGGGCGAGGACTTTGACAAATTGCCGGAAACGTGGGTAATCTTTATCACAGAGAATGACATAATGGGAAAAGGGCTGCCGCTCTATTCGATTGAACGTTGCTTTTTAGGAACTGGTGAGAAATTTGAGGACGGTTCGCACATACTATATGTAAACGGTGCTTACCGCGGAGATACACCAGTGGGAAAACTAATGCATGACTTCTCCTGCACAAATGCAGCAGATATGTACTACGGAACTCTGGCGGACAGGGTGAGATTTTTCAAAGAGAGTAAGGAGGGTATTGAAATCATGTGCCGGGCTATGGAAGATATGAGAAATCAGACATTGAAAGAAGGAATGAAGGAAGTTGCGCTCCGTATGTTGGCAGCGGGCAAATATGCTTTAGAGGAAATCGTTAATATTTCTGGACTTTCTCTTGAAGAAGTCAAACAACTGAAAGCTGATAGAAGCGCATAGGCAAAGTTCATGAGTCGGGAATCTGAAAATAGGTTCCCGGCTCTATTTTTTTGCCCTGACAGCCCTTTTATTGAAACACCACCGCCTTCTCAATCAACTCCAGTTTAATCACAACATACGGATAGGAAGCTGCACTCCCCTTAGCGTCCTCATCTGTAGGGCCCATTAAATTGCTGTCCATATAAATCGCATTTTCCGTTTCATATACTTCATCCACCGTAATACAATATCCTCCCGTGGGCTGTTTTCCATAGCCCGCACATATGTATAAATATCCCGCCTCTTCATAAGTAAAGCGAAAGGGATTTTCCTTCTGGCTCTCAATGGATGCTTTTAACTCCTCCGGCAGCTCATCATCGCTGACAACGGTAAACTCCAAATCCTTTATTTTTTCTTCCTTATCTACTTTTTTCCCACACCCAAAGAGCAATATGCCCATAAATAGGACACAAACGATTGCAATGCCTTGTTTTTTCATAACTGCGCCCGCCTTCCATATATTATTACAAACTTTCTTCCTTCATTTTATTCATAGGTGCTTGTTCCTTATACTTCTTATTTATAATCGACTGTTTTCTATAAAAAGACGATTTACGATTTATTTTGTTGTATTTTTCCATTTTCTCGGCTATAATCCTATTGATGATTTGATTGAAAAGATAGGAGTCGTGGCAAAAATGCTTCGTTTTATTTGTGTTGCAAGTTTTGTTATATTATTTTTAGTTTTCAGCATTCCCCTTCTGATGATAGAATGGGTGATTGGATTTTTCAATAAGGACCTAAAGGATAAAAGCTCTCTAGCTATCGTCAACTGGGCATTCCGTTGCTGCATCCGGATGGCAGGCGCATCCACCACTGTACTGGGAGAGGATAATGTCCCCAAGGATGAGGCGGTTTTATATGTAGGAAATCACAGAAGCTACTTTGATATTTTATTGACTTATATCAGAGTTCCAAGACCTACCGGATATATAGCCAAAGTAGAAATGCTCCGCTATCCCCTGTTATCCAACTGGATGCGAAATCTCCACTGCCTGTTTTTAGACAGAAGCGATATCAAGAAGGGCTTAAAGACCATACTCACCGGTGTAGAAAAAGTCAAATCCGGCATTTCTATCTGTATTTTCCCGGAAGGCACAAGAAATAAAACCAACGACACCTTTTTACCGTTCAAAGACGGCAGCTTTAAAATAGCGGAAAAGGCAAACGCACCAATTATCCCCATTACCATCAACAACTCTGCCGCTATCTTTGAAGACCATCTTCCTAAAATGAAGAAGGCCCATGTAGTCATTGAATATGGAAAGCCCATTCGGATGAGCGAACTTCCCAAAGAAGATAAGAAGAATATCGGCGTTTACGTCCAGGATATTATTAAAACAACCTATGAAAAAAACAAGGCGCTTGTATAGCGCCTTTTCTCTTGCATCTATTCCACCTGTCTTATTTGAAGATTGCATGGCTAAACCATTTTATAACAGGGATAGTTCCTCCACAATCACCTTAAAATTCATGCCATGGGATGCTTTTATGAGAAGCGCATCTTTTTCCTTCAAAATATCCTGACGGACACTTAGAAATGCTTCCACAGTCTCAAAATAGAAAAGCTCCGTAGGAAGCTTTCCTTCCTCTTTCTTTTCCAGAGCGCCATCATAAATATATCTGCCCAGTTCTCCAATAGCAATGATCACGTCAAGCTGTTTTCCCACTCCATAAATACCGATTTCCTTATGAAGCTCCTTTTCCTTTTCTCCCAGTTCAAACATGGAGCCCAGTACAGCACATCTTCTTCCCTTTGTATCTGCCAGCAGGTCCAGCGCCGCTTTCATGGATATAGGATTGGCATTGTAACAATCATCCAGAATCGTATATTGCTCTGTTACGATCAAATGACTTCTTCCTGCCAGGGCCTTTACCTTCTCAATTCCGCTCTTTATTTCCTCAAGGGAAAGGGAAAGCTTTAAGCCCACTGCCGTTGCTGCCAGGGCATTGTTTACCATATGTTCTCCCGGAATGGGGATATGCACCTTTATGCACCCTATTGGTGTATGGATCATGCAATCCGTTCCCAAAATCCCCTTTGCCTCCACATGGGTGGCAAAAACTTCCGTTTGCTGCTCTCCTTTCCCTCCTGTGGAAAAATACGTAAGATTTCCCCGTTTCTCCTTCAATGTAAGGAGCTTATCGTCATCCCCGTTTAAAATAACCGGAGCATCTTCCTTCATAAAATCAAAAATCTCTGTTTTTGCCTGAAGTACCCCATCCAGATCCCCTAAATTCTCTAAATGACATTGTCCTATGTTCGTTATGACACATAAATCCGGCTTCACGATTCTGCTCAGCCTGTGCATTTCACCGAAATCGCTGATTCCCATTTCCACCACTGCCGCCTGGTGCCTGTCTCTTAAGCGGAATATGGTCAGAGGAACGCCTACTTCATTATTAAAATTCCCTTCTGTCTTCAAGGTATCATACTTTTCACCCACAACAGCTGCAATCATCTCTTTTGTACTTGTCTTTCCAACACTTCCGGTAATGCCGATAATGGTCAGCTTCATCTGTTCCCTATAAAATTCGGCAATATCCTTTAATGCCTGAAAACTGTCTTCCACCAATATATAGCTGTCATTCCCCTCTGCTGGCTTTTGCTCTGAAATCACACACAGAGCCCCCTTTTTAAATACATCCGGTATGAAAGAATGGCCGTCGACCCTCTCTCCTTTTGTTGCAACAAACATCCAGTTTTCTTCTATTGTACGGGAATCAATGGAAATTCCCTTTACTTCCTCTTTTTTCTTTTCCTCAGGGCCATAATAACTGCCGCCACAGGCATTTGCCATATTTTCCAATGTCATGTTTTTCATAGCGCTCTCTCCATATTCCCTATTTTCCTATTGGGAGCCTTCTGTTATTGTTTCATGAAACCTATTCCTCATATTTCTTTAAGGATATTTCAATAATTTTTTCGCATAGAGCTTCAAAATCCATGCCCACCGCCGCAGCTTCCTGTGGAAGCAGGGAAGTCTTCGTCATACCCGGCAGGGTATTGGCCTCCAGGCAGAAAAAGCTTCCATCCTCCTTCAGCAAAAAGTCCATTCTGGCATATACCTTTAACCGTAATGCAGAAAACACATGTTCCGCTGTTTCCCGCATGTTTCCTGCAATCTCCTCCGGTAGTTTTGCCGGACACGTTTCCACGGCACTGCCCGCCTGATACTTGTTTTTATAGTCATAAAACCCTTCCAACGGTGCAATTTCAATAATAGGAAGCGCTTTTCCATCCAAAACACCAACAGAAAATTCCCTGCCTTTTATGTACTGCTCCACGATAACCTGATCTTCATAAGAAAATGCCTGTTTTAGGGCTTTTAAATACTCTTCCTTGGAATTTGCCATATATACGCCTACGCTGGAACCGCCCCGACAGGTTTTTACCACTGCCGGAAATGGCACCTCTGCCAGTCTGTCCTCTCCTTTGGCAAATTGTTCTTTCCAGAGACTGAAACCTTCCGGAGTGGGAATTCCGTTTTGTTTAAACAGCTCTTTGGAAAGAGACTTATCCATAGCTACCGCTGCTCCCAAATAACTGCTGCCCGTATACCGGATGCCAGCCAGGTCAAATGCAGCCTGAACCGTTCCATCCTCTCCCGGAGCGCCATGAAGTGCCAGAAACACCATGTCCGCCATAGTACAGATGTCCATGACATGAGGGCCAAAAAAGCTGGCACCCCCATCCTTTCTTAACGCCCTGACCTTTTCCATATCCGGCACTTCCCCGGAAATGGCTCCAATCTCCTCTGCCCAGTCCTTATCTATGTAAAATATTTCTTTCAGGTCATTTCCCTCATAGCCTAAATACGCGTCCAGCAGAATGGTGCTGTGTCCACTGCTTTTAAATGCCTGATAAATCATTTTTCCAGTTGCTAAAGATACGTCTCTTTCTGTACTGGTTCCCCCTGCTAAAACAACAATTTTCATTCTTCTGCCTCTCTTTCTACAATTTCATGAAGGACAAATATGAAAGATGACTGGAGATATAACTGATATTCTTCACCTTCATTGGTCAGATTCAAGATGCCCTTTCCAGTTACCATCTCTACCCCGTCTTCATTTCTTCCAAGTAAATAATGGAGCTGGTTTTCCATAATTCCCAAATATTCATGGCTCGTAATAATATGGTCGATAAGGGCAAGCACAAACGCATTTTCCAAAATCCTTCCGGCGCTTCGCCCCAACTCATCCGTCCAGACCAGATAAACATCCTTTTTCGCCGATGCCGCCAAAACCTCTGCCCTTTCCATGAGTTCATCCATTAGTTGATTGCAGATTTCTACGTCCACTTTCTGCTTGCAGGTTAAATAAGCAATATCTCCATAAAGCTTCCTGGAAAACCTGGAATTTTCTTCAGGCTGCTTCAATGCCCAATATTGCTTTAATTTGCTATGATACTTTTCATTACCGGTGGACTTATAAAGCTCTGCTGCGGCATAATACTGCAGGTCATCTAATTGACTGTATTTTTCCACATAGGCATAAGCGGCTTCCGACGCTTTCAGGCAGATATCCCCAAATTCTTTATCATATATCCCATAAATTCTGGCAAACTGTGCCATTATGGCAGAGAATTCAGCAGTTGCTTCCACAGATATTTCTTTTACATAATAAACGCCCTGATCAGCCTCAGGCGCAGTGGTTTCCGTTTCTTTTTCCGGATAGACTCCGGCATATACTCCCCCGCTCCTTTCGTCCTGCATGGACAAAAGCCACTTCACTTCAAATACCACTTCATTTAACAGCTTATTCCTCAGCCTGCCGCTCTCCTCGGTTTCCTTTTCCTCAATATATTCATAAGTCAGCAGTAAATCAGAAACTATTTTTGTCCCTTCTACCACATCTTTCTCAAAATTGCTTCCGGTATGCCATCCCCCTTTTGTTTCGATAACAGTATCCGTCCCTTGAAGCTTTGTAACCCCTAAATGACAGGCTCTATGATTATTCACTGCCACAGCGCCGTCTAAATCCGTCCCACACCGGTGGTAATAAAAAGAATCCATGACATCGCTGTATATCTGCCCATAGACATCTTCCTTTATTTCAAAGGGATAAGACTGTCCGATGATGGATGTTTCTATGTAATAGGTCCCCGGCTCGGTCAGCTCCGTAAAAACTCCTTTGCTGATATATTCCTTATCTATTTCATTGTATGCAGCATTTTGTATTTTGCCCTTATAGACCACCTGCTTTGTTTCCTGATTGACAACTGCAAATTCCTGGCTCAGACCTTCTCCCCGAAAAAGTGCAATTTTCTCACCTTCTGTTTTGTACCCATTCCTATCCACCAAAACTCCGGGCAGAGAAGAGGGCTTCTCATAGGGCACATCATAAACTGCCTCCTTCAAGAAGCTCTCATCCACTGTCTCTTCCAGAGATTGATAATCATCCGGATTTTCATATCCACAGCCTGTCAAAAACAGAACGGCCGCCAAACATAACCATATTCTCTTCCCAAACACAGGGATACCTCCACGATTCCTATATCATTTCCAAATTTTTTTCCTTAAAGGAAACTCCCCATTGCCTGGCGGCTCAGAGGAAAGATGAAACTTACCACAAATTGATTATACCCCAGAGCGTTTATCAGGTAAAGAAATAAATCCGTTTTTTTCTTTCTAATCCAACAGACTCATAGGATTTACGGGAATATCCGCTTTCGTTATTTTCAGATACACATTCGTGCCTTCTAAGGAATAATATTTGGTAGGAGCGGCAACCTTGCCCACAACCTGTCCCCTTTCTACGATTTCCCCTTCCGATACGGAAATTTCCTGAAGCTGTCCTAAGACCATTTCATATCCGTTTCCCAAATCCATTTCCAGAAAGCTTCCGATTTCCTCACTGCTTCCGATTGCAGTTACTTTTCCTGACGCACAAGCGGATACCGGATCTCCCTCGTTAGCAGAAATCACAATTGCAGGATTATACTTATACTGACTTAAAGTAGAAAAATATACGGTCTGATCCATGCTATAATTTAATACTACGTTTCCGGGTACAGGCCATCCCATGCCATCACTTTCCAAAAAGCCATAAGAGGCCACACTTTGGCTTGCCGTTTCCTGTGCCTCCCGTTTTTCCTTCTCCTGATCCTCTTCCTTGCTTTCTTCCTCTTGTTCCTTTTCTTCCGTTTCCACAGAAGAGGTGTCCATATCATTTTCACTGATAGTCTTATTCTTATCCGGATTGATTACGCTATTGCCGCCGGTTTCAGCAAAAAACGGATCTGCATCCAGATCCCTGTCAAGTCCTGCTCCAATATCCTCTGGGGCCTCTGTTTTTGCGGAATCCTCCAGCTTAGAAAAATCCACTACCTGTTTTTCTAGATCTCCTTTTTCCTTTTCGCTTACATAATATCCTGTAAGACCGCATGCTGCTACGATCAGCAAGGATGATGAAAGCATCATTATTTTTTCTTTATTAAATCTTTTCACATTTCTTTTTCTCATATTTTCCTCCTGATTGATATCATTTTTATCCGGAAACTCATTATCGTTGCCGTTTCCGCAACCTGACTAGCATATAATACATAATGATTACTAGTAGTTTTTCCAGGAGGATTTTTTTTATTCAGTTTTTTACTCTGTAATTTTGGAAAGTTTCGTATCTTTAAAAAAATAATCCAGGATTTCCGTATAATTATATTGATGCTCAGCCAGATAATTGCCATAATACTGGTCCATCCCAAGACCATGCCCCATTCCTTTTGTGGTTATGACATATTCTTCGTTTTTTTCTTCAAATGTAAAATTCGCAGATGCTAACTCATATTTTTCCCGAAACTGCTCACCGGTCAGTTTTTCTCCGTTACAGAAAACAGCCGTCACATAGCCCGCCTCATCCCTGCTCTCAATGGAAAGCTCCCAAATCTGCTTTTTGGAAATGGATACTGCTTGCAGAAAATTGTCGCTTTCCACGTTTTTTTCACACAGTACGCTTTCCAGCCATCCATAATCGGCTTCCTTCAGAATATCCCTGCCATTTCTTGTCTTTCCCCCACTCATTGCATGGTAGGTGCCTTCAATGGGATTTTCCTGGTATGTAATAATGATTCCTTTTGTTTCTTCCACTGCCTCCTTAACCCTTTTATAATTGGTCTCGTAATCTTCCTTCCAGATTTTTTTCATTTGATTCTGGGTAAGATAGCCATTCCCTATTTTTTCCCAGTCGATTACTTTTTTTTCCGCCCCTTGTCCTGAAACGGTTCCTTCTTTTTCCAGTCCTCCGTAGCAGGTGCTGCGAAGCAGTACGGCCTGTGCTTTTAACACTTCCTTTTCATATTCGATAGGAATCGTTCCCGCTAAAGCTCCTATAAGGAATTCCTCCAGCGGAATTTCCTGTATATGAAGCTTATCTTCATATCTGACAAAATTTGCGGCCTCTTCTTTTATTTCTATTTTTTCCATATTCATCCAGCCAACTCCTTCTTCTTTTGTTTTATTCATGATTCCCATGACATAAGGAAGGAGTACTAAAAATAATAGAAGCACTAACCCATCTTTGATTCCCTGTTTCATCATACACCTCGATTTCCCACTGTTTAAGTTTATAGGACAACAGGTAAAAAAATACCTGAAAAGGGACTGTTTTTCTATCAAACATCCTCTTTTCAGGTATTGCTCCTATCTTGCCAGATTCAAATGCTGCACTGTTAATTTATATATCGGATAATTTTCCCATTACTTTATACTGGACTCACCGTATAAAAATCCTCATATTTCTTTTAAACCCGATTGTAATTGATCAGGCAGCCTTTTAAGATAATTTCTCTTTCTTCATCCGTCAACTCTCCTAATTTCAAAGAAAATTCTTTCATGGTTCCATCCGCTACCACATAGGCAGGAATTTCAGAAGCCTTATCCATGACTGCTTTCTTTATGGAAGGAATAAATAAATAATCTAACTTCTTAAAAGGCAGGTCTCCCTTATCTATAATAAATGGGAGCATCCCCCAGTTGATCAGATTGGAACGATATCTCTTGGTGGCATATTCATTTGCGATATTTGCCCAGCCTCCAAGCACCTTTTGACAGGAAGCAGCCTGTTCCCTTGCGGAGCCGTCTCCCGGTTTTACCGCAAAAATAGTACTGCCAAATCCCGTATTAGTATGGTTTGCATCCGGGAAGGTGGTCTTTACCGTATCCATGACCGTCTTTAACACCGGCACTGACTGACAAGGCTTTCCGCCCTCCATTCTGGCTTTTTCCGCTTTCTGGATTTCCTTTGCAAGACCTACATAAGCAGGATCCTTTCTTGACAAAGTGAACTCTGCCAGTCCCAACGGATTGGAACGATAGGAAGAAGTTTCTCCCGACGGAATCAACTCATCCGTAGTCGTAACCGGGTCGTGGATTTCGGACACTACCTGAAGCACCAGGTTTTCCGGAAGCTCTCCCATCTTTGGCCAGTCCTTGATATTCGGTCCAAATTTGATTTCCACAGAGGAATCTGCCACACCCTTGGAATCAAATACACGGTTTTTATAAATGGTATCATCAAAGTAATATTTGTATTTATTCAGTTCAGCATCCACTTCGGTAGCCGGTGTCAGGAAGCCTTTATTAGCAGCGGTTGCGGCAATGGAACGGGCATCCATAAGCGCCACGGAAGCAATCTGCCCGCTTTGCAGCTTAGAGCCTTCCCTGTTGGGGAAGTTCCTGGTAGAATGACGGATGCTGAATGCGTTGTTAGCCGGTGTATCCCCGGCGCCAAAGCAGGGACCGCAAAATGCTGTTTTTACAATCGCTCCTGTTGCAAGGAGGTTTGCTACGCTTCCGTTTTTCACAAGTTCCATATAGACAGGGGTGGAAGCCGGATATACGCTTAAAGTAAATTCATCGGGTCCTATGCTGGCGCCCTTTAAGATATCTGCTGCCGCACAGATATTTTCAAAGCCGCCGCCGGCACAGCCGGCAATAATGCCCTGTTCCACATACAGTTTTCCATCTATGATTTTATCCTGAAGAGAATATTCCACTGCACCGTCTAAGCTTACCAATGCTTTCTGCTCTACATCATGAAGAATGTCCTTTAAGTTCCCATTGACTTCCTCAATCGTATATGTATTGCTTGGGTGGAAGGGCATTGCAATCATAGGCTTGATGGCGGATAAGTCCACTTCAATCATGCCGTCATAATAGGAAACCTCTCCCGGATTCAGTTCCTTAAATTCTTCACTTCTCTTGTGAATATCATAGAAATCTTTAATCTCATCATCTGTTTTCCAGATAGAGGAAAGACAAGTGGTTTCTGTAGTCATAACATCAATGCCAATTCTAAAATCAGCGCTTAACTTTTCCACGCCCGGTCCTACAAATTCCATCACCTTGTTATTTACATAGCCATTGGCAAATACAGCACCGATAATGGCAAGAGCCACGTCCTGGGGACCAACTCCCTTAACAGGCTCTCCTTTCAAATAGACGCCTACGACTTTTGGCATGTTGATATCATAGGTCTGATTCAACAACTGCTTTACCAGCTCAGGTCCGCCTTCTCCCATAGCCATAGTACCAAGAGCGCCATAACGTGTATGAGAGTCAGAGCCTAAAATCATCTTCCCGCCGCCTGCAAGCATTTCTCTTGCAAACTGATGGATAACCGCCTGATGAGGTGGCACATACATGCCGCCATATCTTTTCGCACAGGTAAGGCCAAACATGTGATCATCCTCATTAATAGTCCCCCCTACTGCGCAAAGGGAATTATGACAGTTGGTAAGAACATAAGGAATCGGAAATTTTTCCAATCCTGAAGCTCTTGCCGTCTGAATTATGCCCACGAACGTAATATCGTGAGAAGTCAGCTTATCAAACTTAATCTTCAACTTTTCCATATTTCCGGAAGTATTATGGCTTTCCAAAATCCCATAGGCAATCGTAGACTTGGCTGCCTCTTCCTTTGTAATCTCCCTGCCTGTCTTGCTTTTCACTGCCGCCAGGGCATCCGGTCCGTCCGGAATGATTTCGCTGCCATTTATCAAATAGGCACCATTGTCCAATAATTTAATCATGTTTCCTCCTTATATGAATGGTTCATTTCTTATGATAGTATAAGACGCCAATAAACAGTAGTTTGTTGGCGTCATTGTCACTAATGTGTATTTTAACATGAATGATGGAAATTTTCAATTGATTTTCACATTCTCTTTATAAGCGCTTCCTTCAGTGCTTTGGACTCTTCCCTATGGAACTTTCTGGCAAATACGTAATCCCCTTCCAGAATCTTATCATAATCCTCCATATCCAGATAGGCCGGGCTGCTTCCGTCTCCTTTTTCCCAGTTCATATAGCGAAGGTTCCCCTTAGACACCTGATCCCGGAAATGGGAATTCATAAACAGGGTCTGAAAGAAAAATTCCTCCGGCACCTGGCACTTTTTCAGGTCCTTTAAGTATTTGGGGTGTTCCTTGCAATAATTTATGACATACTCCCCTGCTTTCCTTGGCATGGAGACATAGACCAGCCCTTTATAAATATCCCGGAATTCACCAATCCCCTTCCGCTTTATGAAAAAAAGCTTCTGCAGCTTTACCGTAAAGTTCTGCAGCTGCCATAATACAGGGTTTTTTACATTCTGGTTGGGAAACAAGTTGTAATAACGGTAACGAATCTTTACCGCTTCGCTTAACTCCTCCGGTGCAAAGCAATCCATGTAAATACGGTTATCCAGCAGAAAACGTTCCTCCATCTCCTCTGTGGAAATGACCGGATAATCTTCTCCCGTTATACAATGAAAGTAAGAAACATCCTTTTCCTCCAAAGCCCATGCCAACAGTTCCAGAAAAGCATTTACATGATTGATACTGCCCCAGGCAATGTTAAAAATGGAAATTGCCATGCAATCAGGAAGATGGTTCAGCTTTTCTATTTCTTTCTCTTTTATGTCCCTGCTTTTTGTATCCACATGAATAAATACTCTGTTATTTTCAGACAGATAGGAAGCCAGCTCATAAAGAGAGGCAAAGTCCTTATATGCTGTTATTAAAAATGCCTGTTTCAACAATGCCCCTCCTAATCCCCTGCTTATTGCTGCTTTTGTAAAATCTGTTTTGCCCGTTCCAACTGATTATCTGACCTGTCCTCTAAATACTTTTCATAATCAAGTTCCAATGTTTCATCCGGCTCTATGCCCACGCCATGTATATCATTTCCCTTTGGCGTATAATAATGGCTGACTGTCAGCTTAATGGCTGAGCCGTCCGAAAGACCAAATATTCTTTGGACAATTCCTTTTCCAAAGGTAGTGGTTCCAAGAATCGTTCCTTTGTCATAATCCTTAATGGCTCCTGCCAGGATTTCCGCTGCACTGGCGCTGTTGCCGTTTACCAGCACTACCATAGGCACCTGAATTTCATTTTTACCGTCGCAACTGTATTCTTTCCGTTTCCCGTCTCTGTCTTCCGTATATACGACCAGACCTTTGGGAAGCAGCTCACCGGATATATCTACCACATCCGATAAATTACCTCCCGGATTATCTCTTAAGTCAAGAATAAGGCTTTTCATCCCTTCTGCCTTCGCCTGATTCAGCTTTTCCCTGAACTGATCCGTGGTAACCGAGTCAAATTCGGTAATCTGGATGTATGCGATGTTGTTTTCATACATTTCATAAGTAACTGTAGGTGATTCGATTTTCATTCTTGTTACAGGGATTTCCAGATAATCCGCTTCCCCTTCCCGATACAGGGTAAGGGTAACCTGTGTATTCTCTGGTCCCTTTACTTTGCTGACAATATCACTTAAGGTCATTCCCAATACATTTTCTCCATCTACCGCTACAATAATATCATTGTCATGAACGCCTGCTTCTTCGGCAGGGGTATTAGGCATAACTTTTGTAATCTTTCCGCCGCCTGTTGCTTCATCTAAAGAAATGTATGCACCAATCCCATAATAAATCCCTTCTGTGCTGTCATATACTTCTTCCAGCTCTTCCTTGGAATAGTATGTAGAATAGGGATCTCCCAGTCCGGCAACAAATCCTTTGTAAAGACTGTTTTCCACCTGCTCCGTTTCCACATCCTCCAGATAATATTTATCAATACTATCTTCCAACAGCTTCAGCTTCTTTACAACATCATTATCTATTACGTCACCAGACGCCTCTTCCTTTGAATCCGAAACAGTCGCAGACAGCTTCGGTGTAAGCTGGCTGGCTATATAGGACGTACAGATCATAATGGCTCCGATCACAAGACCGGTAGTGATACCTCCTGCAAATCCACTCTTCTTAGCCGCCTTCAAAAGCTGCTCCTGAGTTACTTCTTTTTCCTTTTCCAATTCCAAAATAAATCCCTTCCATCCTTTTTATTTATAATATGCTTCAGTTTTTCCTTTCATAAGACCTCTATAAATAATTCCGCGGGTTTACATAATTTCCATTCAAACGAACGGAAAAATGAAGGTGCGGTCCTGTAGAACGTCCCGTAGATCCTACTGCCGCAATGGTAGAGCCTTTGCTTACCGTTGCCCCGGAAGATACATAAAGGGCTGAACAGTGCATATAAATGGTATATAAACCATCCCCATGATTTATCATAATATAATTGCCCATGCTGGCATTATAAGCAGCAGCTACTACCGTACCGTCATAGGCCGCCAGTACAGGGCTGCCGGATGGTGCTGCCATATCCAGACCGTTGTGGAATTTTTCCACTCCCAAGGTAGGATGCATACGATTTCCATATTCAGAAGAGATTCTTGTGTAAGAAGGCGCCGGCCAGGCAAATACTCCTCCATCATAGTTCACATTAGAATTCTGACCTAAGGCCTCCAATCTTTTCTGCTCTGTTTCCACGGCCGCCTCTAAGCTGGCAATCGTAGCATTCTGCTCCGCAATGGATGCTTCATATTCTTTGATGCGTGCCTCATGCTCAGATATATCGGAATCATATTCCTTAATCTGCTCCTGCTTTGTGGTAATCAGTTCTTCTACATTTTTCTGCTCTTTTTCCGCATTTTCCTTTGCCGCTTCCAACACTTCCTGCTCACTTTGCAGCTCCATTTCCAGAGTGGCGATTTCCTTCTTGGTTTTCTGATAGCTTATAAGAAGCTCCTTATCATATGCTGCAAGCTTTTCAATATACTCCGCCTTGCTGAGCATGTCTCCAAAAGACTTGGAAGATAAAAGCACCTCCAGATAAACATTATTTCCTCTTTCGTACATGAATTTTACCCTGCTCTTCATAGCCGCATACTGCTTTTTCTCTTCCACCTTAATGACCCGCAGGTTTTCCTTTGTTTCTTCGATTTCTTCTTCTTTTTCTTCAATCAGAGTATTGATCTGCTGCAATTTGCTTTCAATTTCCGCCAGACTGTTATCCAGCTCCGTTACATAAGATTTTAAATCAGAACGGGATTTTTCCAGTTTTTCTTTAATTGCCTTAATATCACTCAAGTTGGATTGCAATGCTTTTTTTTCCTTTTCCGCACTGCTTAACTCCCCCTGTTTTTCCTGCAGATTCTTGGAAGTGACCGGAGTCGTCATACCTCCCGAGCCTGTCTGGCTGCCTGTATTTCCCGCTCCAGTACTGCCACTAGTGCTGGTGCCAGTACCGGAAGTCTGCCCGCTGGTAGTGCTGGGCTTTGTACCCTCTTCCACCTGCACAGAATCATCTTCCCCCGGAGTCTGAGTACCCTCATCCGTAATTTCCTTTGTTTCATCACTCATAGTAGCGTACACAGAGCCTGTGGAATTTCCAATCAGACATATACATAACAATAAATAAATAAATCCTGTTTTTCTCTTCATATGTTCTCCTTAACCTATACACGGATATGTTTTCGTACCGTAATGAAACTTCCGATAAAACCAATTCCGATTCCAAGAGTCAGAGATACCGGAATCAATGTGGAAAATATCTGTTCTACTGTCAAAAATTTAAGCAACTGCGCTAAAACGGAAAACTTCTCTACCACAAATCCTATGATTTTATTATATAAAACATACATCAGTCCCAAAGGAATCGCCGCTCCTATGGCACCAATAATAATACCTTCAATGACAAAAGGTGAACGCACGAAGAAGTCTGTAGCTCCAATGTACTTCATAATAGAAATTTCTTCCTTCCTGACAGATATACCAATCGTAACTGTATTGCTGATCAGGAATGTAGATACTGCCAGCAGAATCAGTATGATTCCAATGGATACATAACCTACCAGCCTATTCATGCTTGACAGGGTAAGGGCCGTCAGGGCAGATTGAATTACTTCTCTTACCCCTTCAATGGATTCAATATAGGTGACAAGATCCTGCTGTCTGGAAACATCCCTTAAGTAAACTTCATAATTGGCACAATCCTTCAAAGGATTGTCCGTATAGCCATCTGCATATTCACCGAGATAATCTTTGGAAAAAGTTTCCCATGCTTCCGTTGCGGAAATGTAATTCGCCGTCAGCACCTCTTCCCTCTTTAAAATCATCTCACCGATTTCTACAATACGTTCTTCACTAATGCCGCTTTCAAAGTATACCTTAACTGCTACACCCTCCTGGGCTGTTTTCAAAATATACTGGAAATTCATGACAACGGAATAAAAGACACCAAACATCAAAAGGCATGTAGTAATGGTAGCTAAGGAAGCAAGGGAGTACCACTTATTCCGGAATATATTTACGATACCTTGTTTTAATGTATAAAAAAATGTACTAATTCTCATCGCTGTAGGTGCCCTCTTTCTCGTCGTTTACAATTACTCCCTTATTCATTGTAACAACGCGTTTTTTCATGGCATTTACAATTTCCCTGTTATGAGTCACCACCACTACAGTGGTTCCCTTTGCATTGATTTCTTCTAAAAGCTTCATGATTTCCCATGAATTTTTAGGATCCAGATTTCCGGTAGGCTCATCTGCCAGAAGAATAGGCGGATTATTTACTAATGCCCTTGCCAGAGCGACTCTCTGTTGCTCTCCTCCCGATAACTGTCTCGGCTTTGCTTTATATTTGCCTGCCAGCCCCACAATAGAAAGCATGGACGGTACATTTCTCTTGATTTCCTTATTGGAGACCTGTATGACTCTCTGGGCAAATGCCACATTTTCATACACATTTCTATCCTTTAACAGGCGGAAGTCCTGAAACACCACTCCCATGTTCCTGCGGAATTTGGGAATCTGTCTTCTTTTTAATTTGGCAACATCATTTCCATTTACGATAATCTTTCCTGAAGTAGGAAGCAATTCCCGTAACAGAAGACGGATAAAGGTTGATTTACCAGAACCACTGTCCCCAACAATAAATACAAACTCTCCTTCATCAATCTGGATGCTTACGTTATTTAAAGCGGGCGCACCCGTTGAATATGACTTACTTACATTTTCTAAAGTAATCATCTGACTCTCCTTGTTCTTTAATACTCAAAACTTTCCATATATTTCATATATTTGACTACCATCAAAGCAATCTTAAACGTAATGGCATCTTCAAACACCCTTAAATCCAGTCCCGTGCTCTTCTGGAGCTTGTCAAGGCGATATACCAGCGTATTTCTGTGAATGAACAGCTGCCTGGATGTTTCGGATACGTTCAGGCTGTTTTCAAAAAACTTGTGAATGGTCGTAATCGTTTCATCATCAAAATCATCCGGACTTTTCGCACCGAAAATCTCCTTTATGAACATCTTGCAAAGGGGAATGGGAAGCTGATAAATCAAACGGCCGATTCCAAGCTCGCTGTAGGCAATAATGCTCCTCTCGCTAAAAAAGATTTTGCCCACATCCAATGCCATCTTGGCTTCTTTATAAGAACGGCTTACTTCCTTTATCTCACTTACTACATTACCATAAGCCACATGTACTTTTGAAGCGCCTTCTTTTTCCAGCATTTCCAATATTATCTTTGCTGTCTTTTCTATTTCGTCAACGGCTTCCTCTTCCGTTAATTCCTTGACTACAATTATATTATTTTCATCTACCGCAGTCACGAAATCCTTTCCGTTCTGAGAAAGGCTGCCGCTAAGGAGTTCTACTAAGTTTTTCTCTTTATTCTGGTCAGATTCCACGATAATAACGGTTCGTTTTGCCTCCGTTGCAATGCGAAGCTTCTTGGAACGGCTGTAAATATCCACCAGCAGCAGATTATCCAACAGCAGGTTCTTAATAAAGTTATCCTTATCAAAACGTTCCTTATATGCAACTAAGAGATTTTGAATTTGAAAAGCCGCCATCTTGCCAATCATATATACATCTTCGCTTGCTCCAATTGCCACAAGGACATACTCTACAATTTGTTCATCGTAAATCTTAAAAAACTGATACTTGGATACTTCCTGACTGTCTGCAGGAGATTTCACAAAGTCCGATACTGCCGGAGCATATCCCTTTTCCTCTGCTAGTGTGGTTGCAACATCATTTCCTTCGATATCTACAACGGCAAAATCCACTCTGGAAATTCCTTTTAAGCCGGTAATTGTATTTTGTAGAATCTGATTGGAAATCATTATACCACCCCTCCTCTTATACAAATTTCACAATACTTATGAATGAAAGCAGTTCCTTTTCTACCCATTTCATTCTATTTTAATATAAAACCACAAAAAAATCCACCGATTTTCTATAATTATTTATGCAATTTATATGTTTTTCACAGAATTTTCATATCTTAACTTATGTACAACCTATACAACTTATTACAAGCCCCTTTGAAAAGCACCTTCCCTCTCTCAAAGCATATATTACAAAAAAAGGATTTTTTATGGAAATCTATATAGTAGCCCCGGGCGATACCGTGGATTCCATTGCACGTTCCTTTAGCATTACCGCTGATTCCATTATTTATAATAATCAGATTCCCTATCCTTACCGACTTGCAATAGGGCAGGCGCTATTATTGTCTACGGGCACAAATACGGCAGAACGCCAGACCGTCTTTGTAAACGGATATGCTTATCCCTTTATCAGTCCGTTTGTATTAGAAGAAACTCTGCCTTATTTATCGGACTTGTCGATTTTTTCCTATGGATTTACTACAGCAGGCGATTTGGTCCCACCTCTTCTTGATGATGCCTGGATGATTGAACTGGCAGATAATTTTTCCACAAGACCGATTCTTACCCTGACTCCCTTTGGGACAGATGGACGTTTCAACAATAACTTAATTTCTGCGATTGTAAATAATCCCTCAGCACAGGAAAATCTGATCAATCAGCTTGTATATACCGTACAGACAAAAGGATTTCGGGGGGTAGACATTGATTTTGAATTTATTTTACCTGAAGATAAAATCCCCTTTGTGGAATTTGTCAAAAACGTTCAGGCCGCTTTCAGCCCTTTCGGATATCCGGTTTCCGTAGCTCTTGCTCCTAAGACCTCCGACAGCCAGACCGGTCTTTTATATGAGGGAAAGGACTATGGGATGCTTGGACAGGCGGCGGATAATGTGCTTCTTATGACCTATGAATGGGGATATACCTACGGGCCTCCCATGGCCGTAGCTCCCGTGAACAGGGTACGGGAAGTTGTGGATTATGCCATAACAAAAATTCCCAGGGAAAAAATCAATCTGGGAATTCCAAACTATGGATACGATTGGCCTCTGCCCTTTGAACGGGGAGTCACACAGGCAAAGACCATCGGAAATGTGGAAGCCATACAGCTTGCCATTGCCTATAATTCTCCCATTTATTTTGATTCCATTGCAATGTCACCTTATTTCTATTATGAAACAGAGGGGCGTTACCACGAAGTATGGTTTGAAGATGTGCGAAGCCTCCAGACAAAATTCTCGCTTGTGGAGGAATACAATTTGCGTGGCATGGGTTATTGGCAGATCATGCAGTTGTTTCGTGCCAACTGGCTGCTTCTGGCCGATACTTTTTGGATTCGGAAAGATTTGTAGACAACAGCTGTGATAGGATGTTTTTTCATAAACAAATCTATCACAGCAGTTTCATTACTTACCCTGTTGCAGGAACACGTTCCTACAACATCATATCCTGGAAAAAATCCCGGAATCCAATCTGCTCTTCCTTATACCGCATCAGGAAAGCCTTCATTTCCGCATGTTCTTCTTTCATATCCGAAAGAATAGCCTGAAAATTTTCTTCCGTCACACATCCCAGTTCCGTAAACAGACGAAAATAAGCCCCATCCTCTCCATGCTCTAAAAGCAGTACTTCCCAGGTTTCTTCTGTCTCACACCCTTTTGTATGATTCAGCAGATATTCCTTTAACTCTCTTTCAATCTCCGCTGAAAGCCTATAGGGATGCAGCAGCCGTAAAAAGGCAAGCCGCACTTTTCCTTTACGCTTTTCCCTCGAAAACTCCTCCGGATTGTTTCCATAATCCTCTTCGCCACACAAAATCACCTTTGTATAGCCTTCCTGATCGTCTTTTCTAAGAATGGTAAGCATTCTGGCATCCCACTTCTGCATCCACTGTTTTGTCCCTGCTTCCTCTGGCACAAATAAATACTCCGCATCCAGCATAACCGGAACCGCCGCAAACAAAAAGGGAAGGCTTTCCTGTAATTGTACGTCCATTTTCATATTCTTCCGGGTAAAATGAATTTCCTTCAGCCTGCCACATTCTAAAAATAATCCTTTACCCAGATCAGCATTTTCCGGTATTGTAATGCTTTCCAAATCGCTGCATCGGGCAAATGCCCAATCTTCTATTTCTTCTATGCAGTCGGGCAAGATGACTTTCTTTAATGTTTTCTCACTTAAAAAAGCTTTTTTCCCGATTATGGAAACAGGTAGATTTTCTATGAGGGAAGGAATCGAAACCACCGTTTCTGCTCCACGGTGCTTTACAATAGAAATTCCTTTCTCCCCTCTTTCATAAACTAAGACACCGCCTTTTGTTTTCATTTCTGCTTTTTCCATATCGTTTCACCTACAATTCCAATGCGGCAATTTCTTTCTTTAAATCTGTTTGTCTCTCCGAGAGCATCATCTGCCTGTTATACTTATGATATTCCTCACTGCCAAACATTCCGATAAACCTTGCGCTATAAGTATTGACTGTCAGCTCCGTTACCAGTATCAGCATTTCATTCCCCTCTCCAAAGGTCTTTTCCGCAAACACAAACAGCCAGTGAAGCATGTTCTGGATCTTGAGGCTTTCTGCCTTCATTTCCAAAACTTTCCGGTTAAAGGTTTCTTTTACCCGTTCATAAGCCTGTTTTCCCGTAACTGCCTCGCCCGTATAGATTTCTTTTTTTATGGCTGTAAGAAACTGCTGGATTCTAAAATGCTTTCGTCTATCCGGCTGGGATAAGGAATTTGCCTTTTCCATGGATTTCAGTAATTTTCCTCTGGCTTCCATCTGCTTTTCCAAAAACTCTGCAAGGGCATCTTTCCCCTCTTTCTCTTCCCCATCAAGCAGGGCTCCTGCTGCCTTTAAGGTTCCTGACAGCTCCTTTAGATAATCGGAGGTTTCCACATTTTCCTTCATCCTGCCAAGCACCTTGTCCAAAAGCATTCCAAGCAGGGATAATCTTTCATCAAAGGCCGCTGCTGCCGCTCTTTCCATTGCCTTCTCCGAAATGGCCCCGGACAGTATTTCATCAATCTGATAATCCTTTTTATATTTGTTGTAAAGGTCGTAATAAGCAGTAAATTCCTTTACGATTCTTTCATTCCGTATATATTGCTCCACGAAAGTCTCATCCACAGAAAGCCCTTCTTCTTCATACAAAAGCAACATCTGCGACAAGTCTTCCCATCCTCTGGCAGTTACATAAGTTCTTCCCTTCACCGTAGTTTCCATATGGTAAAAATACTCTTTTTTGATATCCAGAAAGCTGATAATGGCATTATGGATTCCTCTTTCCATGGCATATTCTTTCCATGTGCCATAATCTGCTTCTACCTCCAATATCTTTAAACGATCCAAAGTAACCACATCAAATTCTCTTACGGATTTATTATATTCGGGAGGGTTTCCTGCCGTAACAATCACCCAGCCTTCCGGCACTTTATGGCGTCCAAATACTTTATACTGTAAAAATTGCAGCATGGAAGGCGATAAGGTTTCCGAAACACAATTGATTTCATCCAAAAACAAAATCCCTTCTTTTATACCGCTTTCCTCCATCACATCATAGATGGAAGCAATAATCTCGCTCATGGTATATTCCGAAACATCATAGGTTTCGCCACCATATTCTTTTTGCTTGATCACAGGAAGTCCCAGAGCGGACTGCCTTGTATGGTGGGTCATGGAATAAGATACCAGCGCAATTCCAAGCTCCCATGCAATCTGCTCCATAACCGCCGTCTTTCCGATTCCCGGAGCGCCTAACAGAAAAAGCGGCCTTTGGCGCACAAGGGGAATCCGGTATTCTCCAAACTCATCTTTTTTTAAATAAAGGTGTACGGAATTTTTGATGTATTCCTTTGCCTGTTTCATATTCATTCTGCTTCTCCTCCATCTGTCTCATCTTCCAGCTCGTCTCCATCCAGCACCACCTGAATTGCCCAGGGCGGAACCTGAGGCTTTCTTTCATCATCCTCCAAAAATGCAAAGATGACATCATATTCCGGCATCCTTTCGGGATAGATGCCATATCCATCCGTAAAATAAATGAGCCCTTTCAGATTTTCAAACTCTCCCTGCCTAAGCAGTTCATCCACATATTCAAACACCGGCCTGAAATCGGTAGAGCCAAAACCTGTCAGCTTTCCATGGGCAATAAAGTGATGAAAGTCATCTTCATTGGTGATTTTGGTATCACTTTGCACTTGATTGTCACATTGGATGATATGCACGTTGATCTTATGAAAAAAATTTTCTGTATCTTTGAGAATCGAATAGGTCTTCTTCAAAAATGCCTGTACAACAGGCCCCCTGCAGGATGCAGAAGTATCCAGGGCAATGACAAAATCCCTTATCTTATGCACCTCGTTATATTCTAAAGGCTCAATCAGGGGCATATTTCCATAAGCAGACAAGCCATAGGTATAATAAACATAATCAAATTCATCCTGATTGATTTGAATATCCTCTCCCATAACGGTAAATCGCTTTAAAATATCTCCATAATCATAACGGTCCTTTGTAGCTTCCTCTAAATTTTTCTCAAGACCTTCCGATCCGGTCTTGTTTTTGGAAAAGCTCTTTAAATCGGCTTTCATCCTTTCGCTGATCTTCTTCCACTGTTCCTCTGTTACAATCAGTTCTTCCCGCTCTCTCCAATAGATATGGTCATCCAGCACAAATAACTGTTCCAGCTCTTTTATTTCTTCTCTGGAAGGCGGATTTTTCCTAAAATACCGGTATAATTTTTCTGCGGTAAGACTTCCTGCCCTTTCCTTCAAATCCGCCAGTTTTTCTCTTGCCTCTTCATCTCTTTTTAGATTAGCAATTGCTAACTCCATATCCAGAATCGCATTTTCCACCGCAATGTCTGATGCCAGATTCCAGTATCCCTCTTCCAGCTTTCCATACTGGAACGCATGATAAAACATACAGTGGAACAGCATATGAAGCAGAAGCCGCACCACATAATGTTCGTCCTCACTATATTTTTTCAAAATATAGACCGGATTATAATACATATTTCTTCCGTCCACTGCCGCACTCTCAATCGTCCTATCCGGCTTTGGGGGCAACCCGGATAATGCCACATCCAGAAAGCGCAGATGCACGAAAACAGAATCCCTTGCCAGACGAAATAATTCTCCTGCCAGGGCTTCTGCCTTTTTTTGTTTTTCTGTTTCGGTAAGCCTGTCTGTTTCCATTTGTTTTTTCCCCATCGCCTTCATCAATGGAAGCTCCTATATCTATTTGCTGTCAATGCTATTCATTGATTATAACAGAACCTTTTTAAAATTAACAGAGTCCGCTCTGCTAAATTATCCTTTCTTTCAAGGAATCAGTTCTTTCCCTATTCCCATGGTATAACCGACTTCATAGCAAACACCACTTCTCTGTTTTGTTAAGTCGGCAATCACAAACCGGCTGTTTCCCTACCTTCTTAATTAGTTCTCGTTTTTCTTGCAATTAAAAATCCTGACTTTATCTTCCACCGCTGTGGTCAACCTAATAAATGGGATGTTTGATACGCATTATCCTGCTGACAGCACCATTACATACAACTGGACGGAATTCAAGGATAAAGAATTGAAACGGATTCTTGCAGATACTATTCTTACCATTAACGGTATCCACAGCTATCACATGGAAGCTCCGGGAAATCATGAAAAAAGAAAGATCACCTGAGAATCTGGAATTATTGAAAAACCTCATTCAAAATGATATAATCGGAAGCATAACAGAAAACTTGCGGATAGGAAATATTACTATGGATGATGCCAGAAAATTAAAGCGGCTTACCCATAAGCTATATGAACATATCTACTCCCATTATGAAGAAATGGAGGATTTGAATGATATGACAGATGAATCACTGATGCTTGATATTGATATCATTGAAAAACAGCATGAACTAGAGCTTGCGGAAAAGGATAATATAATTTCCGAAAAAGATAGCATTATTGCAGAAAAGAACCGTGAAATCGCCCGATTAAAAGAGCTATTCGCCCAATTGCAATCTTAATATGACTAATTCTCCTGCCAATATCGGAGTGGATATCCGGACTACCACCTGTTGTATAAAGCGGTCTACTACCGTCACGATGGACACTCTTGCTGTTCGGCTATGTGCTTCGCCGTTGCCTGTGCGCACTCGGGACTTTCACCCGTTAGAGTTCGCCCATGCCGGGTGAACTAAAAACGTGAGCCGATTTCAGTCAGCTCACGTTTGATTGTCTTTCCTGTTTGATAATTCGTTGTATGCTTTTTTCGGATAAATAATAGCTATTCGCCAACTCATGCACTGTCATGCCGGACAAATAGTCTTTATAAATCGCTCCATTCCTATTTTGCAGTTCACATCTGTATGCTGTCTTGCTTCCCCATTCCTGTCGGTTTTCCTGCTTTCTCGGAATATATATGTTTGTCCCGTCAACATACTTTTGTATCAACTCTATTACCTCAACGGGCAGAATTTCTTCTGCTCTTATATAGCCCATGTCTGCCTCCTAAACTCATATTTTTTTAGGAATAGCATTGGCTATGACAATTTGAATTTTTATTGCAATAGCCAGTGCTATGCAAACATAACATATCGTTTCATATACAAATCCCCCTTCTGATTTGATTCATCTTTTTTATAATATCATTCTTCTGCCGATACAGCAACATTCTGTTTGACAATGACAGCTCGTTCATGTCTCATTGACATTGTCTATATACTTTCTTCTGTTGCTTCAATAATCTTCATCATTTCCGCAGGGGTAACGATATAATCCCTAAATGGATAATGTTTCTGACTTCAACCCCATACTGCCTGACTGCCTCAAGAACTATCTGTATCACTTTTTCTTGTAAATGGAATTTTTCCCTATGAAGTACCTCATCATATTCGGCTAAAATATCCTGATGATACAATGGAATAATCTTCCCTTCAAAAACAGCATCTAATACCTTAATCGCAACTGAATCTTCTTTTTTAGAAAGTAATGCCGATATCAATACATTTGTATCAATTACTGCATAATATTCCATAAACATCTACCTTTTTCTCTCTGCTCTTGCTGCTAAAATTTCAGCATTAATTTCATCAAGTGACATTTCCGGAACATCCGCTGCCTGCCTCCGCAATTCATGAAAAGCATTCTTTGCTTCTGCTCTTGTTATTGTCTGTTCAGGCAATGTTGCTTCAAACGGAAGTCCTTTTACCATTTTACTTCTAGCCATGAACATCCGAAATGCTGTAGGTAAATCCATTCCAAGTCTCTCATATATTTCAGTCACTTCTTGTTTCAATGCTTTGTCTGCCCTAAATTGAATCAAAACCTGTTCTGCCATAACGTTCCCTCCTTGTAAACATATTGCAGTTGTTTTGCATGTGTTTATAATCATATTATATTCTTTATGATGAGAATTATCAATAAGATTTATAGATATGCAGACAGAAATATCCATAAAAGCAAAGACAAGGGAACATACCTATCAATGCATTATTCGAGGCATTAAAAGCCTTGAATAATAAGAAACGTCAAAAGACTACATATAAAACAAATAATAGAACTTGGTATCATTACAATTTTCTCTTTCTTACTCTCGGTAAAAAATATATTTCCTATCATGGCATAGGCTAAAAATACTGTGTACCCAATCATTACACCATTGGATAATCGATTGGGAAGAGCAAATGATATGATCCCTGCCTTTCCCAAGTAAAATACTCCTAAAAAGTAAAAAATACATGCAAAAATCCCATTAATCCATCTCTTTCTTAGAGGAATTACTTTCTCTTTACCTCCAAGCACATATTCTCCAATAGGTACTCCAAAAATCAATAAAACATGCAAACAACACATGAAAAATGTAATAATTGAGCACACGAGCGAAAACAAATTATATATTTGAACATAAAGCTTCATAGACTCCTACCACCTCTCCAATGTTTGATTACCCCTTCATATTGGGAACTATTTTGTAAGACGAAAGGTTTAATGCCAATTCGGAAAACAACAAAATGCTTTATAACCTGAAGTATATATTGACGCTTTCCAACAATATCATGATAAAACCTGTTTACTGACTTTTGAATTTCTTTGGCTAATCGGGTATCTTCCAACAAATTTAACGAAACTCCCTTTCGATATGTTATCGTACCGCTAACTTTTGCTCCGGAATAAGACAAAAGCCTGTTCAATATGTCAGCCGAATCTCTCCCGCCATAATTTTCATAGGTAGTAACACTAATCGCATACTTTCCATAAAGCAATTGTTCCATTACAAAATGTCCCCGGTCTATGATTACCTTCATTTGTCCTGACACATTACTTGCATAAGTAGGAGAGCCTAAAATAATTCCATCCGCACTGGCAATTTCTAATGATAATTTTTCTATGTCGTCCTTGTAAATACATGCTCCCGTTTTATAACAGACACCGCATCCCACGCAATAATTCAATTCCAAATCTGCCACATGAACCATTTGAATTTCCATATCTCTATATTTTTTCAGCTGCTCATACATTTCATTTAAAATGAATGCTGTTGCTCCGTTTTTCCGATGGCTTCCGTTTACAATGATGATTTTCACTTGTCCTTTCCTCCATTCCTCAAAATATTGTTTACTTTCCCATTTTATTTCTGTATACTCAATTCAGCAAGTACGCACTTTTTTGTGAGATACTATCAAAAAGGAGAGTCATGACATGGAAATGGAACATTGTTTCCTGAAAGATGTGGGATACGCAAAATTTGAAAAAGTAGTCAATATGATTGGCGGGAAATGGAAGTTACGCATTATATATGTACTGGCTTTCCATGAGAAGCTGCGATATGGTGAGTTAAAGCGCCTGCTTTCACCGATTACCCATAAAATGTTGGCTATGCAGTTAAAAGAGTTGGAAAAGGACGGCTTAGTGAATCGTAGAGAGTACCAGCAAATCCCTCCTAAGGTAGAATATTCTTTGACACAAATGGGCAGAGATTTAAAACCGGTGGTGAAAGAAATTCACAATTGGATTTCGCAATATAATATACAAGGGGAATAAGTTAAAAAAAAGCATTGGAAGCAGTGTATGACACTGCTTCCAATGCTTTTTCCTATGCCGGTGAAACATTACTCACCAGACGGTTGTTTACAATGCTGTAACCCTCAGCTAACTGCAGATTCCCTTCAAAAATAATGGCTCCCGAATAATCAATATCTGTCAATACAAAAGCATCCGGTTCACAGAAGGGCCATTTCACCTGATTTGCTGAAACCTTTACCATTGGTGCAATGGAGGGAAGGGCATCCGTGGCGCCTCCTGCAATGACCTTTTCGATTATCACATGAATGGCTATGCTGACCAGGGCAACTACAACAGCCACAACAATACCTACGATTAAGGCCGTAATCTTACCAGCCACCGCTCCGGCAACCCCGGTGACCACAGCGGCAACTAATGCAAGGATTGCCTCCGTCACTACAATCCACGTTGCAACATCTGTCTGATTCTCTACGATAGGATCACCAATCATTTCATATACCATGACCTGTTCCCCGGCACTGTTAGTCCCCAAAGCAAGGACCTGCTTAGTAATAATCGTTGTGTGTGCATCAATTCCCGGAGAAATGGGGGTATGTATTTGGGCAGTAGTGCGGATATAGGTTTCATCAAATGTTATTTCAAAGGTTTCCGCAACGGGCTTATAATCAATTGCTCCTACCCGCACCGGATCCAGTTTCAGATTTTTGGCATTTATAGTGGTTCCTGCTTCATCTACGATGTATTCTGCCTGAGGCGATTCCTCAAAAATGTACGGTAGTGCCGGCAAAAGCTGGTACTTTACAAATATTTCCCTGCTTATTAAAAACAGGGCATTGTCATCCCTTTCCAACGATACTGCCGGGAGCTGGTTTGGAAGTCCATCACAGGTTCTGTTATTTGTCATGCACAAGATTCCGAAAATGCTGCTGTCTTCCGTATTTTTATCCGTATATGCATAACTGATTGCCGTTGCCCGGAGCCATTTATATTCTTCCGACTCTTTTCCCATATTATTAATCAGCACCGTAGAAAACAAGGTATTGAATTTTTGCAGATTCTCAGGACGATTCAGCCATGTTTCAAATAATCCCCTAAGAATGCTTTTATTAGTGCTGTCAATTCGATTTTCCGGATCATTCAGGGATACGACTGCTGCAATGGGATCCGAACCGCCCTCTGAACCATCTGTATTTACAAACAGCTCATAGCTGTCACCCTTGGCTTCCTTTGAATCAGGCATTGGAAAATATCTTAATTTCACATAAATATCCACAGAGACACCTGTTAAATCAAAAGTAGTTCCCTTTCCGAAATTAAGGCCCGTATAAGTACCGTTTTTCATTGGTACCTTAAGCTTTACATTGCGCCCGTCCCCACCGGTAATAACCTGCCAGGGATTAAATTCTCCTTTGACGGAAAGCTGGTCTGCCTGTTCACTGATGGAAGCCGGATAGGTCTTTTCCTTTTTGATCCGCTCATTCAATGCAGTTACCCGGCAGATGGAAACAGTATCCCAGCCATTTGTGGTGACTGTGCCCACCAATTGCAGTTTTTCCTCTTCCACCATATCTGGGCGGACATTTGCCGCATTTTTATATAGCGACGAATTTTTAATTGTTTCGGCTATGGAGAAGTTCATATTCGGAAAATCCATACTTACAGGTTGGTTCATACCGGAAATAAGCACTTTATCAGATTGATTCGTCATAAAAAAGCCTCCTTTTTATTTATATTCCAATATTAGAGATTCACTAATATAGGCTGATTTTATCACAGCCTGCTCACGGCACCAGGTAACCGTGTCAATATTGCCCGCCTTTATAGAGCAGCTTCTCTTTTCAATGGCATCAATTAAATCATCTGAAATAACCGCTACCACAATCTGTACAATCAAGCCAACCACCGGAAGCAGCCATGCTAAATACCAGGGAATGTCCTCATCATCCGAAAAGCTGACACCTTCTCTGTAAAATGAAATTGTACCATCATTCTCCAAAGCGGCTCTTAGCTTGACAGAACCATTCCAATACATATTTATGCCGGCATACATATCACATTTTCCCAAATAAGTCACCGTTATACGGTCTCCGTCCACCCGGGCTACATTCCCCTGCTCATATACCACCGGAGTATAATAAATTGCTCCCGACTTGATTTGCTGCATTCTCAGCTCATAGGTATTAGACCACTCTCGGTTGCAATACGCATAGCTGTTTTCATCTGCATTCTGATAAAGCTGAATCAACCCTGGTAAAATTAGATTTTTTAGCATAAGTTCACTAGACATCACATATAATGAATTTGTACCGAGGGAAATTCCGGTAACGTCAATGTCACGAGGAAGTTCCGATATTTCCCGGTTATCGCATACTGCCATGATTGCCATGTACCCGGAGTCCAGATAAGAGTATGCACACCTTTTAGGTCTGGCCCATTCAGGACTTGTACTTTTGGCAAAATTAATTTCTGCAAAAATTAATTCCAATTGTTCAGGGTGCTCTAAGAGATAATGGCATATGCCATCAAGTACCACATTTGCATAAACTCCCGTCCGGCCACCGGGGTCTATGAATGTTACCGGCAGAATCCATCCTGTTTTATCCTCTGTCATTTCCTGTCTGTTCTTTGCCAGATTTTTGTATTCTGTTTTTAAGACAGTCAATTCCTTTTGCTTCGGAAACATGGATAACGTAATCTCAATTACCGCAATTGTTCCTTCAAGACTTATCTGACTTTCCTTCAGCGAAAGATAGCCCGACCCAATCGGTATCTCCATTCTGACAATACGTCCTCCGCCTCCGTTTACAATACGGAAACCGTCAAATATTCCTTCTATCTTCCCCGCAGAATCAGGCAGTTCTTCACAGAAATGTGCATCTACACTGCTCCAAACAGCCTGCAGGTCGGAATTAATCTTATCCTGCATCACGATACTGATTGTATCCCATCCTTTTGTTAACATATTTTCACCTCCCTATGCCTGTTATAATGTAATAAGTAAAAGATTTGACCGGCCTACTTGTCTTTTTCTTATATTACAGAATATGTTTTAAGGAGGAATGATATGCTTTTAAAATAGTTTTTTGCTTTCTCTAAAAGTTATGTTATTTTTCTGTTTCATTAAGCTTACTTATCATCAATGGAAAACCCCTCATAGGACTTTTGAAGCATGTCCTTTATTTGTTCTCTGCTCATTTCCCGCCATTCACTCATCCATTTCCCTTCCCATAAAAAAACTGCCCTTTTCTTTTGAAGCTCTACAAAAACGGTATCCGCTACTGATTCATATTGCTTCATGTCAATTTTTTCTCCGGTTTCTGCAGTAAAACAGTCGGCGGTTTCCACACCATTTTCATCATATATGGATTCTTTGTATGCCAGGACATTATCTGTTATTTCTCCGTTTTTCAAAGATATATCTCTTATATTTTCATAGCTCACTGCCATGCCGTCTCTTGTATAGTCAGAAAAAATGTAATGATAGGCATCCTTGTCCCTATCATAATAGACAGGAACTGTTTCCCCAACAATATCTGCTTCGGAATCTCCCTTTTCCGTATGAATTTCACATTGATTCAATCCATCTAATTGTTCATTCACTTCAAAGTAGCTGCTATAAGTATATATGCCGGTTCCCTGAACAGAAGCAGATATGACTTCCAGCCTTCCGTTTTGATCCAAATCCGTCACTGTATAATGTATAATGCCATATCGCTCTTTTGCCATATCGCTCTTTTGCCACAGCTCCATGCAATGATCGGTTATGACATTAAGCTGTTCTTCTATCCGGTCCGTTTCTGATTCTGTCTGCATATTGGCTTCCGGCTTCTCCTCTTTTTCTTCTTCTTTTATTTCTTCTTCATTTTCTTCCATAATAGTCTTTTGCTCATTCTCCTCTTGCTGTCCGTTCTGACTGCTGCCGCAGGCACATAAACCAAACAGCATGAAAATTCCCAAAAGTGTTACAAGGTTTCTTACATGCTTTCTTATATGCTTCAAATATTTTCACTCCTTTTATGAGATGCTTGTCTTATATGATATCTGGATTTTTCTATTTGATTATAACAGAAGCTTATGAAAATAAGAATATGGGCGCTGCGGTTTCCCTTTCATGGAAAATCGAAACCAATTATCGGAATGTTGTTGTGTAAAATTACGAAATATGGTATTATTTGTCACGTGGGAAACCATAGAGCTATAGGCGGCTTTACCCTCTGATTTTTGGAGGGAAATAACCCTCCGAACGAAAGAAAGGAGGGAGATGCCAATGATTACATATCAGGATTTTTTCTTGTTTTGTACATTCATCGTTGCCCTTATCAATCTGCTTTATCAGATTTTTAAAGGAAAGAAATAGCCGCCACTACCGCAAATAGTGACGACTGGCCCCGAAAAGGGTTAGGCATTATACTGATTGAGGGTAGAGCCGCTTCTATGGCTTTCCCTTTTTATGTCTGTAATATATCATATTCGTTAAAAGGTTTCAAGTGTAGAATTTAACATTTTTATATATAGTTTTATACATTTTTTTGTATAAATTATTGCTTTTTTCTAAAATTCATGTTATCATTCATATTGTTCTATATAGAAATGTTCTATCAGGATATAAGGTGATCATATGGAAGCAAAAGGTGGGTTTTACATTACGCAGATTAAGCAGCTCCAGGATAGGATCTTTGAGCGGTTATTGATTGAAAACGGCATTGAGATAAGCGGCGGACAGGGGCGCATTTTATTTATCCTTTGGAAAACAGACAATCTTACCATTAGTGAAATCAGCGCCAAAACCTCCCTTGCCAAAAATACCGTTTCCATCGTGGTGGACGGAATGGTCAACAAGGGGATTCTAGCAAGAGAAATAAATCCTGCTAACCGCCGTCAGACAATCATATCGCTGACAGCATATGCAAAGTCCATACAGGGAAAATATGAGACCGTGTCAAAGCAGATGAACACCTTATTTTATCAAGGCTTTTCAAAGAAAGAACAGGAGAAATTTGAACGCTATCTGGCCAGAATACTGAATACCCTGACGCAAATAGAAAATGAGAACAAATAATTTTATGAATACAGGAGGTTTTCCATGAAAACAAGAGAACAGATTTTTGAATTTATCCAAAAACAGAAAACAGCCTTTATGGCTTCTGTAGATGAAGATGGGTTCCCCAACCTAAAAGCCATGTTCACACCGCGAAAAATAGAGGGAAACTGTTTTTATTTCACCACAAATACCTCCTCTATGCGTTCACAGCAATTTATGAAAAACCCAAAGGCAAGCATTTATTTTTATCACAGAGGACGTTTCCGCTATGAGGGTATCATGCTGATTGGAACCATGGAGGTTTTGCAGGATGCCGAAATAAAAAAGGAAATCTGGCAGGCTGGTGACAGCATGTATTATAAGCAAGGTGTTACCGACCCGGATTATTGTGTGCTAAAATTTACGGCCGTAAAAGGCAGGCACTACTGCGATTTGAAAACGGAAAGCTTTCTTATTGAAGATTTAGAGT
>JAAVAC010000058.1 GCA_014804265.1 Lachnospiraceae bacterium | reverse complement strand
TTTTGCAGTTTCCACAATCCTGGACAGCAGGGCTTCTGCATTTCCCGGCCATGCTTTTTATTGACAGAGTATCACCGTCATCTTGAAAGTAGGCACTGATGATCTGATAGATTACCTGCATCGGAGGATAAATTGCCTCAATCAAAGTTTATTTCGATTTTGGTATTGCTTTTTAAACTGACGGTGTTAAAATATTCATAAAGAGACATTCTTTCTTTTGTTTTTTGATTTTAACACCTAAATTTTACAAAAGATGGAGGCCTTTTTCTATTTACTAAATAAGTGAAAATGCAATATTCAGTTTAGTGTAGTAATTATGCGGTTTGTAGAAGTTGGAACTATTGTTCCATGAATAATTCAGGTTAAAATATGTTGTAATCTATTTGGCACAACCTATATACTATGAAAATGTTATGTATATTGAAAAAAGTTTGGAAATTGAAATCATTGTTAATAGAAAAGATGATTCAGAATTAGAGAGAATTGTACTTGAAAAAGAATCAAAAAGAATTTTATTCAAATGAATTAGGAATTGAAAACGATTTTATAAAATTGTGGAAGGAGTAAGGATATAATGGATAAAAAAGTGTATAGAAGCAGCATTGGGCTGATGTATTCTCTGGTGGCTATTTTGATTGCGGCTATTATAGTTGGTTCATTTCTATATATACGTGGTGATGGAAATATGATAGCAATCTCCGTCGCATATGTAATTGCTGCGATTGCGTACTATTTTGCAATAGTATATCCTGTGATTAATACAAAGTATATTTTGGAGAAAGACAGACTGGAAATAAGATGTGGTATATATAAGAATGAGATTTCATTTCAACAGATTTTGGATGTCTATAAGAAAGATTCATTAGGAAGACATCCAGCATTAAGTGAAAAAATGGTCTTTATTAAATACAGAGATTGTGGTGTGACAAATATTGTTGGAATATCGCCTAAAAATCGTGATGAATTTATCCATGAACTGCAAAAAGTAATAAAATAATGAAAACTTCAATAGCTAAAATTCAGATGCCTTGTAACAAAGGAGTAAGTGGATGAAATATTGAAAGTGTTAATTGTTTTGTGTATTCTCTTGAAGTAATGTTAATTGATTAGATATGCTGTATGAAATGATAAATTAAATAATTGTCATGATTCTGCCACAAGAAATCTAGACTGTCAAGAAGTGATGTGATGCCTCTTAAGTAGTGTCTGCTCATTAAACAACTTATCTTTTAGCTATTGCAAAATTTTAATTGGCATAAATAATGGGAAGTAGAATTTTCCCCTAGGTCAGTGAACAGGCTGTTAAGGAAAAATGCCATCAAAAACAATGCAGTAAATCCGCTCTCATCCCTCTGTTGCTGTTTCGTTTCAGCCGATACCCTTTGACAAGTATTACCCGCTTCTTTCAAGTATCGAACTCTTTCCAAGGGACAGATGGCTTTTTCGATACACAGTGGGAGAGGGCATAGCATAGGATAGTCTTCTGGGCCTTGGCAAAGTCGCCGGCACTTACGCACCGTATTTTGGTGAGTTAGTACCGCTGCGTCTTTGCAGAGCGAAAGCGTGCCCATAAGACTATTCTATGCTATGCCCTCTCCCACGTCCGTCTATCAACCCTCCTCTTCCCCCTTGACAAATACCACAACTTATTAGTTAATATATAGTATGATTTTCAAAGAATCTATGAATATACGTTAAAGGATTTGAGATATTTATGAGTGGAGAAGAAAGAAGACAACAGATATTAGATCGCTTAAAAGCTGGCAGAAGCCCCATATCCGGAACGGATCTTGCAAGAGAATTTGAAGTAAGCCGTCAGGTGATCGTGCAGGATATTGCCCTGCTTAGAGCTTTCCATAAAAACATACTGGCAACGAATAAAGGATATCTTTATTTCAGCGAACAGGAAGAGGAGCGCAAATCGAAAAGGACGATCAAGGTAAAGCATAAGGATTCCGATATTCTGGATGAATTTTATACCATTGTGGATTGTGGAGGAAAAGTAATGGATGTAGTGGTGGAACATGAAATCTACGGGCAGATTACGGTGGATTTAATCATCAGCAGCAGGCAGGATGCGGTTCAGTTTGTAAATAAGTGCAAAGACAGTACGAGCAAAACCTTAAATATGCTGACAGATGGAATCCATTATCATACGGTGGAGGCTGACGACAGGGAAGTATTGGATGAAATCGAAAAAAGGCTTTTGGAAAAAGGATACTTGCTAAAAGAATAGAAATATGTTATTCTTGCACTTGACTGACAAGACAGCTGACAAGACAGATGGAAGATAGCATGAAGGCAGATGATATGCCATGGCATGACAAAGGAAAGGGTTGTCATACAGAAGTCGGAGAAGAGGAGAACATATGAAAACGGCAAAAAAGATTTTGAATGAGATTTTCATTGAAGGGCTGAGCGGAATGGCAACGGGACTTTTTGCCACCTTAATTATCGGGACCATCATTCAGCAGGTGGGCAATCTGATTCCGGGAATGATAGGCGAATATCTTTTTGTAATGGGTAAAATTGCCGCCAGCATAACGGGGGCAGGCATTGGAGTGGGAACTGCAATGCGGTTAAAGGCAAGCCCGCTGGTCATCGCATCGGCAGCTACCTGCGGTATGACGGGAGCATTTGCCAGCAAGCTTTTGGCAGGTACGGTCCTGGTGGAAGGAGCCATTACATATGCAGGGCCGGGAGAGCCCCTTGGCGCTTTTATTGCAACGCTCGCATGTATTTATATTGGAAAGGTTGTATCGGGCAATAAAGTGGACATTCTGGTAACGCCCTTTGTGTGTATCGTGACCGGATCGGCAGTAGGGCTCATATTAGGACCGCCTATTTCCAGATTCATGGCATTTTTGGGCGCTGTTGTAAATGCAGGAACGGAACAGGCGCCGTTTTTGATGGGAATTATCGTTTCTGTTTTAATGGGTATTATTTTAACCCTGCCCATCAGTTCTGCGGCATTGGGCATTATTTTGGATTTGTCGGGGCTGGCAGCGGGAGCGGCTACAGTAGGCTGCTGTGCCAATATGATCGGATTTGCAGTTGCAAGCTTCCGTGAAAATAAGGTAAACGGTCTTTTGGCACAGGGGCTTGGCACCAGTATGTTACAGATTGGAAATATTGTGAAAAAGCCTGTTATCTGGCTGCCGGCTATTATTTCCAGTGCGGTTTTAGGACCTGTTTCCACGTTACTGTTCCATATGGAAAACAATGCAACCGGCTCCGGTATGGGAACGGCAGGGCTGGTAGGACAAATCACTACTTATCAGACTATGGCGGGAAATGAAGGAGCAGCAGTGGTACTTGTGAAAATCATAGTGCTCCATTTTATCCTTCCAGCAGTATTATCTTTGGGAATTTCGGAATTTATGAGAAAAAAAGGATGGATCAAAGAAGGGGACATGAAGCTGAATGTATAAAAGGCGTGTAGTGGACAGTACTTCATAAAGTGAGTGTAGAAATAGAGAAAGATATAGAAATGGAAATAAAAGTGGTGCGGAATAAAAAACCGCACCTGATTTTATTTTTTACTGTTTCATTCGGTTAAATACCAGTTCGTAGCCATCACTGCCGTAATTTAAGGAACGGTTCACACGACTGATCGTAGCAGTGGAAGCTCCGGTTTTCTCGGCGATTTCCAGATAAGTTTTCTGCTGCTTCAGCATGGCAGCCACTTCAAAGCGCTGGGACAAGGATAAAAGCTCGTTGACTGTGCATAAATCCTCAAAGAAAGCATAACATTCTTCCCGGTCTTCCAAAGTCAGAATAGCATCAAATAGTTGATTTACCGCATCGGTTTTTAATTTTTTATTCATAAACACCTCCGGATGAAACAGACTGAAACCGCCCGCCGGTTTTCTGGGCGCTGTCAGATACTTTTATACGATAAAGTTTTACAGTGGTAATTTATCAAATTTTAACACGGGAGAAACCTATCGTCAACTATTTTAATGCCTGCCTGAATTTTTCTACCGAGCTGTTTACAATCAACTCCTCCGGGAATCCGGTTTCCAGAATCAAAGGTTCAGAATAACAACAGTTTCCCACGTTCGTATCCACATGGGCATCGGAATTCAAAATAATAGGCACCTGATACTTTTCACAGGCGGCTAACATGACTTTATAATTTTCTTTTGCATTTGCCCGGAAGCTTCCGGGAGCCAAAGAAGAGTTATTGACTTCTAACAAGGTCTTGGTTTCTTTCGCCGCTTTTGCAACCTCCTCATAATCCACTGGGAAACGTTCATCATCCAGATGGCCGATAATATGGATGTGGGGATTTTTCATAATATTCAAGATGGTTTTTGTGGTGTCCGCTTTATCCATAAAAGGAATGCAGGGAGGATGCAGGCTTGCAACTGCAATATCCATAGTGGACAACAGTTCCGGTGTCATATCCACACTGCCATCCGTATCTAAAATATTCAGTTCCACTCCAAATAAAAGAGGAAGGGCATAGCCATTCCTATCCAAGCATTTCAAATTCTGAAAATAAAATTCGTGACAAGTACCGGGCATACTGGGCGCATGCTCCGTAATGCCTAAAAGCTTTAGTCCCTTTTCCTTAGCAGCAGCGGCCATTTCCAGAATAGTGCTGTAGGCATGGCCGCTGGCTATGGTGTGGGTGTGCATATCCAGTACATAGTTCATAGCAAATCTCCAATCAAAAAACGGAGGACAAGGGATTCGAACCCTCGGTGCCAGGGGCACACAGCTTTTCGAGAGCTGCACCTTAAACCACTCGGACAATCCTCCGGATTTCATAGATGGAATAAAAAAGAAGTATTCCACTCAAATAGTATAACAAATTGTGGAGGAAATGCAAGGAGAAAAATGTTATAATTTTTTCGGTGAAATACTTGTGATAATTCGATTGCTTATGCTACACTATACAGGAAATGGAGCAAATATTTTGTAGCTCTTGGGGCAATGACGAGAGTAAGAACTGTTTATTGTACAGTAGATATGATATTTTAGATACAAATAACTTGGAGAGGCGATGAAATGAGGGCTATAGAAACTGTCATTCAGAGGTTAGGATATCATCATTCAGAAAAATTATTTTATTTATCAGAGATTGATCAATGTATTGAATTGTCATGGCATGATAGAAGAGTGCTGCATGAATTGGCTCCTTATGCTGCGTATATTGTAGACGGAAGTGTACTTACGGTATTTTTTGATGATTTAAATGAACGGATGGATATAGATATTCATGGAAAAATATGGAATGCGCAAATGCCGGTTGTTATTTCTGATGAAGGGAATTACATAAAAGTTGATAATGGAAAGAGCATGAATTTAGATGCTGATAAGAAGATCAGATTGCGGGATATTGTGGCATATGATTTAAGTCAATGTGATGAAAAAAATGCATTTTCGTATTGGAATGTGACGAACAGCCTGTCATTAGACCTTTACGAAAACAGCATGGGTAAGAAGAATTTAAATGATTTTTTAATAGAAAATCTGAAATATATTACAAAAAAACTAAAGGACAAATATAAAATATCTTTTGCCAATAAATGGATGCTTCGAGTATTGTTTATCCGTTATTTAATCGACCGCGGCGTGAATATCGGATATAAGGGGCTTGACAGTGATGTGAAAAAGTCACAGGAAGCCTTTCTGGACATTATGCGGAACAAAGACGAGTTTTTTGATTTGATCAGACATTTAAAAGAAAGCTTTAACGGGAATCTGTTTGAAATGGATGAACAGAAAGAAAAGAGCGAAATAACTCAGGACGCTCTTTCGATGTTACATGATTTTATAACAGCTAAAGAGGATCTGCAGTCAGGGCAGTTTTGCCTGTTCCCTTTTTATGATTTTAACATCATTCCAATTGAATTAATCAGTAATATATATGAGATATTGTTAGGGAAAGAAAAGCAGGATAAAGACAAGGCATTTTATACACCTGAATATCTGGCAGATTACATTGTGAACCGTACAGTAGGGAAATATCTTGTTCATGAGAAGGAGTGCAAAGTGCTGGATCCTTCCTGCGGGTCGGGTATTTTTTTGGTTAAATCCCTCCAAAAGATATTAGAAAGCAATGCAGGAACCGATGGCTTCCTACAAGACAAAAATAGAATTCATGATCTGGTCAAAAATAATATATATGGAGTGGATTATAATGAGGAAGCGGTGGATGTTACGATTTTCTCTCTTTATGTTACGCTTTTTGATTATCAAGACCCTAAGAGTTTGGAGAAGTTTAAATTACCTTTATTAAAAAATGAAAATATTCTTGTGGGGGATTTTTTTGATGAAGGAAACATAAAAGCAATTGAAAACGTAGAGTTCAAATTTATCCTGGGAAATCCTCCCTGGGGAAGTGTAAAACAGAAGAACTACAGGAAGTATTGTGCGGACAGGAAGGTCATTCCCCAAAACGGGGAGATTTGTGTTGCATTTTTGCTGAAGGTTCGGGAAATTGGAACTGAAAACACTGAGTGCAGCTTAGTCATTCCCTCCAAAATGCTATACAAAGGAAAGAGTCCATCTGTAGCCTTAAGGGAAAGACTGCTGTCTACGGCACAATTGGAGCAGGTTTTGGAAATCTCCGCTGTAAGAAAACAAATTTTTAAGGGTGCAGTGGCACCGGCGGCGGTGCTTTCTTTTCTGTGCAAAAAAAGTACTCCCACGCATAAAGTGGAATACATAAGCTTAAAGCCCAATAAATATTTGAAAATATTTGGAGTTATCATGATTGAGCCGGATGACATCAAATATGTGAAACAGACATTACTGCTGGAAAATGATAAATTGTGGAAAATATTAGTTTATGGGGGATATTGGGACTTTGAACTAATAGATGGTATGAGCAGGAATTTAAAAACCATTAAGGATATTGCATTGGAAAATAATCTGATGATGAAAAAAGGACTGCAGGATAATGATGGTGACAAAAAGGATTCTTTACACTTGGTTGGACGTGAAATTTTGGATTCTGAGGAAGCGATAGATCATTTTTATTTGAATGCCGAAGCCTGTTCCATTTTCAGCAAAACCAAAATACATCGTCCAAGAGACCCCAAGATATATGAAGCGCCATATGTTCTTTTTAAAAAGGGATTAGATTGCTCAGATTATTCCATAAGGGCAGTATATGCGGAAAAAGATTTTCTTTTCAGAGAGACGATAAATTGTATAAAAGGTTCAAAAGAGGATAAAAAAGTCTTGTTGAACTTATGTGGCTTGCTCAATTCCAAGCTGTTTTCCTACTTTAATTTAATGTTGGGCTCTTCAGCGGGAATAGAAAGGGAGCAGGTCTTTTTGGAGGAGTTGTCTGAATATCCATATGTATATAGTGATGAACTTGTTGAATTGGTTCAGGAAATACAGCATGCAGAAGATAAGGAGTCCAGGGAGGAATTGCAAATACGCCTGGACAGATGTGTCATGAAAATGTATGGATTAGAAGACGATTATTTTGTGGATTATGCTGTATCTGTCCAAATTCCCATGCTTTGCGGAACTTATCAAGAGACAAAATGTGATGTGGAACAGATGAAAGAGTATGCGGCAATATTTGCCCGAATATGGGAAAAGCACTTTGGACAGAGCAAGGTGCATTATGCCATAAACATCTATCCGGACGTAAAAGGAAAGTTTGCTGCATTTCAAGTAAAGCTTTCTTTGGATGAGATGAAAAAGAATATTGCTATCATGGATAATATAAATATAGATGAAAATCTTGGTTTTCTTACTGATTTTATGATTTACCAGCTAAACGACTGCTTCTATCAAACGAAGAACATTGTGGAAGTTTCAGAGGATTCCTTTGTCATTGTAAAGCCCATTGAGTCCAGAAACTGGCATCCTGCAATGGCAATAAAGGATAGTCATAAAGTCTTAAATACAGTGCTTCTTGGAAAGGAGGACTGTAGATGAGCGGTATGTTGAAAAGAGATATTTTGGATGCATTATGGCAGGCGAATTTTGAAAAAATGATAAATTACGTTCTCGATATATGCCAATTAGTGGTGGAAGACTATGAGCAGAAACAGATGAAGATGCCAAATGATGAGAACCAAATTAGAAGCATCCTGCTGGAGGAATATCTGAAAAAGCAAAAGAGCGCCTATGACATGTCAGATTATAGGTTTGAGCTTGAGGTGCCGGAAAATTATGCCGGGAATGGGAAGCATATCGGCAGGGTTGATATTCGTATCCTGCTAAAAAATGATTTTGAAAAAGAAGAAGCATACTATATCATAGAGTGTAAAAGAATCGACGGAACTTCTGATTTAAACAAAAAGTATGTAAAAGAAGGGATTGCCAGATTCATCACACAAAAGTATTCTTCGTATTATGGCAGAAATATCATGCTTGGATTCGTGGTAAAAAAGATTGACGTGGCTGCCAATGCCCGAGGGATTGAGAGCATTCAGAATAAGGATTCCAATGTGCATATGCATGGTGATTTTGAATTTGCTGGAAAGAAAGGCATCAATGAAAGCTATCAATGTACATATCAAATAAAGTCTGGCGAACTGGAACTGCGTCATATATTTTCGGATTATTCAAATATTGTACAGTAGATGGTTTCTGAAAAGCTATGCGATAAACCATTTCTTCTACAAATGATTGTATCGGAAGCAAGAGGGTTTGGCAATGGAAGACAAAAAAATTTATACCATAAAAATTTGGATGGAGGATATGCGATGGATATTCTTAGTATTGAAAGTAATGTTAAATTTCTAGATATGTTATTTTATGATATGAAAAAACCGGGGGAAATGGCTTTGTATCTTGCGCACTGTGACTTATATCCTTTTCGGAGTGTGATTGAAAATAATAAGATAGCTTTGGATGCGATTTTAGAGTTTATTGACAGAGCATTTAGATTAGAACCTAAAATATAATATTAATATAGCAATGCAGCTGGACGAGTGTACTGACATATTGATATTCAGATAAATATTTCTGGTAATTATTGTCGTTTCGAGATATAATAAAAGAAACGGTGGTGATTCCTATGGCAAGACCTAAAAAGCATATAATCAAACTTACAGACGATGAAGTCAAAGAACTTAAGTCTGTAATCTGTAAGAAAAAAACTTCAAAAACTATTCGTAGCAGATGCCAGATAATCCTTGATCTGGATGAAGCACATGGAAAAGTCTTAACACATGAGCAGAGCGCAAAATCCAATGGTGTCTGTCTGGCAACTGTTGCCAATACGGTTTCAAAATATACCAGTGGCGGTATCGGTGCGGTCACTGAATTTAAAAGGAACGTTAATTCAGATAACGCAAGGCGCAAAGTTGATGGACGTATAGAGGCCAGGCTGATAGAACTGGCCTGCGGCCCTGTCCCGGAGGGGCATTCCAGATGGACGATCCGTTTACTTGAAGAAGAATCCAAAGTCATTCTGGAAACTCCCGTAAGCAGGGAGGCGATCCGCAATGCTTTAAAAAAAACAAACTTCGACCTCACAAAAACGACTACTGGTGCATCCCGGCAAAAGAAGACCCCGAATTCATAGCATGCATGGAGGATGTCCTTGATGTCTATGAACTTCCCTATGATGCAAACCGCCCGGTCGTTTGTATGGATGAAAAGCCATACCAGCTTCTTGCAGAAGCAAGGGAGCCGCTGCCGATGCTCCCTGGAAGTGACCGGAAAATAGATTCTGAATATGTCCGCAATGGCACTGTCAGCATATTTGCCTTTGTAGAGCCGCTAGGCGGGACACATCATGTAAGCGTACGGGAACACCGCACGGCTGTTGACTGGGCAGAGGAGATCAAGTATCTGTCGGATGTCATGTATCCTGACGCAGAAAAAATCATTCTTGTAATGGACAACCTCAATACACATAAACCAGCTTCCCTGTACAAACGTTATCCGCCAGAAGAAGCCAGGCGTATCATCAAAAGACTGGAGATACATTATACACCAAAACATGGCAGTTGGCTGGACATCGCCGAAATTGAACTGAATGTAATGACCAGACAGTGTCTTTCACGCCGCATTGCTGAAATAGGTTTGCTGCGCAGCGAGTTGTCAGCATGGGAAGTGGAGAGAAATACGACAGCGGCAAAAGTCAACTGGCATTTTCGGACAGGTGATGCCCGAACAAAGCTGAGTTCTTTGTACCCTACATTTACTACTGCCTCTTAGTGAGGTGGTGGTAAATCTAAATATCAACATGTCAGTACACGAGTTAGAGGAAGACATAAAATGTATGCTGGATTTGGCAGAATAAAGCAGTTTGGAAAAAGTAGCTGAAAGTGCCGGAGCAATCAGAGCCTGCTTCAAAAGAGAAAGGGACAAATATTCCAAAACCCTTGCCATTTAATATAGCTTGAAAAAATAGGAAAATTTAGTATAATTATGTACAGAGGAAGTGTAATAGTATGAATCAAAAGACATATAATGATGTTATGAGCGGAAAATGTGATTATAATATTAAATTTTCTGATTTTTACAATCTCATTATGGATTTGGGATTTGAGCTTAAAGGACAGAAAGGATCACATATTTCATACTATCATAATGAAATAAATGAACGTATGACGATACAAAAAGATGGTTCTAAAGCGAAAGGGTATCAGGTTAGACAATTAAGAAATATAATTGCAAAACATGAATTATAAGGAGGATTAAAAATGGCAGAATATTCTATTTTCATGCAATATGATCCACAAGACAATATATATGTTGCAAGTATTCCGGAATTGCCGGGGTGTATGGCACATGGAGAAACGAAAGAACAAGCACTGAAAGAAATTGAAATAGCAAAGGAATTGTGGATTGAAGCAGCAAAAGAAGACGGCGAAGAGATACCGAAACCGAATTTTTTAAATTCTTTTTCAGTTTAGTTGTAAAGATGTATGAGGCGATTTTAGAATTTATTGACAAAGCATTTAGATTAGAACCTAAAATATGATACTGAAAATGATAGTATCTGGCATCGATTAAAAATAATCGGTGCTTTCTTTATGCCTATGCCTGCGGCTCGGAATCGTCCGTTTTTTTCATGCTGTTTTGAGAGTGGTATTTTGATTGGTGGAAAAAAGATTGACATGACTGCTAATGCCCGGTTAACCGAGAGCATTCAAAACCAGGATTCCAATACTCATATCCATGGCGATTTTGAACCGATTGGAAAGAAAGGAATCAATGAAAGGAATCAATGAAAGCTATCAATGCATATACCAAATAAAGTCCAGCGAACTGGAAATGCGCCATATATTTTCGGATTACTCGGATATTGTACAGTAGATGGTTTCTTAAAAACAGCATAATGAACCCGTTTTCCTCCAAACCTATGCCAAATTTGCACATAAGAATCTTAAAAATCAACAAATGAGAAATAAAAAAATTTAGAAAAGGTAAAACAATGTGCTATACAAAACAACCAGATTTCGGTAAAATGGGATAGGAATACAAAAGATATTGAATATAGAAATTAAGGGAACATCAAAGAAAAACAAGGAGGAGAACAAAAGTGAATGTAAAAGACTCAACCAAAAAAGCAATGCGGCTTCTATCCCTGCTGTTGGCAGCATCCCTTTTCCTAGGGACACAGGGATTTACCGTGTTTGCCCAGACCATCAGCGGAAACGGGGCAGCAGCCGCAGGAAGCAGAGAGCAGGAAAATGACGGAAAGGCAGGAAGCAGCCGGACAGAACCGGAAGCTGCAAATACGGGAACGGAAGAAGAAAATGCGGAAGCCGCTTCAACCTATCCACAGGATTCCGGCAATCCGGGTCCACAATGGGAAGCACTTCCGGATAGCAATGTCAGTGAAAACAATGCCCGTGTGGGAGCAGGAAGTCCTGCCAATCCTATCCATCACTGCACAAAGAAGGATGATGGAACAGACTATACGGACTTTAGCTATGTATATTTTGGAAGCTATCCCCAGAGTGAGGTCACGGATGAAGCAACCAAACAGGCAATCGACAGCGCCATCAGTCAGGGAAAAGGACAGTCAGCAGGCACGGTGGAAAGCAGCGAGGGCACTGATGTATGGGTAAACGGAACAAAGTACCGCAGGATTAGTAAAACTGATACAAATTACAGCGGATATTTTGATGAGGTGTCAAATAACGGCTACCGCTATTTCAAATGGGAACGGATAAAGTGGAAGGTACTGAACAATGACGGAAATACTCTGTTCGTAGTGGCGGATAGGGCCATTGACTGTAAGGGTTATAACGAAGAATACAGAAGAATCACATGGGAACCTAGCACCATAAGGAACTGGCTGAACAGCAGCTTTTATAGTATAGCCTTCAGTAGCAGTGAGCAGGGTGCTATCGTAACACAAAATGTAGTGAATGAGGATAATCCCTTTGGCACAGAAGGTGGAAATGAAACAAGTGACAAAGTTTATCTACTTTCCATCAGTGAAGTGAGGAATGTGGCATATGGATTCTGCAGTGGTGTCAGTGTTGATTCCATGAGCCGGAGAATGAAAACAAGCGACTATGCCAATGCAAGAGGTGCATACAGAGGCAGTAGTAGTGATTATGAGGGCGAATGCTGGTGGTGGCTGCGCTCGCCCGGCACTAGTAGTGACTTTGCTGCGTATGTCCTCATCGGTGGGCACGTCAATCTGGGTGGCCGTAATGTCAGCCATAGCAGTGACGGCGTTTGCCCAGCTTTGCATATAAATCTTTCATCTGGTATCTGGTCCATGGTGGACGACGGAACCAGCGGCGAAGGAGGAAATGGTGGTGGAAACAGCAAAGCAGAACTCCCCAACGTTTCCGTAAATCCGGATGAATGCGGAATCCTCGTCTATGATGGCGAAACAAACCGCCCTATCCCAATGGCTACCGTGGCAGTGGGTGAACGTCAGTATGTGACAGATACCAGCGGTCTGGCAAGAGTTCCGGCAGGCGTCAATGGAGGGGAAAATACATCAACTATGTAACGGCAGAAGGGTATGGTATGCAGATAGGCGGCCTTGATGAGCTGATTCCGGGAGAAGTCAAGTATTTCCCATTATACCTTCTCGGCGGGGAAGACCTAAAGCTTGTGACGGCTACTGCACAAATAGATTCAAAGACCACCAACCTCATGAATGCAAAGCTGTACCTGTCCCACAACGGTGAGCCAATTTCCGGGGACACTGCAGGCGCAAAAGAAATGAAGCTTACCCTGAGGGCAAGGGGAAATATTGCCAGATACGAAATTATCAACAACGGAAAAGTAATAAAGGCCAGTGAGAACGGAGAATTCACATTCCCTGTTATCACTGAACAAAACGGAACAGTCTATAAAAATCCCCTGTGTTCCCAGTTCCTTCCAAAGAAGGATGTTATAGTCCGGGTAACGGATGCTGCCGGCAACAGCGATATGCAGACTCTGGGAATCCGGGTATGCGAGCTTGGAAAGGAAATCGAAGAAGTAAAAAAGACAGGAAAGGTATCCCTTGGGAAATCCATCAGCGTGACCCTTCCGGATGATGTGCCCTTTTTGGGAGGACGGGAGATTTCCTACGGCTTTGAAGACGGTCTGCCCTTTGATTTGGAGGTAGGCGCAGACGGAAAAGTAAAGATTGCAGTGAACAAAAAAACAAGCCAGAGTTTTGAACGATTCAAGGAAGATTATGACAAGCTTTCCTCCCGGGCAATGGATCTGTCCAATGCAGCACAGGGCTTTGGCGGCACTCCCCAGAGCTTTGGGGCAGGCTATGTAAAAGTAAACGGCAGCGTATGCGGCTACGGGGAAGGATATTTTGATGAGCTGGATCAGGGAAGGCTGGTCATCAACGTGGGAGTGATCCTGTCGGTCAAGGCCTCCGCCGGATATACCCAGTACTTCTTTGCCGGATACATCCCTTTTTATGTGACCATTGAAGGAGGCATCAAGGTATCCGCCGAATTAAAGGCAAGTATGCTTTACGAAAACGGCATGCTGGATTTAAGCGGCGGTTTCGGGGACATGACCGGGAAAGTATACCTGACCGCAGGCGCCGGAGTGGGCGTCAAGGACCTGGTCAACGTGGAAGTGAACGGCACGGGAGACGTAAACGTGCTCTATAAGCCTGCCAGCGACTACTGGAAGGTATGGGCAGGTCTGGGCATGGCAATCCACTCGGATTTATTTGGCTGGTCCTTTGACCTGTGGGAATCCCCAAAGAAAACCTATACCATTTACGAAAGTCCAAGGACAGGGATGGGAGGCAGGTCAGGAATAAGTGCCCGTACAGGAACGGCAGGTATTTATGATACCTCCCAGTACCGGCTCATAGACAGAAGCTATCTGGAACATAAACAGGACAGCAGCGTTGCAGAGCCCCAAAGGGCAGGGGCAGGGCAGCAGCAGGGAACCACCCTGTCCGTAGTAAAGCAGGCAGTGTATCCTTCCGCAAAGCCAAGGCTCATAGAAGCAAACGGGCTCTCCTACCTGTTCTGGCTGGAAGATATGGAGGAAAGAAGTGCGGAAAACCGTTCTGCCCTTGTATATGCGGTTTCAGCAGACGGCAGGAGCTTTTCCCAGCCAAAGAGGCTGATTCCGGAAACGGAAGATAAGACGGCGGATTACAGCTTTGACCTGTATGCAGATGGAGAAAATATCCATATCATATGGCAGGATGCCCAAACAGTACTGGAATCCGGCGCCGGATTGTCGGACGTGGCAGAAAATATCAGCATTTCCTATGCCAGACTGAACACCGCCACCGGACAGGTGGAGGAGAAAAAGAAGCTGACTGCCGTTCCAGGCTGCTATCTGATGCCAAAAATCACGGTCTGCGGACAAAAGCCCTATGGCGCATGGGTGGAAGCAGGCCTTGGAAGCAGCAGGGACGTGTTGGCTGCGGACAATATATATACCGCTTTTTGTGCGGACATCCAAAACGGCACCACCAAGCAGTATGCCTCCATGCCAAAGGAACAGAACATCGTTTCCATGGACATAGGCTTTAACGGACAGAAGGGAGCCGCAGGCTCTGTGGCCCTTTTATGTGAGGTGGACAGGGACGGAAACCTGTCTACCATAGAAGACCGGGAGCTTTATGGGGATGAGGCAGTGGATTTCCAAAATGGAATCGGTGCCCTTGAGAGATTTACCCAAAATAGCACCGTGGACTCCTGCCCGTCATTTGCGCTGATAGGAGGAAACGGCTGCTGGTTCTGGTATCAGAATGGAAATATCTATTATACAAAAGACTTGGGAAGAAATACAGGCACTCCCGTCTTCACATCACAGAAACCTGCAAACTTAAACGGCAGCTTTTCTGTCATGGAAGGAAGCGATACGGCAGAGGCCATCATATGGGAAGCCGTGGATCAGGAAGCGGAAGACGGCAGCACCAGCATCTATGCCACTTCCTGCCGGGAAGGAAGCTGGACGAAGCCGTACCGGCTGTGCAATACCGGCAGCGCATTTACCTCCGCTCCAAACGGTTACTGCAAGAACGGCCAGTATTTTTTGGCATACAAGCACGCTGCGCTACAGGAAGACGGCTCCGTGATCTGCTCCCTCTATGCCGCCAACCAGATGGAAACCATAAGGACCAGCCTGGAATCGGTATCTTATGACGTGGAGCAGGTAATACCGGGAGAGAGGCTGCCGCTGTCAGTAGTGGTAAAAAACCAGGGAACCTCCCCTATCGATACGCTGGAATTCTTTTCCGGTGGGAAACGGTTTTCCATGATTACCGGCATAGACCTTCCGGCAGGAGAAAGCGGGGTATATGAACTAAGTGGATTTACGGTAGACAGCGGACTGGGCTCATTGACCGGGTATCCCATTTCCGTCAGGGCACAGGGCGAGACGGTGGATGAGGATAACGAATATACAATCAACATAGGCTATACGGATTTATATGTAAAAGCCCAGACAAGATATTTTGAAGGTGCGGACTGGCTGGACATCTCCGTGCTGAACCATAGCTGCATCCCCTCAAAAGGCACACTGACCCTGTATGCGGATAAGGAACAGGGAGAAATCCTCTTAAGCCAGCCTGTGGACACCGTCACCAGGGAAGAAGGAATCGGCCTTTCCATCAGCTTGGAGGAATATGCACAAAAGCACTGCACCTATTATCTGACCATCGAAGCAGAAGAGGAGGATGGCATCCTTTCCAACAACCAGGAGCTCATCTATACCGGTTATGGAACAGGGATACAGGGAGGCAGCCTCATAAAAGACCCTGTCACCTATACGGTGACCTTTGACAGCAACGGCGGAAGCAAAGTGGAAAGCCAGAGCGTCATCGAAGGGAGAAGGGCAGCCGAGCCTGTGCCGCCAGCAAAAGAAGGATACCGTTTCTTGGGATGGTATGCAGGGGAAACCCCGTTTGATTTCAGTACGGTCATTGACAGGGATATGACCCTGACAGCAGTATGGAAGACATGGGAAAAGGCAGCAAAGCCAAATGCCACCATCCCTTCCGGAAGCAGCGTGGCAAAAAATACAAAAGTATCATTAACCTGTGCCACCATGGGAGCGGACATCTACTATACCATGGATGGAACGGAGCCTACTGCAGAAAGCATTCCATATACAGAGGCGATTACTTTAGACAGGGATATGACCATTCAGGCGGTAGCTGTATGTGAAGGATATGAAATAAGTGATGTGGCGGTTTTTTCTTATAAGATCCAGGAAGGAAGCAGCGGAAGCGGAACGACAGGAGATGATGAGAAGGGAGAAGGCAGCACTGGTAACAGGGAATCCATAAAAGTAAGCAGACTTTCCATCAAAGCCCCATCCAAAAAACTGGCAGCCGGAAAGAAAGTGAAGCTGACAGTGGACATTACCCCGTCAAATGCCGCCAATAAAGCAGTCTCATGGAAGACGAGCAATAAAAAATATGCCACCATAGACGAAAATGGAAAGCTCACCCTGAAAAAAGCCGGCATCGGAAAGACGGTTACCATCACTGCCACCGCAAAAGACGGCAGCGGCAAAAAAGCAACCATAAAGATCAAGATCATGAAACATGCCGTAAAAAGCATAAAGCTGAAAGCCCCATCCAAAACCTTAGGTGCAGGCAAGTCCATGACAGTCAAGGCAACAGTAAGCACCACAGGAAAGAGCGTAAATAAGACCCTGAAATGGCAAAGCTCCAACACCAAATATGCCACTGTCAATAAGAAAGGAAAAGTGACAGCCAAAAAAGCCGGAAAAGGAAAGGCTGTGACTATTACAGCAACGTCTACAGATGGAAGCAATAAAAAGGCAAAGGTGAAGATAAAGATTAAATGATGTGAAAAACAAAACAACTATAGGGTAAAAATTATATAAAAAACAGAGCCGATGATGTATTCCATATATTCATCGGCTCTATGCTTTTGTGTGGTTTTTAATTGGCGAGTTTTTTTAAAAGACATTATCTGTTTTAAAATAATTTTTTATCAAATTTTTATAAATATTAACTTGCATTAAATCATAAACATATGCTACGATGTATAAAAGCATTTATCTTCTAACTTTCCGGCGGAAAGCCGATCTATTATCATTTCTGCAAAGTCAAAGAGCATCAATGCTTTCTATCTACCAAATAACAGGAAAAATAAAAAGCAGAGAGGTTTTTTGAAGAATTGTGGAAGCTTTTAAAAAGTTTTATTGGAAAAGACGTTTATTCCAGTAAGCGAATTATGCTGCCGACGCCCAAATTCATAACCTTTTATAATGGGGTGGAAAAGCAGCCGGAGCGGCGGATCATGAAGCTGTCAGATTCCTTTGAGCGAAAGGACGAGGTAAACCTGGAGCTGACGGTAGTTCAGCTTAATATCAATCCCGGATATAACGAAGATTTGAAGAAGAGTTGCCCAACCCTGTACCAGTACATGCAATACGTAGAAAAAGTAAGGACCTACAAGGAAAACATGCCTATAGAAGAGGCAGTGGGAAAATCAGTAGACGAGTGTATGGCAGAAGGAATCTTAAGAGACTTTCTCATAAAGCACAAAGCGGAGGCGATACAGATGAGCATATTTGAGTATGATGAAGAACTGCATAAAAGGACATTGTTGGAAGAGGGAATTGAGCATGGAATACGTAGAACAATCCGTAAAATGTCTGAAAAAGGATTAGAGGCCGCTGATATAGCAAAACTGCTGGATGAATCGGAAGAAGATATAAAACGTATGCTGGATTTGCCGGAATAAAGCAGTCAAGAAAATATAATGCATATCAGTAAGGGGATAATAAGTCATGGTGAGTCAAAGAGAAAGTGAAAAAATACGTTATGAAATGCGGAATGAAATTGAAAACATCATAAAGCAATTTAACATTGATAGGGCTAAGTTTCATGAAGCGGGAAAGAATCATTATGACAAGGTGATTCGTAAGTTATATTATACATTCTGCGACTATACAAAGTATCCATCCATGGAACAACTTACTTATATGTGGACAAGATTTCGAAATGACTTAAAAAGAACAGATATGATTAGAGCGGATCAAGATGATTGGAGCGAATACATTCATAAAATAGATAACCTCATTCCAGAAAAAAATCTAATAGCATTGTATTATCTTATAGTTGATGGTGGCTGGGTGTATGAAGGTGAGTTGAATGAGATAAAGAAAGTTTTATTAGCATATCCCATTACCATGGACGATTTTTATCTCTTTACGAAAGATTATAGCTGGCTTATAAGCCATTGTGAAGATGGTGAGTGTATGTGTAGAGTATGGAAGTGAATGTTGATTTATGGTTTATTATTCCAAATTTTTTAAATTCTTTTTCGGTTTAGTTGAAAAGAGGTATGATGCGATTGGAAATTTTTACGAAAAATTCAGTTTTCATAAGATATTGTTCGATGTATAATAAAAGTGGCAAAAGAAGGTGATTTTTTGAATACAGCGGTGCAGATACATCAAGAGGATTTACAGCGTTTGAAATCACTCCGATATATGGACGATGATTTTATGACTGTCTGCCTTGCAGATAATTTTGAGGGTGTGGAATTGATACTTCGGATTGTTTTAGGACGAGAGGACATCAAGATTAAGTCGGTTCGGACACAGGAGCCGATGAAGAACTTGCAGGGGCGTTCCGCTACTTTAGATGTTCATGCGGTTGACAGTGCCAATAAAGAATTTGATGTGGAAATTCAGAGGTCGGACGCAGGAGCAGGCGCAAAAAGGGCAAGACATAACAGCAGTCTGCTGGACGCACATATATTGAAGCCCGGGGATGATACGGAGGATATTCCCGACAGCTATGTTATTTTTATTACAGAAAATGATGTAATGAAAGGAAATCAACCGATATATCCGGTAGAGAGATATGTTACGATCAGAGATAATAAAGTATTGTTTGGTGACGGTTCGCATATCCTATATGTGAATGGCAAATACAGGGGTGATGATGAAGTCGGTAAACTAATGCACGATTTTTCATGCACCGATCCCGATGATATGAATTACGAGGCACTTGCCAAAAAAGCAAGGTACTTCAAGAATGACGAGAAAGGAGTGGCGACCATGTGCAAGATTATGGAGGATATGAGGAATGAAGCGGCATTAAACAGTGCAAGAGAAACCGCAGAAAGATTGATAAAAAAAGGTAAAATGACACTTGAAGAAATCGCGGAGTGTGTTCCACTATTATCACTTGATGAATTAAGGAAAATTGAAATGAAGGTTTTGCAGTTGGCATAATCAATCACATTAGTCAAAATAAAATGCAGTAACA
>JAAVAC010000057.1 GCA_014804265.1 Lachnospiraceae bacterium | reverse complement strand
GCTCTGGCATAAGAACGTTCCTATTGAAAAAGGAGAAATCACAACAGCTTACGTTAGCCGGATACTTTGGAATAGAGGCTTTCGGGTAATCTGGTTGTTAAAAATGGGGAAACTCAAAATTTGTTGTAAATGCTAATTATTTGTTGTAGGCGGCAGCCTGTCAAACACTTTACATATATGCTTTCAGACACCCTTTAACAAACATATGGCTTCTGGAACACCTTGCAAATATAAGCTTACACTAATTCATTTCTTCAAAATGCAATTTTACTCTTTCTTCCTCACTCATGGGTTCTAAGCTCTGCCTTTCCCCCTTTTACCTGTCCCGCACTAGATAACCAGCTCCTAAAGTAATCAGTCCGGAACCCAAAAGGGAAATCAAGGTCATGACTGCCAAAGGTACTTTTTCCGCAGAGTTAAGGAAAAACAAAAAACACCAAATATAAATAGATATCAAAAACAATACCTTTACCGCTTTATGAGCAAACATGCCGTTACATTCTCTTTTGCATTTTTCGGTAAAAATAATGGCAGCCATAATAAACAAAACCGCAAATAGCGCCTGAATAATAACCTGTACCATACTTGACGGCATGAAATACCATGGAAAATCATATATGACATTACCGATTCCTCCAAATAACATATCCAGCATGAGAATTTTTCCATAAAAAAGAGAGAAGGAATCAAAAATGAACGCAAGCGCCACAGATGTTCCGCATATTACTATACCTACCAGATAGTTAGCTGCCAAGGAGTTTGTCAAATATCTTATAAGAATAAAAGCTGAATATAGGAACAGGATTGCAACCCATCCGGAAAGTACCATCAAGCAATCATAACTTAATTCGGAATAATCCATAAACCAACAGTGATTTTCCTTTGCATATTGCCCCAGTGCAATCTCATATATAATGACAGGCAATAAAGTACATAACACAGGAATGCTGACTAACACTCCACCGGAAGCCCATTCATATAAAATAAGAGTTCTTTTCTTAACCGGCAGTGTGGTTATAAATTCTCTTCCTCTTCTGCTGTCATATAAGTAAAATCGTATTGTCTGGATTAAAAATAAAGCTATAATAAGATTTCTATAAAGTACGTGAAACATCCGGTCAAAAACGTATATACCCCAGCTATCGACTCTTACCAGCCTTTCATTATCAATTACAACCGTATATTTTCTATAGAAATCTTGTTCCGACTTTATGACTCCCTTTTCAATATAGTAATCCAAGTTTTTTTCAATCATCTGGTAATCATTTTTTTGTATTTCTGCCATTCTTTTTAAATAATCATATTCCTGATGTGCCCTATTTCCAAAATAAATCAATGCATATAGAGACAAAACGAAAATCGCACAAAGGTAAACACGTTTATCTTTTTTCCATAATTTTTTAAATTTCTTCATATCTGTCCCTTCTTTCCCGGTAAAATATTATCAATCTTCCTTACCACAACCCATAGTATATATAGTCCCAAACATTTACAAGGATGCTCCACATTTTTCCCATTGCGCAAAGATACAAACAAAATGCCACAGCTAATGCCAGAAACTCCTTTTTTAAAATCAGTTTTATAATCTGCACTACAATAAAAAACATAATCGTAACTATCATGGCAAGCAATATTTCTTTTTTCAGCAAAGGTTCAAAATCCATGATACGCACTAAATAGACAAACATAGACGGCAGAAAAACAAGTATTCCCAAAAAACTATGGAATGTAACCATATGCATTTGCTTGACAGGCAGCGTCCTTATAAAATTTCTGGCTGGTTTATTATTCTTGCTATAGTTCTTTAAAAATTCCAGAGCAAGGACATAAAGTGTAAATAACGGATATGGTGAAGCAGATACATCGTCTTTATAACGCTTCAATGCATTGCATACTGCTATGGTTAGAAAAATATATGCAATCATAAAAAGAATATAAAAATACTTTTCATGCTTCCACAGCTTCCTGTAATATCTCATACGTCTCCCTCCTTACTGGAATAAACGAACAGCTCTTCCAAAGAAATGGGAATTTCCTCTACCAAGGATGCACCCTGTCCCTTTAAATATGCTTCAAAATCTTTTTCACCGTGTTTGGTTACAATAGTATAAATGCTTCCTACACTGCTGATTTCAATGACCTGTTTATGCTTTCTAAGCTCTTTTGGGATACCCTTTTCAAATACTGCCTGCCATTTCGTATAGGTATTCTTCACATCATCAAGGGTATTCTGCATGATGACCCGGCCTTTTTTTAACAAGGTTACTGTATCACAGATTCGTTCTAGGCCTTCCAGATTGTGGGAAGAGATCAATACCCCGATATTTTTTTCTTCCACTTCAGAAACTAATATGTCAAACAGCTCTTTTTTGCCCATTACATCCAGCCCGCTGGTAGGCTCATCTAAAATCAGATAATCCGGATTCTGTGCAAGGCTCAACATAAAGGCAAGGCGCATCTTTTGTCCTTTTGACAGATTGCTTATCAGCTTCTTATCATCCAGCTTGAAGGTCTGGTTCAATAGGTAAAACCGTTCTACGGAAAAGTCGTCATAAAAGTCCTTGAACAGCTTTACGATTCCTTTTACGCTATAGCATCTGATATATTCATTTACATCTGCCACATAGCCCAGCTTTTCTTTTGCCATGGGATTATCGTAAACAGGGGCTTCATCTAACAAAATTTCTCCTCCGTCCGTTTTATATATGCCCATAATGCATTTTATGAGCGTGGTTTTTCCAGCACTGTTTTCTCCAATCAGCCCATGGATTTCCCCTTTTTGTATATGTATATTTATATCTTCCAATACTTTGTTCTTATGAAAGTTCTTGTTGACTCCTTTGATTTCCAACATATCGATTCCTCCTTTTGGCGCTTCTATTCCTGTTTATGATTTCATTAAATTTTCCCTTAATGGGTAATCTGATTCTTTCTGTCAGCTTTACAAGCCCTCATAAAGCCTTCCCACCAGCTTCAATGTATCCTCCTTGGAATATCCCAACAGCCTTAATTCCACCAGCTGGCTTCTTACCGTATTTTCTATCTTTTCCAGCTGCACTTTATCCATATGGGATCCTATCTTTTCTGCAATAAAGGTGCCCTTACCGGGAATCGTCTGTATCACTCCCTGTCTTTCAAGCTCCTGGTAAGCCTTTGCTACCGTATTGGGAGTAACTCCGATCTCCAATGCCATTTTCCGCACAGAAGGAATGAAATCGCCCGGCTTTAGATATTCTTTCATTACATGAAATTTTATCTGCTCTACAATCTGTTCGTAAATGGGCTGTCCGCTCTGATAAGAGATTATAATCATATTTTTTCTCCTTTCTTTTAATGTGTATCAACTGTATCACTACTTATGATACAGTTATAGCATAGTGTTTGGTGATTGTCAAGAGAGGCAGAAGAAACTTTCTTCCGGAAACTGTCCTGTCTCTTTAACCACCTTTTCAAATTCTCATCATCTATCTTTCCTGCAGCTACAACAAAAAACTCTCCGATACACACAATCAATGCGTATCAGAGAGTTTTCCGCACTATCATACCATTAGGGTGTGAATTCATCTCTCACACCCAACTCGTACTTATTTATTCATTCCTACTTCTTATTCTGCTCCACATACTTCTTCAGAGCTTCCGGCTCCTTTGGCTGGTGCATGCACCACCATGAAGCCTCCCCAGCACTTGCTGCAGCAACCTTAGTTGTTACATCGACAACCAACTTTCCTATCTTACCCTTTTGCATCATACAATTCTCCTCCTTTTTACGACTGAAATAAGAGCAAGCACATCTACCAAAGCTACCGTATAGATTAACATAAGTCCAGTTAAAACTCTCCCTAAAAGACACACTGCCGATAAAATGGCATAAACAACTGATATGTACAATCCATACCTTTTTGCCCGATGCCTTTGCAAAGCATTTAAAGGCTTATTTTCACTTTCTACGGGCATAAAAAAATACCATACCAGAAAATGAATGAAAAAGACAGTCGACACACCTATCCAATTCAAGCCTTTTACCGTAGTATGATATAACAATAACAGTATGCCATAGCACAATATCAAGGAAAGATTGCACGTTAAATAGCTTCCCGCATGATAGCCGCCTGTCTGCTTCCTGATTATTATGAAGCCTGCAAGAAATACAATGCTCTCCACCCATCTGTTGCAGAGAAACCCTATTAGTAGTATGGATCCTATATTTACCAAGGTTGCCAATATCATTTCCATACCGTACTGGCAGATTTCCAACTGCTCCTTTTCCACCTTCCCAGCTATATGAAAGTGCCTTAAGAGAAATCCGGCCGTTCCTTTTATCATGCCCTTTTTCCTCTTTCTGAAAAACTAGGGACTGAAGTTGGAAGTTTATGGCGGAGAAAGACTTTCACATCTTTCGAATTTCTATCCTTCAGCCCCCGTAGAACAGTAGCTAATTGACATATCATCAATTAGCACTGTAATTATGCTACAACATTTTTTCTCTTTTTGCAAGATTTCTGGGAAGTTTGGTAAATTTTAGGGAAGTTTGGTATTATTTTTCTAAATATAGTACAAGACTGATACAAAATTTCCCCATTTCCTCCCAAATATCCACATGTCCCTCGTGTTTTTTGACAATTTCCATAATCGTCTTCATTCCGTATCCATGCCTGCTCTTGTTTCGCTTCCCAGACTTTAATTCCTTATTTCCGGTTAATACAGATTCTTTGATGGAATTTTTCACTTCTATATAAATCTTATCTATATCCTGTGACATAGAGAGTTCAATCATCCGCTTTCCATCTATCTTTTCACAGGCTTCCACAGCATTATCCATCAGATTTCCTAACAGATTGCACAACTCCATTTCATCTGCTCCTGTAAATTCCTGTACCGAATTTACAATAACGTCTATCTTTTTTTCTTTGGCATAATTCATTTTCCGATTCAATATGGCATTGATATATTCATTATTTATGTAGATAAGGTTTTCCCTGCTGTCAATGGCTTCAATGAATTTTAACAGGTATTCCTTCATGGATTGATATTTTTCCTGTGCCAGCAGATTTTCCAATACGCTATAATGCTGCTTCATATCATGCCGCATTTGTTTCATTTCATCATACTGCTGTTTTACCATCGTAGCATATTTTTTCTGGTATGCTGCCTGTTCCTTTAACAACAGGTTTTCTGTTTCAATCCTTCTCTTTCTCGCCAGGTCATTGAGCATTTGAAAGCAAATGACATTTAAGAAAATCAATGCTCCACAGGCACACAAAAGCCTGATTTCATTCGCACCTGACAATTTCTGAGACAGAACCGTCTGGGTAATGCAAAAAAAGGCAAGCAACGAGATAAGAAATACAAGTGCAAAAATTTTTCCTTCACTTCTATTTAAGGGATTCCATTTCTTTTTTATCACATTGGCAATTTTCCATAAACAGATTGCCAGCAAGACCTGCGTTAAAATCAGAGCGAAAAATCGTTCCGGACAGATTGCAGATGCCAGTTTCGCTCCGTCAATCCCCGTCACAAAGCAGGTAAGCAGAATAACAATCGTTGATACAAAAACCGTAATCAGTTCCTCCAGCATGGCAATGGGAAAGATTGCATACCACTTCCCTTCTAGCAGCACAACAGCCCAAAGCCCCTGCAAAAGTCCAAAGCCTATTATTCCCATTCCCTCAAAGCCCACAAAACGATTTGATAAAGCAACTATAATCGTATACGCTGCAGTGCCAAATATTTTTGTAATAGCTGGCTTTTCTTTCCAGTATTTCACTCCGTATATACGAATCATAAAATCTGCCAAAAGAAAAGACTGGACAATATTGATCAGATTTTCATAACAATTCCAAATCAGTTCTTTCATTTCCTACTCCTTAAATATTTCATGTAAGCAGCTACCACACTCTTTTTATAATTTCTGCTCAAGGAGTATGAATATCCATCCTTCAAAATCACTTCCCCTTCTTTCTCCCGAATCCTGCCTACATAGCTTAAATTGACCAATGTTCTGTTACTGATGCGAGTAAAGTCATATTCCTTTAGTCTTTCTTCTGCTGTATTCAGGCTGTCCCTTACCCGCAACGTCCTTTCATCTACCAATTCATAGTCTAAATAATTCTTTTCACTTTGTACTACCACAATATCGCTGATTGCAATTTCCTCCACGGTACCGTATGGCAAGGCAATATTGATTTTATCGTAGCTTTTCTTATAGTCTATCAGCTTTTCCACTACATGCTCAAACTGCTCTCCAAGACTTTCCCATCCCTCTTTCCGGATGAAATGAAACGGTTGATAATCAAAGCTTTCATACACCAGGTCGTCTTTGGATGTGACAAATATTATGATGACTTCCTTATTATGTGCCTTTAATTCTGCCGCAGCCTGAAACCCATCCAGATCCGGCATGGAAATATCAAGGAATACGACTTGAAAAGGCGCTCTTTCATGCCACTCCAATAACTTTTCCCCCTCTGAAAATGATTCTATATACACTTGAATTTCTTTTTTTTCAAAAATCCTGTGAAGTTGCTCAAAGATTACTGAAAGCATTTCCATATCGTCATCACAAACAGCTATGTTTAAAATCATGCTTCCCCCTCCTTTCTCTTCTATTATATGGTAACTAACATTACAACTCAATTCTTTTTTCGACATTTTTTCACTTTTATTTCATTCTCTACCATCAATTTCAGAAAAAGTACTGTATTTTACCTCAATCTGACAGCAAAAGTATATAAAAAAATACCTTTCAGACCTTATCAACAAGTGTTGTATGTCTAAAAGATACTTTTTTGCTTCCCTAATGCCGTTCCTTCGTCAAATCCGCTGACTCTTTTATTCCTCGAAACCATTGGGATTTTGACTCTGCCATCTCCATGCATCCTGACACATTTCTTTTATGCCGTTTTCAGCAGTCCATCCAAGCTCCCTTTTTGCAAGAGATGCATCCGCATAGTTAGTTGCAATATCTCCTGCACGTCTTGGTTTGATTTCGTAAGGAATGGTAATTCCAGTAGCCTCTTCAAAATTTTTCACAATATCCAGCACGCTGTATCCGATTCCGGTACCCAGATTGTAGATTTTCAGTCCCGGATTCTCTTTTACCTTTTCAATGGCTTTTACATGACCCTTGGCTAAATCCACCACATGAATATAATCTCTTACCCCTGTTCCATCAGGAGTATCATAATCATTTCCAAATACCCCCAGCTTTTCCAGCTTTCCTACTGCCACCTGGGTAATATAGGGCATCAGATTGTTTGGTATGCCATTTGGATTTTCTCCAATCTTACCACTTTTATGGGCTCCGATAGGATTAAAATAACGAAGCAGGATGACATTCCACTCATTGTCCGCCTTGTAAATATCCGTAAGCACCTGCTCCAGCATCGCCTTCGTCTGTCCGTAAGGATTGGTAATCTCTCCCTTGGGACATTCCTCCGTAACCGGAACCACTTCCGGTGATCCATATACCGTAGCAGAGGAAGAAAAAACAATATTTTTTACGTTGTGCTTTCTCATTACATCCAGCAAAAGCAGGGTTCCCGTAATATTATTATGATAATATTCCCATGGTTTTTGCACGGACTCGCCAACTGCCTTTAGTCCTGCAAAATGAATACAGGAATCAATGGATTCCTTTTCAAAAATCTCCTCCATGGCAGACTTATCCAAAATATCTGCTTTATAAAATGCCACCGGCTTTTTTGTAATTTCTTCCACTCTTTTTAAAGATTTTTCACTGGAATTTGATAAATTGTCAACAACTACCACTTCATATCCTGCATTTTGTAATTCTACCACAGTGTGGCTTCCAATGAAGCCGGCACCGCCTGTTACTAAAATTGCCATAAAATTCCTCTTTTCCGGTCTGATCCTTGCTTGGAAACTGCACCTTATTTTTATAGTATTTCCTTCTAATGGTACATTATAGCAAAGAAAAAAAGATTTGGAAATATTTATTTCCTAATACTCAACTCCTGTCTAATTCTCTCTTCGTTTTTTCGTTGTATGAATTTATGTTTTTTTCCCTGCTTTTGTCCATAAGGTACGCATTGCATTTAAAATGGCTATGAAGGCTACGCCTACATCTGCAAAAATAGCCAGCCACATACTGGCAATGCCCAATGCTGCCAAAATCAGTACGATTACCTTAACTCCAATAGCAAAGACAATATTCTCCTTTACAATGACCAGAGTCTTTCTGGAAATTTCCATAGCTCTTGCTATTTTACTTGGCTCGTCAGTCATAATAACAATATCTGCCGCTTCAATGGCCGCATCCTGTCCTAAGCCTCCCATGGCGATTCCTACATCTGCCCTTGCTAGCACTGGTGCATCATTGATGCCGTCGCCAACAAAAACCAATGCCTCCTTTTCACTTTTCTCTTTCAATAATCCCTCTACTTTTTCTACTTTATCACCCGGCAGCAATTCTGAAAAGACTTTTTTAATGCCAAGCTCTTTTGCCACCGACTGGGCTGCTGCCTGCCTGTCTCCAGTAAGCATTACGATTTCCCGGATTCCAGCCTTATATAATTTTTCCACTGCCTGCCTGCTGTCAGCTTTTATTTCATCGCCAATTACCAGATATCCCAGATACTGCTTTCCTTCTGCCACATAAATGACAGTACCGTTTGCCTCTACCTGCTCATAGCTGACTTCCCTCCGTTCCATAAGCTTGCTGTTTCCCACATAAATGACATTTCCGTCAATATGAGTTTCTATGCCATAGCCGGGAATTTCCTTCGTTTCTCCAATTCGCTTCTTATCAAATGCGGTTTCTTTTGCTCCATGAAAATAAGCTTCCTTTAACGATTTCGATATGGGATGATTAGAAAAGCTTTCACTATAGGCCGCCAGCTCTAGCAGCTTCTCTTCTGATACACTTGCTTCTTTTGCAGGATGGATTTCCTTTACCTGAAAGCTTCCTTTCGTAAGCGTTCCAGTTTTGTCCATCACCACGATGCCCGCCTTAGATAAAAGCTCCAGATAATTGCTCCCCTTTACTAAAATCCCTTCTCTGCTGGCACCTCCGATGCCCCCAAAGAAGCTTAATGGAATGGAAATGACCAATGCGCATGGGCAGGAAATAACCAAAAAGGACAATGCCCTGTAAATCCACTTGAAATAATCCCCATCTATCAGGATTGGCGGCAAAAACGCAAGCAACAGCGCTAACACAACAATGGTGGGGGTGTAGTATTTTGCAAATTTGGATATAAAATTTTCCGCCTCTGCCTTTTTGCTTCCGGCATTTTCCACCAAATCCAAAATCCTTGCTACCGTAGACTGTCCAAATTCTTTTGTTACCCGGACTTCAATCATGCCTGTAAGATTGATACAGCCGCTGATGACCTCTTCTCCTTCTATCAGGTCTCTTGGCACACTTTCACCAGTCAGTGCCATAGTATCTACTGTTGTATTTCCTTTTATGACAATACCGTCAAGCGGGATTTTTTCCCCGGCCTTCACTACAATTGTCTCACCAATCTGTACTTCATCCGGATCAACCTCGGTTTCTTTTCCATCCCTTAGCACATTTGCATAATCCGGTCGAATGTCCATAAGATCGGAAATGGACTTTCTGGATTTATTGACTGCATAGGACTGGAACCATTCACCTATTTGATAAAAGAGCATAACTGCTACCGCTTCCGCATAGTCTCCTACAATAAAGGCCCCTACTGTGGCAATCATCATGAGAAAATTCTCATCCATGACCCGTCCGTTTACAATATTCTTTCCGGCCTTCTTTACTACTTCAAAGCCTATAATAAAATAAGCAATCAGGAAGATACCCAATAGAATATTGACATTTATGTCAGACGCCGAATGCTGTATAACCAGGGCACACAGAAAGATAATGGCACCCAAAATAATATTGCGAAGTTTCCTTTTTAATTTTTTCGTCATATCCTCACCTACAATCTGTCTGCCGGTAAATTATTTTTCTTCTACCGTTACATCCGGCTCGATTTTCTTTACGATCTTTTTCACTTCTTTTGTAACAGCACTTACATTGCCCTCTTCCATTTCCACTACAAGCTTCTTTGTCAGGAAATTCAGGCTGCATTTTTCTACTGCCTCCAAAGCTGCTACTGCTTCTTCAATTTTCCCTGCGCAATGTGCACAGTCCAAGTCTTCTAAGATATACGTTTTTTTCATGATAAGATTCTCCTTTTATTTGATATTTTATATTTTCTCATCTCCTACTGCATACTGCCAATTAAGAAAATGAGCAAATTTTCCTTTGATGCTGCATGCCATAGCCTCATTCTTCAATATGCTCCATACCCTGGCTTAAGATATTGGAAATATGTCCGTCTGACAAGGAATAAAAAACGGTCTTTCCTTCCCTTCTAGTGCGTACCAGATTCATCTGCCTTAACATTCTAAGCTGGTGGGAAATGGCCGATTGGGTCATGCCTAATATCTGGGCAATATCACATACACACATTTCCGAACATAATAGTACATATAGAATCTTAATCCTGGTAGAGTCTCCAAACACCTTAAAGAAATCCGCCAAATCATACAATTCTTCTTCATCCGGCATTTTTTGATTCACTTCTTTTACAATGTCATCATGCACATGGATGCATTCACAAAGTTCCTTTTGGTCTTCTAATGCTTCTTTTTTTCTTTTTTCATTCTTTGCTTCTGTCATGGGATTCCTCCTTACCTTGCTCTAATTTAGGATATAAATATTATATATGAGCAATTGTTCATATATTCATTATATGTCTTTTTTTGATTTTGTCAATGGGGAATGTAAAAAAAGAGGCAAAAAAGGTAACAGTTCAGCCCGCAGTTTTCTTCACAGGCACCGGGACGGAATCAAAACAAAAAATGTTTTCTTAAGCCGCCCTTATAAAAACGCCAGCGCTTAGCGAGGTACTTTCGAGCTTAGCACTGCTGCGCTTTTATAGAGCGAG
>JAAVAC010000056.1 GCA_014804265.1 Lachnospiraceae bacterium | reverse complement strand
ACTGGTACCCAACAGATGCGCATCCGTTACTGCGTCACGGACGCGGATGGAAATTCGGATAGCAGACAGGTTCGTTATGAGATTAACAGAACACCGCCGAAAGCGCCTACACATATAAAGGCCACAAGCAGGCAGGGGAATGTGGAATTGTCATGGGAGCCATCTGTCAGCGCAGATTGTACCAGCTATTTGATTTTCAGGAGGGATATGGAAAGCAATACCTGTGAGAAAATAGCACAAGTTTCAGGAATTTATACAGAAGCCTATGTAGATAAAAAGGCAGTAGAGGGAAAAGAATATGAATACTGGCTTGTGGCAGTGGATAAATATGAGCAGAAGAGTGCTGTTTCTTCGTCTGCTTTTGTTGTAGTGGAACCGGATAAAGAAGTGCCCAAAATAGTTAAAATTGGATTAAATGAGCGAATCACTCAAAAGGTTACAATATCAGTAGAAGCAAGCGACAATAAATTGGTAAAAAGTGTGATGTTGTATTACCGAATGGCAGGACAGGATACATGGTATTCTTTAGGAGAAAAACAAGTAGAAAGAAACTTGCAGGATAAGGGAACTGCTCAATTTGACTGGTATACAAACAGGGTGAGTGATGGAAGGTATGAGATAAAGGCTGTTGCAAAAGATGCAGCAGGCAATCTTTCTGTTGCCGTGACAAAAGAATGTGAAGTAGATAATACAGGTATATCAAAAGTAGAGATATTGGAAGGGAGCGCTACGAGTACAGAACTTCAATTAGCCTGGAGTCAGGCAGCAGAAAAAGACATATCCTATTTTGCAGTGGAAAGAAAAAATAATAATAACGTCTCAATCTTGAAAACATATATCAAAGCAACAGGGTGTAAAATATCGGATTTATCTCCGGGCACAGAATATGTATTAAGAGTGGTCGGGTATGATTTGCTGGGAAACAGGGGGGAACCATCGGACTGGTATACAATTTCCACAACAGAAGATACGATAGCTCCTATTATTAAACGAATTGGACCCAATATATCCGTATACAACAGCAATCTGTATCTGGAAGCTGAGATTGAAGATAATTCTGCTGTTGGACAGGCGGTATTCTCTTATTCATATGACAAAATAAATTATGAAGAGATTGCCACCGTGAATGGTTATGGAAACAGTAAAAAAGAAGTTCTATCTTATTCATGGGATATCAGTAACATGAAGGAGGGAACCGTTTATGTAAAATTTGAGGCATATGATAAGGCAGGAAACAAAAATGGAAATACGGAAGAAGTCATAGCAGAGTATGTCATTGACAGAACACCGCCGAAAGTAGTGGATAATGTACAAATATCCGGCGAAAGCGGTGCTATAAAGCTTCAGTGGAAGCAGGAAGAGGATGTATGGGGATATGAAATATATCGGGCAGGAGAAGGAACAAATTTCTATATGCTGCTTCATACAACCACATCAGACTACTTTGTTGATAAAAGCTGCTCCTATAAAAAAACATATATGTATCAAATTGTTGCAATAGACCGGGCAGGGAACCGCAGTGAACTTTCCGAGCCAGTCATCTGGACTGCAGAAAAAGATACAGAAGCACCGGTTATTCATGCCTGTACCATAAAAGAAAATGAAGTTATCAGTGGGAATCCAACTATTAAGGTGATGGCAAGTGATAACGTTTCACTAAAGGAAATCAATCTGAAATATCGAAAAACAGGAGAATTTGCATGGGAGAAGATTGGTGATTATGATGTAAGCGGCGATCTTTATCGGCTGGAAACCGTATGGGACACGACAGGTCTTGAATCGGGACAGTATGAATTTCAGGCGATGGCAGTGGATATAAATGGAAATGGAAGCATTTCTTATCAGAAGCAGTTCACATTGGACATGAATGCACCAAAAGCGCCGGACATATCAGTAACTGAGAAAGACGGAAAAGTCCTGTTAGCTATTTCTGAAAATGAGGAACCGGATTTTTCCCATTACAATATTTATAAAATGTCCAGAGGAGAGGAACGCTTTCGCCTGTTAAAAAAGGTAACGGCTAACCAATTTGAAGACGGGGAAATATTGCCTGAAACCAGATATTACTATTACGTGGAAGCATGTGATAAGGCAGGAAATGCCGCAAGATCATCAGAGGTCTATATCCTGACAAGCGATACGGATATAGTGCCTCCCAATGCAAAGCTTTCAGATGTTATGGGAATTGAAGGAAGGGAAATTGCTTTTAGCGGAGAAAAGTCAACGGATAATATCAAGATTGAAAGTTATAAATGGGATATGGGGGATGGCACCATACTATATGGAAAAAATCCAAAACATACCTATCAGACAGCAGGAGAGTACAGCGTTACTCTGACCGTTACAGATGGAAAAGGAAATCAGGCTTCCACTGTAGCTACTGCAAGTGTCAAGGACAAAACAAAGTGCGGAATCCATACAATACATGTAAAGAATTCCATGGACCAGCTTATGGCAGGAGCTGCAGTTTATGTATGCTTTGCAGATGGGACAGTAAAAGAAATGGAAACAGACGGTGAAGGAAAGGTAATTATTTCCGGAACCGCAGGTGAGCATGCAGCAGCGGTTTTTGTGTCCGGATATCTGATTGCGGAAAAGAATTTTAAAATCAGTGTATACGAGGACTTATCCACTACAATAATCCTTCAGGAAGGAAGTATGGTGGGCGGTGAGATTACTGCAGAGAAGTTATCCATAGAGGATATCAAAAAATATAGTATTGATGTGACAGATGAGGAAAATTTCTTTGAATATTCTTATAAGGTACAGACATCATTTGAAAGTAATGCGGTTCCGGGTTTTGAGTTCCAGTTTAGGGGCTCTACAAAAAAAACCAGCATTGGAAATGGAATTGGATTTGTAACAGGATCCGGTGGAAACAGCGGAGGAGGAAATAAAGATGACAGTGAGATTTCTACCTCTGCAAAAGTGGTATATGCAGGTGAAAAACCGGTAGTTGCTTATTGTACAACAGCTCCGGCTTCTGTAAAATGGCTTAAGGATATGTACATAGTCACTGTTACTATACAGAACTATGCAGATGAGAAATATGTGATAGAAGACAGCAATGTTATACTAAATCTGCCAAAGGGAATATCCCTTGCAAAACTGATGGAGGCACAAAATCTTTCTCAGGCAATGGGAATCATTGAAGGACAATCCAGTGCAACCGCTTCCTGGATTGTAAAAGCAGACGAAACAGGGGAATATCAGGTGTCGGCTGATTTTAAGGGAAGGCTGCAGCCCTTTGAGAAAGAAATTACCGCAAAAATTGAAAATACAATAAAATTCGGCGCAGACAGCGGGGATGGACTGCACCTCTATATTTATCCGGAAACTACAGCATATATTGGTGAAAAGTATTATTTTCAATACCAATTAAAAAATGAGTCAAAAGAGCCGGTTTATTACGTGACTGCAAAATTCGGGGCATATCGCACAACTGATTTTGTTCAGGTAGTGGATACCTATGTAAATGGAGAATTAACCCAGTCTGTGCGAAACAGCACTGGAATTAAATACTATACGGCTTCTACAGAGGGAGCCCATATACCGATACTTTGCGAAGGAGACTCTGTTACGGTAGAGTCATTAGGTGCGGGACAGAGCATTTATGGCACTTATTGTGAATACTTTCCGGGAGGAGGCGACCCGGCAAGGGTATATTATAAACTTTCAAATGCAGTTGTAAAAAAACTGAGCGATTCCAATGCGGATATGAAAGTTACAGTTATGCCTATTCAGGGACATATGACAAAAGCAAATATAAGTATAACCCTGCCTGTAGAAGATGATACAGATGAAGAGACAGGGGAAGAGTCGGGTGGAAACACTAGTGGCGGAAACAAAAAGAACCCTGACAATAAGAAACATACACCTTCCACCGGAAAGCCTACTACCCCCACAGGAACAAGCACGGAAAGAGATCCGATTAATGTGATGACAGGTGCCTTTGAATCAAAGCAGTGTGTCATGGCAGCATCTGGAGTCAATGACATCCGGTTCCAACTGGCTTATAATTCCCTGGAAACAAATATGGAGGGAGACCTTGGATATGGCTGGCACCATAACTATGAATCAAAAATAGAAGATCAGAACGGCTTGTTAAAAGTATGGCTTACTCCTTACGATTCCCTGCTTTTTGTAAATGAAGATTTGATGAACAATAAAGTGGAAGGTACTTATCGGGACGGAGAAATCTGGTTAGGCGATATGGAGCCGGAAAATATCGATGGGAAAGGAGGAATCACAAGGAGCACCATATCAGGAAATTCGGTATCAGGAAATGCAATTTCAGAGAATAGTATGCCGGAAGATTTGCTGCCAAGAAATGCAGTATCGCCGGAAGAACCGGGAAATAAAGAACAGACTGGAGATAAGGCAGATATACCTGCGGATAAAGTGGACAAGCCCTGCAGCTATGTTCCGATCAGCGAAAATATGAAAGGGTATTCTGTGGAAAAAACGGATGGAGTCTATATTTTCCGAACTCCTGATATGACAGAATATCATTATGACGAAAAGGGTCAGCTCATAAAGAGAGTGAATGAAAAGGGGCAGGTACTGAACATCTCCCATCCAGAGGGGCAGCTTGTGATTTCAGAGCCCTATACGGAAAAATCAATTACGGCAGTCATGAATCAGGACGGTAACATTGTAAGCCTTAGGGATAACGGAGGGAATCAGGTTACCTTTGCTTATGATGCAAATAACAATCTAAGCTCGGTAACAAGTAAAGGAGGTACGAGTAATTATTATAGCTATGATGAGGGGCATCGGATTGTAGAAGGAAGGGATACTGACCATACTTTGTTCGTTCAAAACACTTATGACGAGAAAGGAAGGGTGCTCACTCAGGATGACGGTGAAGCTGCAACAAAACCTGTCACACTCCATTATGAGGATAATGAGGAAAACGGCAATACGGTAATCACTATGAACGATATGAACGGTGCCGTAAAAACCATCACCGCAGACAGCCTTGGAAAGGGACTGCGTTATCAGGATGGAATCGGGGGAATCTTTACCTATGCCTATAACGAAAAGGGAGATATGGTGTCCTATCGGAATGCAGACGGAACAGGAGAAGATTATGCTTATGATGAAAATGGAAATATTACCAAGCTGGTGGAAACCAGTGGAAGGACTACCACCTATACCTATAACGAGTGCAATCAGCTCCTGTCCCAGACCTGTAATGACGGCACCAGCCTGACCTATGCCTACGGCGGGAACAACCAGACTGCTTCCATCACTTCAGGAAACGGAGCGGTAGTTCGTTACGAATATAACGAACAGGGACAGGTCACAAAAGAAGTTGTGGAAGGCCTTGGAGAGACTTCCTATCAGTATTCAGGAGGAATGCTTACCCAGATAATAGATTCAAACGGAAATGTAAGCAAATACCTTTACGACTCCATAGGTAATGTAGTACAATATATTAACGGGAAAGGAACCGTTACGGATTATGAAATCGCACCAAACGGAAAAGTGTTAAAGGAGACCGTCACCCTTGCGGATGGAAGCAAAGCAGTGACTTCCTATGCCTATGATGCCTATGGGAACCAAACCAAAAAGACGGATGCCAATGGCAACAGCACCACCTATCAGTATGACAAAAACGACCGCCTTATAAAGGAAATCCGGGCAGACGGCAGCACCATCACCTATGACCGGGATGTGGACGGCAATATCACTAAGATTACCTATCCGGACGGCATGACAACCATAGAGGCGGCTTATGACACAGCCGGGAACCTGCTGACCTTAAAGGATGCCCTGAAATCCACTATGGTACAAAGCTTCAACAGCGGAAGCCAGCTGACAGGCACGGCATTTGCAAACGGTGGAACAATCACGTATCGTTATTACGACAACGGGCTTTTGAAAAGTGAGACGGATGCCATGGGGAATACCATTACCTATACCTATGACAGTGCAGGAAGGGTAACAGGGATCACAGACAAGATGGGCAACACCACATCCTATGGCTATGATGAAGCAGGGAATGCGGCTACCGTCACCAATCCGGAGGGAGAAACGGTTACGGTTGCCTACAATCAGTATCGTCAGGCAGTCTCTACTACGGATGCCAGAGGCAATACTACCCGGTATGAATACGACAGAATGGGCAACTGTGTCCGCATGACGGATGCGTTAAACCATGTGACGGAATATGAATACAACGGCAACAATGAAATCGTAAAGGTCATCCGGAAAGGCGAAAACGGACATGACGACATCATCCTTACCTATGCCTATGACCACCTCGGGAACGTGACCCTTATCACAGACGGGGAAGGGAATTCTTACCGGATGGACTATGACAAGGTCGGAAACCTGAAGGCAATTTATGATGCCTATGGAACGGCAGTGGAAAGCTACAGCTATGACAAAGTCTATAACCAGACTGCCATCAAGGATGCCAAGGGAAATGAAACTGCGATGACCTATGATTCCCTGGGAAACATGGTAAGCATGCTGAACAAGGCAACAGGCAGCGCCACCACCTATACCTATGTGGGAGGGCAGCTCCTAAGCTCCTCCACGGATGCCCTTGGAGGCAGGGTGACAGCGGAATATGATGCCATGGGGAACGTGGAGAGTTTCACCAATCCAAACGGCGGCGTAACAAAATATACTTACGACCTTAACAACCGGATCACCGGAGAGAGCATAGGAAGCGAATACAAGCATGCCTATGAATACAATGCCAATGGACAGGTGGTAAAGAAGACCAATTCCAATGGACAGGTGACGGAATATACCTATGACAGAGCGGGCAGGGTCACAAGCCTGAAAGACCAGCTGGGCACTATCAGCTATACCTATGACAAAAACGGGAACCTGCTGACCGTAACAGATTCAAACGGAACCATCACAAGGGAATATGATGCCCTGAACAGGGTGACTTCCTATAAAGACACAAGGGGGAATACCATCCGCTATGGGTATGATGAGTTTGGGAACCTGACAGCCATTACCTATCCGAATGGGAAGCAGGTTATATATACATATGATAAAAATGGGAACATAAAAACAGCAACAGATTGGGAAGGCAGGACCACCACCTATGAGTATGACAAGAACTCAAGGCTGGTAAAGACCACACGTCCAAACGACACGGTGGAGACAAGGACTTATGATGAAGCAGGTCAGCTTTTAACAATCCTTGACAAAAAAGGAAACCAGACCATCAACAGCCAGGAATATTCCTATGACGTAAGCGGTAACATCACGGCAGTGAAGTCTGGACAGGTGGGAGAGCTGCAGAACAGCAGTGACATCTCCGATACCAGCATGGAGTATGACAAGACCAACCGACTGATTAAATACAATGGGAAAGAAGTGAAGTACGATAAAGAGGGAAATATGGTGTATGGACCTCTTAACGGAGCGATGACCAACTTCACCTATGACTGCCGCAACCGGCTGGTGCAGGCGGGAAATACGAAATATGAGTATGATGCGGAGGACAACAGGACAGCAGTCATAAAGAATGCAGGAACGAAAGAAGAAATAAGGACAGAATATGTAGTGGATTCTGTGGAAGAACTCAGCAGGGTGTTGATGGCTGTTGAGAAGAAGATGGGAAATGCAGTTACAGGAAGTGGCATAGAAGGCACAACAGGCAATGAAGCGCTTCAGGCAACCTACTTCTACTACGGCAATGGGCTAACAGCGCAGGAGAATGAAAAGGAAGGCTACCTGACATATCATTTCAATAATGTAGGAAGTACCAATGCAGTGACGGATGAAAAGGGAGCGGTGAAATACTCTTATACATACAATCCATACGGAGAGCTGACGAAAGGAAGCTATGGACAGGTCATGTTCTTGTTCAATGGGCAGTATGGAGTTGCTTCGGATGACAATGGGCTGTATTATATGCGGGCAAGGTACTATAATGTGTCCATCAAGCGGTTCATCAATCAGGATGTAGTGACTGGGAACATAGCAGAGAGCCAGAGCCTGAACCGATATTCGTATGTAGAGGGAAATCCAGTTAGTTATTTGGATCCATTTGGATTAATGCGAGAAAGCATTGATGAAATTCATGATCTTATCAGTGAAATCAATGAGTATATTTCGATTAGCGTGGGCTTGTTAATAGTAACTGCACTTATTTTGCCTGAGACTGCAGAAATTTCACTTGCTTTAATTGATGTATTAGGAAAAGTTTCTATGGCATTAAATATAGCTGATGCGCTCTTATACGCTACAGAGATGTGTATGGCAGGAGATTATAATGAGCAGTGGTATGAAGCCTTTTGGGGAGCAGTATCTTCTTTAGGCAGTGTAATAATTAATCAAAGGGATCCTATAGGGAATTCAAAGGCAGTGAAATATGATCATGAAGTACATAGTAAAGCACTAGTTGAGTCTGCAAAATGGTTTTTAAATTATATTTATGATGGAATTAGAGGAATGGTTGATGCTATATGCTTTTAGAAAAAGAAAAAATAGAAAATAGGGCAAGTAAATTTTATAAAAAAATATCTTTCATGCAAAGCAGAATTTTTCAAGGAGTATTAATTGCAATCATTTTAAATAATCTATTATTTATGTTCATTATGTCTTCTACGATGGAGGAACATCGTTTTGAATTAATGGATATGACACATCTGGGTTTTAAATTGATTGCAATTGTATGCGAATTGGCAATAGCATTTATTTTATTCTGTTTATTAAGGGGGGACGAGCGTAAATTTAATAGACTAGTACAAAATGGAATTCTTTTAAACACAACCATAGACAAAAATGTAAGTGGTGAGATTTGGCCTGCAAGAACTAGGTCTTTACGAATTCAAAGTTATTATATCTGTGAAGATGAAACGCGTTTGGTATTTTATCAGGTAAAAAGCTTGAATATTAATAGGATTTCAGAGACTTTGCTTCCGGGCTCTCTTGAAGAAATCTTGAAGAAAGAAAAGTACATCAATGTTTTGGTAAATCCTTCAAAATATAACGAATATTTCATTATGATGGACGAAATAGGAATGTTACCAGAAAATAAGGAGAAGGCGACATATGGGAATTCAAATCTAACCAAGATACTATCATTGGTATTATCAGTGGAATATGTTATCTGGATATTTTGTTTTTTTATCTGAGGATTTTATAAGAAATATAAATACAAATGGATATGAGAGAGCACGATATGTTTTTAGAGGAAGAAAAAATAGAAAATAAGGCAAGTGAATTTTATCATAAAATATCACTGTTGGAAAGCGGGGCAGTTAAGCGTACAGCATTTGTTTTGATTCTTGGGAATATGGCGATTATGGCTGGGATTATAATTGCAATAAAAACAGGTCAGGCGAATGCTGACAAGCTTTCCATACTGTATCGTTTAATTCCTATAGGATGTGAGCTCGTTTGCATAGTTTTAGAAAGAAACGATGAACGCAAATTTAACAAGATGGTAAGAAGTGGAATTGTATTGAAAACTACGATAGACCATAAGCAAAGCAGGGCAGCGATATCAGGTTTTTATGATGCGTTACTAATTTATAGCTATTACATATGTGAGGATGGGACAAGATTAGGATTTGCGCAAATGAAACACCATTATGCAAATATGACAGTTAATAAGATTTTTTTGTTTATATTATTAATGGAGTATATTGTTTGGGTGGGATGGTTTTAAGGGAAAATTATGTTTTTAGAAAATGTATAATAAGGCATCTGATTATTATCGAGAAATAGCATTGTTAGAAAGTAAGGTTTTACAATATGTATTATTTGCAGCCATTCTAATGAATGCCGTATGCGGATATGGTATATATCAGGTTAAGAAAGTCTTTATGGCATTAAATGTTGTTCTGAGGAGCAGTGGCTTGAGGGCTTTATGGAATAATTGGAAATGTTATTTCTAGTTTAGAAGGAGCGGCTATAGACAAGATTAGCCCTGCATTATATATGTCAAAAACTGATCATACGCAAAAAGAAGCTACAATAAAAGCCACAAACTGGTTATTAAAATCTATTTATAAGAATATTAAGACTTGGAAAAGGAATATGGAAAATGTGATTACGATACACAGGACTTTGTAAACATGTCTCCCCAATATTATATAAATGCGGATTTTTATGCAAAAGAGCAATCAGGACCTGCATTGGAGCCTTCCATGATATATGTTGCCATCCTATTTTATAAGGACGGAGATTATTATTATTGCAACAGTAAAAATAAAATACAAGGTGAGCTATTGGAACGATTAAGCAGTGTTTGGGAGGAAGTGTATTATGAAAAAACACAATTGATTGGAGAGGAAAAAATAAATGAAAATAGAAACAACTTTAACCTATGAGCAATTTAAAGAAAGATTTGAACAGCATGTGCTGCCTGAAAATAGCTATAAGTATAAATATCGAAAGCAAATATATTTTTTAGGAACTCTTTCCGATGGAGATATGTCAATTAGATGCTTTATGCCACACCAAAGTTGTACTGGTAATGGAATAACAGGTAAAGTTGTGGAAGAAATGGGAAAATGTACGATTACATATAAGATGAATCGGCCTGATTGGGTACATCAGTTGGGTGTGATAATGATGTGGATTCCGGTTGGTTCTATAGTTCATTTACTTGCTGCATTTGGAGTTACAATGGGAATTTTCCCAAGTATATATAAGAATGAAACTTTCATAAATGCATTAGCAACACTTTTCATAATTGTGGGTATAGGTGGAATAGTCTTACCGTGTTTGGGTTATGTGCTTGGAATACTGAGCAAAAAGGAGGGGGAATGCTGCAGAGCAGAATTAGAAGATATTATTAACAATGGTCCTGTAAAAAATGATTTTAAGCGTCCGGACAAAAAAGATATGTTTCAAGAAAGAATATTAGAAATTATATTTAGTATAATAGTTTTTGTTATAATTATATTGTCCCAAATATTTTTTTATTGATATTATGCAAGACTTTTTCAGGAATTAGGAAATGGAGAGGCAACGTATTATGAGTTTTGCCATGCCATGGTTCATGAAATCAAATTAGAAACAAATGCAGGCCTGAAAGTAACCGTCCAACCCAGAAACGGACATCTGGAAAAGAGCAGGCGATTTTGAAAGCTCCCTGTCTGAAATATAGTTATGAAGAAAAGAGGCATAGATGAGTAAAGAATTATGGTTAATATTATTTTTAATGATAATGATGCATTTTGCTGTATTCAGTTATTTTGATGAATTTTTAGTGGCAAGACATCCTTTATTTAAATGTAAAATGAGGATGTCAAAAGTTGTTGGATTTGGAAGATCAAAAGTGTTTCATCGTGCAAGAACCGGTGCAATCGAATTTTATACCGTAATCAGTTATTATGAACAAAATAAGGAGCATACGGCTAAAATTTCCCGTGGCATGGGTGATGAGATAGGTAAAAAAGTATTAGTGGCGGTTGAGGAAAATGATAAATTGGCTGTAAGATATGAAAAATACGATTGGTATGGTGAGAATTATTCGGAAGAGCCGATAAAAGGAATTGGAGGGTTGAAGTTTAGTATATTTATGTATGTATTTTCCCATATTTCTATGATTTGTTGGTTAATGGATAAACCAGACAGTGTATGGAAATCGTATCAAATCTATATTTTGACTGCCGTAATGCATTATTTGTTTTTGCCACAATTGGTCAAGATAAGAAACTATATATGGGGGAAAAGTATGGGAAGAATGCAGATAAATGACAATGAAATTACAAAGGGAATGATTGCATTTTTTAGTATATTAGTAATTGGTCCTTATAGCTTTTTTCTGTACGTAGCAATGGTGATTAAGAGAGAAGTGGGACTTACAATTTTGGTAATGGGAGTGATAGTTTTTTATATTTTTCTTATTATACTATGTGCAAGGAAAATGAAAGAAAAAGAACAAGAACAAGAGGAGAACTTTTGTCAAGATAGTAAGATTATTTTGGCAGAAGTGATTTTAGTAGACAATGTTCAAGAGCCAAAAAAGCTTATTTGCCAAATAAATAATGGTCAAGAGATAATACAATTTCAAAAGATACAATATATTAATTTTCAAGAAAAGATAGGTGACCTTGTGGAAGTAAAGGTGGCATTAGAAGATGAGAGAAAATATGAAGTATTGAATAAAATTGAAAATTAGTTATTTATTAGGGGATTTGTCGGCCAAGCTGTGGTGATAGGAAGGCTGATAGGATGTAAAAACAACCAGCCACCATCACCTTCAGGAACCGGGGCAGTGGTTCATTACGAATGTCTCATGATTGAAGAAGTATATGCAAAAAAGTACATGAACAAATAGAAAATATAATATTTGGAGGGTGTATTGTGAATTATTCGATTATCGAAACGAATTTATCATATGAACAATTTAGGGACAGGTACGAAAAGCATGTGGAGACTAGCCCATTTGGAGGTAGGAAAGACCTGGATAAAGAGATATACTTAGGCAGTTATAAGTAAGAATAGTTTTATGCTTGGGTGCGGATTGCCGCCATGGCGCAGTGGGACAAATTGGCTGCCATACCGATTAGCAATACAAAGAAAGAGGGGGAATATTGTAAGAAAAAAACTATACGAAATTATTGCTGATGATACTGATAAATGTGAAGAAAACCTTTTTGAAAGAACTAGGAAAATTCAAGCAGAAGTAATTATGTTGGATAATTTTCACAATCCCAAATTGTTAGTCTGTCAGGAAACAAGAGCGGATGGAGTACAGGTTCAGTACTATAAAGAGAAAGAAAATGAATGCTTTATGGAGAAGATTGGCGATTTTGTCACTGTAGAAATTGATGAAGCAGATGAAAGTAAGTACAGAATTTTGGAGGGAAAATAAGGTGCGGAGAATTTATATTTAGGAAAGAAGTTATGGAAAGCAGTGAAATAAATTGGGATGAAGCCGTCGGTAATGTTATTCAAAATTGGAGAGGGAGTCTGGAAAGTTATGAATTGACCGAAAAATGTCGGTGTAAATAGTAAGAATTTTGATGCAAAAACATATATTCAATGTACATATTGAGTTGTCACTACGGAAAAGACATATAATTGCAAGAAGGAATGTGAAGGAGAAGGTATACAAATAAAACGGTTTGGCAGTTTCAATAATAATTGGGTTATAAATGTTTTTAACGGTAAGACAAATAGAACAGATAAAGGAGATTGATATGGACGAATACAATTATCTGCTTATTCTTTATATATTTATTGTACATTTTATGATTTTAACCTATTATCAGGAATTCCTGCTTGCCAGGCAGCCATGGTTTAAATGTGAAATACGAACAGCACGTATAGAAGGGTTTGGAAAATGCCAATTTGCATTTGGCTCAAGAGCTGCAATGGAACACTATACGATAGTCAGTTATTCTATAGGGAATCAGGAGTATACAGGAAAAATATCCAGAAGTTTAGATGACCAGTTAAATAAGAAAATAGTGTTAGCAGTAAGCGGAAAAATGGCTGTAAGGTATGAAAAATGTAATTGGCACTTTGGACAAAGGAATTGTAGTTGTATTTACCTTTATGTATTTTTGCAGATGATAGCAATTATTAGACTTATGGTTGGATGTCTTCAACATGATTTTAGTTTAGCAAAAATGTATTTGATTTATATTTTGATTGCGGTACTTTCTTATGCATTTTTAAAGCAGATGATTATAATAAGAAATCTCATGTGGAAGAAGGATACGGGTGGGATGAAGATATATGAAAATGAATATAAAAAGGGAATTATTGCCTTTTTTAGTATGTTGACGTTAGTATACAGTTTCTTTTTATATGCGGCAATTATAATAAATAAGGATGTTGAAACTGCATTTGAAGAAATAGTATTGATAATCCTATTTATTTTTATAATTATTCATTTTGCAGAAACATTAGAGGAAAAAGAAGATGTTTCTCCCCCGGATAGTAAGCTTGTTATGGCAGAAGTAATCTTAGTAGATAATGCTCAGGAGACAAAAAGGCTTATCTGTCAGATGCGGAATGAACAGGAGATAATACAATACCAAAAAATACAGTATATAGATTTTCTAGAAAAAATCGGAGACATTGTGGCAGTCAGGGTGGAACTGGAAGATGAGAGCAAATATGAAGTATTGAATAAAATTGGGGATTAGTTGCTATTCGTATAAATTAAAGTAAAATTTACAGTTTAAATACAGATAGATCTAAGAGGGCATTATATGTTCAAATTAAAGACAAATGGCAATGTGCCTCATAAAGGAGTCTATATGAATATATATTTAAAGTTGTTTGCTTATTTTGTAGTATATTCAGCGATGATGAGCTATTACGAGGAATACACAAATACCAGACATAGTATGACGAAAAGGAGCTATAAAAGATGAATCCACTTTTATTGTTATTAGAACTCATAATCATGACCTTTATCTGGAATGAAAAACTCATCAGGCATCATCCCTTATTTAAGGGTTGTTCCTGCAAGGGAAAAATCGAAAAAGTGGATAGGGAGCATTTAACAAGGGATGGAAAGCCTTATTATGTTGAAGTTTCATATGAGAGCGAAGCAGAAAAGAGACGAGCTAAAATAAAAAAAGAGTGGAATGATGCTGTGAACAAGGAAGTGCTACTTGTTGTTTCCGATAAATACAAGGGACATGTCATCAGGGGGGAGTATTCTCTGGATATTTCCACGATTCTAGGCACGATTATGGTTTGCATAAGTTCTATCTTTATTATCGAAAGGACAGATTTTCATTTGCAAACAGGGATATTTCTGATTATGATTGCGGCAGTCTGGCTGATATTCTTTCCGGATATCTATTTTGTGTTTTGGGATTTGATAAAGAATGATGAGGGAGCAGAGTATTGTTTAGAAATAGAAAACAGTAAGGAAAAAATGGTGTTTTGCAAAAAAGCTCTGAAAAAATATATTGGAACGAGTCTGCTGTTTTCGACGGTATTTTGTTTGTTGATATGGTTCACATGTAACAATCTTTTAGGAAATGTAATGACCATAACAGCCGGGATGATTGCTGGTATAGGAATATTTTGTTTTCGTGGACTCCCCAAAATGTTATATGTTAGAAAATTTAATAGGTTGTTAGAGGAAGGAAAGGTAATCTATGCTACAATAACATCAATCAGAAAAAAAGCGGTTACCGGAATTGATAAGGAAGTGGTTTTTCAATGTGTTTATGAATGTCCGGATGGAAAAGAACTTGCATTTAAAAAGTCCTTTGAAATGCAGCAGGGCAGTTGTGAAATAGTAGGGGAAAAAGTACCTGTTCTGGTTAGCCGCACGAATTGGAAGGATTTTCTGATTTTGTATTCACAGATTGGGATTCGTGACCATTTGGAGACATCATTTTCACAGATATGGTCAAAGCAATGAGTAAGATAAAGCGCAGAGGTGGCGAAATAGCTGTGGAATAATGCTTATATCCTAGGAAAGGAGAAGCAGGAAAACTATGCTTTTAGAAAATGAGAAGATAAAAAATAAGGCTTCCAATTATTATAGAAAAATAACATTATTAGAAAGCCGAACATTTCAATGTGTGGCTTTTGGAGTTGTTTTATTACATGCAGCAGTTATGAGTGCTCTTGTTGATACGATTGGGATATCACTTGGTTTTGAGAATGCATTAACAGATTGTATTGCAATAGCATGTGAGGGTACTTTGCTATATTTAGTTTTGGTAGTTGCGCGTGTTGATGAATACCGATTTAATAAGCTGGTAAGGGATGGAATTGTGTTAAAGACTGAGATTAACCATCGGTTAAGTAGAAGGATATTGTTGGGGGAATCTGCAGCTTTACAAATTTTCAGTTATTATGTTTGTGAAGATGGAGAAAAATTAACATTTGATCAAACTAAGAAATTGAATATTGTGAAAGGCTTTGATTTTTTTTTTAGAAAAGAAGCTAGAGCAGGAAAGATACATAAATGTTCTGGTAAATCCCGTAAAATGCAGTGAGTACTATATTATAGTTCATGAAGTAGGGGTAAAGCCGGAAAAGAAATATGAGGTGCCTTATGGAAATAAGATTCTAAGCATAATTCTTTTGCTTTTGGTTGTGCTGGAGTATCTTGTCTGGATGTTTTTGTTTTAGAGTTATGTTCCAACTCATTGAATAGTTAGGGACGGCTTAACATCCTTTGTTTAAACAGAATTTAAGGATGGGAACCATACAGGGATTTGGGAATTTCAAGATAAGTTCCAGAAAGGGAGTAAACAAGCCGCTATACTTTACGAAAGTGATATGCAGGTAGAAAAAAATTATTTGAAAAATTTATGAGATAAGAAAATGAAAGTAAAATACAAAGTAAGCTATGAAAAGAACAACATAACATTTGGGAGAGATAACAAAATGAAAAAACACCACAAAATTTTAATAACCCTAATCATCCTGTTCCTGATTTTTAGCATATGGCAAAACAACGATCTGGTAATAACCGAATATACCTACTCCACAGAAGAAATCACAAAAGAAATGGAGGGATATAGAATTGTCCAGATTTCAGACTTGCACAATAAGCGCTTTGGGAAAAAGCAAAGCCGGCTTTTAAAAGTCATATCCAAGGAAAATCCGGATATCATTGTGGTAACCGGGGATTTGGTGGATTCCAATCATACGAATATAGATATTGCAATGGAATTTATGGAAGGCGCATCTAAAATCGCACCAGTTTACTATGTAACGGGCAATCATGAGAACTGGCTGAAGGATGAGGACAAGCAGAAGCTTATGGGAGGGCTTTTAGAGAGAGGCATTGTTATTTTGAACAACGAAATAACGAAAATTTCCTGTGGAGAAGAAAGCTTTCTGTTAGCAGGGCTTGCAGATGAAAATCTGAATGATGCCACCTTACATGAGCTGGTCAACGAGGCAGGCGATGAATTTGTTCTTTTACTGGCTCATGAACCGCAATATCTGGAACACTACAGCAACGAAAAAGTGGACCTGGTTCTTGCGGGACATGCTCATGGAGGGCAGATTCGTATTCCCTTTGTGGGTGGGCTTGTAGCGCCTGATCAGGGATTTTTCCCGAAATATACTTCTGGACGCCATGAGATGTCCGATACCACCATGTTCATCAGCCGTGGTCTTGGCAATAGCATTATTCCGGTCAGGGTATTTAACCGGCCGGAGATTGTGTGTGTGGAGTTCAGAAAAAATAGTAAGTGATTACGGTTTGCCTGTCATCCATTTCAGGCCCTGCTTTTTGGAAGCTTTCCATATATTACTTATAGCAATTTTGCTTGTCTTATGTTAAGATTCTGTTTGTAACAAAAACGTAACAAATTTGAAATTATTTTGAAATATTTTTAAAATGCGATTTTTCAAATAATTTCAAAGAACAGGAGGATGACATGAAAAAACTGGCATTATCTGCAATGATTGCAGCAACAATTATGACAACGGCAGGTTCCACACTTTTGGTTCAGGCAAGTGCCGGAAATTCTGTTTGTCAAAAGTTACAAAAGAATGGTTATGTAATCGTTGGAGGAAAAGTCAGCAGTAAAAGCGAGCTGAATGAGATACTATCTAAATTGGAGAAGGAACTGAAAAACGGAAAGTGGAATTGCATTCCGGAAACGGAATTACCTGAAGATTGTAAGCCTGAAACGAGTAAGCCAGAGACGGATAAACCGGAGACAAATAAACCGGAGACAAATAAGCCGGAGACGGATAAACCGGAAACAAATAAACCAGAGACAAATAAACCGGAAACGAATAAACCGGAAACGAATAAACCAGAGACAGATAAACCAGAGACAAATAAACCCGAAAACGGAACAGAAGCTCCCAATCAGTCCGAGGAGGATTCTGCCGAAGCTTCATTTGCAGAGCAGGTAGTAAAACTGGTAAATGAAGAAAGAGCAAAAGCCGGGCTGAATCCGGTGTCCTTAGACAAAGAAATAGAAGCGGCGGCTTTGATACGGGCAAAAGAAATCCAAAGTTCGTTTTCCCATACAAGACCGAACGGAAGCAGCTTCAGTACTGTCTTGAAGGAGCAGGGCATCCGTTATAGCGGGGCTGGTGAGAACATTGCATGGGGACAGATTTCTCCGGAAGCTGTCATGGAAGCATGGATGAACAGCGATGGCCATAGAGCCAACATATTAAATCCAAAGTTTACCAAGCTGGGGGTAGGATATGACCAAAGCGCAAAAGGAAGAAACTATTGGGTACAGCTGTTTACCTATTAAAATCAAAAAGCAAAAGAATGCGGCCACGTTGCTGGCTGCATTTCTTTTTGAGGATATTATTTTCTATAAGACTCCGGAAGTGTATTGATAAATCCATAAGACTGTAGTATAGTCTACAACTAGAGAAATGGTTTATGAGAAAAATGGAAAGCTGACAGGCTTGGAAAAGCATTGAAAAACCGCTAATGTAACATGCAAAGCAACCAAAATGTGTCATATGGAAATCAAAGGTTGATGGAACTTTTATAAAAAAGGCTATTATGAAGACACAAAAAACAGGAGGTGCCTTATGACCATAGGAAGAAAAATTGCAAGTGCAAGAAAAGAAAGAAATCTGACGCAGGAACAATTAGCGGATATGATGAACGTCACAAGACAATCCGTATCCAGATGGGAGTCCGAGCAGTCTTATCCGGAAATGGATAAGATAGGAATTCTTGCGGAAATATTAGGTGTGAGCTGCGATTATTTATTAAAAGAAGAGACGGAAAGTGCAGGTACAAAACCGGAGGGGAGAAATCCGGTAACTCGGTTGCTGTATGGTGCAAAGGGAAAGAAAGTAAAACTAAAATTTTATGCGGATTTTCTGGATATGGAGCTTTTGGATACAGTCTGTGTCATTACGGATTTTGACGGTCAGTGGATGAGTGTGGAATATAAAAAAGGAAAGAATACCGAACAGAAATTAATCCTGGTGTCCTCCATTCTTTCCATTCAGTATATAAAGGAGGGAAAATAGCCAATGGAAACAGTAGCATATATGGCGGCTTTTTTGGCTTTTATCTGGTGTATTAGTTTATCGGAAAAAGTATCTTATGGATGCTATGAGCGATTTTGCAAAACTTATTAACGGTACTGTTCGTTGGACTGTTTTGTCAACTTTGCATGAGATTATTTTAGAAGCCATGCTCCCTGCTTTTAAAGATGGAATACATCCATTTTTACCTATTATAAAAACAGAAAATGTTGGAAGGTACGGAAAAAGAATGAATACACGAAATGCTATTTTATATGACAAAGACATCAGGGAACCGTTGTTTGATTATTTAGAGGAACGTTTTGGAAAAACGCGGATGTTTGAGGAAAAAATAATCGGAAGATCCAGGGCGGATATCTTGATGCTGACAGAAAAACAGATTATCGGACTGGAAATTAAAAGTGATGCAGATACATATGAAAGGCTGAAGCGACAAATCAGGGATTATAATAAATATTGTGATGAAAATTATGTAGTCATTGGAAAATCTCATGAAAAGCACATTGAAGAGCATATTCCAGAGGAGTGGGGAGTGCTGACGGTTGCTGTAGAAGGAACAGAAATCCGGATAGAAGAAAAAAGACCCTCCATGCCGAATCCCAAAATGAAGAAGGAGCTTCAGATTACCCTGATGTGGAGGCCGGAGCTGCAAAGACTGCTGGAAATCAATCATCTGCCAAAATACAGGCAGAAAAGTAAAAGATTCGTCCAACAGAAGCTTTTGGAGAAAATGGATTATGAAAAGTTAAAGCCCCAGATGTGTGAGGAATTATTTGAAAGGGATTATACTCTTTGGGGAGAAGAGGAAGGTTAGAAGTGGCTTGCAGAAAATATCCTTAACGCTTATAATTAGAAAGAAATACCAATCATGAAATGAGAAAGATATAAAGGAGAAGGAATTATGAGTATAAAAATTGGAATTTTAGGTTATGGAAATTTAGGACGTGGCGTGGAATGTGCGATCAAACAAAATCCAGACATGGAGTTAGCAGCAGTATTTACCCGCCGAAATCCAGAAGAGGTATCTATCCTTACAAAGACAGCGAAAGTCTGCCATGTAAAAGATGTGGCGGACTGGAAGGATAAAATCGATGTGATGATTTTATGCGGCGGAAGCGCTACAGACCTGCCAAAGCAGTCACCGGAATATGCCAAAATGTTTAATATCGTGGACAGCTTCGATACCCATGCCAATATCCCGGAGCATTTTGCAAATGTGGATGCTGCCGCAAAAGAGGCCGGCAGGATCGGTATTATATCCGTAGGTTGGGATCCGGGAATGTTTTCCTTAAACAGAATGTATGCCAATGCCATCCTGCCAAATGGAAAGGACTATACCTTTTGGGGAAAAGGCGTCAGCCAGGGTCATTCTGATGCGGTCCGCCGGATTGAAGGAGTGAAAAATGCAAAGCAGTATACCATTCCGGTAGAGTCTGCTTTAGAGGCAGTGAGAAAAGGAGAAAATCCGGAGCTTTCCACCCGTCAAAAGCACACAAGAGAATGCTTTGTCGTATTGGAGGAAGGCGCAGATGCCGCTAAAGTTGAGCAGGAAATCAAAACCATGCCAAACTATTTTGCAGATTATGACACTACTGTACATTTCATCAGTGAGGAAGAGCTGTTGAAAAACCACAGCGGCATTCCCCACGGCGGCTTTGTGCTAAGAAGCGGCAGAACCGGCTGGGAAGAAGAAAACAGCCATTTGATTGAATACAGCTTGAAGCTGGATTCCAATCCGGAATTCACATCCTGCGTCATCGTTGCCTATGCAAGGGCAGCATACCGCCTCTACAAAGAGGGACAGACAGGCTGCAAGACCGTGTTCGATATTGCACCGGCTTATTTAAGTGCAAAGGATGGAGCGGAGCTTCGGGCGTCCATGCTTTGATATATCATTTTATATGCTTTGCTCTTTTATATCCGATTTGGATGAGAGGACGTGGGAGCCGGCATAGCATAGAATAGTCTTATGGGCACGCTTTCGCTCTGCAAAGACGCAGCGGTACTAACGCACCAAAATACGGTGCGTAAGTGCCGGCGACTTTGCCAAGGCCCAGAAGGCTATCCTATGCCATGCCGGCTCCCACTGTGTATCGAAAAGCCATCTGTTGCGTCCGTCCAGCCACTCTCCCTTATAAAAAAGCAGCCTCTTAAGCTGCCTCTTCCATATACTCCCAATAATCGCTTTCACTTGCAAACAGTAAATAAGTTCCATCTACTAATCCCATGTATCCTTCTGTTACAAAAAATCCTTTCATAAAAATAACCTCCTTGCTATGTATACAGCTATCAGCTTCTTGGGCTTTGTTCCAGCCCTGAACTGTACTTATTCTAGCAAAGAGGTTGTACTATAAAATGTACTTTTATATGAGCTCCATAAATATTTGCATTCCTGTTCTAATGCGGTCCGGCTCTATAAATAGTATTTTTTGTTTCAAAAACGGGGTGAGCGCCCTTTTGGCTGCTTCTTTGTCGGAAATCTGATATTGACCCTGTGTAAGAATCAGAACCAGCTTGCTTCTTGCATGAAACAGCTTTAGTTTATCCAGCAATATCTCCAGATTTTTCGTATCAGGTTGGAAGTTAGGAGTTTCCGTATCCTTGTCCTCATACTCCTCTGATGTATGTGTTCCTGATAGGACACGGGAAGTTTCTTCTTCAAAGAATTTCCCCATCTGTACAAATGTCATGGGAGTCACCTGATTTGTAATAGAGCAATCTCCCTTCCACTTCACTCCGTTAAACCGCACATTCTGAAATACAGGGCTATGGGCCTTTAAGGCAGCTATAATCAAAGCTGCCTCTTCCTTTAATTGATTTATGTCCATATCGTAATCAAAAACCATGGTCATTTCCAGGTTGCCGCCCCGAAAATTCCCCGGTGTATGAAGAATCCTGTCCACCTGATTATTCAATTGAAGCTTTTGTACCTGGGTAAATGCCATAGATTTGATAACTTCCTTTTTTCTATTTCTTTTTCTGTTTCCAGCTTTATTTTACCAGCACTTTCCGGAAGTTCTTTTTTCCTCGTTTTAACACGATGCCTTCTCCCTCAAGCGCTTCTTTTTGAAAGACTGCCCTGATATCTGTTATTTTTTCTCCGTCTACGGAAACGCCTCCCTGTTCTACTGCACGGCGAGCCTCTGACTTAGAAGGAACCAGACCGGATTTTACCAGCATAGTTAAAATATCGACTGCTCCGTCCACCAGGTCAGCCTCAAGTAACTCTGCAGTAGGCATATCTGCCGCATTTCCACTGGAGAACAATGCCCTTGCACTTTCTTTTGCTTTGATTGCTTCTTCTTCACCATGAACCATTTTAGTAAGCTCAAAAGCAAGGATTTCTTTTGCTTCATTTAACTGGCTGCCCTCCCAGCTGTCCATTTTCTTGATCTCTTCTAAGGGAAGGAAGGTCAGCATACGGATGCACTTTAATACGTCTGCATCTGCTACATTCCTCCAGTATTGAAAGAATTCAAATGGTGACGTTTTCTTTGGATCAAGCCATACAGCGCCCTTTTGTGTTTTGCCCATTTTCTTTCCCTCAGAGTTTAGCAAAAGAGTGATGGTCATAGCATAGGCATCTTTTCCAAGCTTGCGGCGGATCAGTTCTGTGCCTCCAAGCATGTTGCTCCACTGGTCATCCCCGCCAAACTGCATATTGCAGCCATATTTTCTGTATAGCTCATAAAAATCGTAGCTTTGCATAATCATGTAGTTAAATTCCAAAAAGCTAAGTCCTTTTTCCATTCTCTGTTTGTAACATTCTGCCGTCAGCATGCGGTTTACGCTGAAGTGGGAGCCTACCTCCCTTAACAGCTTTACATAATTTAAATCCAAAAGCCAGTCCGCATTGTTTACCATCATTGCTTTTCCGTCGGAAAAGTCAATGAATTTGCTCATCTGTTCCTTAAAGCAGTCACAGTTGTGCTGAATCTGCTCTTTTGTCATCATGGTACGCATATCGCTTCTTCCGGAAGGGTCTCCAATCATTGCCGTTCCGCCGCCAATCAGGGCGATGGGCTTATTTCCTGCCATCTGCATTCTCTTCATAAGGCACAGTGCCATGAAATGCCCTACATGAAGGCTGTCAGCAGTTGGGTCGAAGCCAATGTAAAATGTAGCCTTTCCATTATTGATAAGCTCCTTGATTTCTTCCTCATCCGTTAGTTGGGCAAGCAGACCCCTTTCCTTTAATTCGTCAAATACTGTCATAATGCTGGTTTCTCCTTTTTCTTTTCTTATTTTTCATTCTTTATCCATCTTTATCCACGGAAATCATTTTATAGAAGAATCGCAAATGTATCCTTCTACAAAACAAAACCCCGTCCTTAAATAAGGACGAGGATAGATTCTCGTGTTACCACCTTAATTCACAGTCAGCTCACACTAACTGCCTCAGCAAGTACAGTAGAAATTCATGCGCGATCCAGATATATGCAGTCTGGTCTGTGATTCTACAATACTCCGGTGCGATAACGGGCACTTCCGTTGCAGCCTACTTATGCCGGATATGCTTTCCATCATCTCCTTATGGGAGACTGCTCATATCCGATACGTTTGGTACAAGGCTCAGAGAGGTATTCGGCATAAGCTTCCCATGCGCCTCTCATCTGCCGGCTGCTTTCTGTTTGTTTCACTTATCCTACTTATTCTCTTCATAGCTGTTGATTCATGTTATGCTTTTGTACTGCTGTTTTATAATGGAAATTGCTTATATTGTAGAAAGAAACTCCTCATTTGTCAAGCAGTAAAAACCGCCTTTATCCAATCTATCATTCCATAATAAACAGGAATGGTCAAAAACAATACCCGGCCCGGCTGTGGCTCTATATTTTAGTATTCATGGAGGCAACTATTGGTTGCGGCTCTACATAGACTGAAAAATCAGGAAAACGCAAACAACAAAATCCACTTCATAATCACATCCCACGTTCCGGGATACCTGCTTAAAATGGCGGCCCTTACTTCTTCTTTTGTCCTTTCTGAGTTCCATCAGCTTATTGCTAAATTCCAGATTCCGCTTCTCTTTTCTTTTATTAGAATTCCACATTTTCCACTTTTATTTCTTTATGATAGCTGATTATCTCTGCCGGAAATTCCTTTTGTTCTTTTGAAACTGCGGATAATTCCGTTGCCTTCATTTTTCCTCCGTGTTTTCCTGTTTTTTGCCTTGGATGCATTAGAAAGGCTAAAACGCTTGCACTTCCTTCATTTTCTCTTACCCTTTCATTTAAATACTGTTTACTATAAATATCTAGAACAATTTCTTCTTTTGTTTCATATTCCACTATAGGCAGATACATCCCTTTTGGACAAACTTCTTCCAGATTCCGGAAGAAATCGGCTTTTAATTGTAAGACCTCATCCATGGTCATATACTCCAAATACTTTTTCAGTTCAGGTTCCTGAAACCGTTTTTCCTCTTCCGCCCATATGTCCTTTAAATATACATTTTCAATATAGCATTCCTGAATGGTTCCGTCTTGATCGGAAAACGTCAGCTTCATTCCTATATCCTCCCCTAATGGGAAAATGACATCATGCTCTACAAAAATCTTCCTATAGGCCGACTCATTTTCCAGAATAATGGCAGTCTGCTCTGGATTTTCCCTAAACCATTCTAAAGGAATCTTTTCATAGTCACCCTGAAATTCCAATTCATAAAGATTCATATTTTCCAAATCTGCATTTTCCAACTCGCCAAAAAATGGGATTTTCTTTAAAAAATGGGATAGAAGCAAATACGCTTCCCAGTTATTTTCAAGAATCCTTCTTCCACTGCCGGAAGAGATTGCAAATCGCTCTGTTCCAATTACAACGGCCCTGAGGGAATGTATCAGTTTTATCCCTTCTTCCTCCCGCATCACTTCATCCCTTTTGGTAAGCATCCCTCTGCTTCTCTTCTTGTTTAAGGCTTTTTCCCTTTCCTCCTTTTTTTCCAGAGGCTCTTCTTCTCCCTGCAATAAAATCCATGCTTTCAGCACAGTATCTTCTCTGGTAAATCCTATGAAATTTCCGGAAAGCTCCCCTTTTTGAAAGGCTCTTCCGATTATAAATTCTTCTTCAAATTCCGGTGTCAATCTACGCAATAATTTTAAGTTCATTTTTATCCTCTTTCCTTACCGGTCTTTTCTTTAAAATGCTTTGAATTTCACTTTAACTATAAAATACATTTTGGATTCATATCATGATATCTAATAAAAATAAAAGGCTAAGGTGGAGGGGATAAAAAATATAAAAGAAGTATTTCATTTTATATTTCCCTCTTTTCCCGTTATAGAAAAAAAGTATGGGAACTGCCAATAGACAAAAAGACTGGATATAGGTATGCATAGATAGTACCAGCAGAAGAGCCCCTATGAGAAAAGCCGCTTTTCTCTTCCACAGGCTGTCAGGCAGACTGACAAGGACAGGAAGCATTATGCCGAAAAAACCATAATCCACAACAAACCGGCTTGTAAACAAGTATGTAAGAAAAAGCATTCCAAAAAATAAGCTTCCGGATAAAATCTGATTTTGCCATGTTCCTTCCCGAACTGCCTTTATAGCATTTTGCAAAAAATAAATCAGTACAATGGAAAAGGAAAATGTAATAAAAATATTGAACATTGTCTGGCCGGTTGCCAGAACAAATACTCCATGAAAAATAAGCCCGAGAAATAAAATCATTCCCAGATACTTCCGTTTATTATGAGTGTAACGGCAGCCTTCCGCTATGAAAAAAGCAAAAAGAGGAAACGCAATCCTGCCTACCATTCTGAAAGCTTCTGTCTGTGGAAATAAAATCATCCCCACATGGTCGATTGTCATGGTGATTGCCGCAATGACCTTTAATGCATTACCGCTTAAACCTTTTATTTTCATATTTTGTGCCCATCATTCCATCAAGTCCCGGTATTACAACCTATTTTCAGCGTTACGATTCCAATGCCCGCCCGGTGCTTCGTTCCGGTTACTGATTATATTCTTCCACTTCTTTAATGAACTTTTTAATCCCCTTAAAGGTTTTTTCATTTAAAAAATGCTCCATCTTACAGGCATCCTGCTCTGCGATTTCCTGATCCACATCCGTTGTCATCATTAAAAACCGGGTAATGGTTTCGTGTCGGTCCAGCAAAGCTTTTGCCTTTTTTGAACCTTCTTTCGTCAGGACAAGGGCACCGTTGTCCTCTACCTCCAGCATACCTTCATTTCTTAAAATGCCCATGGCGCGGCTTACGCTTGGCTTGGAATAGCCTAATGCCCTTGCCACGTCAATTGCACGCACCGTACCTTTGTCTCTTTGCAGTAAAAGAATGGTCTCCAAATAATTTTCTGCTGATTCTTTCATGTTTTCTCCTTTTTCCACATATGGGCAGTCCATTGGACTCCATCTTTTTAGTACATTATCTGCTTTTGAATCTCTTGTAGCTCTTCTTCCGTAGGCTTACCGGGCACCCATCCGATTTTCTGGTTATCATCCTGATAACGGGGAATCATATGCATATGAAAATGGAATACTGTCTGTCCCGCTGCCTCTCCGTTATTCTGCACAAGATTGAAACCGTCTGCATGTAACCTGTCCACCATTTGACTTCCAAGCTTTTTTGCCAATGCCATTACCTTTCCCGCAGTTTCTTCCGGCAGCTCAAATAAATTTGCATAATGATCCTTCGGAAGAATCAACGCATGTCCCTTTGCTGCCGGTCCCAGGTCCAGGATGACACGAAATTCCTCATCTTCATATATGGATTTTGAAGGAATCTCTCCGTTTGCTATTTTACAAAAAATACATGATTCATCTTTCATACTAATTTTCCTCCCCGAAAATAAAGATTTGATCCAATAGTCTTAAAAGCTTAAAATCGCCTTTCATTTTCATATTTCCCGCCATAAATGCTCTTTGAAAAGTCATCCTGCCTGACACAATCTCATTCATAATATCAGCAGTTATCTGAATTTCCACGTCAGCACTTTCTTCCTTGCCATAGTCAATCTGCAGATTCCCATTGCTTACCTGGAGCATAAGAGGCTTTTTCTTTCCTTCGATGGAAAATCTATAAGATGCCCTGCTGCCAGCCTGGGGTCTGAAATGGCTTTTGAAATCTTCTATATATTCTTTGTTGCCGCTACTGCTTTCATTTCCCAGCTTCTCCTTAAAATAACTTGCCAGTTCCTGAATATCTTCTTTCTGCTTTTGTACATAGCTTTCATCGGAAGCATATTTGGATAGCTGCTCTGTTTCCTGAGGGGTCAGGTCTATATTTTTGGGTACGGCAATAATATCATTTACTTCCTGATTACTGGTTGGGAAAATGGTTACTTTCTGCTGTATGGAACGGTAGAGATTTTCCGTTTTTTTCTCAATAATATACCGATATTCCTGATTGTTTTCAAACTGGGACATTTCCTTTACATAGCCACATATGCCGCTGCAGGGACGTCCCCCCAAAATCTCCCAGGATACCGCCAGATCCAGCTTGCCTTCCCGTTCTCCATAGGTAGTGCTCATTACTACCGGACACATATAAAGGCCGCTCATCTTTTCTTTATCTCCGTAGAGCCAACAGGCATCCAAAAAAGACTGCATATATCCTCCGATTCCGTGCCACTCTACCGTAGTGGCCAGAATAATGCCATCGGCAGACTTTAATGTCTGGGGCAGGGCAGTAATGCCATTTCGTAATTCATGAAGATGGAATACCTCCACCCTAACATTCAGTTCCTCTAAAACCTGCTGCATAACTCCTAGTACATACAGGGTAGGGTCGTCTATCAGCCCTCTCCCCCCATAATATATATTTACCTTCATTTTGATGCTACCTCTCTGTTTTTTACTGACTTTTTACGATAAAGAATCACACACAGGATAAACCCTGTTACAAGTCCTCCTAAATGAGCCATATTGTCTACATTAGTACTTAGAATTCCATAATAGGCGGAATATCCAATCAGAAACAATATTTTGGGGATGGACATAGTTTCCAGATGTCCTTTGTTGCGGATCAGCAGCCACAAAAGGGCGCCTACCATACCAAAAACAGCGCCGCTTGCTCCCAGGGAATTGGTATGATCACCAATGCGGTAACTATACCAAAGGGAAAGCAGATTGCCTCCAAGTCCGGCCAGAAGATACAGGAAGAAATACTTCACATGCCCCAGACACCGCTCCGCAATATCTCCCAAAAAGAACAAAATCAGCAGATTGCTGACCAAGTGATCGATACCTGCATGAAGAAACATGGAACTAAACAGCCGATACCATTGTTCCCTGTAAATAACGGATTCTATCCCCATAACACCACTAGTATACAACAACTCACCAGTAAATGTACACAAAGTAAATACAAAAATATTTACAAGAACGAAAAAATGATTGGACAAGGGTCTGTCCTTTATGCTTTTATAGGATTGATTTCCCGACAAGTCATATTTTACATGATTTCCTTCGTATTCCTCCGGTATCCGGGGATCCTGCAAAAATGCTTCCAGCTTCCTGCGGATACCATAAAAATCCTCGGCATGATCTTCTGGCACGAAAAGGCGGTTTTCGCAAAGAATCCAGCTAAAAACAATATCCTTTGCAAAAGCTTCTGCCCGTTCCATATCTTCACATATGAGAAAGGATAGGGAGTGAACCTCTGATAATCCTCTGTCACGAAACTGCCATTCCGTTTTTTCCACTATGTGCTGATATTCGTCCGGCTTCACATATGGATTTTCTGTAATATCCACCACATGAATCACATTTACAAAAGAGTTTTCCATTTGGAAGAATATTGTAAACTCCTGTAAATTGGTGTCTAGCTGGATATAACCCAATGTCCGTAAAAAGTAGCTGATCTCCCTGAACATATCATACCTTTTTCCTTTCAAAAAGTATCTATGTAAAAGGGTATCATTTATCCTTTCCGGTGTCAATGATAGGTAAAGGTTACCTTTCCAAAAGTAATTTCATCTTCTGCCGTTAACGAAACAAGCTCGTTAGCCTCCAAAGGAATCCCGTTTTTCAACGTTCCGTTTTTTGAATTTAAATCCATTAGATATACCACATCCTCATTTGGGTTTTTTATAAATTTTGCATGCATACGGCTTACGGATTTATCCGGCAGTACATAATCTACGTCTCCTTCTAATTTTCCGATGATAAATGGGAAGTGATTCAACAAAATCTTTATGGGCGCCTTCTTATCGAATCGTTTCAGCTTTTCCATTAGTATTCCCTCTTCCTGATACATGTTTTCCCGTAATAATACAGTTTCCTCATATATTTGCTGCTTTTCCTCTACTTCCATCTCCATATCTGCTAATTGGCCTGTCTCTTTTTCATAGGCCTTTTCACGAATGGAATAATATTCCTTCTCCATTTGTTTTTGAATGTTTTCTGTTTCTTCTGTTCCACTTACTCTTTCCCTCTCCAATATCTTTTTATACAAAAACAGTAAGAAAAATCCTACTATCCCTACAAAAGCGGCTCCTGCTGCCAGAATCATATCCCTTGTACCAAAAAAAACAGAAAGAGAAGGACAGGGCTCCTGCTGCCTGTTTATATATTGATAAATGATATATCCCACTCCTCCCAAAATGAGACAAAGAAAACAAAAAGCCGGAATTTGAAAGTCTTTTATAGAAACCTGCGCTTTTTCCTTTTGTAACGGGTCATCCTTAGCTTCTTCCCATGTTTCGTGAATCGTATCTGCATATGACTGACCGGCATCGTTTTCATAAATTTCTTTTTGCTTCAAATCATCCTCTTTCCATCCTCCTTTGAGTTTTTCCGAATTTTCATGCTCCTGCAGGATTTCCTCTGCAATTTGTATAAAAACAAAATTATCCTCTCTCGTAAGACGGTAAAGCTGATAACCGATAGCCACTGCCTGTTCATCCTGATGATTGATATGGTTCAACAAATACTCGGAAAGCTTTTGTATGCTTTGAGAAAAATCTGTCTCCTCAAAAGGATAAAAACATAAATACAATTGTTCTGCATTCACATTCATATACATATATTCCGGATCCAGACACAAATAATTTTCTTCCAGCAAATAGCTTTCCAGCTCTAAAAGAGCCTTTGATAACCCGGAAAGAATCTGCATGATCTGTTCCGCCTCTATCTCCCTTTTCTCAAAAATACAGGTCAATGTCTGTTTTCCGCTGATATCATAATAAATCTGGTTTTCTCCGTTAAAATTATGTACGGAAACAGGCAGTAAATGGCTGATGTTGTTTTCTGTCACCATTTTCATCTGATAATACTGTGTACTTTCCATAGCCGGCTCCTCTAATATGAAATAACTGGAATTCAACTCTCTTTTATAAGTCCCCTTCATTTTTCCCATCCTTTCCCTGCTGCTTTTTCAAATTGCTAACTTTCCTGCAGTTTCTAATAAAAAATACCGGTTGTAATTTTTTTGCTTTCTTTGTGACCAGGAAATTCCACGTATCTTCATGCAGTAACCGTTCGAGAATCACCGATCCCGGGACCTGCTGTGATATTTCATAGGTAACCTGGACATGATTTCCTTTCACTTCTATCTGTTCTTTATATTCCGGCACAGACAGCAGATTCCCTTTCATAAGGCGCTTGCTTTCTTTTTTCATATACTGATAAGTCTTTTCTGCTGTTTCCTGCTCCATACGGCTTCCCCGCAGTGCACAAATATAAGCATTGGCTGTCGTCTCTACCCGGTTATACAGAAAAAATGACAGATAGATCAAAAATACGAACAAGGTAAGAAGCATTGGCATAATTAAGCTTAATTCTACTGTGCTGCTGCCCTGTATTTTGTTTCTGAACAGATTGTGCATATGGCTGTTTCTTTTATTTTTATTTCTTTTTTTCTGTCCTGCCATTTTTGCTCCTTTCCAAAAAGCCCGAAATATGCTGCTTATAATTCCAGAAAGCACATGCCTCCATATACCAGATACAAAAACGGAACAAGAGGCATTTCTTCCTTTCTGCTTTTTTTCCCTCTGATCAGAAACAGAAATCCGACTAGTCCTGCAAAAAAAAATCCATAGAAAAACAGCGCTAATGTCTTGTAAAACCCAAGGCTTACTCCGCAGACTGCTGCTAACAGTCCATCTCCCATTCCCAAAGCTCCTTTAGAAAACAGGGACAATAAGCAGAATCCTGCTCCTAAAAGCAGAGCTGCCACAACCCCCTCTGTTGAAATATTTTTTTGGTAGAAGGAAAAAATCAAGTGAATTCCAATGGATAGAACCATTGGAAAAACCGGTATTTTCTTTTCCTTTACGTCATAATAAGAGCAGATTCCCAATAATGCCATGATTAACGTCATATTTATAAGTTCTTCCATTTGACTGATTCCTTTCTTACGGTTTTCCATTTTACCGGCCGCCACATCGGCTGCAGGCTCCCCTGTTCCCTACTTTGCTTATAGGCACTGCATCAATTGTTCTTTTTAGTCCGGAACAGCTGACAGTCCTGTGATAACGATTGCCTTCCTTTGTAATATAAACAATGCCATCCGGATTCTCTCCGCATTTCTCACAAGGCCTGTACTTTTCTCCTCCTTCATTCCTAAGCTTCCTGATATCTTTATAATTTACTCTTGAAATAGAAAGCTTTAAATGGGTACAGTTTCTGCTAAAATGATAAACCTTTCCTGTTTCTGTAATATATACGATCTGTTCTCCTGTTTCCTTTTCATCCGTTCCGCCATTGTCATATCCGGTAAACGCTCTTACCTTACACCTTGTAACCATGGAAAAACCCTTAAATCCAATATAAGGTATTTTGGGCTCCACCCGGTAGACAGCTACTAATTCAATTCTGTCATCCTTCATAATCCTGCTGAAGCTATAGCTGATTCCACTGCTTCCGTTTTTTATGCAGGAATTGTCCAGATACTCCCTCCCCACTATTTGATTTACCTGCTGCCTGACATACGTTTCGCTAAAAGCAACTGAGCCTGCCAGGGAAGAGAGGATTTCCTTTTGGTCCACCCGGTCCATGGCATGGCCATATACCGCCATTTCCTTTGCCGTCTGGTGAAGAGCGCCTTCTAAATGAATATGAATTGCAAGAATATCAAACATAGAACATAAATTAATAACAAAAAATAAAAACAGCGGTATTGCTAAAGAAGCTTCAATGGTAATACTTCCCTGTGGACTTTGCAAGATGCCGGGGGACGTTCTCCTTGGAAATAAGTTTGATTTTTTTGGACTTGTACGGAGAGCATAACCTTTCTTTAAATTTGATGTGCATATTATGGTAATTTTAGAAATTTCCAAGAAGAACATCCCCCGACCCCTTCCTTTCTTAAAAATAGTAATAATCTCTTGTAATATCACAGTGATAGCCAAATCTGCTGGATATGACAGCAGTGGCTTCTATATAATCCACACAGCCATCCATACGGAATGTTTCATTTCCAACGGTTTTCCTAAGATCCATTTCTATTAGATCCATGGCCCGGAATGTTCTTGTTTCCTTGTTGACAACGGTTAGAAGTACCATAAGATAGTCTTCATAAGCCAGTCCCTCTTCTGATGCATGTTCCTCTGATCCATCCTGGGAATCCTCAAGACCCTTCTCATAAGAGAGCATTCCCTCCAGACCAAAATGCCATGTTTCATCCGTTTTGATAAGAGGCACCCTCCTGCCTGCCAAAAGTTGTTTTACATCATAGACACTTTCCGCATACGCCCAGGCAAATATCAGTGCCACCTGTACCAGCTTTGCCAGTTCCGGCAGCTGTATCACTGCTGATAAGGTAAGCGCTAATGCCTCTGCTTCCGCCATTTTTCTTTCATTGGAAAATAAATAGACCACATTTGCCGTTTCCCGTATCAATAACAGCCTGTTTACTACCCATTTTAAGTTATCCATATCATTTTCTTTACCGGCTAACAAATATTCCACCTGATATTTCAACCTGCTCTTCTCCAAAGGATTTGTATAAGTTCCAAACTTATCCAGAAGATATCCGTAAAAAAACAATTCATCTGTGGCAGTACAGCCTTTCCGTTCCAATAAACCGGAGCCTGTACTTCTTTTTCGATGGGAAATATAATTTTCCTTTACAATGGTCTCATTGGAAAGAACTGCATCCTTGTCCGTTACCAGTGCTAAAACCCCTTTGTTTCGGGTTGCATTTACTTCATCTGCCGGATTTTCCAAGGGAATTTCTTCCCATTCATCCTCTCCTACCTTTTTTTTCGGAAGCTCGGTATCATCAATTGCCTTCTGGTTTGCCTTTCTTTCCCCGGTAATATCCCTTTCCAGTAAATCGGCATCTGCTGCCTGCTCCAGATTCTTTTTCAATTCCTTTATGTAGGACAGCCCGTATTTATCCTTCATATACGAGACCGCCTGTCTTCTAAACACTTCTCCCTGTTCATCCGTGGCCAGAGTAAATTCACCTATCTGTGTCTCCTCCACCTTCAGGGCAAGCAAATCCCTCACCATACCATTGGCAATTCCCAGATCCTGCTCCGTATTGTCTGCCATATATCCTCTTAGATGCTCTGCCGTATTTTCAATGGCACAGTTTTCGCTTCCGTAAGAAGTATCTATAAAGAAAAGGTCATATTGTTCCAAAAGCTCCCGATTGTATTCGGCAAAGACCGAATACAGACTTAAATCCATGGCACATTCCGACTGCATACGGATAGCACTTGTTCTTGCACCTTCTATTAAAGTCAAAAACAATGACAGCATTACCGACAAGGTAAGGGCTAAATATATGGTGACAGAACCTTTTTTCGCAATAAGACCTTTTCCCATGATTGTTTCTCCTTTCAATGATAGAAATTAGTTTGTAATGCTGTTGCTTTTGGACGTAATTGTCTTAAAAATACTATTTACCAGATCTGTCAACTGCTTTTTAAAGATAATCACAAGCCCAATCAAGACAACTAAAATAAGTATCAGCTCAACTGTCCCGATTCCCTCCTCCCCATACCAGAATTTTTTTAGTACACGAAATACTTTCATAATCGTTTCTCCTTTCTTTTTTCCTTATATTTGATAAGAGAGAAATGCCGGGATGATAATCAGAATCATAACGATTCCAAGCATAAGCATCATAGGTAAGAGAAGTTTTGTTCCTGCTTCCTCTCCTAATCTCCTTCCATTGCTTTTTCTTTCTTCAAAGGCTTCTCTTACTTCCGTTTCCAATAAGGAAAACATATCTTTAGAGCCTTTTTTTCTATTTTGAATCAATAGCCCGCTGAACTTTATATAGGCAGGAATCTCACACCTTTTTCCAAAATGGTCATAGGCATCTTCCTCTAATACCCCGCTTTCCATTTCATAAACGGTTATCAGCAGTTCTTCGCAGGTAATATTTTTTCCCATGCCGGATTTCCGATCGGCCCTGTAATCCATGGCCAGTTTTTTCAATGCGGATTTTATTGGCATTCCCGCACCAGCCAGCAACGTAAATTTACTGATGAATTCCGGGTATTCCAGCTGCAGCGTTCGTTTCCTCTTCTCCACGGCTTTGCTTAATTCCCTGTCTTTTAGGAAATACAAAAGAATGCCTGCACCGATTACCAGGAAAAATAAGGGCAGTTCATGTTGTTCCTTTATTTCCCGATATACGATTTTCTCGCTGCCTATTTCTTTTGGCAGAGTCAGTTCATCCTTTGTTTCCTGCTTTTTATCCCACTCCTTAATAAGCTGCTCCACCTCCCGAAACAATGCTTCTTCTTCCGTATATTCCTTTGGATAAAGGGTAAAGGGAACCGAAAACTGCCTGCTGTATTGGTCATAGGAAAGAGTTACCTCTACCACTACCATGAGGGGCTCTGTCAATGCTTCATTATTTACTTTTCCCGTGGCATCCACATAATCATAATGATCTGTTGCATAGTCTATTTCCACCGGATATCCTTTTATGGTCTCTGGAAAATACAGGTTGCTTCTTACCTGGTCGAAGCTTTCATTTTCCAGAAGCATTTCTTTTTTTATTTCTTCTTCTATTTCAGCAAATATCTTTTCAATTTGAGCCTGATCATATTTTACCGGTGCTATCTGCAGCACCAGTTCTCTCTTACTTTCCCCTATGGCCGCTAAAAGCTTTACATACCGTTCCTGTTCTCCATGGGAGCCTCTTGTAATCCTATTGTCATTTAAATTTGTAGTCTGCCAATTACTCACTCCTGCAAGAAGCACAAGACAGTTTCCTAAAAACACAACGGTAAGCACAAAAGACAGCTTTTGCTGATAATAGGCTCTCACCTGTTCATCAACGGCCTTTAAGGGGTGTAAGAGTTTCAAATTTTCCCTGACAGATTCCCGGCTGATTTCTTTGATGGGGGACTTGTTTATCAGATACCCTGCCGATTTCATGAACAGGTTCTTATCCGGCTCTTTTCTGCCCTGGAAAAAAAGAAACAAATATATTGCAAATAAGATAACACTTAATATCATGGTTTTTTGCTCCTATATTTCAATTGTTACTATCTTTTTCGATAAGAGAAAGGCTGCAAAGTAAATAAGCAGACAGATTGTCATAATACAGATGCCTCCCGGATTTCCATACATGGGATTAAAAAACCCCGGAGAAGTAATGCCGATATAAAACAAAATGAATAGCGGCACCAGATTCATGACCTTCTGTTCAAACTGCCTGGCTGCCAGAATCGTCTGGATATCTCTTTTTACCTGAATCTTTTCGCTGATTAACAGGGCTGTATGCTCTATCATCTTATTCAGGTTTCCTCCGCTGCGTTTTGCAATGGAAAATACTTCGGCAAAATCCCTGATTTCTTCTACCTGGCTTCGGTCTGCAAAATCCAAAAGAAGGGATTCTAATACCATATTGTTTTTCAGCTGCCTGTTGATATATAAAAACTCCTGTATGATCATATCTTCGGGCTTATATAAATGGCATAAGTCATTATATGCTTCATAAAAGGCATTTTCTATGGAATACCCAGCCTTTAAGGCAGCAGAAACCGCTAAGATGCCATCCTTGAACTCTAAACTTAGTTTCTGCCTTCTTAAATGCTCTCTCTCTATTTCACAAAGCCTTCGATAAACTATTAAAAGGGGCCATAAGAAGATCAGGGGAATAAAGGAATGATAAAAGAAATAACTAATGCACAAAAGAATTGCCGATCCAACAACCATATCTTTTAAGAGCGCATATCGGTTCGTATTTTGATTAGAAAAACCATATGAATTCCTCCCAAGACTCTTTTGTTTTTTCCCATGATACTTTCTTGTCATATGTCTGCTCCTTTACTCTATGCAGGTTCCCATCCCTGCAAATATCAGCTTATCTCTGTGCATTAGTTTTCCTGTCTTTACTAAGGATCCCTTTACCGGTCCCTCTGCCTTGTCAAATTCTTCTTTAAAATGGTAAAGGGGGGCTGTCAGAATCTCTCCCTGCTCAAAGCCTGTTACTTCCACAATTTCTAAAACCTTTCTGGCATGATCCCTCAGCCGTCCCAGATGTATGATGATGTCTATGCCGGAAGCAATCTGCCGTCTGATAGCAGGCAGGGGAAGCTCCATTCCCATTAAAACCATGGTCTCTAACCGGCTCAACATATCCCTTGAGCTATTGCTGTGTCCGGTAGACAGACTTCCGTCATGTCCAGTATTCAATGCCTGTAATAAGTCAAGGGCTTCTCCTCCCCTTACTTCTCCTACGATGATCCGGTCCGGCCGCATCCTTAGCGAAGTCCTGATCAAATCTCTGATTGTAATTTCCTGACAGCCTTCCACGTTGGCATTTCTTGTTTCCATGGACACCAGATTGGGAATGCCGGAAAGCTGAAGCTCTGCACTATCCTCAATTGTAATGATCCGCTCTTCCTTTGGAATGAATCCGGATAATACATTTAGAAATGTTGTCTTTCCGCTTCCTGTCCCACCGCTTATGAAGATGTTATAGCCTGCTGCCACCAGGCATTTCAAAAAATCGGTTGCTTCCTCTGTAATGGAGCCCATCCGAATCAAATCTTCCATAGTAAGAGGATGATCCGGAAATCTTCGGATCGTAAGAATGGGGCCATTCAATGCTACCGGCGCAAGTACCACATTGACTCTTGATCCGTTTTCCAGCCTGGCATCCACAATGGGATTGGTTTCATTTACAATCCGGTTGGATTTGGCTACAATCTGCTGAATCACATCTTCCAGTTTATCTTTGGATTCAAATTTGTTTTCCCATTGATAAATCCTGCCGCCTTTTTCCAAAAAAATTCGTTCAGGCCCGTTTACCATGATTTCCGTTATTTCCTCATCTTCAATAAGCTCCTGTAAAATATCCAGCTTTCTTATGGAAAAAAATAATTCTTTTCCCAATCGTTTTTTTTCTGCAAGAGGAATATAGTCTTCACGCCCAAGGCTCATAATCTTTTCATCTATCAGCTCCCGGATTTCTTCATCTTTTACCTCTCTGGAAAAGTCGATTGCCTGAAATAGCTCTGCCTTTAATTCTTTTTTTATTGCTTCATAACGGTTTTCTTGTTCTCCACTCATCTTTCTTGTTCCTTTAAGAGATTTTTTACGTAATCCGCCAACTGGCTATGGGACAAATATATCATCCTATAGGGCACCTGCTTGAATACCGGAATCTTGCAGGTAATGGTTTTTTTCAAAAGCTCATCTTTTTTCATATAGGTCAGCAGCTTTTCGTATTGGTCTATTTTGGCCAAGGCCATTCCATCCTGCTTGGTAATGGTATAAATTCTGTTGCATCTTTCCAGAATTTCAAACAGTCCCCGCACATGGTCCGACAGATCCAGAATCACCACCTCATAATCGGTGCTTCTTTCCAGTTCGTCTAATAATAGCTGCCATTTTTCCCCTTCCATTTCCAATATGTCCAAAAAGGAGACGGCAGGAGGGATGAAATCCAGGCTACCGATGGAATCTACCATGCTGGCTAACTTGTATACGAACTTCCCGCTTCCTTCCTTTAAAAAGTACATCAAATCCATAAAATCATGATGGAATTCCTTTTCTAAAAGCATGGAAAATCCGGAATAAGCTTCAAAATTCAAGTACAGGCACCTTTTTTTCTTTGCCAGAATCTGTCCTAAAATCAAGGAAAAGGATGTCTGCAGGCATCTTCCGATAGGACTGTAGACACCTATGATTTCCATATTCTTTTTTCCGTTTCCTGCTATGGGCATTGCCTTTTGGCTTTCTCCTTCTGCGTAAAGCGCTATGATTCTTTTCATAATGGCGGTGCCTGACTGATATTTATGTATAAAGGGGTGTTCCTCTTCATCTTCCTGATTTTCCTCACATAAGTAAAAGATCTGCCCGATTCCTGAGCCGGTAAGGGAACTTTCTTCCATGCCTTCTCCTATGAGCAGGATTTCTATGGGATTCTCTTTTGAAAAAGCTGCAAGCTTTTCTAAGTTGTCAAATGCCATGACCCGAAAGGGAAACTGCTTCTTTCCTGACAGATATTTGGCTAATTTATATACATATTTTCTTTCATAGTCGCAAATTGCTAAAAGGGCATCCATGGGGCACCTCCAATCCAATAAATACAAAAGCTTAAAAATATGGGAATCGTAAAATGAATCACTGCCTTTTTATCAGGCGGTTGTTTATGATATGGTTGAATTTGATGGGTAATCAGAACATGTTTGATGTACTTAAGAAAATAGGAAAGCCTTTGAAACAGATTCTTGTAATAGAGCATTTGCATAAGGCTGTAGAAGGCCCCAATCAGAAAAGAAACTATAATACAGAACAGGGCAGGTTTTATGCCTGTCAGCAGACCAATCAGTAAAAACAGCTTTACATCTGCCGCTCCTATGACCTGAAGGGCAAAAACCGGAAGGAAACATATGAACAGCAGCAATACATGAAAAACTCCCTGTTTCAATGCCTGTATATTTTTCTCGTAAAAGAGTATTCCTATTCCTATTAGAAATCCACATAAGATAATCTGGTTTTTTATCCGATAGCAGCATAGATCCATAATCATGGCTATCAATAAAAAACAGCATATAAAACAGTAAATGTGCCATTCCTCCTTTTCATAAGTATCTGTCTTGGGAAAGTTGTCCGAAATGGACATCCATTGGAAATGGATGAATTGATTTAACACAATAGATATGTCTGTGTAATATGTAATCTGTCATTCAACTGACTTGTAAAATGGATTATAAAGCATCTTATTTTACTTGTCCATAGTTTTTTTGAAAAAATATTTTTTTTGTGAAAATGTCACAATAAATCATATAAATATAATAACAAACAGGACGCAAACCCCCGGTATTCCTAGGATTGCGCTTGTCAATAGGGTAAGGGGATTGATACCTACGCCTTGGGTAATGCCAAAGGATAAAAGCAGCTGATTCATGCCGTATATGGCAAGTGCGCCAATGACTCCCCGCATAAAAAATCCCATGATGACCTCAAGTTTATTTTTAAAAAACAGAATGGCAAGCACTAACATACATACCAGAATAATAGCACAGCCACCCCAGATTTCCTCCATTTTCATATTTCTCCACCTTTTCCTCTCAGATTTTTTTACATTATATGGTAATATGAAATTTATTATGAATATTTTTTTCGGGTTGTGACTATACTTACTAAAAAGGAAATGAAAGGAAATAACAATGAAATTGGAAGGGTCCGTCAGCTCTGAAAAAAAGAAAGAACGTTTACAACTTTTAGATGATATTGATAAGACGAAATTTGCTCTGGAATGCGCCTACTCCAACTTTGATAACGTTACAGAGCCGGATTTAATCGACTGCTATATTTATGAAGTCAATTCCAGTTTAAAACGATATAAGTACTTATTGGAACAGGCAGCAAAATTAAATCTGCTGCCTGAAGAATCAAACCAAAAAACCTCTATTTTCACCGACCTGATTCAGGTTTTCCACTAAATCATCACGTCCATAGGTAAGTCCTGCATAAACCTTTTGGGAATTTTCCATCACTGCAGGCGACTGATCCATGCTGCTGATCTGGCTATAGGCCTCCCATAGCCCTTTCATCACCGTAATGCTGTGCTCTAAAGGCTCTGTTTTGTTTTGGACATCTGCATGGACAAGCTCCTTATTTACATAGACATATAACTGCATCAGCTCCTTTGCAGGCTCATATTCAAAATTCAAAGACTGCATTAGTTCCTTTACACATCCCCTGGCGTGCATGATGGCATCCTTAAAAGCTTTTCCATCTTCTTTTTCATGGGCTTCCTTTGCTTCTTCCATGTACTGCAGAAACATTTCATACAGGATAACCACCAGCTGGGTTTTATTGGCACTTGTAATGCGCAGCTTATATTGCTGCTTTAACTCATTCTTCATCCTTCCACCTCCGGTCAGCCTCTGCTAATATACCAGTCCCGCCATATTACTGCAGTAACTGTAATATCTGCTGAGGTCTTTCATTTGCCTGGGCTAACATGGAAGTACCAGCCTGGGTCAATACCTGGAGCTTTGTGTATTCTGTCATTTCCGTTGCCATATTCACATCCATAATGCTGGAATATGCCGCAGTAACGCTTTCACTTGATGCTTCCAGATTTGTTTCTGCATGTTCCAAACGATTCTGGTAAGCACCTAATCTGGAACGGACTGCAGATATATAATCATTCGCTTCTGATAACTGACCGATTGCCTTCCTGGCATTTTCCTCAGTGGATACATCCAGAGTATCAATTTGCATATTGGTCAGGGATACTGTAGGAATACGGATAGGAAGCACCTGGCCTTCATTGGCTCCAATCTGGAAACGCATTGCACCGATTCCGGTCAGGTCTATGGTCATTGCCGTTCCGGCGCCGTTAAATGTATTCTGGTCAATGGATATCCTCACTTCATTCTGCATGGCATCAATGATGGTAACCGTCTTTCCCTTTATCTTTGTAACACAATTTGCATCAAAATGAAGCTCATCCGCTCCACCTGCAGATGCCCCGAAATTTACCGTTGTAGCATCTGTTAAATTACCGTCTGCATCAAAGGCAGGGGTAATGGACAGGGAATATTGTCCCAAGGGTATATTGTCGGAATAGTATTCCACAGTTGCGCCGGGTTCACTTGTGTATCCTCTTAAATCGCATTCTCCGTTCAATAGTTTTTGTCCATTGAAATCGGTGGTAGACGCTATCCTGGCTATTTCCTCTTTTAACTGGGAAACCTCCTCCATTACCAGCTTCCTGTCATCATCTACCATCGTACCGGTTGCTGCCTTCACAGCCAATTCATTCATCCTTTGAACCATTTCCTGAATCTCAGTTAAAGCGCCTTCTGCTGTCTGTATTACGGAAATGCCATCGGTAGCATTCTGACGCGCCTTTTCTAATCCTTTTAACTGGGCATTCATTCTTTTTGCTATAGCAATTCCGGATGGATTATCCTTTGCATTATTAATCTTATACCCGGAAGATAAACGGGTACTGGAACTAGCCAGATTATTTTCACTGTTGCTAAGGGATTTATTAGCAATGATTGCCTGTAAATTGTAATTAACTTTCATAAAAGCACCTTCCTTTTATTTGTATGATATTTATTAGCATGTTTCTATAAAATCTATAAAGGCCTTTGCCACATGATACAATTCTTTGGTTGATATGGATGTATCTGTCTCCTTTTTATGTGCAAAGCCTTCCTCTTCCGTGTGCCTGCCGTAAAGTATCTGAACCTGGGTTTCTTTCTCTGCCTCTTCCTGGATCTTTTCCTGCAGCTTAGGTTTCCCGTCCTTCAGGATTTCAAATCCTTCCTTGGAACTGCACACTACATAGCCGGAAATCCTGCCCTGCTCTGCTTCCAGATGAGCCGCTACTTTTCCAAGCTTTTCGGTTTCCAAAGAGGCGGTTACCTTTCCTTTTTCCCCTTTATTCCGAAGCACCTTCAGGTGTATGGAAGTGATTTCGCCGCCTATGGAAACAGGCACTTGATAATTTTCTTCTCTTGCCATATTTCTCAATAGCTTTAGTTGTTTGGAAAAGATAGCCATGCTCTTTACATCTATGACAGTAGCACTTTCTTCAAAGGAACTGTTTTCCAGCACATCCTCCGCAGTTTCCAAAAATCTGTCGTATGCATATTCCATGGCTTCCTGGTCCGTCATGGATTCCCTGATCTGCTCTATGTGGTCCTCTAACCGGGCTGTCAATGTTGGTTCACTGGTTGTGGCACGGTTGGTATTTCTATCATTTTTCCTTGCATAAGAAGCAATCTGCCTGAATGTGGCTCCCTTATAATTCATAAGGTAATCTGCTGCTAACAGGTTATCCGGCGAAATGTCCTGACCATATTCCAGTAAGTCTTCGATTACCTGATCGCCCACCTTATGGATTCTTCGCATGTCATCTATCTGTTCTTTTAGATATTCTTTCTCCAGCAGCACATCTTCCTCTTTTCCTTTTAACAGCTCATCTAACTGCTCTAAAGTAGTATCTCCTGTAATATCCGCCGTTCGGAATTTTTCCGGAGAAAGCTCTTCAAAGATATGGTCTGCTTTTCTTTCATAATATCCCAGAATCTGTTCTGATATGGAAGTTCCCTTTTCATTCACATGGGAAAGGGCTCCAAAATCATCATCAATAGAAGCCTGGAAACGGCCATGTTTCCGCGTCCTTGTCTCTCTCAGCAGATTAGACAGGGTCAATTCCCTTCCTGACTGTAAAAGGCTTCCAATTGCAGCGCCATCACCTTTTTCAATCTGCCGAAACAATCTGTATATGCCGATATAAGCATTTCTCTCATCCTCTGAAATTCCATTGCTCTTTTCCAGCTTATACAGATATTTGCTGTATTTTTCCATTTCTGCAGAAGGCTCGGTCTCTTTTTCTTTCAGGTAGTCATATAGCTCTTCCACGTTCATATTCAGTGGATTTACATCTTCCCGAATCATCTGAAGCACAGCTGCCGGTGTCATTTTATGGATAACCCTTGTAAGGGCTTCTTCGGCGCTTTTTACTGTATTTATGTTTTCTTCGGTAATTTCCATCTGGTTATAGCCTAAGATACGAACTGCTTTTGCATTGGCATCATTGTATTCCATATCCAAATCTTCCAACAGCACTTTTATCCTGCCAAATGCCTTTTGGATGGAATCTCCCAAATCCCCTCTGGGAGCGGTCATGAGAGCCTCATAGCTTTTGCCTGCGCTTTCATAAGCATTTTTTAATACGGTGCCCTGGGTATGCACATAATTTAAGGTAAATACGGAACGGGTAAAAGCAACTTTCCCCACTACCGCAGCAGGCATATCCCCAATAGCCGTCACTTTTTCGGAAACTTCTTTGTAAAGTGAAGCTCTTTCCGCCAAAGAAGCATCTTCTGTGGATCCAAACAGTACCTTTTGGTCTGCGGCTTCCTGTTGCTTCAACTTTTCCACTACCTGCTCAAGCTCTGCCGTCTCAATAGCAAATCCGCTTTTTAACAGCTTGTAATTGGCGTCTACGGTCATCCGGAGCCTGATTTCCTCCAACTGCCGTCTGGCAGTGACCAATGCCGGGCTTTCCGGATTCTTCTTTTCGTATGCTATGCCCGGGGTGGTAGCGGATAAGGAAATCTCTATCATTGCCTTCTTGAGATTTTTAATGGTAAAAATCTTTCCTTCCGAATAGACTTTTTCCAACGCTTCGTCTGTAAGGTCATCCACGGTCTTTTTCAAAGACACTGCCTGCTTCAAGGCACTTTCCTTATTGGACAACAGGGAGTCCTTTGCCTGTTTTCCTTCCGACAGAGCCGCTGCTATGGAATTGATGATTTCCTCCGGTTCTTTTGGGAAGGATATTTCTTTTAGCTGGTTCAACAAAAGCAGGTTATCCTTTGTCAGCGGAATTCCCTTTTCTACCAGCCATTTTGCCTGATTGACTGTATCTTTATATACCACAAGGCCTGCATCTTCAATCACTTTTTCCATTTGGGCCTGAAGCCGTTCAAAGTGGATATCATCCGCCTTTTTCCCGTAGTAGCCGGTAAAGTCATCTTCAAAATATCCGCTTCCCTGTACATCTCCGTTTTTAGCAGCACTGAACTGGGCTCTGTATAAATTGTCAATAGTAGGTTCTTTTCCGTTCGTAACCATATATTTTATGGCACCATCTCTTAACTCCCGGATTTCCCCTGCTTTCTCGAACTCTTTCATTGCTTCTGTTACGTTTTCTTTCGTAACAGGTACATTGTACTCACTTAGCTTTTGGGCGATGGAAATGGCATAGCCGGCATTTCCGGTGATCTTTTTCAGCTTATCCATGCTGATATCATCGGTATAACCGGTAATTTCGATTCCGGCTTCCGCAAGCTTTGCTTTTATCTGGTCTACAACAGTAACAATCGTTTCCACATCTACGCTTCCCGGATGGAATCCTTCCTTCATCAGATTGGAAATATCTTCTCCGGACATAGAATTAGACATTATGGCCATGTAGTTGCGTTTATTGGTAATATCCATATTCGCAGCTTCGTTCATAACATCTTCTGTGGTCTTTCCCTGACCTCCATAAGCTTTGTTATCCATAACAGTACCAGAAATGTCTAAATGAAATCCCTTTTGAGCCCGCATCCTTGGGGCGTAGGGAGCGCTGTATGTAATTTTACTGTTGTCTACATTTTGATTTTGATTCATTCCTTCAAAATTTACCTTCATATCAATTCTCCATGTAGAGCATTTGCCTTTCTTGTCTTTATTTCCTGCTGTCTTATGACAAAATAAAAGATGAATGATAAAACATTCACCTTTTATTTCGGCAGGTTTTTTGTTATTCTTAACCTGTGTTATACAATTCACCAGTTTTTAAAACCTTAAAAAGTAAACAAAATGGCACCATAAGGAGGCAGGTCAAAGGTAATCGAATAATCCCTTCCATTAGATTCTACTTTTTTTGCAGCAATTTCCTTTGGAATCACTGCTCCGTTTCCGCCAAATTCTTTAGCATCGCTATTTAAAAGCAGCTTATATTTTTTCCTCTTAGGTACACCTACTTTAAAGTCTTTTCTTTCCATCGGTGTCATATTCAATACCACTAACACGTTATTTTTTCCATTGGAAGCCTTTCTGAAATAGCTGTAGGTGCTGTTATCCATATCATCTGCTTCTATCCATTCAAAACCTGCCCAGTCGTTATCGATTTCATACAGGCATGGATATTGGCGGTATATCTCAAGAAGCCTTCTCATATAGTTTTTCATTCCGGCATGAAGCGGGTCTTCCAGACAGTGCCATTCCAGTTCCCTTGCTTCACTCCATTCGCATTCCTGAGCAAAATCCTGTCCCATAAAAAGGAGCTTTTTGCCGGAATGGGTGAACATGTAAGTGAAACCTACCCGTAAATTGGCATATTTATCTACCATAAAGCCCGGCATCTTATTTAGCATGGAGCATTTTAAATGCACCACTTCGTCATGGGAAAGGGATAATATATAGTTTTCTGAATCATTATAGCTCATGGCAAAGGTCATCTTATAATGATTGTTTTTCCTGAAAATAGGATCCAGCTTCATATAATCACAAAAATCATGCATCCATCCCATATTCCATTTGAAGGTAAAGCCAAGGCCGTCTTCCTCTGCCGGCTTTGTCACTTTAGGCCATGCGGTGGATTCTTCTGCAATTACCATGGTTCCCGGAAATCTCTTTGGAATAATGGAATTTAAATGGCGGAAAAATTCAATGGCTTCAAGGTTTTTGTTGTCACCATACTTATTTGCAACCCATTGTCCGTCATTTTTCCCATAATCCAGATAGAGCATAGAGGCAACCGCATCTACCCGCAATCCGTCAATATGATATTCTTTTACCCAATAAAGGGCATTGGCTATCAGAAAATTTACCACTTCTGTCTTTTCGTAATTAAAGATCTTGGTTCCCCAGTCAGGGTGCTCCCCTTTCCGTTTGTCCGGATGTTCATAAAGGCAGGTGCCGTCAAATTCACTGAGCCCAAATTCATCTCTGGGGAAATGAGCAGGTACCCAGTCTAAGATGACGCCTATCTTATTCTTATGCAGGGTATTTACAAGATACATGAAATCCTTTGGTGAACCATATCTGGAGGTAGGCGCATAATAACCTGTTACCTGATACCCCCAGGAACCGTCAAAGGGATATTCCGCAATGCCCATAAGCTCCACATGGGTATATTTCATTTCTTTTAGATATTCTACAATACGGTCTGCAAACAGTCTGTAATTGTAGAAGGAATCTTCTTCTCTTGAGGCAGGATGTTTCATCCAGGAACCAATATGGCACTCATAAATGGCAACCGGTTCCTTGTTCCAATCCTTTTCTGCCTTTTCACTCTGCCAGCTGTTGTCTGTCCACTTAAATCCGGTAATATCCGTTACTTTTGAAGCATTGCCCGGTCTTAATTCGGAATAATTGGCAAACGGGTCTGCTTTATAAATCTTACGGTTATCCTTCGTGGTTATGACATATTTATATAAGTCGTTTTCCTGCACTCCAGGAATGAACAATTCAAAAATACCGCTGATCTGCAGCCTATTCATATTGTGCTTGTAAATGTCCCAATTGTTAAAGGATCCTGTCACATTTACATACATGGCATTAGGCGCCCAGACTGCAAAATACACTCCTTCCGCTCCGTCTACTACTGCTTTGTGCGCACCTAGTTTTTCATAGATTTCATAATGATTTCCCTGTGTAAATAAATACTCGTCATACTCAGAAACAAAAACATCGTTTTCTCTTTTTTTGTTTTGCACCATATTATTTCCCTCACTTACTTTTTAGTTTTGAAAGTCCTTCTCCCTAAGTATAATCATATCTTCCCCATCATATCTCTTCGCAAGAATGATATCCATAAAATGAGACATATTCTTCTTTTGGGCATGGATGATTGCCTTATCCACCATGTCCTTTACTTCTGCCACGGTTACGGCATGGTCATTTGTCTGCATATCGGAAATCTTTGTGTACAAGGCCAATACGCCCATATCATCAATGGCATATTCCTGCTCCCTTGCATACTCCCTGGCATAATTTACAAGTCCATCATTGTCCAGTGATTGAATGTCGATTCTTGCATTGAATCTAATGGCAATATCCGGATAAAGCAGCGTCAGCCTTTCCATTTCCTGTTTTGTATCTTCCATGATTACAAAAACTTTGTGCTCTCTCAATCTATCCAAATGGAATAACAAATTACCCAAAGCATCGGCAGGCAGGTCGCCGGCCCGTTCAATGAGAAGCGCACTGTTTTCCAGATTTTCCAATGTGGCGCCAATATTTTTTTCTGCCAGCAGCACTCCTGTAATCTTGGCCATTTGACCGGAAAATTCCGGATATTTTTCTTTCAACTGGGCTACCACGCTCTGAGCTGCCTGCAGAGTACCTGTTCCATGTTCTCCAGTAATAAGCATATTTCCCGTTGCTGCAGAAAGCTCCATAGTATCCAGGGCTTTTGCTATTTTCCCCTGTTCCTCCTTATTTGGAGCAAAAGAAGCAAAACGGCCTTTTTCCTCTTTTGTCAGGGAACGCTCCACTGGCTCCAATTTGGGTACAAATGTCTGGATCACATCTGTACTTTTTAAATCAACCGGCTTTCCGATTAAAATATCCTGTTCCGGTTTTACCTCTCCCGATATCGGAATTTCGATAGGGCTTTCGGTGGCTGCTGTGATTGGCTTTGGTGCCGGGGCTGCTGCCGGACTTTCGATTACTGCTGCTGTGATTGGTTCTGCTATCGGGATTTCCATCGGACTTTCGGTGGCTGCTACCGTTGGTTTCGCTACCGAAATTTCCACTGGGCTTTCGGTAACTGCTGCCATTGGTTCCGTTACCGGAATTTCCACTGGGCTTTCGGTAACTGCTGCCATTGGTTCCGTTACCGGAATTTCCACCGGGCTTTCAACGGCTGCTGCCGTTGGTTCCGCTACTGGGACTTTCGTCGGGCTTTCGGCGGCTGCTATCGTTGGTTCCGTTGCCGGAACTTTCGCCAGGCTTTCAGTTATCGCTGATATTGATTCTGGTACTGATATTTCTGATTGCCTTTGGAATGCTGCAACCTCCTCCTGCATGAGAGGCTCCTCTGCCGACTCCTTTGCTATTTCTGCAGCTTCCAGCTTGGTTTCAGATGCCTCTTCTTTTGCATCCTCAAAGAAAGAACTGTCGATGGTAATAGGCTCAATGGGTGCAGACTGTTCCTTTATTTCCGGATTGTTCAATGCATCTAAAAGCTTTTCTTCCAAGCCAAAAATCTCTGCTGTATCAAAGGTAACTGAAGATCTTGCTTCTGCTTTCTCGGAAGCCTTTTCTTCTATTTCTTCTATCTCTTCCTCAGCAGGCTCTGCTGAAGCCTTCTTCGTTTCTTTTTGTTTCAGCTCTTCCTCCAGATGATCATGATTGAACACATCTTCTGCCGGGCTGATCAGGTCTAAGTCAGCCTGGACACTTGCTCTTGCCATAGCATCAAAATTACTGAACATAGGCCCTGTCTGCTGAATGACTCTTTCCCGCATTTCCTGCATACGGCGCTCTTCATTTGCCCTCTTGGTTTCTTCCCATTCCGCCATGATATCTTCCAAGCTAAGCTGTCCGGTAATCTGTCCGTCATCCGGCTTTTCTTCCGGTTCTGAATACTCTACCCGGGATTCTGCTGCTGGAGGCGCTGTCTGCATCGGTTCTTCGATTGGCTGTATTGGCTCTATCGGAATATTCTGAACTGGTTCTTCCACTGGCTGTACTGGCTCTGCTGGAATATTCTGAACTGGCTCTTCCACTGGCTGTACTGGCTCTATCGGAATATTCTGAACTGGTTCTTCCACTGGCTGTATTGCCTCTTCTGGAATATTCTGAACCGGCTCTTCCACTGGTTGTACTGGCTCTATCGGAATATTCTGAACTGGTTCTTGGGCTGGCTGTATTGCTTCTGCCGGAATATTCTGAACTAGCTCTTCCACTGGCTGTATTGCTTCTGCCAGAATATTTTGAACTGGCTCTTGGGCTGGCTGTATTGGCTCTGCCGGAATATTCTGAACCGGTTCTTGGGCTGGCTGTATTGGCTCTGCCGAAATATTCTGAACTGGTTCTTCCACTGGCTGTACTGACTCTGTTGAAGTCTTCTGAATTGGCTCTTCCACTGGCTGTACTGGCTCTGCCGGAGTCTTCTGAACTGGTTCTTCCACTGGCTGTACTGGCTCTGCCGGAACCTTCTGAATTGGCTCTTCTACTAGTTGTACTGGCTCTGCCGGAATATTCTGAACCGGTTCTTGGGCTGACTGTATTGGCTCTGCCGGAATATTCTGAACTGGTTCTTCCACTGGCTGTACTGGCTCTGCCGGAACCTTCTGAATTGGCTCTTCCACTGGTTGTACTGACTCTGCCGGAGCCTTCTGAATTGGCTCTTCCACTGGCTGTATTACTTCTTCCGAAATATTCTGAACTGGTTCTTCCACTGGCTGTATTGGCTCTATCGGAACATTCTGAACCGGCTCTTCCACTGACTGCACTGGCTCTACCGGAACATTCTGAACCGGTTCTTCCACTGGCTGTATTGCTTCTGCCGGAGTCTTCTGAATTGGCTCTTCTACTAGTTGTACTGACTCTGCCGGAGTCTTCTGTACTGGCTCTTCCACTGGTTGTGCCGTCTCTGCTGGAATGCTCCGAACTGGCTCTTCTACTGGCTGCATTGGCTCTGTCGGAATATTCTGAACTGGTTCTTCTTCCGGTTCTTTCCGTCCTGCAGGCGCCATTGTCATCGATTCTTCTTCCAAGGCTTTGACAAATTGTTCTGTTATTTCATCTGGTTTTTCTTCCTCGGATATTTGGGTGGAAATCTTCTGTACCGGTTCTGGAATCTGAATTGTTGGAGCCGTTAAGATATCCTCCATGGAAAGCTTTTCTTCCGTTTCCTCCTGGGGCTGGCTTTCTTTATTCTCTTCCATGGATGCTAACAGGTCTTCTTCTGTAATAGGTGTCAATTCTGCTGTATCCTGTAACAACGGTGCGATAATGGCATTTTTAATGGAATCATCCGTAATAGCGCCCATAATGGTATCACTGGTAGCTGCCTCTGCTAATGTAGCAAAAGGCATCGCCATAGTCGCATCACTGGCAACCATGTCTTCTTCTGCCATAAACTTTGCAAGGCTCTTTGCTAACTCCTGCTGAAGATTGATGGTGCTGTATTCGTTGTCAACATCTATCGTCTTTACTTTAATATCCAAATCATCATCCGGCTGGGTTACCGGAATTTCTTCTTCTGCTTCTTCCGTTGTTTCTTCATTGACAGCTTCCGCATCTTCCGGAAGGCTTTGGACATCCTCTTCTTTTTCCTCCGCCTCCGGCTCTTCTGCTGTCTCTTCCTCTAAAGTTTCCTCTATATTCTTTGAAGGAATCTTGGCCGTTGGGGCATTGGATGGCTCCACCGCCTTGATTTCAATGGGAAGGGCGCTTTCGTCCGTATCCTGCTCCTTTTCTGATTCCTCATGTTCTTCCGTAACAGGTTCTTCTGTCTGAAACCGTCTGTCATATTTTTCCTGCTGGCTGGCAGTCAGCGGACAGTGCAGCATTTTTAACTCCATTGCCTTAATGACATATTTTCCTTCGCCAAACCATAAGATTAACTCGTCACATTCTTCCACGCATCTGGTTGCCAGTCCGATTCTATGGTATAAATAGGCAAGCTCATATGCCCATTTTTCCCTATAGTCCCTTTTTTTGTATTCTTCCAGTACGGCAATCCGTTCTTCCAGGCTTACGTCCTGTGCCTCATATAAGCGGTACTGTAAAATGAATTTTCCTGTATCCCTGGGAGCAATCTGCACGAACTCTTTATAGTATTCCACAGCCTGAACGGTTTCTTCCAGTTTAATGGATAATTCACATAAAGAATATACTATTTTTCTGGAACCGGGATTTCTGTCGTATGCCAGCAGCAAGATTTCCTTGCTATCCTCATAACGGCGGTTGATTTTATAAAGCTCACTGATCTTACAAAGCATCATGACACTTTTGACTCTGCGCCAATCAATAGTATCCGCAATTTTTACCGCTTCTACAAATTTCTTTTTATCAATCAGGGCATTGATTTCCTCTGCCCGAATACGATATTCATACTTATCCAAGTTCCTTCACCTCGTAGTCAAAATTTAGCATAAAATTCCCTATTATCATACCCTTTAGTTTATCATAGGAGTATAGTAATGTCAAAAAAATAACGCATAAAATGTGTGTTATTCATGCGTTTTTTTCTGAATTTTTTGTGAACTTATGAATATAATATATTACTTAATTCTGCAAACTGATCAAGAGTCAACGCTTCTCCGCGGATAGTTGAAGAGAGGTTCATGATGCAAAGCGCCTCTATTATCTGTTCTTTTGTAATGTTCAGGCTTCCGTTTGCCAACCCGTTGACAAGCGTCTTCCGTCTTTGATTAAAGGAGGCTCTGATCAGGGCGAACAGAAAGCTTTCATCCTTTACGGAAACAGGAGGCTTTTCATATCGGGACAATTTAATGACTGCGCTGCCCACTTTTGGCCTTGGCATAAAACAGCCCGGCGGTACATTTGCCACGATTTCCGGTTTTGCATAATATTGGACAGCTAAGGAAAGGGCACCATAATCCTTTGTACCGGGACCCACCTGCATCCTGTCTGCCACTTCTTTCTGCACCATAATAGTAATGCTGTCTAAAGGCACATGACTTTCAAACAGTCCCATGATAATAGGAGTGGTAATGTAGTAAGGCAGATTGGCCACTACCTTGATGGGCTTTCCCTGATTTCTTTCCTCTGCGATTTTGGGAATATCCACCTTCAGGATATCTTCGTTTAAAACTGTCACATTATCATATGCAGACAAGGTATCGTTTAGAATGGGAATCAGGTTTTTATCAATTTCCACCGCTACTACTTCCCTTGCATTTTCAGCCAGATATTGGGTCATGGTGCCAATGCCAGGCCCTATTTCCAAAACAAGGTCATGTTCTGTAATGCCCGATTCCTTTATGATCTTTTCTAAAATATGGGTATCGATCAGAAAATTCTGTCCGTATTTTTTCTGGAAATTAAAATGATATTTTTGCAAAACCTCAATGGTATTTGTTGGGTTTCCAAGTGTTGCCATGATGTCTCCTTTTTCATTTTCTCATTAACTGTCTGAATCTATTCGCAGCCTGTCCTGTTTCTTCTTACGGAATGGAAAACAGCTTCCGGGCATTGCAATTCGTTACTTCGATTACCTGTTCTTTACTAATCCCCTTAATCCGGGCGATTTCTTCTGCCACATAAGGAATGTTCAGACTGGAATTCCGTTTCCCTCGAAAGGGCACTGGAGCCAGATAGGGGCTGTCGGTTTCCAGTAATATTTTATCCAAAGGAATGTATTCCACTGCTTCTTTTAACTTTTTGGCATTTTGAAAGGTAACCACTCCTCCGATTCCAAAATAGAAATCCATGTTCAAAAATTCCCTTGCCATTTCCTTTGTATAGGAAAAACAATGAATTTCCCCGCCGGTTTCTTCTGCTTTTTCTTCTTTCATAATATCCAGCGTATCCTTTGCCGCTTCTCTGGAATGAATGACTACCGGGAGCCTGACCTCTTTTGCCATCTGCAGCTGCCTTCTGAACCATTTTTGTTGGGTCTGCCTGTCAGGCTCGTCCCAATAGTAATCCAATCCGATTTCCCCTACCGCTACTGCTTTTTTCAGAAAATATTGTTCTTTTAGCCAGAGGAAATTTTCTTCGTTCAATTCTTCCGTTTCGCTTGGGTGAACTCCCAACGCTCCGTAAATGAACGGGTATTTTTCCATAAGTCTGATTGTGTTCTTTGTAGATTGCAGGCTTGCCCCTACATTGATTACGTATTCGATTCCGTTTTCTTTCAGGCTTTCCAATAGCGTTTCTCTGTCCTGGTCAAAGGCTTCATCGTCGTAATGGGCATGGGTTTCAAAAATCATGATGACCTCCATTTTCTTATTTATTATAATTTAAATTGAATTTTTAAAGCTGATATGTAACAAATTTTTTAAATTTTTTTAAATTTTCTTTAAAAAAAGACTTGCTTTTTTTTAATGCCTATACTATAATAATTTTTGCATTTCGGTGTTAGCGCGATTAGCTCAGTTGGTAGAGCACCTGACTCTTAATCAGGGTGTCCAGGGTTCGAGCCCCTGATCGCGCATTTACAAGTACCATTTTTAAGGACCTGTGAGCCTTGGGGATGGTGCTTTTTTTTGCGTTTTTTATTTTAGCATCTTTTTGGGGGAAAGAAAAGAAGATTTCCATATAGACTCTCCTTTACATCTGCTTTCGGACTATCCTGTATTCATCATCCATACGAAAGTAAGGGCAATTGTCAAAGGAGCAGCGGATGAATTTTTCCATTTCGTCTTCATCCAGATTTACCTCACAGGTATAGTAATCATATTCTTCATCATATATGTAATTGCTACAATATTCGCAGTTGGTGGGGTTTGGCATTTTCTTTTCCTCCATGCGATTGCTAAAATGTGAATGGCTGCAAAAATGATAGAAACAAGTATAGCATAAATAATTGTATAATGATATGATTTTATTGAAAGATTATGTTTTTTTCAGTTTTGCCTGTTTTGTTGGGGGAGGAAGGGGGTTGGATAGGCGGACGTGGGAGGGAGGAGAGCGGATTCCATGCATTGTTTTTGATGGCAGGTTTCCTTAACAGCCTGTTCGATGACCCAGGGGAAAATTGCCATGGACGGCAATTTTAGGCATATTGCGCCATGGAGGGCGCTATATGCCGACCCGGACGGCTGCCACAACTTCCTCAGGCTGTTTAGGAAACCTGCCATCAAAAACAATGCATGGAATCCGCTCTCCTCCCTCTGTTGCGTCCGCTCAGCCAAAACCCCTATATTTTTTTAACCTCAACTTCTTTCGTCCCTATCCTTTCACGAAATTTCACATCATGTTCAACAATCAGCATCGTAGGCTTGTATTCCAGAATCAATTTTTCAATCTGCATTCTTGAAAATATATCAATATAATTTAGCGGTTCATCCCAAATGTATAAATGGGCAGGCGTCAATAAGCTTGCTGCGATGAGAATCTTCTTTTTCTGTCCTTCCGAAAGCTCTTCGATATTTTTTGCAAACTGTACCCGTTCAAAATCCAGTTGTCTGAGAATTGCGCAAAACAGACTTTCTTCCAGATTTCTTCCCTTGCAGAATTTGGAAATGCTTCCGCTTAAAAAAGAGGTATCCTGATTTATATAGGATATGATCAGCCCTGATGCCGTTTCCATTCTTCCTTTTTCTATCATATGACTGGTTTGGACAGCCTCTTTACCAGACGCATGTTTTAGAAGGGCTTTTATCAGACTGGATTTTCCGCACCCGTTCTTTCCGCTTAAGACTACCCTTTCATCCTGGCGAATTTCCATGGTCAGGCCTTCAAAAATATATTCTTTTGAAGTGTCATAGCCCAATCCATATTCTATTATGGAACATAATACTTTTTTATGGTGTTTTAACGGAAAGATTTTTAAATCCACAGGATTTTCTATATCCTGCAAAAGCCCTTCTTTTTCCATAATCTCTTTGTTGATCCGGTTTTCCATTTGTTTTACACGGCTTTGCATTTTTTTCGTCTTTGCCCCGATATATGCCCTTGCAGCTATGCTCCGGTCATGCTCCTTTATGGGGTCAAAGCCAATTTTTGACTGTTCACTTTTCTCTGCCCATTGTTGTGTGCGCAGTGCCGCTGTCTTTAATGATTCAATTTCTTTTTTATGTTTTTCATTTTCCTTTTGGGCAAAGGCATCCTTTCTGTTTTTATTTTCCCACCAGCTGGAGAAATTTCCGTTTTGGACCTCAATAGAATTGCGATTGAGCACTAAAACATGGTCTATGCAGGCATCCAATAGATCCCTGTCATGGGACACAAGAATGAACCCTTTCTTCTGAGCAAGATATGTTTTTATGATTTCCCTGAATTCCCTGTCTAAATGGTTGGTAGGTTCATCTACCAGCAGAAAATCATTGTCGCCGGAAAATAGTATTGCTAACATTACTTTGGTACGTTCCCCGTGGCTAAGGGTTTCAAAGGGACGATACAATACCTCTCCATCCATTTTAAGCTTGTCAAGCTCACAAAAAACTCTCCATGATTCACAGCCCGGTTTTACTTGTTCCATAAGGTCAGCTGCACATGCTTTCTCATCTGCTTTTGATAACTGATAGGGAAAATAATCAAATACTGTGGATGTGGTGATGGTTCCTTTATATTCATATTTTCCCAGCAATAAGTTCAAAAATGTGGTTTTTCCTTTTCCGTTTCTCCCTATAAATCCCAGCTTCCAATCAGTATCTATGGAAAATGAGACATTTTCAAAAATATTATCGAAGCTTCCTTCATAATAGAAGGTTAAGTTATTTACATTGATTTGAGCCATACGAATCCTCCTAACTTATTCGGTTCTTTCTGTTTTTATAAGAAAAAAGAACCATTTGCTGCCAAACGATTCCGGATTGTATGCTCTGTCTCTCTAATTTTTTTATTTTCAGATATTAATATTTTTGCACAAAAAAGAGAGGTTATGAGAACATAATCCACTTTTGGCAACATGAATAGACAGCAGTAAAATGCTGTATACAATGGGTTTCATGCTTTCAAAAGTAGATTATTTCCTCATCTTTTCACCTCTCTCGTTGATATGTGGGTATTATATATGTTGTGGTAGGGGGTTGTCAATGTATTTTTGATTGAATTTACATTGAATTTCCGCAGTTTTATCCACATGCCCCTGGATTCGCATAATTGCTGCTAATGGGTAGTTTTTAGAAATGTTCATAATATATAATATAAGGAATTTCTTCTACTTTTGATGCAAAAATAAGCTATTAAATAAAAATCTTATTAAGAAACAAGAAAGAGGATTCCTTATATTTTATTCTATATCAATTACTTATGAAGTAAATCAGGTTCTTATCACGGTCATGCTCGTAGTGGGTGGTCAGCTTATCCCCCACGCTCAGGCTCTTTATGGTGCCGTTGCCATGATAGCTGTATCTGGCACTGAACCCATTATCCCTTACTTCCTCCAGTAAATCAAGGGCGTTGTAAGTGTATCGTGTCTCCTTCCCTGTAATGTCCCTCTGGAGGGTGCGGTTGCCGTTCAAGTCGTACTGGAAGCTTAAGAGGGTCTTCCCGCTTGCCTTCTTCTCATGGAGGCTCCCGTCCTTCCGGTAGCCGTAGGCTTCCTGCAGGCCGCTTGCCTTGTGCTCCCTTCGCACCGGGTCGTGGTACATGTTGTAGGCATAGGTGGTCTCGCTCCCGTTCCGGTCCCTGTGCCTGCACAGGCGGCCTTCTATGTCATAGTGGAAATATTCCGTCTTTCCGGATGCATCCGTCCTGCTGCTTAGGTTTCCTGCCGTGTTGTAGGCATACTCCACCTGGTGGCCTTCCCCGTCTGTGGCTTTTAGCATGTTGCCGGCAAAGTCGTATTCATAGGTCTCTTTGCTGCTGTCAGCCTTCAGGATCTCTTGGATCCTTCCCCATGCATCCACGCTGAAGCTGGTCCGGTTCCCGTTACCGTCCGTGGTGGCTGTCAGGTTGCCCAGCGGGTCATATTCATAGCTTTCCTTTACCTGTCCTGTGGTGGATGCTTGAATCTTTCTTCCTATGTAATCGTACACGAAACGGATGCCGCTCCCGGCATTGTCCGTTTCCTTCTCAAGCTCTCCGTAGGGGTTATAGCTTCTTTCATATATCAGGGTTCCATCCGGTCCCGTCAGGGAGATGATCCTGTCTAAGGCATCATAACCGTAACGGTAGCCCTTTGCCCCGTCTCCTTTTTCGCTGTACTCTTTCGGTAGCGCCATCCTTTCCACCCTGCCGTTCCTGTCATAGGTGAGCCTGGTGGTACCGCCGTTCTTCCCGGTCATGGCGGTCAGACGGTTCCTTACGTCATACTCATAGCTTACCGGGACCCCGAACACATCCGTTACTCTGGTCAGATTCCCTGCCTTGTCATATTCATAGGTGAAGCGGTTCTCGATATCCCCTCTGTTTTCCTTATGTTCCTCTTTCACCAGCAGGCCGTCAGCGTCATATTCCCTGAGGATCTCATTGCCGGACGGCGTGGTGATTCTTGTCACGTTCCCCTCCGGATCGTATTCATAGCCGGTCTGGGCATAGCCTTTCCCGCAGCCCTCTTTGTCCGCCGTCTCCGCCACCCGTTCCAGCCTTCCATTGCTCCGGTAGAAGTAATGCATCTCCCTCCATTTCCCTTCCTCCATCTTCTCCTTGATGGAGGTCAGGGCGTTCCGGCTGTTGTAGGTATAGCGCAGCTCCGCCCCTGTGGTGTCCGT
>JAAVAC010000055.1 GCA_014804265.1 Lachnospiraceae bacterium | reverse complement strand
TAAGCCTCTCGGACACGCAAACGGAAAGTGGATGGGGCAGGACTCGAACCTGCGGTGTTTCTTTGTGACGGATTTACAGTCCGCTGCCCTCGCCGCTAGGCATACCCATCCGTGGGGTGACCAGGGGGGAATCGGTCTCCGCTCCGCTTCGGTCGGCGCAGAACAGATGTCCCCCGGACATCTTGCGCCCCGTAAGCAGAGCCACAAGCTGCCGGACTACCACTATCCTATGGCCACAATAGCTCCTGTGGGACTTGAACCCAACATCTCCGGCTTGAGAGGCCGGCGTCATAGCCTTTAGACTAAGGAGCCATAATGATCCCCATGGGACTTGAACCCAATACCTCCGGCTTGAAAGGCCGGTGTCCTGACCTTTAGACCAGGGGACCTTATTGCAGGCATTTCTCAGCCTGCTGTTTTCTTATTATTTCTCTTTCTTATATTCCATTCATGCGCTGATCTGTACCTGCGCTGCCATATCAATGACCAGAATATCATCCAGATGTACCTGCAGAACCGCAGCAAGCACCACCAGATTGTCTATGGTCGGTAGGGCTGCCCCTTGCTGCCACTTGTATATGGCCTGCGGTGTGGCAAAACCGAAAATATCCTGTAAATCCCTTACCGACAATCCTGCCTGCTTCCGCAGCCTGCATATGTTCTGTCCTGTCCTTATCATATCTATGACCGGCAAATTCACCATGATCCTCACCTCCTGTTATCAAACCTCAATATCAGGCGGTAATGCTCCATATGGGGTGCTGTGGTCCAGTGGATCACGTCTAGCACCGACCGGAGCGGAGCGTAGACCTCGAACCCATGACTCCTCGATTAAAAGTCGAGTGCTCTCCCATCTGAGCTAATGGAGCATAAAAAATACCGCCTACCTCATTTAAGATAAGCGGTACATGAAATCCATGTTCTATTTCCGGCAGCCTCCTAAAAGACCTTCCTTCAGACATCACACAGTTTTTCGCCTTTTCCTTACCTTGCATGAGCGTATCTTAACCAGACTCTGTTCTTTTTCTTTACTGAACAGTGCCTCATAATGTTCTCTATGCAGATAATATACGAAGCCATTCGCAGCGAAATTAACTGTTGCCATGATCTTTTCCTTTCTGGACTCATCCGGTCCGCTTTATTTTTCAACTGTAACCACTATAACACCAATTTTTCTTTTTGTCATTATACTGGTAATATAATTTTTGTCACTGTGATATTTTTCCTAATTATTATTTATCTGAATCCATTGCTGGATTATGTATTCCCAATCCATACCGTCCTGCAAGATGCGAAGTACGGTCACTATATTTCTATCATCATCTATTGTATAAAACAATAAGTGATTGCTTTGTGGTTTCATGTAAATATCATATCCCCGATATTGAAACCCTGTTGTTTGATGTTTGGTTGGAAATATGGCTAATTCCCCAGCGGCTTTTTTGATTTTCATGGAAAAACTTTCGGCATATTCACGATACTTGAAATTTTGGATTATATAGTGTTTTTTATTCTTTACGTCTGTTTTACCGCTTTGAGCGATTACCACTTTATATCGCTTATTCATCTGTACCCCTTATATACTGTCAATCTCTTTCCAGGCCTCTTCTATGGTTTGCACTCTTCCATTTTCCATATCGTCAATCGCTTCATCAAGTTTTTCGAACAGTACTTCCATAGCATCATCTATGGTATATGTCTTTTCTGTTGTTTTTGTAGGTATTGCTGTTGCCATATTATCACCCCTTCTAAATATCGTTAAAATATATTTCTATAAAATAATGTTTTCTGGCATGAATCTTTTCCAGTGTCTGAACTTTATTTCTGTTATAATATTCCTGTAATGCCAACAAAGAAACACCGCACTTACTTTCACGGTTTGATATAATCAGTATATTGCAAAATTACGGTTTTGTATACTGGCAATTTTTAAAGAAGATGTATTTTAGTACTACTAATTCAGTATTTTGATAGTTGAATAAAACCAAATCTCCCACAAACCGCCTAACGGCGGTATTTTTTATGTCAAATTTTCTTTACATTTATGAAGACAACTACCCGCAATGTCAAAAACTTTGGTAAACATTCAGAATTATTAAAGATTACAGACGCTCCTCTCGTCTATGTAAAAGACGAGATCCAAAAGATGAACGAGGAATATCGGCTATTTCTATCTCCAGGAAATTTTGCGGCAATTAAAACTCAAAGATTTTTTCCACAGCATAACCGCCGGCTCTCTGGAAAAAGAAATCCTGAAAATGACGGATGGGGCAAAGGACATCCTTGAGGTTTCCCACAACCGCTACAAGATAGAGGACTGCTTCCGGATTATGAAAACAAATTTTTCCGGGCGCCCGGCATTCCACTGGACAGAGCCGAGAATAAAAGCCCACTTCCTCATATGCTATACAACTCTGCTTGTATACCCGCTTTTGGAACATAAACTTTCCGGACTGGAAAAATGGTTTCATCAAGACACAAAATGAGTGAATTTCAATTTTTAATGTTTTCCGTCCCTAATATCCCTCATAGCCATGCGTTTTAACTTGTCCTGCAAAGTTTCTTTTCTTCCTTTCCACGCAGAAAAGGCGCATGGTTTACAATTTGCCGTTTCATACACCTTTACGCTGTTACTTGTATTTGATTTTATTTTGATTGATATGATTGATTACGCCAACTGCATTGTCTGGCTTTCTAATTCTTTTACTGTATCAAGGGATAATTCTGTATAATCAGCTATATCTTGCAAAGACATTTTACCTCATCACTCACACTTCTATCGTCTTAAAATTAATATTCCCTTTTCCCGTAATAAAGAAGCTGTCCTGCTCTACCATAGCCGTAACCTCACCATCAAATCCCTTTATAATTGCATTTGAATCCGGCCATTCGATATGATCTTTAAAATCCGGATTGTACTTTAAAACATCCTCAAAATATGTGACGATCAAAAGCGCTGAATCCGTGCAGAATTCGCCTATTTTTTTATCTGTATCTACATCCAGCACCTGACATCTATGCTCATCTCCCGGGGCTATATGGAGTACATTTTTAAATCCCAATGCCTCCATATTTTCCCCCCACTGGCATAACTGCCAGTCTTCCTCACTTTTTGCCACATTCCCTGGGTCAACAATAATAATATCTCCTTTAAACCGCATAATCCTTCTCCATTTCTTCTCTTTCATTTACGCCAGCCTGTCAGCTACCTTTCAAATCATATTTTCACCTTCGGAAGCAGACTGATGGATTTTTCCAGATCAGCATCCGTAGGGATATAGTCATTCATTTCCCCATCATTGTATTTCTGGTAAGCAACCATATCAAAATATCCCGTGCCAGTCAGACCAAATACGATATTCTTTTCTTCACCTGTTTCCTTACATTTCATGGCTTCATCAATAGCTACCTTAATGGCATGGCTGCTTTCCGGAGCCGGAAGGATACCTTCCACTCTGGCAAAGGTCTCTGCTGCCTTGAATACTTCTGTCTGCTCTACGCTTCTCGCCTCAAGCAGTCCCTGATCGTACAATTCAGAAACGATGGAACTCATGCCGTGATAGCGAAGCCCTCCCGCATGGTTGGCAGAAGGAATGAATCCGCTGCCAAGAGTATACATTTTAGCAAGAGGACAAACCTTTCCCGTATCACAGAAATCATATGCATAGGTTCCTCTTGTAAGGCTTGGACAAGATGCAGGCTCTACCGCAATCATCTTATAATCTGCCTCGCCCCTTAAAACTTCCCCTGCAAAAGGAGAAATCAGTCCGCCAAGATTGGAGCCGCCTCCGGCACAGCCTATAATGGTATCCGCTTTAATATCGTACTTCTTTAATGCCGCCTGGGTTTCCAAGCCGATAATGGACTGGTGCAGCAATACCTGGGCAAGCACCGAACCTAATACATAACGGTAGCCCTCCTGACTCGCAGCCGCCTCAACAGCCTCGGAAATGGCACAGCCAAGGCTTCCGGTAGTTCCCGGAAATTCTTCGTTGATTTTACGTCCCACATTGGTATTCATGGAAGGGGACGGGGTCACCTGTGCGCCATAGGTACGCATTACTTCCCGACGGAAAGGCTTTTGTTCATAGGAGCATTTTACCATATATACCTGACAATCCAGATCAAAGTAAGAACATGCCATGGAAAGCGCCGTTCCCCACTGTCCTGCGCCTGTTTCTGTAGTAACGCCTTTCAGTCCCTGCTTTTTTGCATAATATGCCTGTGCAATAGCAGAATTTAATTTATGGCTTCCTGATGTATTATTGCCTTCAAATTTATAATAAATGTGAGCCGGAGTCCCCAGCTTTTTCTCCAGACAGTATGCCCTTACAAGAGGTGACGGGCGGTACATCTTATAGAAATCACGGATTTCCTGCGGAATGTCAAAATAAGGTGTTGTATCATCCAATTCCTGCTTTGCAAGTTCCCTGCAGAAGATGCCGGCAAGTTCGTCCTCAGTAACCGGCTGTAAGGTGCCCGGATTTAAAATAGGGGCTGGCTTCTTTTTCATGTCCGCACGTACGTTGTACCATTGCTTTGGCATTTCCTGTTCTTCTAAATAAATTTTGTAAGGGATTTTTTGATCCATTTTCTTTCCTCGCTTCCTTCTTTGTTTCTTGTATGATAATTATGTTCTTATCCTTTGCGGTAAATTATCCATTGGTTATTTTATCATAGATTTTCGTTTCTGAATAGGTTTTCGGGGCTGGTTTTTTAGTGGGAGTGGGGTTGGATAGGAGGACGTAGGAGTTGGCATATTATTTAGTAGTCTTCTGGGCACGCTCTCGCTCTGCAAAGACGCAGCGGTACTAACGCACCAAAATACGGTGCGTAAGTGCCGGCGACTTTGCCAAGGCCCAGAAGACTACTAAATAATATGCCAACTCCTACTGGCTATCGAAAAGCCGGATGTCGCTCAAAAAAGCTTCTTTCATTGGTGGGAAGTGCTTTGAAAGACCTTAAATCAGACTGTTTAGGAAAATCCCGCTCAAAAACACCGCATGGAATCCGCCCACATCCCTCTTTTGCGTCCGTATATCCAACGTCCGCGCATTCACCGCCTACTTTTGATAAACCCCTCAATCTCCTCCCTTTCCGGCATTACCTTAAGCGCCCCTTTTCTGGTAGTAATCATGGATGCTCCCGCATTTGCAAACACAAGCAGTTCCCTCAGGTTATCCTGCGTCAATCCATCCAGCCCATGCTCCAGAATATAGCCCAATGCGCAGCCTGTAAAGGTATCTCCCGCACCTGTTGTCTCTATGGTATTCTCCTGCAGGAAAGGCTTTTCTTCTACTACAGCATCCCCATAATATGCTCTGCTTCCTTCTTTTCCAAGGGTGAGGAAAATCAATGGAATGGGGTACTGTCCACGAAGTATTTCGATGCCCTTCCCATAGTCCTTGGTACCCGTCATGAACTCCAGCTCATTATCCGAAATCTTTAGGATATCACACTTAGAAAGGCCATATCGAATTTCCTCTTTTGCATGTTCCAGAGAATCCCAGAGAGGCTCTCTGAGATTTGGATCAAAGGATATGAGCAGACCATTCTCTTTTGCAATCTCTAAAGCATACCTTGTGGCCTGACGGACTCCTTCATGGGTAGAAGACAAGGTTCCGAAATGAAAGATTTTCCCGGCTTTTATGATATCGTCCGAAACTTCTTCCTTTTTCAACATCATATCTGCTCCCGGATTTCTGTAGAAACTAAAATCCCTGTCACCATTCGGTAGCTTGTGTACAAAGGCAAGAGTGGTGGGTATTTCCTTATCCATGAGCAGATTGGTCACATCCGTTCCGCTTTCCTCTACTGCTTTTCTAAGCTGCTGACCAAAAGAATCCTCACCAACCTTGCCAATAAAAGCTGTTTTTTTCCCAAGGCGGTTCAACATTGCCAGAACATTACATGGCGCTCCTCCCGGGTTTGCCTCCAATATGGGATTGCCCTGCTGACTAACACCATTTTCCGTAAAATCTATCAATAATTCTCCCAGCGCTACTACATCAAATGCTTTCACCTTATACTCCTTTCCGTCCGTTATTCCGACTCATCAATGGTAAATAAGGAATATTCCGTTCCATTTATCATCCACTGCTTCCGGCATACGAAGCCATGTGGTAATTATCCTTTGATACCTGATTCACATATGTCCACTGAGACAGGTCCTGGCTTCTGTAAAACAAGAACTTTCCTCCATCCTCCGAAGAGCGCGTAAGCTGTGAGACTTCGTATGGAGTGGCTGTTTTCATAAATTTTTTAACAATTTACAGCCATCCATTTTACTTTTTATGTCCTGCTAACAAATCGGCGGTATATACCCCAATTGAATCGCCTTTGTTACCGCTTCTACCGCAGAAGAAACACCTAGTTTTTCAAAAATATGCTGCAAGTGATTGGAGATCGTCCTCTCACTCATATATAACTCATCGGCAACATGCTTTCGCTTTTTTCCACTGCTGATAAGCTGCAATATTTTCTTTTCCGTATTTGTTAAATCCTCAATAATCATTTCGTTGCTTTCGGGGGGAAAGCAGGTGTTTCCACGAGAAACGTGGATTAACGATGATATTAAGTTATCAGGACTGATATTTTTATTAAGAAAACCGCTTATGCCTTTCTTCCTTGCCTCGTGCCTGTATACTGGCAGGTCATATCCTGTAAGGATAATGATTTTCACACCGGGATTTGATTTCAATATATCAGATGCGATTTCCAAACCATCCCCATCGCTTAGATTACCCAGGTTAATATCCATTAAAACGATATCTATGTTTTTATCAAGTATCATTTCATCTAAACTTTGAATATCCCCTGCTACGTGGAAATGTTCGATTTCATTATACTCATCTAAAGCAACCGAAAGACTTTTTGCAAACAGTACATGATCATCAACTAACAAAATATTGATAAGAACCATCTCCTTTCATTGGTATCTTGATTTGTATATTAACACCGTGGGGCATATTATCTAAAATCAGGATTGAGCCTTCCATATTGCTTACCTGCTCCGTAACGGAAGCAAGCCCTTTATGCTTTGCTTTGTCTGCCGCCCTCAAGCAATCTGCATTAGCGGTTCCGTCATCACTGACACACAATTCAATCATACCGTTTTCCTGCGCAAGTACGATCCGGGCTCGATTACCCTCAGAATGTTTAAAAATATTAGTAAGCAATTCTTTGAGCAATCTATATATCAACAAATTATATGGCTCCACCAAAAACAAAGTATCGGAGCAATGAAAAGTCACCTTGACAATCTTCTGTGGAAAGGACTGTGAAATAGCTTCAATCAGATTTTGATAGTTTTCCTTTGCTGTTAAGTTTTTTAAAATAACAGGGTGATAGTCCTGCATCTGCTGACGAATATGCGTATTCAGATTGTCCAGGGTTTCCATAATCACGTCCTGTATGTGGGGACGATGAGCTTTCGTCATCATGTTCTTCACAGAAAGAAGATCCTGGAGCACATCATCATGAAGAAAATTGGCAAATTCTGTCTTTAAAAGTTCCTCCTGCCGTAACTGCTCAAGAGCTGCATAATATTTACTTTCCTTGATGATTTTGCTTTCACCTCGTTTTAAGCTTATTTCCAAAATAATATTACAGATATAGATAAAAGCAAACCATGTATTTACCCCAATGAAAAAATGCTGATAGTCGCTGCCCGTCAACAGGATTATCAACCCGAGAACGCTAAGGGACAGCCCCATGATAAGCACTGCCTGTTTCCTGCTAAAGACAGTGGAGAGCGGATAGCTGCTGTGTTCTTTTCGTATAATGCCATGAATGCTCATAAAAAGCAAAAGCACAGGCAGATATATTCCAAAGTTAGCAATATGGTTCTGCACGTCTATGGTAACAAGATAATATACAAGAAAGGCTGCTGTTATGACCACAACAGAAAACACGATACATTTCCATTCGCTTTTCAAGACAAAAATAAGCCGTTTCCGGTGATAGAGGATAATGAACAAAAAGCAGAATCCGCTTACCAGAAGCTGTACTCCGTACAGACTTGCAAAAACCCTGCTTGATATGCCAATGCCCACAAGGGAGCCCATGCAGGTTAAAAGCAGGATTCCATTAGCTGCCTTTCGAAATTTGTATCCGCTTCCCTGAAACAAAAACAGAAAAATGAACCTGATGGACACATACCATGTTATTGGGCTTAATGCGATAAAAATGAAATTATCTATCATTCTTTCTTCAAAAGACAGAAGTACATACCAGCTGTCTAAAGCTAACAGCCCGCAAAACAGGGAAATGACTTTATTTTCCCTGATATTGCAGGAACTGATATAGGTGATATCTATTGACATCAGTGTGGATATAAGCAGTGGAATTGCGGCTTCTATGCCCGTTTGTCCTTCCTTTCCCTGCCAACTCATATAAAGAATAAGGAAAATATAATTTAGCCAAAACATTAGTTTCCATGCTATATGTTTCATTTTCACTCTCCCTTTTGGGCTTTGCCTTTCTGATAACAGTTACTTTTTGCAAACTATTTTGCAGCAAGTACGAATCGTAAGAAAATAATATATCAAATAAATAAATGCTGTCAATGCTATCGCAAGAACAACCGGCACATATTGAACAAGCGTGCTGCCAAGCAGGTTTTGCATTAACCCCGTCTTAAATACTACAGTGGCAAAAATGCAGTCCAGCGTTCCCATGGCAAAGGGTATGGCAAAAAAAGCCAACACCTGCCTTCTGATTATTTTCTTAATACATCCATTCGTATATCCCATTTTTATCAGGATTTGATAATCAGATTTTGTATCGGAAACGGCAGACATATTGTTGAAATACAAAATGCTTCCTGTTGCGATGAAAAAAAGGACCACAAGAAAACCAATCAGCAGGAAAGTGGAACTGTTTAACGAAAACAGTTCATTTATTCTATGGGAGTGCCCCTGTAAATAGGGGCTTTCTGCAAGCATATCCCTCATTTCTTCATACAACTCTTCGTTATCCTCTATTGACTTTCCGTTAATACTCATAAGACTCGTTACCGGAGTTCCTGTTGCCTCTAACTGTCTATAAATATCGTCACTTACAATCAAAGTCCCAATGCTGTTTGCAAAAGCAAAGGGATTGTCAAGCGTGACTGCTTTTACGGTAAATGGCACCTCCTTATCGCCTATGACCAAAGGATAAATGCTGTCAACTTCCAGGCTGTTATCGCTGTTTGGCTTATACTTGACCAATATACATTCTCCGCTGCCCAGCTTTGGAATAGAATCGCTAATCTCCTCTTTCCCCTGTTCCTTAAGCAGAGTCATATAACTTGTCCTTGAGATGCATTCAAATCCGGCTTCCCTCAAAATCTTTTCATTGTCCGAATCGCCCTTTGCAGTGCCGGCGCTATATTCCATAGGAAGGGAAGAAGCAGATGATGTAACTTTGTAAATATCGGTCCTTGTAAAGGTAACATCCTCAGCCGCATACCGGTCAATGATTTTCTTAGCAGCCTCTATCTGTGCTTCCTTTTCAATTCGAAACTCCATTTCTGACGGCGCTATGCGGGACACGGCGGCAATGGGATAATACACGGTCAGAGCCATAATAGCCGATACCGATAAAGTAGCTGCCGAAAGCAGTGTAAGCATAATCAAAGTTCTTGCATTTGAGCGGATACGGTAAATAAAATTTGGTGTAGTGATGATTTTTGTTTTAGTGTAAAAGGCTGCTTTATGACTTTTACTCTTTTTCATCACATAGGGCAAAAAAGAAGAGATGAAAAATACCGTACCAATTACAATAAGCATTGCTGTCAACATGCCAATCGAATAAAATCCACCCAAAAACCAGATGGATTTTCCACCTCTGAAAATATCCAATGCCAGGCCATATCCCGATAAAATCATGATAAAGCCAAGGAAAGCCGGTAACCGGTGGAATTTCATATTTTTTTCCGCTTTCTTTTCAAAGCGTATCAGTTCCATAAGAGAGGTTTTGAAAAGAAATCTGCCGTTTGATATACACAGGACAAATACAACCAGTAAAATGAAACCGGCAGTTTTTCTAATGGCACTTATATGAAAAAACTGTATTTTAGCGCTATCCACTGAAAGTTTCAAAAGAGCCGTAATCCCTATTACTATGCCTTTATGTACAATTGCCCCCAAAACCAGTCCCACCAGAAAGGCACCAGAGCATATGAAAATATTTTCAAAAGTAAGCAAGGATAATATCGTGGTTTTTCGATATCCCAATAATGTGTAAATACCAAGTTCCTTTGTTCGGCGTTTTAGAAAGAAGCGATTGGAATATCCCATATAAAATACCACAAATACCATTAAAAACACGGAAATGACTCTGCACATGGACTCTACCCGTCCATTCGTTGATATTTTTTCAAGCATCACCTGATTCATGGAGAATGATGTGAATGCGAAAAACACAGTAATTACAAGGGACACCGAGAATAGATAGAGGGCATAAAAAGAAAGGTTTTTTCTCAGGTTTTTATATGCCATAGATAATGTATTCATGATTTTACCCCCTATCTTTCCGTGTCCAGTTTTGCAACTTCTGCAGCAATAGACTCATAAAAGCTCTTTCTATTGCGGTCATGTCTCTGTAGCTCTTTGATAATGGTTCCATCTTTGAAAATCAGAATGCGGTTTGTAAAGCTTGCCGCATAGGCATCATGGGTAACCATTAATATGGTAGTATGCAGATCCTGATTCGCCTCCCACAAAGCGTTCAGCAATTCTGTAGCCGAACTTGAGTCTAATGCTCCTGTAGGCTCATCCGCAAACAAAATACTTGGCTGCTTTACAATTGCCCTTGCCGCCGATGCTCTTTGCCGCTGGCCGCCGGACAATTCACCTGGATATTTGTTAAGCTGCGATGCTATGCCAAATCTTTCAGCCAGGTTTTTCACCATACTTTCAATTTTTTGAGGCGGCAGTTTCTGCAGGGTAAGGGGAACCGATATATTTTCACGGATGGTAAGGCTGTCAAGCAGAAAATATTCCTGAAAGATAAAACCCAAATGATCTTTTCGAAAATCGGCAGCGCTTGTATCGTTGAGCCTTTTTAAGTTCACGCCGTTGATGCAGATGTCCCCGTTTGTCGGGGTATCAATCGTAGAAAGCACATTCAGCAAAGTTGTTTTTCCGGAGCCGGATGCGCCCATAATACCGATAAACTCTCCCGCCGCAATGCGGAAAGACACTTTGTTCAGGCTGGGATATCCGGCCTTTTTATAGATTTTCGTTACTTCTTTTGCTTCTAATAATGCAGTCATGGTAAAATCTCCTTTTTGCTTTGATGACTACATTGTACTCTTTGAAATCAAAGAAAGAATAAGTAAATCAGGCATATTTTTTAATTTTCATTAAATTTTAGTACACAAAAAAGCCTATGTGACCATAGGCTTAAAAATGGGGTAATCCTTTTATGCTAACAATTCCCTGCACACCGTTTTCAAATTCTCTCTAATCCCAATATGCTGAGGACATGCTTCTTCGCATCTGCCGCACTGGATACATTCGCCGGCCCGGGCCCTGCCATGGCCTCCTACCAGCCAGTTTTCCTGTCCTTTGGCAGCCTCTATATCCCCATAAAGAGTCAGGTAGTTCATAGCCGTAAAGGAACCGGAAATACCAATATTCTTCGGACACACTTTTGCACAATAATTGCAGGTCGTACATGGAATCAGTGGAATCCGGCTTAGTTCTTCCTGTGCTTTTCTTACTGTTTCATTCTGACTGTCAGTAAGTCCCGTAAAGGACTTCATATAAGACAGGTTATCCTTCATCTGCTCCACATTGCTCATTCCGGAAAGCACTGTAATGACTCCTTCCAGATTTGCGGCAAAACGCACTGCCCAGGAAGCCACAGAAGATTCCGGCTCCGCCTCTTTGAAAATCTTTACTACGGATTCCGGGGGAGTAGCAAGCATGCCGCCCTTTACAGGCTCCATAATGATTACCGGCTTGCCGTGCTTTCTTGCCACTTCATAACAGCGCCTTGACTGTACCGAAGGGTTTTCCCAATCGGCATAGTTGATCTGCAGCTGCACAAATTCCATCTCCGGATGGGCTGTTAAAATTTCTTCCAATTCTTCCGGTGTGGAATGGAAGGAAAAACCGACATGCTTTATTAGCCCTGCCTTCTTTTTTTCCTGTACCCAGTTCCACATATCAAAATCATCAAAATAATGGGATCTTGCTTCTCCCAGATTATGTAATAAATAGAAGTCGAAATACCCCGCTCCTGTCTGTTTTAAGGATACATCAAACTGGGCATATGCCTCTTCTTTTGTCTTGCAATTAATCCATGCGGCATTTTTGGTTGCAAGCTGGAATTTCTCTCTTGGATAGCGCTCCACAAGCGCCTGCCTGATGGCATCCTCACTTCCTGCATAAGCCCAGGCAGTATCAAAATAGGTAAATCCTGCCTCTATAAACAAATCAACCATTTCCTTTGTCTGTTCCACATCAATGACTCCGTCCTTTTGAGGCAGACGCATAAGACCAAAACCCAGTTTTTTGATTTCTTCACCTAAATAACCCATTTAAAAATTCCTCCTTTTGATTTTTTATATGGAAATATTTGAACTTATTCCTTTTTTCTTTTTTAATATTATCATAATTTATAGCAAGTGAAAATGGGTTATTTGCTAAATTGGTGTCAGCGAAGGTGCAGGCGCTTCTGCTGCTTCCTAAGCGATGCTTCCACTGGCATTCGCTATGGAAAAAGCAGAATTGTCTTTCTTGTTTGGCAGGTCATTGATAAAGCATAACAGGCAATAGGGCAAAGTGAAATGGAGAGAGGAAGAACTTTAATGTGAATTTTATTGTAAACACGAATATTTTTCTGTATAATTGAGGTATAGCAGAAGTAATCTATATCTTATCTTCTGCCATAGATTTTGAGAAATCGAGGTGATAAGGTGCAGGACGATATAAAGCAGACACAGGAAGTCATGGCAAAGCGTACCGCAAAAAACAGTGTATTCTTAGACCTTTTTCAAAATAAAAGTTATCTGTTGAAACTGTATAAAACGCTTCACCCAGAAGACACCAAAGCAACAGAAGACTCACTGACTGATGTAACAATAGAAAATGTGCTGACTGATAATCTGTATAATGATTTAGGCTTCATAGTCAATAATAAGTTAATGATACTCATAGAAGCACAAGCCACATGGACGGTAAATATTTTAGTCAGAATTTTTCTGTATTTGGCGCAAAGCTATCACGAATATTTTCAGCGCACCAGCCAAAACTATTACAAAAGCAAGAAAGTTAAAATGCCGAAACCTGAACTTTATGTAATCTATACAGGTAACAAAGGAAGAAAGCCTGATAAAATATCCTTATCAAAAGAATTTTTTGAGAGTGCAGATATTGACATTGAAGTAAAAGCCAAAGTTATCTATGAAAGCGACAAGGATGACATCATCAATCAGTACATTATTTTCTGTAAAATTTTTAACGAGCAGACAAAACAGCATGGAATGACACAAAAGGCAGTTACGGAAACAATCAGAATATGCAAGGACAGGAATGTTTTAAGGGAATATTTGGCGGGGAGAGAGAAGGAGGTTGTGACGATTATGATGAGTTTGTTTGATGAAGAACAGATAATGAAATCATTTATAAGAAGTGAAAGGCATGACGCTGATGTTGAAACAGCAAAGCGTTTATTGAAAATGGGAAAGCTATCTTTTGAAGAAATTGCTAGCGGAACAGGGTTGACGATTGAAGAAGTGAAGGAAATTGAAGCAGAGGTTATGCAGTTAGCATAAACAATTTAATATCAGATTAGCAGCATAAAGGCATATCAGATTCCATGCATTGTTTTTGATAGTGCTTTTCCTTCCCAGGCTGTTTAGGAAAAGCACTATCAAAAACACCGCATGGAATCCGCCCACATCCCTCTTTTGCGTCCTCTTCTCCACCGCCTTTCTTTTTCTACATAGTACTTTATCATAAAGATATCATTCTACTTACGGTATAAAAATATTCCATCTACCCTTCTACCTCTCGAATCCCCTTTCTCACCTTTAATACCATAGAAGGCGCTACTGAAAGTTCATCCACTCCCATTTTCACAAAAGTTTCTATAAGTTCCAAATCCGCACCCAGTTCCCCACATATGCCTGCCCACTTTCCACATTTGTGGGCATTATCCACAACCATCTGTATCATCTTTAAGATTGCTTTATGATGCGGGATATAAAAATCATCCAGTTTTTCATTCTGTCTGTCAACAGCCAATGCATACTGGGTAAGGTCATTTGTGCCAATACTAAAGAAATCAACTATTTCTGCCAATTCATCACTAATCATGACTGCCGCCGGAGTTTCAATCATAATTCCCTGTTCGGGAATTTTATAGGGAATCTGAACAAGGTCTAATTCCTCCTGCACTTCTTTTACAATTTTATAAATCTGCTGCACTTCCTCTGACGATGTTATCATAGGATACATAATGGAAAGATTTCCAAATACTGCCGCACGCAGCAAAGCACGAAGCTGGGTTTTAAAAATCTCCGGCTCTTTTAAGCAGATACGGATTGCCCGGTATCCCATTGCCGGATTATCCTCCTGTCCCAGATGAAAATAGTCCACCTGTTTATCCGCCCCGATATCAAGTGTTCTGATGATGACTTTTTTTCCTCCCAGCATCTGCACAACTTGTTTATACGCTTGAAACTGTTCTTCCTCTGTTGGAAAAGAAGTTCTTCCAAGATATAAAAACTCACTGCGGAATAAGCCGATTCCTTCTGCATCATTTTCAAGGACGTATCCCACATCACTCACATTTGCTATATTGGCAAATAAATTGATTTTTTGTCCCTTTAAGGTTATGGTTTCCTTTCCTTTTAATGTTTGCAGCAATTGCGCCTTTTCTTTTTCCTCTTCTAACTTTTTCTGTATCTGTCCACAGATTTCCTTTGACGGTTCAAAAATTACGTTTCCCTGAAATCCATCCACAACAGCCACCATACCTGTGTGTATTTCCTGCAGATCCATGGGTACTCCAACCAGTGCCGGTATATTCATCATACGGGCAAGAATCGCCGTGTGGGAATTGGTGGAGCCATGTACTGTCACAAAAGCCAGTATTTTTTCTTTGTCCATCTGTACTGTTTCACTTGGGCTTATGTCATCTGCAACTAGTATTGAGGGCTCCATAGAAAGAAAATCCGCCTCTTTTCGTCCCTGGAGAATTTTGACAAGGCGGTTGGAAATATCTTTTACATCGGCTGCCCTTGCCCGCATATAGTCATCCTCCATGTTTGCAAACATTTCAGAAAAATTATCTCCTGTTACCGCTACTGCATATTCTGCATTTACCTGTTCTGTCTGAATCATATTTTGTATGGCTTCCAAGTAATCATCATCCTCCAGCATCATTTGATGTATCTCGAAAATAGCAGCATTGGTTTCTCCAACTTCTTTTAATGCCTTGTCATATAATTTCTGAAGCTGAAGCTTTGCTTCTTTTCCTGCTTCATCCACTCTGGCACTCTCAGCCTCCACATCTTCTATTCTGCATCGTTTTACTGGTAAATCCCGGTCTTTTATGACAACCACATTTCCCATTGCAATTCCTTTGTATACGGACTTTCCTTTATATGTTTTCATCTTGCTCACTCCCATGCTCTGTCTGTTTTGAAAAATAGCCGGACAACAGAAAAATCCGGCTATTCTAATCATCTACAGGTTGTTCTTAATAAATGCTTCCATCTGCCCTATTGCAGCATCTTCATCCGCACCTTCTACTTTTATCATAATTTGGTCGCCGCATTTCACTCCCAGTCCCATCAGAGCCATCAGCTTGGTAGCTTCCACCTCTTTATCACCTTTTTGAATGGTTATCCTGCTTTCAAATTTCTTTGCCTCTTTTACCAAAGCGCCTGCAGGTCTTGCATGGATTCCTAACTCATCTGTAATTATATACTCAAATGTCTTCATATGATTCCTTTCTTTCCTAAAAAATAATTTTTATAATGTTTCCCCATTGCTTTCAATTACTTTCCGATACCAGTCAAAGGACTTTTTCTTTTTTCGTTCTAATGTCCCTCTGCCTTCGTTATCCCTGTTCACATAGATAAATCCGTACCTTTTTTTCATTTCTCCTGTGGTAAAGGATATACAGTCAATACATCCCCACGGGGTATATCCCATTAACTCCACGCCATCTAAAAGAACTGCCTTTTTTAATTCTTCAATATGGGCTTTCAGGTATTCAATCCGATAATCATCCTCAATTGTCCCATCCGGCTTTATCTCATCCACTGCACCAAATCCGTTTTCCACAATGAATAATGGTTTCTGGTATCTTTCATACAACAGATTCAAGGCATATCTTAAGCCAACGGGATCGATCTGCCATCCCCAGTCACTTTTTTTCACAAACGGGTTACTGACACTTCCCGGATATCCGTCCAGTCCGTTCCCCTCTGCCACCACATCCGCCTTTACTACATTGGTCATGTAATAGCTGAATCCCACATAATCTACAGTTCCTTCTTTCAAAATCTGCCAATCCTTTGCCTTTATCTCAATATGGAACCCTTTTCTTTCCCATTCTTTTAATAGATAGGATGGATACTGGCCCCTTACATGCACATCTCCAAAAAGGTATCTGTCGTGCATAGCAAGGACGGAATACATCATATCATCCGGATGGCAGGAATACGGATAAATTGGCACACATGACACCATGCAGCCAATCTGGAACTGGGGATTAATCTCATGCCCCTTTTTTACTACCAGCGCGCTTGCCACTAATTCATGGTGGACTGCCTGATACATACACTCTTCGGGATTCTCCTGCTCTGAAAAGATCACGCCGGAACAAGTATAACCAAACAGCGGATACTTATAATTTTTCTGGTTGTTGATTTCATTAAAAGTCATCCAGTATTTAACCTTATCCTTATAACGTTCCATCACGGTAACTGCATATTTCACAAAGAAATCAACCAGCTTCCTGTTTTTCCAGCCACCATATTCTTTCACCAGATGATAAGGCATCTCAAAATGGGAAAGCGTGATAACTGGCGCAATCCCATATTTCAAAAGTTCGTCAAACAAATCATCATAAAACCGCAGCCCCTCTTCGTTTGGACTTTCTTCATCACCATTTGGGAAAATCCGCGTCCATGCAATGGAGGTACGGAAACATTTAAATCCCATTTCTGCGAATAATTTTATGTCCTCCTTATAATGATGGTAAAAATCTACCGCCTCATGATTGGGATAATAACATCCTTCCTGTATGCCATCAGTAATCCGACGGTCAACACCGTGTTCTCCCGCCGTAAGGACATCCACAATGCTGATACCCTTTCCGCCCTCATTCCATGCACCTTCCACCTGATGGGCAGCAACTGCGCCGCCCCAAAGAAAATCATCCGGTAATCTGTTCATACATAACCTCCTGCTACTTTACGCTCATTACTTTTTCCAACCTGTCTACCTTACAATTGGAACGCACATCAAGCTGCGCAGCGTTCCCCATTTCCGTCACAACACAGATCACGGTAGAATCATAGCCTTCTTTTTCAATCAACTGCTTGTCAAATGTTACCAGCAGATCGCCTTTCTTAACCGTATCGCCCTGTGCCACATGAGCTTGAAATCCTTTTCCATCCAGTTCCACGGTATTGATGCCTATGTGAATCAACACTTCAATGCCATTTGCCGACAGACCTACTGCATGCCCTGTAGGAAACACTGCCTCCACATTTCCGTCAAAAGGAGCATATACCTTTCCTTCCTCTGCTACGATTCCAATCCCGTCGCCCATGCCTTTGGAGGCAAATGCCTCATCCTTTACTTCTGATACAGGTATTACCAGTCCTTTTGCCGGACTTGCAATTTCAAGAATCTCTGCATGATCAGAAACCTTTTTCTCCGCTGTCTTTTCCAAATCCTCTTCCTGGGCTTCCACAGTATCTTCTTTAAAACCCACGATATAAGTCAAAACCACGCCCAGCACAAAAGAAATCAAAATGGAAATCAGAAAGCCAATAAATTGTGAAGTATACCCTGCTTTAAAATATGCAGGAATGGTTGCAATTCCCGGCATATTATAGCTCCATGACACTGCTTGAAAGGCACCTGCCACACCGCCTGCAACGGCACCTGCAATACATCCGCAGACCATGGGTTTTTTCAGCCTTAAATTCACACCGTAAATGGCCGGTTCCGTAATGCCAAATAATCCGGTTACTGCGGCTGATGCAGATACTCCCTTCATTTCCTTATCCCTTGTCTTTAAGAATACGCCAAGCGCTGCGCCTGCCTGGGAAAATACTGCGGATGCCTGAAGCCCTGTAAAGGTATCATATCCAAGCGTGGCATAATTTCCCACCGTAACCGGCGTGATGCCCCAGTGCACACCAAAGATCACAAGCACTTCCCATAAGCCGCCTACAATAACTCCTGCAACTATGGGGCTTAATCCGTACAGATAATTGTATACCCCGCCGATTGCCCCGCCAATCGTATTGCCAATGGGTCCAAATGCCAGCAGGGTAAGCGGTACCATAATGGTAATGGTAAACATTGGTGAAAACAGATTGCGGACTACTATCGGCAAAAATTTATCAAAGAATTTCTGCACGTAAGATGCAATCCAGATGGATAAAATAATCGGTATAACCGATGAGGTATAGCTGAGAAGCTGTACCTTGATGCCTAAGAAATACACATCAGCCCCGGCATCTACCATATTGATATAATCCGGACACACAAGCGCACATGCAATCACCACTGCCGCATAAGTATTCACTCCAAATTTCTTTGCCGCCGTAATGGCAATCAATACGGGAAGAAATGTAAATGCTGTCCATGAAATAAAGTTTAAAATCTGGTATGTTCCACCTGCTGTATCAATTGCATTCAGTGCAACGAAAATTCCCAGGATACCTTGCAGGATACCACAGGCTGCCAGTGTATACAGGAATGGTGCAAAAATACTGGAAATAACATCCACAATCCGATTGAAAATCCCCACTTTGTTCTTGGAACCACCTACCGCATTTTCATCCACTGTAATAAGCTCCATTACAAATTGAAATGCGTCCTTGACATGGTTTCCTATTACGACCTGATACTGCCCGCCTGCCTGTACTGTCGTAATTACCCCGGGAATCTTTGCCACCTTGGCGGAATCCACAACGGATGCATTCTTTAATATAAATCTTAATCTCGTAGCGCAGTGTGATACATTGGTTATGTTGCTGTCGCCACCCAATTCTTTTACCAGCTCCCTCGCTGTAATCCGATAATCAATAGCCATATCTGCTGCCCCTTTCTAAATACGTTTCAGCACCAGTTGCTTTGTAATTGTATTACAATTTTTTCATGCTGTTTTTTAGTATTTTGCCCTCGTCAGGAACTTATTACACAGAGTTGGAGAATATTTTTTGAAAAAACATTGTGTTTCGTATAGCAGAATAGGAAGGCAGCTATGAAAGCTGCCTTCCTATTGTTTCTTGTGCAAGCATTATTCCACCCCCTGATTCTTCTTTGGTGTAATTTCATTCCATAGGGTAAAGCCTAAAATCAGAACACCCCCAACTACCTGCATGGCGGTCATGCCTTCTCCCAAAATCAGAACAGATACAAGTACAGCCATGAGCGGATCGATATAACTCAAGATAGCAGCTTTCTGTCCCGGAAGTTCTTTGAGGGAGGAAAAGTACAAGCAGTAGGTCACACCGGTATGTACTAAGCCTACAATCAGCAGGCAGACCCAGCCTGTACCATTCAGATTAGAAAGTGTGACTCCGCTTGTGAATCCTACATAGGGAATCAGAACGAGAATTGCGGCAATAAATTGCAGAAATGTTCTGTGGATGCCCTCCACCTTCTTAATAAACTTGTTGAGCAAAACAACGGTTGCATAAAAACAGGCGGCACCCAGCCCAAAAAGGAGGCCGATAAGATGATTATTTCGGGCTGACAGATCCCCCAGACCTGTAATCAATACAATACCGAGTGTGGACATAAAAAAGCAGATCCATTGTTTTGCTGTCATCTTTTCCTTAAATAAAACAGGGCAGGCCACCGTCACGATGACTGGCGCAAAGTAATAGCTGAGGGTGGCAACAGAAACAGTTGTGTACTTATATGCTTCAAAAAGCAATATCCAGTTAAAGCCCATAGCCACACCTGACAGCAAAAGAAGAGGGATTTCTTTTTTGATTTCACTAAATGGAATTTTTTGTTTTGTCACAAACAGAAATGCTGCAATCAGCAATGCTGCCAGAATCGCCCGGTATAGAGCAAGCTCACCGGAAGATACAGAAATGTTTCTTACAAACAGACCAAGTGTGCCAAACACTGTCATGGAAATGATAAGCATGATTCTTGGATTCATGGAACGCTTCATAATAGTTATCCTCCGAAATATAGTTGACTGTGTCCACATTATTATAATGTGTGAAAGTGGACGTTATCAACTATTCTTTCTGGTTTTTATATTTTCTTGTACTCCTGTCAGAAAAACAATTGGTTCATTACTTTCTTTATTGAAATGTGCAACAATAAAGAAGGGAAAAGCACATAATGACTTGCATCATTTTTATAACCATTCCCTTCTTGTCATATGAATTTTGCTATTAACCTCCATCCACAACACCTTGTGGCTCAAGCCGTCTATTTCTCTTCTTATTCAGTTTCTTCCTTAGTTCATGAATTTCCGGTGTAATCACTCACAATAACAAGTGTAGATTAAAAATCTACTCCTCATCCTCGAAAAGATCGCTATCTATTTTCTTCACCTTATATACATACTCGGTACTTACCCCAAAGTCATGCTCTATCATAAGTTGCGCAAGTTTCTGTCCATCAATAAGTATGATATGTCTTTCATCTGCATACTGTTTTGCATCTGCTGTAAATTTGGCTGTTGTTACAAATAATCCTTTTGCATTCTTTTCTGGAATTGCCCCGCCAAACTTCTGCAATTCAGGTCTTCCTACCGTTTTATCTAAGTCATATCTCTTGGCCTGAACATAAATCACATCAAATCCCAGCTTGTCCTGATATACGATTCCATCAATACCTTCATCTCTACTTCTTTGTGTAACTACACCTCTTCCATATCCCATTTTTTCCATTAACTCAACAACCATTTTTTCAAAAAAATCTGGCGAATTCTGATGAATTCTTATAAGCAGCTCATCCTTAAGAACTTTGTTAAGTTCACTATGTACACGTTCCAATGTTTCCTGTGGTGTTTCATCACTGTTGTCGGCAGTTATAATCTCCTGACCATTATTCGCCTCACCACCCATAAATTCCACAAATGAAGGAAATGTTCTGAGTATATCATTAGATATCACATCAACCGTATTTAATATTCGCTTCCCCTCTGCGGTAATAACAAAATGCGCTCTTGATGGGCTTTCTATTAATCCCGCCTTTTTAAGATATGTTCTACACCAGCCAATACGATTATTGAAAATTGACTGTTTTTCACTCGGCAGGAGCTCTGTAATATCAGCATCAGAAAGATTAAAATCTTTAATAACTTGTTTTTTTACGTCAATATAAGGATGCTCTTTCCCATCTTACAACCCTCGCAGAAATGATTTATACATTTCAAAATATTTGGGTACTGCCATTCTCTTTTCCTCCATATGCTTCCAAAGTTTGTATTATATCCTTTACCTTACATCGAGATTATAAAATTTGACTTTCCAATACCGCCATCTTTTTAATCCATTTTGTTACCTCATCATCTTGTATTTTCATTTAAAAGAAAATAAATACATTTTCCTCAAATACAGTTTGGACATATTTATCACAATTATTGTACTTCAAGAAGCCGCTTCGTACAAGGAGAACTTTTTATCCTTTCCTCCATCAATTTGATGGGAATTTAAGTTCCCAAACAAGAAGATTTTCCGATTTTCGCCACGATTTTTCCATGATGCCTCTTACATCCGACACATTACGACAAGAATGCTTGCCATTTACACAATAACTTTTTATAATAGAACTTAAATAATAGAATTTGCGAAGCAGTTTCTATATATAGGGAAAGAAAAAGCAAATGCGAAGGGGAGGATTGATTGTAAGATTGTCTTAACAGAGGACGAATAAGTTATTACGTCTGAGGACATAATATAGATTGTACGCCAAAGGGCACGGGCACCTATCATGGTGTCCATTTTTAATTCTTTCATATCTTTTTACAATAATCCAGACTTATCCACCCAGCCCTGGATTTCAGTTTTTCCCATCCTTATTTGCGTTCTTAGCATTTAAACTTATAATAATGTCAGCTTCTTTTTTCACTTTTTTCATCTTGTAATAAAATACTGCCACACCGCAAACAAACAATATAGTTCCTATAAACCGCAATCCAGTAAACGCACCATTTAATAGTCCGCTGTAAAATGTGTTTCCACTTAACAAGGTTGAAACAAAACTGATTTCCGAAAATGCGCCCGGAATATTGCATACCACCAAGCCAGCAATGATTACATAAAGTTGTTTTAAATTCTCTATAACAGAATTATTTTATCAGTATTTTGCTGGTATGAATAATTTGGGTTTAATTATGAACTTTTGAAAAATTGGGGAAACTCAAAGTTGCTTAGTGTTGTGTATCATGTTATGATGTTTATTAAATGAGGCATTATAATCTTCGATGTGGGGGTAATGGTTATGTTTGATTATGAAAAGTATGAAGAAGAGTGTGTAAAAATCAGAAAATCCAACGCAGAACTCCTGACACTGTTCGAAGCGGACCTTACAACAAAAGGGCTTTCCCAAAAGACGGTCCGGTCGCATCTTTCAAATGTAGATTTTTATGTCAACGAATATCTTCTCCGGGAAGAACCACGTCCCATGGAAAATGGAGTCAGCATGATAGACATGTTCCTTGGTTATTTCTTTATACGCAAGTGCACGTGGTCTACCCCGCAAACGATAAAAGGCACAGCCGCAAGCATAAAAAAGTTTTATAAATGTATGCTGGATCATGGCAGGATTCCAAAAATAGATTACGATTTCCTGTGTTCCGAAATAAGGGACAACATGGAACAATGGCAGGCAGACTGTGCCATGTATAACGATCCTTGTGCAGAAAATCCCTTTGACTGGTTTTAATCTAAACAGTATTACGAAGAGAGCCAGACACTACTTGCACAAAAGCCAAACAAAATTTATCGCATTTTCATATTTTTACAAATTGTATAACATTATTTTTTCATCATCCATTCCCGAACTTTATAACCCAAGATATCTGTTCCTCCGCTCTTAGATCCATTTTCCAAGTTCAAACCCATCAGGGGTGGCATACTTTTTTCCAACAAACAGATGCCCCTTTAATTCTATTACGGGTTTTGTTTCCGCAAAGAAGACATAGCTTGAGGGGATAAATATAATATTAACTATCAATACACGAATTGTAACACCAGAATTGATACCCGCAATATTTACAAGACTGAAAAGTAGATTGATTAGTCTACCGTCCAACATAACACTACCCAATATTCCAATAAATGAACCTAGTAGCTTTACAACTATGTTATATCACAACATTCCACCTCAGGGTGGAATTTAATCTTTCCTAATTCGACATACTTTAAATATGGAATTCCGTCTTTCTGAATCTTCTGTTATTGTATTCATACAAATATGGCCGTTTCTCCCGGTATTCATTTATGGAGGAAGCTATCATGAACAAAAATAAACATATCTGTAAAGAAAAAACTGGCGCCATGGGCAGGGCCTTCAATGACTGCCTGCTTAATGTCAGGCTTGAGCGCAGGCTCCATTCCGTCTGTACCAGATGCTCATCCATCTCAAACAGGCCCTACTAGTCCTGCACCATATCGCAGTCAATCACGAAGATGAGACGATGATATCTGAACGCACTTTATATACCTATGTAAACAACGGGCTCTTTCCTGACTTTATTAAGGGTTTTACTTCCGCAGAGGGGCATAATATCCATTTGACATTTTTCTGCAACACATCATCCCCTCATTTTGATGTCATGCAGTCTGCTATCTACAACAAATTTCTTTTTTCTTGGGTCACCCTCTGCACGATAAATAGCCAAACTCTTTAAATCAAATATGGAACTCCAAACTGTTTCAAAATCCGGCTCATTATCATATTGACACATAAAGCCATAATCACCTCTTAAAAGCTGTTTGGTAGTTTCCACGTAATCCTCTCTAATGTGTTCCGAAGAAAAACTGTCTATAACAACCCTATACCGCTTGTGGGAATCATAATCATTTCCATTCGCATCATCATATGGTTTCATTTCATCGGATGTAAAACTATTGACTGTACAAACTATCCTGCCATTATCAAAGGTTTCTGCTTCTCGAATATTTTTGACAGACGGTGTACATTCGGCTACTACCATCATTCCATATTTATCTGCAAGTAATATGTTGCAGTTAGAAGCGATTGGCAAATCACAAAGCCGTGAGATTGCCTGCTCTGTGTTATTTGCCTTTTCAAGCAAATACCGTACAATGAAACATGAGTTAAATCCCGCCTGTATCTTTTTTAAGTCAGTCATAACAAATGTCATTGCAGCAACAAGCCCATGTTCGTTCAATCCCTCTTCGCCGTTAATGAAAGAAGATGTAGTGATATTAAATCTGTTCCCATTCCTTGGGGTATAAATTTCGCTTTTGCTTCCCTCCCGAAGATAAGGCGGCAAATCATTATTCCTGCCGTATATCATCCTGCCACCCCTTGAATATGCAAAAGCGGTACACCCCCGAATCTCAACAGGGATATTATCTTCCAAGTTATACATACAACAGCCCATGCATAACATCCACGAAACAAAATGTAGGTAATCCGCACCTATGGTATCGCTCAGCCCCCTTATTTCCTCACATACTTCGGGGAAAAACTCTCTTAATACCGCTTCGCTCTGTTTTCCGTGTTTAAGCTGAAATTCATCCAATTGAAGCGGAAAAGATATTTGCCCCCTATTAAAAATCTTTCCACGTTTTACTCCCATTTCATAATGGTCGCCCTTTAACCTTAAATGATACATTTTCTTATCTGTCCTCCTTATTGATTGCAATCCATACCTCGGAATGTCCATGCAATGGCTGTCCCTCACAAATCGGATACACCTCAATATCAGGCAATTCAGCATATTTGTATCCAGAAAACGGCAGCCATTCCATGTAGAACCGTTTAAATACACTTTGTACATTTTCCTTAAAACGCCCGTCATTCTCAAAAACAACCCAAGTAGCCGCGGGAATTTCATATTCATACATACCCGAAGGAACTGGGGCATTTGTGGCAACACCGATATAATAATAAATTTCTTTCGGATTTTCATATGTGCTGATTCCCAATATCCCGTTTGGCTCTTGATTAGACAGCCTGCATATCTCCCTAAATTGATTCCCCCGCAATGCGGACTTCCAGAAACCGGGGACTATCCTTAGATTTTCCTCCATATCTTCGACCATCGGAATACGGATACCCACAATACGCAAAGGCTGTTTTTCCGTAATATGATACGCCATAGCACTTCCTCCTGTTATTTCGACCCTAAACTGAATTGACGGATATGCTTGTAAAATACTTCCCATAGCCCTTGCTGCTGTCGGCGTAATGCCATGAACATTTTGGAAAGCCCGATTAAAAGAAGTCGGAGAAGAATATCCATATTTCAAAGCAACATCTATTACTTTGCTGTCTGTACGCTGCAATTCAAATGCCGCTTGTGTCATTTTGCGGCGACGTATGTATTCCGCCAATGACACACCAGAAACATATGAAAAAATACGTTGAAAATAATAGGAGGAGCAACACGCAATACGGGCTGCTTCATCATATGAAATTTCCTTGTCCAGATTATCTTCTATGTAATCAATGGCTGCTCCAAGCTTTTTCAACCATTCCATCTTCTAACCTCCTTGCAAATAAGAATAGCCTAATGCGATTTATATTTCCTCTCTTTTTCTGCTATCTTTTGTAAACATGAATACATGATTACAGGGTTCGCAGAGCGGTTCCTGTAACATAGTGTATAAGAATAAAAATTGGATTTCAATCTATCTCTAGACATATAGTCTTAAAAGGAAAAAGCCGATAAACTGTGATTTCTCACAAGTTCATCGGCTCTGCATCTAAAGTGTCTGGCTCTTTGATGACTTTTATTCGCAAATTCTTTACTCCAATCAATGTTTCCTGCCTGCATTTCGGACAGTAGAAAGGGCATAATATCCATTCTGTCTTATCCATAGCAAATTACTCTAATTCCTTTTTAAGTGTTGCAATCCATTCTTCGATTGCCTGTACCAATAAAAACTGCTGATGTAAAACCGCCATGCCCGTAGCAGGAATATCGGGAGCATTTTCTTTTATAGCAATATTTTCTTCCAAATAGGTTTTCAGCACATTTATATTGCTCTCAATGTTATCCAGACATTCCCTCTGCCTTTCCTGTGTCATGCTCTCTAAATTAACAATGACCGCATTAAAATCCAAGAATATATTGATGGGCTTGCAGGATATTTCAAGCATCAGCTTTTCAAATTCTTCATTACCTGCATCAGTTAAGGAATATACCGCTTTTTCTGGCATTTTACCGTCTTTTTCAGTACGGCTGGTAATAAGCCCCTTTTCTTCCAACTGGATAACTTTTTTGTAGATAGACGGGGTGCTGATTTTTACCCATTTTGAAATCTTGCGGTATTCCACCAGTTTCTGAATATCGTATGCACTCAATGATTCCCGTTTCAGCATTCCTAATACAATTAAATCAATTGTTGCCACTCTATAATCCTCCTTTTATTCTTGACAAGTACTATAAATTATAGTAGGATAAATCCTGCGACGCAATTACTATATTCTATAGTACTATAAATAATACTACTTATCCAGCGAAAGGAGTTCAAAATGAACAGTCAAAGTAAAAAGATGGAGTTGCTTGGCAGTACATCCATACCAAAAGCACTTTTAGCAATGGGCATCCCGACAATGATTGGTATGTTGGTAAATGCTTTCTACAACCTTGTTGACGCTTATTTTGTCGGTGGATTAGGTGAGCGCCAGATGGGGGCAATCTCCGTGGCCTATCCTCTCGGACAGGTCGTCGTCGGTCTTGGTCTGTTGTTCGGCAACGGTGCGGCTTCCTATATTTCCCGATTGTTAGGGCATGGGGACAAGGAAAATGCGGACAAGGTAGCAAGTACCGCTTTATATAGCAGCATATCCGTAGGTACAGTCATTATTATTATTTCTATGGTGTTCCTGCATCCTATCTTGAAGCTCTTAGGCGCAACCAACAGTATCCTGCCTTATGCCGCCACATACGCAGGCATCTACATTGTTTCCTGCATTTTTAATGTGTTCAACGTCACTATGAATAACATTGTAACAAGTGAAGGTGCGGCAAAAACAACAATGTGTGCCTTGCTGATGGGGGCAGTACTCAATATCGCCCTAGACCCGCTGTTTATCTATATGTTTGATTTAGACGTGACAGGGGCAGCGATAGCAACGGCAATTTCGCAAATGGTTTCAACCTGTGTTTACCTGACCTATATCCTGCGGAAGAAAAGCGTATTCCATTTTCGGATTAAGGATTGCACTTATACAAAGGAAATCATGTCTGAGATTTTCAAAATTGGCATCCCGACACTGGTATTCCAGATCTTAACGAGTGTTTCCATTTCCTTAATCAACAATGCCGCAGGCAATTATAGCGATTCGGCGATTGCAGGTATGGGCGTTGTCACCCGCCTTATCTCTATGGGCAGTCTGTCCGTATTCGGATTCATCAAAGGCTTTCAGCCCATTGCGGGATACAGCTACGGAGCAAAAAAATTTGACCGCCTGCGTAAAGCAATCAAGACTTCCATCCTTTGGTCTACGGTTTTCTGTGTGGTTTTTGGTCTGGTACTGGCTCTGTTCCCTGCGGCTATCGTTTCTCAATTTACAAAAGGGGATACCGAGATGATTCGCATTGGAGCAGCATCTTTAAGGGCAAACGGTATTTCGATTATACTCTTTGGATTTTATACCGTATATTCCTCCCTGTTCCTCGCTTTAGGAAAAGGCAGAGAGGGATTTATCCTCGGAGCTTGCAGGCAGGGGATTTGTTTCATCCCTGTTATCCTGCTCCTGCCTATGGTCTGGGGGCTTAACGGCATCTTATATGCCCAACCGATTGCCGATGTGCTTTCCGCAGTCATAACGGTATTCATGGCACTGCCGCTTCACAAAAAACTAAATGATATGCAGAAACAAGCTACTGCAATAAGCACAAACACCAACAACTAAATATTTATTTTTTCTAAAAACAGGGCCGATGATCTGTGAGGTATCTCACAAATTCATCGGCTCTGCCCATACCAAGTAAAGAACAAAAAATATTTCCATTTTTCTATTCCTTTACATATGTATTTAACATCTTCCCTTAGCTTTGCAATGCATTGCCGCCTTTTTCTTCAAGTTTCATTGTCATGAATTATATGAGGGCAGGCTAATCATAGCAAGTATAAATTTGTATATTGAATTTTATACTGTTTTCGAGCGATTTCACGAAACTAATATAAAATACCTGTTCCCGTATCTGCTCAACATACCCTTAACCATTCTATCTCCACAACATACCCCATATCTATCCTGTCAGCTCAACTATCCCGCCCTAAAAGCAGTGAATATGTTTCCACACAGTATTACAAACAAAAAACCGGGAGCCGGAACAATTTTTCCAAACTGTCCCAACTCCCGGAAACCCCTTGTTTTCTGCACTTTTCCAATATTCTATTTTTCCACCCATGACATCAACACGACACACTCTACATGTATCGGAGCTACTATGTAAACACAATTTCTTATCTTCGTCACTCATATAGGAATACAATTTTGTGTCATTACTTCTTCGCGTTCTTCTTTGCCGTACTATGTAAATTTTTAATGCTTTCTAAATACTCTTCTTCAACTGGTGATAAATTCTGAACCTGATATTTTCTATATTCTTCTGTTGCTTTTTCGATTGCCTGTGCATGGCTTATTGTTCCTGCTCCCTGCAACAATTTTTCTCCAGTAGTTTTCAATACATTATCAAGATGCTCGACATAATCAGACATATACATAGGATTATGGCGCATAGCCTGAATTTCTGCAAAGTCAAAATATCCCGATACGATATTATTTAAAATCTTTAATTCTTCCTCGTTTAAATAATTCTTTGCAATACCAATATCTTTTAATGTCGGAAAATCGCCAGAAAAACTTTTAAGTCCCATAAATGGCTGCTCTGCATCTGCACGCTCATATATTACTTCTGCCGCCGTATGCCCATGTGCTGCATAATGCAATTTATTTTGAACCATTTTAAAAAACGCAATAGATTCTTTGCTTTTGGGATTATAATCCACACTGGTAGCGTAAAGGTCAAGCACCTGTCGGTACATCACCTTTTCAGATGAACGGATATCCCGTATGCGGTCTAATAACTCTTTCCAGTAATTTCCTCCTCCCAAATTTTTCAACCGTTCGTCATCCATTGTAAAGCCTTTTATCATATACTCTTTTAAACGCTCGGTGGCCCAACGACGAAATTGTGTGGCAATCAAAGATTTCACACGGTAACCAAGAGAAATAATCATATCAAGATTATAATGGATAATATTGTAATTCTTTCCATCAGCACCAGTTGTTCGGAATTTCCGAACAACTGAAACCTCGTCCAATTCCCCTTCTTCAAATATATGTTTGATATGTTCACTAATATTAGATTTACTTGTCTGGTATAATTCACATAATTGAGCCTGCGTAAGCCAAACCGTTTCATCTTCAAATTTAACATCTATTTTTGTACTGCCATCTTCTGTTTGATATATAATGATTTCACTTTGCTTACCAGTCTTTATATCTTTTTCATTATCTGTCAAATTCCCACTCCTTTCCAATCATATCCCCTCTCTTACAAAAAAAGCAATCTGAGAACCTTGATTTACCAAATATTCTAATACGGCCTGCACTTTCTTCGCAAGGCCTAAATTTTCTCTAAATTCCATTCTATGATGAGCCACAAAACTTCCAATATATTCCTCAAGATAATATAGTGTATGGTCATAAAACGATACTCTGCATTCAGGGTCTTTCATAGTCAATTTATATATCCACTCAATTCCAATCTCCTTATAAGGTTCCATTCCAACTGTATTAAGCAATTTAGCCAAAGCATAAAACATCGCTCTTACTCTGTTCCCATATAGCATTTCTATGTGGGGTTGATTAAAATAACAAAAAATACCATTTTTTTAGTATCATAAAATCCCCCTTAGTACACAAATAAATTTCCCGCCACAGACCATTCATTTCTTCTCTACTTAGTTTATTAGTAATACACTGTGGGGAATCAATATCCCACACCCCACATCAACCACCACCGAAACCTCAAAATATTTCTTCATTCTCTTATTCCGATTTCCTTCCTCATCTTCCACGAAAACAAAGCGCCTGTAAAACTGTTTAAAATAAAGGACTTCTACGAGTTTTTCTTTTGTATCAACACAATAGTCTCCACATGCCCACTATGCCCAAACTGATCCACAGCCCTCACTCTACGCACCGCATACCCATTCTCCCCAAGATACTTCAAATCCCTCGCCAGCGTAGCGCTGTCACAGCTTACATACACAATCCTCTCCGGCTGCATCCTCACCATCGTATTCAGGCAGGCTTCATCACACCCTTTTCTTGGCGGATCCACTACGATCACATCTGCATAAATCCGTTCTTCTTCATACTTCTTAGGCAGTACTTCCTCAGCTTTTCCCACAAAAAACTCCGCATTTTCCACATGATTGAGCCGGGCATTCTGTCTGGCATCCTCAATGGCCTGGGGAATGATTTCCACACCATAGACCTGCTTTGCCTTCTTTGCTAAAAACAAAGAAATCGTTCCGATTCCGCAATATAAATCCCAGACAATCTCTTTTCCCGTTAAGCCCGCATATTCCAAAGCAAGTCCATACAGCTTTTCCGTCTGGACAGGATTTACCTGATAAAAGGACAAGGGTGAAATCCTGAATTTCGTTTCTCCGATATAATCTACGATATAAGGCTCTCCCCATAAGGTTTCCGTTTTGTCGCCCATAATGACATTGGTGTTTTTTGTATTGGGGCTGATGGAAATACTCACAATCCTTTTTCCATCTCCTTCTCGCTTTTTTTCCAAAGTAAGTCCACGCAAACCTTCTATAAATTCCTTCCTCTCCGGAAGGTCTTTTCCGTTTATCACCAGACACACCATGATCTCCCCTGTGGCAAATCCTGTTCGGATCAGCACATGACGCACCAGTCCTTTTCCGCTTTTCTCATCATATGCCGGAATAACATGCTTCTCCATAAATGCAAGTATATATTCCAGTATGATTTTATTTTCCTTTGGGCCGAGACAGCAGTCAGTATTTGCCACAATGGAATGTGTCCTTCCTGCATAAAAACCTGTAATCAGCTTTCCGTTTTTATCCGTGCCGACAGGATATTGTGCCTTATTCCGAAAATGATATGGCTCTTCCATTCCTACAATCGGCTCCATTACCCGGTCTAACAGTTCTCTGGGAAAGCCTCCAATCCGCAAAAGATTGTTCCTTACTTTATTTTCTTTCCACTCCAACTGCTTTTCATAGCTCATGGACTGAATCTGGCATCCGCCGCATTGCCTGTGAAATGCACATTTCGGCTCAACACGAAAAGAAGAAGGCTTCAGCACCTTCTCTAGCTTTCCATATGCATAATGCTTCTTTGCCTTCATGATTTTCGCCTGTACCAGATCTCCAATAACAGCATCCTTTACAAAAATGGGATATCCCTGACACTTTCCGATACCTTCCCCGTCAGAACCCATATCCTCAATCGTGATTGTTACCACATCGTTTTTCTTAAAATTTATCTGCTCCATTTTCCCACACCAAGTTAGCTTATGCTAATCCATTTCCGTTGCCTTTACATTGGATTCAAATAATCGGTTATATCCAAGCCAGCCTGTTTCCTTTGTTCCCTCTAAAATCTCAGTAAAAGTTTCCATTTTGGCATCTGTATTGTCTGCAAAATTCAAAGCCACTGCCTCAATAATAGCAGGCTTTTTGGGGGATCCGTATTCATATTCCCCATGATGGGCCAAAATGCAATGCTTGATCTCTCCGGCCACTTTCTTTGGAAAATCCGGTATTTTTGCGATTTTCTCCCCTATCATTTCACTGCCGATTACGATATGGCCTAATAGCTGCCCTTCATCCGTATAATCATTTTTCGGAAACAGGGATAATTCCCTGGTCTTTCCAATATCATGAAGCATAGCGGAGGCTATGAGCAGATCCCTGTTTAAAATGGGATAGGCGCTCACATAATAATCGCAAAGCTTGGTAACACTCAGGGTATGCTCTAAAAGTCCTCCTACAAATCCGTGGTGTACGCTCTTTGCGGCAGATGAATATTTAAATGCCTTGACAAACCCCTCATCCTCCACAAAAAAGCTTTCCAACAGCTTCTTAATGTATGGATTTTCCATTTTCTTTATGTAAGAGAGGATTTCACCAAACATATCCTCTATATTTTTTTTGCTGACAGGGAGATAATCGGAAGGATTATATTCTCCCTCCTGACATCTTCTAATCCGTTTGATATTGATCTGGTTAGCTCCCTGAAAGGAATTTACCTCACCATACACTTCAATGTAGTCAAACACGTCAAAATCCGCGATTCCTGCACTGTTTGGCTCCCAGATTTTCCCGTCTATCGTTCCGGTCTTATCCTGAAGAATAATATTTTCATAAGGTTTCCCGTTTTTTGTTACGGCAGACTGCTTAAATTTGCATAAATATATGTCAAATACTCTGTCTCCCTCTCTATAATCCTGAATATATTTCATTATTTTTCTCCTTCCTTCAGCGTCATATCTACTCCCATATCAATATACTCTCCTCCGCTGTAACGTTTTATGGAAAGCCTTATGGTATCTCCCGGCGCTTTTGACAGCACCATGTTTTTATATTCCTGAAACGAACTGATATCTGTTGTCTCCACCCGCACGATTACGTCATTATTTAAAATGCCGGCCTCCATGGCCGGCGACTGCATTGCCACTTCCGTAACATAAGCGCCGTAAGGCATGCCTCCGTTTTCATGGGCCTCTCTTGTCACATCCATGCCGAAAATCCCCCCATAAGCAAGGGTTTCTCCATTGGAAAGCTTTTCTATGCTTCCTTTCAGTTCGGATATGGCAATTGCTGACAGGATCTCCCCCTGCCTTAACTCCATGGACTGGCTTGTAATGACGCCCAGGACCTCGCCGGATAAGTTGATGAATACGCCGCTGGCATCCTCGCTTCCATACATATCCGTATCCAAAATCTTATACAATCCATCTGCCACGTTCAAAGTGTTTCCCGTTGCCGTTACCATGCCATAGGACAAAGAGCCGCTTTGCCCCAGAGGACTTCCGATAGCGATTACAGGCCTTCCCAGAATGGTGCTTTTGTTGGAAATGCCTAACTGGGCAATGGTAATCCCCTCTTTTTCTTCCGGGCTCATCCCGGAATACTTCACACCAAATATTCCAAGTCCGGTTTGATAATCTTCCGCCTTCAGCTCTGCTGCCTTTGTTGCTCCGTTCTGAAAGGTCACATGATATTCGCTTGCTTCGGAAAGCTTGTTAGCCTCTGCTAACACTAAATACTCCACACCATTATCCGCCACGATCACTCCCGAAACACTATTTTCGTTTTCAAAGGTTTCCAGAAGCCAGTTGCTATTCTGGCTGACTCCCGTTACGGTGGTCATGAATGTCTCCGCCTTGGACACGAGCCCGTAAAGGTTTTCATAAATGGTTCCATATTCTTCTACGGAAATCTCCCCTGTACTGGCAGTATCAATCTGCTGCAGTATATTGGCCTCTAACTCCTCCTGCAAGTCATTTTCCGTAAGCATGGATTCCGGAAGAATCTCTTCTTCCTCCTCCGGAAACTCTACCTTGGTAATCTCCTCCGGATACAGCTTATTGCTGATAACAGGCTCTAATATCAAAAAAGTAAAACAGGCAACCATGCCGAATACCACTGCCGAAAATGCAGTGATCATAGTCCGGCGGAAAAGTTTTCTCCTGTTCACAGGACGCTCTTTTATGGTCTCCCGCATAAAATAAAAGGATTCGTTATTTTGTCCTGCTTTGTTTTCCTGTTGGTCCATTTTCTGCTCCTTTTATATGAAGTTATTTGAAGTAGGTAGCTTGGGAGGGATTTTTGGATGGGGGGACGTGGGAGCTGGGATAGGCTGGAGTAGTCTTCTGGGCACGCTCTCGCTCTGCAAAGACGCAGCGGTACTAACGCACCAAAGGACGGTGCGTAAGGACCGGCGACTTTGCCAAGGCCCGGAAGACTACTCCAGCCTATCCCAGCTCCCACTGTGCATCGAAAAGCCATATCTATACCTATCTATCTATTTATTCCATTTATAATTTATAAGAAAGCTTTTGCCTTAAATTGGAATGATACAAGCATTTTCTTAAAAAGTAAAGGATGAGACAAAACAGCAACAGAGGGATGAGAGCGGATTGGCTGCTTTGTTTTGGATGGCGCTTTTCCTTAACAGCCTGTTCGCAGACCCAGGGAAAAATTGCCACGGATGGCAATTTTAGGCATATTGCGCCATGGACGGCGCTATATGCCGACCCGGCCGCCTTCCACAACCTCCCTCAGGCTGTTTAGGAAAAGCGCCATCCAAAACACCGCAGCCAATCCGCTCTCATCCCTCTGTTGCGTCCCCCTCCATCACCTTTATCCCTTATCTAACCCATTCCCCATAAGTATATCGGATGCCAGCTTTATTGTAAAGCTTCATGGCTTTTTTTTCGGATATATGCTATACTGAATCTTATCAGTCCCACTGCCGCAGATTACCGGAAAACAGGCTGTTTTTTCCTTCCGGTCCGCCCTTTTGGCATATGGTGCCTGATAAACTGTGTGATATGGAATTGTTGAGGAATAGATGATGATAAACGAAAAAGCATTACGCGTATTGGAATACCATAAAATAATAGATATACTGGTGGAAAAGGCTTCTTCCCAGCCCGGAAAGGAGCTGTGCCGCAGTCTGGTGCCCCTGTCGGATCTGGATGAGATTCAGTTAGCACAGACTTACACAAAAGATGCCTTGTCGAGACTGTTCAAGAAGGGAAATACCTCTTTTGGCGGAAACAGGGATTTATCTTATATGTGCAGGCATTTGGAAATAGGCGGTTCTTTAAATGCTGCGGAACTTCTGCAGATTGCTTCCCTTTTGGAAAATACCGCGCGGGTAAAAAATTTCGGCCGTTCTGACGGAAAGGAGCTTACCGACAGTCTTGAGAGCTTTTTTGAGGAATTAGAGCCCCTTACCCGGCTAAGCAGTGAACTGCGCCGGTGCATCCTGTCGGAGGAGGAGATTGCTGATGATGCCAGCTCTACCCTTCGTCATATCCGCCGACAGATGGGAATAGCCGGAGATAAAATCCACAGTCAGCTGAATTCCATGGTAAACGGCTCATATCGGACTTATCTGCAGGATCCGGTCATTACCATGCGCAATAACCGGTATTGCATTCCGGTAAAGGCAGAATACAAGAACCAGGTTCCCGGCATGATCCACGACCAGTCCGGAAGCGGTTCCACCTTATTCATTGAGCCTTCTGCCATTATCGAATTAAATAATAAAATCAAGGAGCTTTCCCTGCAGGAAAAGGAAGAAATCGAGAAAATCCTAAAAGAGCTTTCGCTTTTATGCAGCGAGCATACTCACACTCTGAAACGAAATGTGGAACTTATGACTTTTTTGGACTTTACCTTTGCAAAGGCTTCCCTGGCCATGGAGCTTAATGCTACCGAACCGGTCTTTAACCAGAGGGGCTATATAAACATCCGTAAGGGCAGGCACCCCCTTTTACCTAAGGACAAGGTAGTTCCCATTGATATTTATTTAGGGGATGCTTTTCATCAGCTAATCATAACGGGACCAAATACCGGTGGAAAAACCGTTTCTTTAAAGACCGTAGGTTTATTTACTTTAATGGGGCAGGCCGGACTGCATATTCCTGCACTGGATCGCAGTGAATTGAGCATATTCACCAATGTATTTGCAGATATTGGAGATGAGCAGAGCATCGAGCAGAGCTTATCTACCTTCTCCTCCCATATGACCAACGTCGTCCGCATATTGAATGAGGCGGATTCCCGTTCCCTCTGCCTTTTTGACGAATTATGCGCCGGTACGGATCCTACGGAGGGCGCCGCTCTTGCCATTGCCATACTGGAGCATCTAAGCAAGAAACAGGCTTTTGTTATGGCTACTACCCATTATAGTGAATTAAAGGTCTATGCCTTGTCCAACAGGCATGCAGAAAATGCCTGCTGTGAGTTCAACGTGGAAACCTTAAGCCCTACCTACCGCCTCTTAATCGGTGTACCCGGTAAAAGTAATGCTTTTGCCATTTCCGGTAAGCTGGGGCTGTCTGATTCCATCATTGAGACTGCCAGAAAGCAGCTTTCTACAGAAGCGGAAAGCTTTGAAGATCTGCTGTCCGACTTGGAAAACAGCCGCACCACCATAGAGAAAGAGCAGTTGGAAATTGAAGCTTATAAGCAGGAAATCGAAGCTTTAAAGAAACAGCTGGAATCCAAGCAGGACAAAATAGAAGCTTCCAGAGAGCGTATTTTAAGGGAGGCTAACGAAGAAGCCCGGAATATCCTGCAGGAAGCCAAAGACTTTGCAGACGAAACAATCCGTTCCTTCCAGAAATACGGTTCCAATGCCTCCATAAAAGAAATGGAGCAGAAGCGGAATAAAGTCCGTGAAAAAATATCCGATAAAAATTCCAGCCTCACTCCCAAACAGCAGAAAGTCCAAAAGGGCGGACTGAAGCCGGGCCAGATCAAATTAGGCGACAGCGTAAAGGTTTTGTCCATGAACGTAAAAGGCACTATCAGCTCCAGGCCTGATGCAAAGGGAATGCTTTTCGTACAATGCGGCATTATCCGCTCCAAGGTACACATAAGCGACATTATCCCCTTACAGGAGGAAGATATCAAAGCACCCAATTTATCCCGGGCAAAAAACGGGCGCATGGGACTGTCCAAGGCTTCCCATATTTCCCCGGAAATCAACCTTTTAGGAAAAACCGTAGATGAGGCTATTGCCGCACTGGACAAATATCTGGATGATGCCTATGTCACCCATCTTCCCAGTGTGCGCATTGTCCATGGCAAGGGAACCGGCGCCCTGCGAAATGCTGTCCAGAACCATTTAAAAAAGCTGTCTTATGTGAAATCTTATCGGCTGGGTGAATTTGGCGAAGGGGATGCAGGCGTCACCATAGCAGAATTTAAATAAGCGCCACTTTTATAAGGAGGACCTATATGGTAACCAAACAAAAAATTTTAATCGTAGATGACGACAACAACATTGCAGAACTTATTTCTCTTTATTTGACAAAGGAATGCTTCGATACTCTTATTGTCAATGACGGCGAATCCGCCCTGGAAGCCTTAAAGACCTTTCAGCCTAATTTGATTTTATTGGATTTGATGCTCCCCGGCATCGATGGCTATGAGGTGTGCCGTTCAGTCCGTTCCGGTTCCAACACTCCCATTATCATGCTTTCCGCAAAGGGAGAGATATTTGACAAGGTATTGGGCCTTGAGTTAGGGGCAGATGATTATATGGAGAAGCCCTTTGATTCCAAAGAGTTAGTCGCCAGAGTAAAGGCAGTGCTGCGCCGGTACAAGCAGGCTCCTGCAAGCGGGGAACAGGCAGATTCCACAAAGAAGGTGGAATACAAGGATCTGGTCATTAACCTGACCAACTATTCCGTACTCCATAAGGGCAAGGTGGTGGAAATGCCTCCTAAGGAACTGGAATTATTATATTTTCTGGCTTCCTCCCCAAATCAGGTATTTACAAGGGAACAGCTTTTAGACCAAATCTGGGGCTATGAATATATCGGGGATACCCGAACAGTAGATGTGCATATTAAAAGACTGCGTGAAAAAATCAGCGACCATGAAGAATGGAGTCTTTCTACCGTATGGGGCATCGGCTACAAATTTGAAGTGAGATCACGGGGATAATCTATGAGAAAGACACTATATCTGAAATTTTTACTGGCATATATTATTTTTGGCTGCTTCGGTTTTATTGTAGTAGCCACTTTTTCTTCCAGTCTGACTTTGGAACATCTAAAAAGGGAACATGCCGAGACCTTATACAAAGAGGCTTCCATGATTTCCAAGACTTATGCGGCAGAGCTGTATTCCAGCAGGATTACCTTAGAGTCCGCCTATACCCAGCTAAATGCCCTTGGAACCTATCTTTCTGCGGATATCTGGATCGTAAATCCCTCCGGTACGGTAGTATTGAATTCCGGAGAGGCTACTAATGTGGACAATCCCAAGGTCATTGCCAACTTTGATCCTGCAGTCACTTCCGATTCTTACTATGTAACCGGCAACTTTTTTGGAGAATTTGAGGAAGAGGTATTAAGCGTCTTTACTCCCATCTCTTCCAATTATAAAATAAAAGGTTATGTGATCATTCATAAGCCCATGAGCGATATTTACAAATCCAGTGACAGCCTGTTAGGCGTTACTTATATTACTTTAGTGCTGCTGATTCTTCTTTCTCTGATTATTTTACTGTTTTTTACAGAAATGTTTTACATTCCCTTAAAGAAAATCATTACCGCTACCGAACAGTATGCCAGCGGAAATATGCACTATGAACTGTCTGTAGAAAGTATGGATGAAATGGGGTATCTGGCTGCTTCTCTGAATTATATGGCCAGTGAGATTGCCCGCTCCGAAGATAATCAAAAGAAGTTCGTGGCAAATGTCTCCCACGACTTCCGTTCCCCCCTTACTTCTATAAAAGGTTATCTGGAAGCTATGCTGGACGGCACCATTCCTCCGGAAATGCACGAAAAGTATTTAAACATCGTATTAAATGAAACAGATCGGCTGACCAAGCTTACAAACAGCCTGCTGACCCTGAATAATTTAAATACGAAAGGGGTGGTGCTGGAACGCACTGACTTTGAGCTGAATCAAATGATCAAGGAAACGGTAGAGACCTTTGAAGGCACCTGCAACAAAAAACAGATCCTGATTGACTTGATTCTTACCGGAGACATCATGTATGTGAATGGAGACATGACTAAAATCCAGCAGGTGCTCTACAATCTGCTGGACAATGCCATTAAATTTTCCCACAACAATTCCGTCATTACAATCGAAACAAGGGAAAAAAACAATAAGCTTTTTGTTTCCGTCAAGGATAACGGCATCGGCATTCCCAAGGACAGCCTGAAATTGATTTTTGACCGTTTCTACAAAACAGACCTCTCCCGTGGAAAGGATAAAAAGGGCACCGGCCTTGGGCTTTCCATTACGAAGGAGATCATTCATTCCCATGGGGAGAATATAAATGTGATCAGTACAGAGGGGGTTGGCAGCGAGTTTATTTTTACTTTGCAGAAAGCAGAGAATATGGATTTGGGGGATGTCTGATTTTGGTTTCTGTTGTCTAACCATAACGAAATATGATATACTACATGTCGGAAGCAATCGTGTTGCAGGGTGTGTTGACCTCATTCTAAAAAGAATGGGGGTGATGCCTATGAAAAATCATTTTGATTTTAAGGATATAATGACCTTTGGTCTTTTCCTATTGGCATTACTTACATTCGTATTTACGTTTTGTAAGTAGTTATACATAGAAAACCACCCTAATACTTTGACTGAGCTTGGGTGGCTTTTCTACACAATCATGGTCAACCCCTTGTGGGCGGTTGCTTCTTTTTATGTTTATACTATATCATATCTGCTAACATGTTTCAAGCCGCTAGCAATTTTTGCTTATTCTCCCTTCCACTGAAGCCTATGCAGCTCCCCCTCCAACTGCATATGGGAAAACCCATTCTGTCTCAGCGCCTCATAAAGCACAATTGCCACAGAATTAGACAGATTCAGGGAACGGACCTGTTCCAGCATGGGAATCCGGATACAGGTTTCTTCATAATCCACTAAAATCTCCTCCGGTATTCCCCCGCTTTCCTTCCCAAACATAATAAAATCATCTGGAGAATATTCCACTTCCGTATAAATATGTTTTGCCTTTGTGGTTGCCATCCAGATTTTCGCATTCGGGTTCTTCTCTAAAAACTCTTTAAAATTCACATAGCGGGTTACATCTAAATGCTCCCAGTAATCCATGCCCGCCCGTTTAATGGACTTCTCATTGAGCTTAAAGCCCAAAGGCTCAATTAAATGAAGCTTCGTTCCGGTTGCCACACAGGTCCGACCGATATTTCCTGTATTTGCCGGTATCTCCGGCTGATGTAAAATAATATTCATGATCAGCCTTTCTGTTCCTTCCTAAGCTTCGTAATGAACCTTTCCAGCCTTCCGATGGCTATCTTTAAATTCTCTAAGGAATAGGCATAGGAAATACGAAGGAATCCTTCTCCACAGTCTCCGAACGCAGTTCCCGGCACTACGGCAACCTCCTCTTCCTCTAAAAATCTGGTGGCAAATTCATCAGAGGTCATTCCAAATTCCTTGATGCACGGGAATATGTAAAAGGCCCCAAAAGGCTCAAAGCATTCTAAGCCCATTTCCTGAAAGGCATGAATGAGGTAACGTCTCCTCTGATTGTATGCATCCCGCATTTTGGCAACCTCTTCATCTCCGTTTTTCAATGCCTCTACGGCAGCATACTGGCTTGTAGTAGGTGCACACATAATGGCAAACTGGTGAATCTTAATCATCTGTTCAATGATTGCCTTTGGTCCACAGGCATATCCCAGCCTCCACCCGGTCATGGCATATGCCTTGGAAAATCCGTTGATTAAAATAGTCCTTTCCTTCATGCCTTCTATATTGGCAATGGAAACATGATTTCCGTTATAGGAAAGCTCTGAATAAATCTCGTCGGAAATCACAAAGATGTCATGCTTTTTGATGACCTCTGCAATTGCCTCCAAATCCTTCCGTTCCATAATGGCTCCTGTAGGATTATTGGGGAATGGCAGAATCAATACCTTGGTTTTTTCCGTAATGGCATCCTCCAATTCCTGAGCGGTAAGGCGGAACTGGTTTTCATGCTTTAATTCAATAATAACCGGCTTTGCGCCTGCTAAAATGGCGCAAGGCTCATAGGAAACATAGCTTGGCTGGGGAATCAGTACTTCCTCCCCGGGATTGATCATGGCACGAAGGCCGATATCAATTGCCTCTGAACCGCCTACCGTTACCAACACTTCATTGTTATAATGATATTCCAGATTCATGCGCCTTTTTAAATAATTGCAGATTTCTATTTTCAGTTCCTTCAAACCTGCATTGGAAGTATAAAAGGTACGGCCTTTTTCTAAAGAATAAATACCCTCATCCCGGATAAACCAGGGGGTCTCAAAATCAGGCTCTCCTACACCTAATGAGATGGCATTTTCCATTTCGCTTACGATGTCAAAAAACTTCCTGATTCCTGAGGGCTTTAAAGCTACTACTTGATCTGCTAATGGATTTCTCATGGTGTAATCTTCATCCTTTCGTCTGTTGTTTTCGTTGCTAAAATCGTTCCGTGATCCTTATATTTCTTTAAAATAAAGTGAGTTGCCGTACTGAGTACGGATTCCAGAGTGGATAATTTGTCGGAAACAAAATTGGAAACCTCCTTTAAGGACTTCCCTTCCAAAGTTACTAACAAGTCATATCCTCCGGAAATCAAATAAACTGCATGAACCTCCGGGTATTTATAAATCCGTTCTGCAATGTTGTCAAAGCCCTGTCCCCTCTGTGGTGTCACACGGACTTCAATCAGGGCAGTTACTTTTTCAATTGAGGTCTTTTCCCAGTCTACCAGTGTATGATAGCCGCAGATAACTCCTTCCTCTTCCATTTTCTTTAATTCATTTGCCACATCAATCTCCGGCATTCCCAAAATCACTGCCAACTCTTTTATATCAATACGGCTGTTCTTTTCTATAATGGATAAAATCTGTTCTCTCATCCTTTTAATCTCCTTTATAATTCCCTTATTTTTTAATACAATTCTAATGCTTACTCATTCATGCCTAATGCCTTATACAGTTCATCTGTTTTCGGCGGCTCTAAAAATCTGCTTTCCTCTCCGTTTATAACAACTCTGTCATTGCTGTCCGTGGTTTTTCCCACCACTGTCCCGTGGATTCCCTGCTCTTTCAGGGCTGCTACCAGATCATGTCCATTGTCCGTAATAATCAGCATGCTTCCGCTGGAAATCAGCTCATAGGGACTGATACGGAAATATTCACAGATTTCTACCGTTTCCTGCTTGATTGGAAGCTTCATTAAATCGATTTGTAGTCCAACGCCTGCGCCTTCTGCCACTTCCCAGAGTGCACCAAAAATTCCGCCCTCCGTCACGTCATGCATAGCACTTGCGCCGGACTTAATGGCGGTGGCGGCCTCTTTCACTACGGACAAATATTGGTCAAAGCCTTTTGCAGTATCAATCAGATGTCTGGGATATCTTGTAAGAAGCTCTTCTTCCCTTTCTTTTGCTAAAATAGAAGTCCCCTCTAACCCAATCCACTTGGTCACCACCACATCCTGACCGGGCTTGACATTCTTAGTCGTAATCAATCGTTCTTTTTTCCCCTTGCCGATACCGGTCACCGTCAGCACAGGTCTGTTCACCGCATCGGTAATTTCCGTATGGCCTCCTAAAACCTGCATATTCAACCGAGCACATGCTTCCTCCACATCTGCCATCATCTGTTTGATCTCAGGTTCTTCCGTATCAGGAGGCAACAGAGCCGTCAGCATCACTCCAATCAGTTCTCCTCCGCTGGAAGCAATGTCATTGGCAGTAATATGCACCGCCAGCTTTCCCACATCCCTGGTTGCCCCTGTAATAGGATCGGTGGATACCAGAAAGGTCTCTCCCTCCTTAAGCTCCAGGATGGCGCAGTCTTCCCCTACTCCGGGACCGACCAGCACTTCATCCCGCCTGTTATGTACTTGTTTTAATATGGAACGTTTTAATACAGTTTCCGGTACTTTTCCGATTTTCATATTTGCCTCCTAATAGAACAGGCATACATTTCTATTATATAGAATAACAGCTTATATAATGATAGGAAGTTCCCATACCGGAACTTCCCAGTCACATTTCTGTTTTATTTTTTGTTTCCTTATTGGGCAGGTGGCTGCTGTTGGGCTGCCTCCTGAGCTGCCTGCTGTGCGGCCTCCTGGGCTGCCTGCTGTGCCGCTATAGCTGCCTGCTGTTGGGCAAGAGCCGCCTGGGCTGCTGCCTGAGCCGGATCTGCCGGTGCATTTTTTACAGAAGCAATGGTACTTTTCACATGATCAATGTTTTGGGTTGCAATGGCTGCATTCATTGCTGCTGTTGCATTCGGATCTGCCGAAGCGGTTCCTACCACTGCTGTTCTCGGCGTCATTTTATAGGTACTTTTATTTACCTGAGTACGGCTTTCCTCCACACCGTCTACAGTAACAACCTTCCAAAGCTGTGCCACATAGCCTATGTGGGCTGACTGTACGTCAATGAATCCGATAGGCTGTCCACCGTCTGCAATTACCTTTTCCCCATCCGGTGTAGTCTTACTAATTACTTCACTTTCATAGGTGACCTTACGGTTGGAAGGCCTTGTCTCCACTCCGTAAATAGTAAAGGTTATCTTTTTATCCGCTGTAACTCCTTCTATATAGATAGGATGTTCCAGATTGTTGACGAATTTGAAGTCCTTTGCGGTTCCTGCAATGGCTGCGTCGGCAGAAGGATCTACATAGGTTACGATCATGGAATGGTTATGACGCTCCGTCACATCCAGTTCTGCCTTTAATACTGCATTGTACAGGGTTGTGGAAACCTGACAGATTCCTCCTCCAAGGCTGTCCACTACCATACCGTTTAAATAAGAGCCTGCTTCAAAATATCCGTTTGCCTCTGTAAAGGGGCTTACCGTTTCATACATGGAAAAAGAATCTCCCGGATAAAGCAATGTACCGTTTACTAACCGGCAGCCGTTTGACACATTGCCGGAACGATTATAGCCTGAAGAAGAGTAACTGGTGGTAAAAGTACCAAGCACATCCTTTACCTTGGATAATTCCTCCTCGGTTCCCCTTGGCTCGTCTACCTCCACCTTTAAATCAATGGAAGCTTCATCTCCTGTCCACTCCGTAGTAAGATAATCATAAATAGCCGAAGCAGAGCCTGCCACATCAATGATGACTCCTGTTTGTCCCGGTTCGATGACGAATGCGCCGTTTTCCCTTGTAAGGGTTGCATCCTGTGCGGACACATTAAACTCTGCACAGTCCTCTTCTAAAATCTTTGTGATAGCCTCTTTGTCAAAATCATAGGTTATCTCAAACACCTTATTTTCATATTCTAAATCCTTTAACGCCTTATATCTCTGTACGATATTTCCCACTTTTCCAAGGGAAAGCGCCTCTTCTACCACTTCTTTATTCTTCCAGGAAAGCTTGAGATCTCCTGCCGAAACAGGCAGATGATTGTTATTCATGGCATTTAAGGTAATAGCCTTATCTTCTAAGGTAGAAACATATTCGGAAACAGCCGAAACAGCTTCTTCTTCCGTCATACCGGAAACCTCCACTTCACCTATAAAAATTCCATTTTCAATTGTATCCTTATTGGCTGCTGCCTGTGTTTCCATGACACCCGCAAAAAGAAAAGACAAAAATATTGCAAACAATGGAATAATATACTTTCTCATAATGCCTCCTCGTGTTATAATCTGTTGTAGTGGCCTACTGTCAGAAAATAGAAACAGCCATTGGCACTACCATTGACAGAATTAAAATAATAATAATGATTGTTGAAAAAATTTGTTTTGATTTTTTATTATTAAACATTTTGATTCACCTTCTTACTGAAAGGATATTATATATGAATTTTATTATTTTGGCAAGCTTTATTGTATTCGGCTGCTGGCTTACTTACCAGCTTTCCAAATCTGACAAAAACAATCGAAAAGCGGAAGAAGCCTTCTGGGAACGGGAACGGGAAGCAAACAATGTCCGTAAGAAATCCCTGGATGGCTTAAACTATGTGCAGATTCCCTATGAACGGCTGCCTTTCCATATCCTGACGGAAAATCCAAAGCTGCAGGACTGCATAGATCAAATCAATGCTTTAAAGGATTTAAAAATAGTAAATCTTTCAGAATTTACCAATACCGATTTAAAGCTCCAATATGGCACTGCCAATATTACCGTTTTGTCAGAATATGATCAAAATTACACCTTGTTAGTCCGGACTCTGTATCAGTGGGGCAGCCTCCTTTATGAAGCAGGCTATGAAGAGGAAGCTTTGATTCCCTTGGAATTCGCTGTTTCCATCGGAACGGACATCAGCGGAAACTACAAGCTTCTGGCTTCTATTTATAAAAGCAGGGGGCAGGTTTCCAAAATCCAGGATCTGATTCTTGCCGCAAAAAAGCTGAACTCCATAATGAAAAAGCCTATCCTTGCGATTCTTTCGGACACCGTCCATAGTGAAGGATGATGCTGTCCGCATAACGGCTTGCCTCACCTCTCGTAATCCTGTCAAGATCATATTCGGACGTAAGAGAATGATACTTCAGCAGCTTCAAGATATGCTTTTTCTGGGATTTGGTAGCAGGCTGTTCTTTCTTTACCTGATACTTAAGCTCTCTTGGCTGAAACAGCTTATCATTCTCTTCATAAAACCGCTCTGTGAGAATCTGGAACAATTCCAATGTTGCCTTGGCATCTCCAAATGCCCTGTGAGCCTGATGGGCGATTCCAAAATGACGGCACAGATTGGGCAGGCTCCTGCTTTCCAGCTCCGGCAGACAGATTCTTGCGATCCTCAGCGTATCCACTCCATCTCTTTCATAAGAAAATCCACAATTTACCGCCGCTCTTTTCAAAAAAGAAAAATCAAATAATATCCGGTGTCCCACAAGAGGATACTCCCCGGCAAACTCCAGATATTTCGGAATCACTTCTTCTATATAAGGCGCCTCTTCCAAATCTTTATCGGTAAGATGGGTAATATTCTGAACTCTTTCCGATAGAATTCTCCCGGGATTTACAAGAGTCCTGAAGGTATCTGCCTGCTGTCCCCCCTCTATCTTAATGGCACCGATTTCTATGATTTTATCTTCTTTTGGGTTCAATCCAGTAGTTTCTAAATCCACCACCACATAAGACTCCATGCACGCATCCTCTTTTCACTTTTCTTTATAATAAGAACAGTATTCCGTCAAAAAACATTCCTGACACTTGGGGTTCCTTGCCATGCAGATCTGCCTTCCAAATGTAATAATCTGTATATTATACAAAATCCAGTGGTCTTTTGGAAGAACCTTCATCAAATCCTGTTCAATCTTGACCGGATCCTCTTCTTTTGTAAACCCAAGCTTTTTGGATATCCGTTTTACATGAGTATCCACTACCACGCTGGGTTCATGAAAAATATTGCCCCTTATGACATTTGCGGTCTTCCTTCCCACTCCCTGCAGGGCGGTCAGCGCTTCTATGTCAGATGGCACTTCTCCACCATGAATGGTTACCAGATCCTTACAGCAGGCAATAATATTTTTGGCCTTGTTGTGATAAAATCCGGTAGATTTGATATCCTGCTCCAGCTCCTTTAAATCCGCATCCGCAAAATCCTGTGGACTTTTATATTTTTGAAACAAATCCTTTGTCACGATATTGACTCTGGCATCGGTACATTGAGCGCTTAACATGGTGGCAATCAACAACTGCCATGCATTTTCGTGATTTAAATAGCATTTATATTCTGTGGTATAGACTTCATCCAGCTTGTCCAGTATTTCTTTTGTACGTTTTTTCATAAGCTCCTCCTATCGGTGATTTCATGCAGGGCGGCCTGATATGTCAGAGGAGAACGTTCCTTATAGTCAAACAGCACGAATTTGGGAACCCGTAGTTTTTCTCCTGTATGCAAATCATAGTCAAAAACTTCCACATGGGTCATTTTTGCCATCTGCCTTGCATCATAAGCCATATAGCCCGGAAGCAATATTCTTTCTGCCTCTTCCTGTCGATAAACGTCTCTTATGGCATCCTTATAGGATGTTAAATCCTTTGCGAAGGCAGGACGGCTTTTTGCATTTTCCCTTAAATAGAAATCCATTGTAAGCAGCTCTTTAAAGAATTCCTCACAATAGATTCCGTCTGCACTTTTATTTATAGCAAATTCCAAAAGAATCAAATAGCGGTAAGTTCTGGAAGGGGAATTGGTGAAATATCCCTCCCTTTCATAATATTCTGCAAGAGCTTCATAAAGAGAAAAAGGACTGTCAAACAGCTTTTCCAATATAGGCAGTGTGGTGGTGAACTGGCTGCTATTGTAATACAGCTCCACCATTTCTTCTATCCGCTTCAGCTTTCTGATTTCTTCGTAGGAAATCCATTTTGTATACAATACCTCATAAGGCTCTCTCGATGTATATACAATACCGTATTTCTCCGCATTTTTATGTATGTCAGAACCCTTTAATACTTTTAAAAAGCCAAGCTGGAGCTGCTGGGGCTTCATAGCATACACTTGATTAAAAGATTGTTGAAAGGTTTCAAAATCCTCATAAGGAAGCCCCGCAATCAAGTCCAGATGTTGGTGGATGTTATTGCCTCTTTTTATGGCCGCCACGATTTTCTTAAGCTTTTCCACATCCATTACTCTGTGGATTTCTGAAATGGTAGCGGGATTGGTGGACTGGACTCCGATTTCCAATTGGACGGCTCCCGGCCTCAGGCTATTCAAAAGGGCGATTTCTTCCTGGTTTAATAAATCTGCCGCCACTTCAAAATGAAAATTTGTCATGCCATTGTCATGCTCTTTGATGTATTGCCAAATGCCCATGGCATGTTCATGGTTGCAATTAAAAGTCCGGTCCACGAACTTTACCTGTTTTACCCGGTTGTCCAAAAAAAATTGAAGCTCTCTTTTTACAATGTCCAGATTCCGAAAACGCACCGTCTTATCTATGGAAGAAAGACAATAGCTGCATCGAAACGGACATCCCCTGCCGGATTCATAGTAAATGATCTTATGCTGGAAATCCTCCAGCCTTTCATATAGAAAGGGAAGTCTGTTTAAATCCGTTAAGGGTCTCTCTCCTGTTTCTCCTTCTTTTAAGACAAGCCCTTTTATGGCAGACAATGGTTTTCCTCCCTCTACATAATGCTCCATCAGCTCTAAAAAGGTTTCTTCCCCTTCTCCTGCCATGATGCCGGTAATTTCTCCATGTTCCTTAAGAATCTGCCGGCTGTCAAAGGAAACCTCCGGACCGCCAAGCCAGACAGGCACCTTAGGCAGTATCTTCCTTAGCTCCCCGGTAAGAGAAAAGATATCCGAGATATTCCAGATATAACAGGAAAATGCCAGCACATCCGGCTTCCTTTTATAAATATCTCCCATAATTTCCTCCAGAGGCTGATTTATGGTGTATTCCACTAACTCAATATGCTCTTTATAGATTCCGGCATATGCCCGCAGGCTGTATATGGCCGGATTTGAATGTATGTACTTTGCATTTAAAGCAACTAATAAAACCTTCATCTTTTTCTATTTGCTTTCCTTCTTCTTTTCCCTTAATCTGGTAAAAAATGCACTTAACATTTTGCTGCATTCTTCTCCCAGAACTCCTCTTGTGACTTTTACCTGATGGTTGAACTCTTCCATCTCAAGGAGGTTCAGCACGGAACCGCCGCATCCTGCCTTGGGATTCATGCTTGCCATGACCACTTCCGTTATTCTTGCCTGCACAATGGCTCCGGCACACATCTGACAGGGTTCTAAGGTTACATACAGGCTACATCCTTCCAGCCGCCAGTCCCCCAGCTTCTTGCTGGCCTTTTTGATCGCCGCTATCTCCGCATGGGCAAGGGTATTTTTATCCGTGTTCCTGCGGTTATAAGCTCTTGCAATAATCTTTCCTTCGTATACGATTACACAGCCTATGGGCACCTCATTTAACGCCTCTGCCTTTTTCGCCTGCTTCAAGGCTTCCTTCATATATTTTTCGTGGGGGGAATATTCCCTTTTTTCCATTTTTTTCACAGCATCCGCCATATTTTATAAACTCCTGCTATCATACTCCCTGGCACAAAAATCAATGATCAGTCAGAGGCTCCCGCCATAGACACCGGGACGAATGCCGGGCAGGGAATGTTTTCTAAGGAGCCCTTATAAAGACGCCAGCGCTTAGCGAGGTACTCTCGAGCTTAGCACTGTTGCGTTTTTATAGAGCGAAAGCGTGGCGATGCAGAAAATTTCCCTGCCCGGCATTCGTCCCGGTGCCTATGGCGGGAGCCTCTGACTGATAATTGATTTTTGTGGCTCGGCGGGAAAACCTCTTGCCATCCTATCTTTCATTCATTAAAATAAAGAGAGCATTTCCAATTTATTTATACTATTTTTATCTTACCACAAAGAGGTACTCTTATGCAAATATGCGGTTTCAATAAGACAACTTTATTAGACTATCCGGAACATGTGGCAGCTACTGTCTTTTTGGGAGGCTGTAATTTCAGATGCCCTTTTTGCCATAATGGAGACCTGGTACTGCATCCAGACACATTGCCGCTGATTCCTATGGAGGAAATCCGGTCTTTCTTAAAAAAACGTGCCCACATACTGACAGGCGTCTGCATTACCGGCGGCGAGCCTACTTTGGCAAAAGAGCTGCCGGAGCTGATAGGAGTCATCCGGGAACTTGGACTTTGCGTGAAACTGGATACAAACGGCTCGAAACCGGATGTGCTGGAGCATTTGATGGAGGAGCATTTATTGGATTATATCGCAATGGATATCAAAGGGGATAGGGAGCATTATGGAATGATTGCCGGATTCCCGGATGCCTGTGCCCATAGGGCTGAATGCCCCACTTCTGACTTTACTCTTAACCTGTTGGAAAAATCCATAGGGCTGATACGAAGCAGCGGTATTCCTTATGAGTTCAGGACCACTGTAGTGAAAGAATTTCACTGCAGGGAATCCTTTGAAGAAATTGGCCGTTGGCTTCACGGCAGCGATAACTATTTTTTGCAAAGCTATGAGGAAAGTCCTCATATGATACAAAAAGGGTTTCATGGGTATAAAAAAGAGGAACTATTGGAATTTGCAAAAATCCTCGCTCCTCATTTTCATCAGGTATGCGTTCGGGGCATTTGAGATGTGAAACGGCAGTTGCATTCATTCGAAATAATATCCAAATTCCCCAACTGTTTTTTCTCCTTCCAAAACAGAATCCTCCCGTTTCGCCGGAACAAAATTGGGAAATCCAAACATTGCGGCTACCATTTCCTCCCGGTAATAATAGTTGCCCGGCACCCCTACTAAAAACCGTTCTCCCTCTTTCCGTATCAACAAATGCCTGTAATTAAAATATCCATGAAGCAGAAAGCTATTATGCTCCAAAGGCTCTAAATCTTTAGAAAGCTCTCCAAGCTCACTGAGCCGGGACATGTAATATTCATTTTCCCTTCCTGCCAGTTTTATAGTTTTCTGTCCGGACGAGCCGGGAGCTTCCTTTCCTTTTTCCGCAAGCCTATCCTGGGGCATTTCCTTTGTGTCCGGATGTTCTTCCTTGTTCCTGTCATTTCTCATTGGAACATATTCGATTTCATCCCTGCTGATCTGCTGCATCCGAACAGGATGCTTTTCCTCATAAAGCGCTGTAAGCTCCTGCTTTGTATCCAACTCCTTTTTTTTGACACAAATTTTCCGTTCTTTGCTCATAAGCAATTCCACTTCCACATTGTCATAAGGCTGGTCCCAGGAAAATGCGAAATCTTTCCGCCAATCTGTCCTGTCAATTTCCACCCATCTTGTATAAGAGACGGCTCCCTGCCTCGAAACTGCCAACTTGCATTCTATCGGATAAAGGCATGGTATTTTCTTAATATAAATCTCAGCCTTTCCTGCATTTCCCCGAAAGAAAAGCTTAACGCTCCCAACATTCTCCCTGCTGTTTTCGCCGTCCTGATAGTCCAGATAACGGATATCCCTGTAAAAATCCAAAATGCCCCCTCCTTGTCCATTCATACTACTAACTATATGTATGCACAAGAAGAGGGATATATTCCTCACATAGTAAAAATGATGTTTATCATTCATCTAATATTCTGTATTCTCCAAATACTGCAGATAGCTGACTACCATAAGGGCAATCTTTAAAGTCAATGCATCATCAAAAACCCGGATATCAAGTCCGGTAGACTTCTGAAGTTTTTCCAACCGATATAGCAGGGTGTTCCTGTGCACAAATAATTTTCTTGCGGTTTCCGATACGTTCAAATTGTTTTCCAGAAACATATTCACAGTAGTCAATATTTCCTCGTCCAGATTATCCGGCATTTCCTGACCGAATATTTCTTCAATGAACATTCTGCAGAGGCTTACCGGAAGCTGGTAAATCAGGCGGCCTATTCCAAGGGTGGCATAAGATATCACATCTTTATCCACATAAAAAATCTTCCCTACATCCAGCGCCATTTTTGCTTCTTTATAGCTTTTCGATACATCCTTTAACTCATTTACGATATTTCCATAGGCAACCTTTACCTTTATCATGGCCTCTGTATTGATCATATCCACAATGGTGCTGCATACCTCTTCCACATTCTGGTAGCTATTGTCATTTTCCAGCTGCTTTATAATAATAATGTTCTTTTCATCCACAGCAGTTACAAAGTCTCCGGCCTGAGGAGAGAACAGGCTTTTCAGCATTTCCAAGGCTCCATTATCTTTGTCGTACTTTGCTTCCACCAGACAGACTACCCTTGACACCTCAATATCTATATGGAGCTTTTTCGCCCGGTTATAAATGTCCACCAACAGAAGGTTGTCTAAAATCAGATTCTGAAAAAAGTTGTTTTTATCAAACCGTTCCTTATAGGCTATAATCAAATTCTGAATCTGACTTACTGCAATCTTGGCAATGGTATAATCCTCATTGCTGTCTTCGCATACCAATACATATGCTACCTCGCCCTCATCAAATACTTTTAAATACAGATGTCCTGCTATGGCCTGACTGTCTGCCGGTGAAGCAATGAATTCTGCAATCCTGCTTTCATCCACCTGGATTTTACCAGAAGTATCCGCCATAACAGCGCCTGATTCATTTACTACCACCAATTCCACTTTTGTAATCGTCTTCAAATCTTCGATACTGGTCTGAATGACTCCTGCTGATAACATATACCGCCATATCCTCCTTATCACCCGTTAGAACCCGCCCATGGCGGGCAAACTGAAAAAAGGGAGATACCTGCGTATCTCCCATGATTACATTCTAGTTTGTAATAACCATTTCTGTTTCTTTGTCAAAGATGTGAATCTTTTCTACATCTATTGCAAATTTAACAATGTCGCCAGGTCTTGCTGTTGTACGAGAATCAACTCTGGCCGTCATTGGGAACTCTTCCAAATCAAAGTATAAGTAAACTTCTGCACCAAGCAATTCGTATACTTTTACGGTTGCCTCAAATGTGCTTTGCGGAGAAGCTTCCACCATCATTTCAGAATCATATACATCCTCCGGACGAATACCAAATGTAACGGTTCTTCCATTATAACCGCCTTCAATGAGCTTTTTGGATTTTGCAGGCGGAAGTGGAATGAAATGGCCGGCTACCTTTAATACTGCTGTATCATCTACAACCTCTACCAACGCATCTAAGAAGTTCATCTGCGGAGATCCCATGAAACCTGCAACAAATAAGTTGTTTGGCTTGGAGTATAAGTTTTGCGGTGTATCTACCTGCTGTACGATACCATCCTTCATAACTACGATTCTTGTACCAAGTGTCATAGCTTCTGTCTGATCATGTGTTACGTAGATGATGGTAGTACCTAATCTCTGATGCAGCTTTGCGATTTCGATACGCATCTGTACACGAAGCTTTGCATCCAGGTTGGAAAGAGGCTCATCCATAAGGAATACCTTAGGATTACGAACGATAGCACGCCCCATGGCAACACGCTGTCTCTGACCACCGGATAAAGCCTTTGGCTTACGGTCAAGAAGTGGAGTTAAGTCAAGAATCTTTGCTGCTTCTTTTACCATCTTATCGATTTCATCTTTTGGTACTTTTCTCAGTTTCAAACCAAAAGCCATGTTATCATAAACGGACATATGCGGATACAGAGCATAGTTCTGGAATACCATTGCAATATCTCTATCCTTTGGCTCCACATCATTTACTAATCTGTCACCGATTCTCAATTCGCCAGAAGAGATATCTTCCAGTCCTGCAATCATACGAAGGGTAGTAGATTTACCGCATCCGGAAGGGCCTACAAAAATAATGAACTCCTGATCTGCGATTTCAAGATTGAAATCTTTTACTGCTTCAAATCCGTTTGGATATACCTTACAAACGTTTTTTAATGATAAACTTGCCATTTCAATTTCCTCCTAAAATTTACTTTTCTTTAAAACCCTATTGCAAGTATATAATAACTATGAGTTTTTGCCTATACTCGTATTACACAAATATTTTAAATTTTCCTATACATGTTGCCCAATCCGTTGCCGGCAGTTCTCCCAAATCATTCTTTTGGCTCTTCTCCTAAATCCGGCTCTTTTGGCTCGAATTTCTTAAAGATCTTATCCATCCAGCAGGCATTCGTATAGCTGGCCACCGAAAATCCCAAAGCGATAAATAACGGCAGCCATCTTAAGGAAACCAGCACCAGGACAATGGGAATGCAGGAAAAAATCAGCATTACCACTGTCTTTGGTATGTGCAGGATGCTAATGAACAATGCATTTTTCATTGTATTCTTAATTGTATTATCAAATTTTGACAGCACCGGAAAAGCATATAGCATTTCAAATGCAAACAATAAAATACTAAAAAATACAACGCATTCCATTCCAAAGGCAAAAGACCCTTCCATGCGGTTGATTACTAAAAATTCTCCGCCAATGACACCTCCTATACATGCTAAAATAAGCCAGATAATTGTTGCCTGTCTAAAATTCTCTTTAAAGGAACGAAAGAAATCCTTTGTAATATATCCCTCTTCATCTCTTGACATACGCAGTGTCACATAATAAAGAGCGGTGGTAGATGCCCCAATGGTAATTACCGGGATGCAGCAGATAATATACAGAATGTTTAAGATAACCAGATCCGTTGCCTTACTTAAAAAGGTAATCACCGGCCCATCCATGTTGAATATATTTCTCATTTATCCTCTTCCTTTTCCCCTGAAATTGGCATATACCTGTTCAAATCTTTCATTCATATGCTTATGGCGCTTCAGCATATACTCTGACTGCTCCCTTGCTTTTCCAACAATATGATCGTAATTGTCTATCACGATTCTTACAATCTCCCTGCTCAGTTTATGCTTATCAGCCTCCTTTTGCAGACTGTCCACAATCTCCTGCTTGTCCATTGGCTGTCTGTAAAGACGGGTGTTGATCATGGCTGTCAGGGAATCCGCTATCTGCAGAATCTTTTGGGAATCATTCATCTCTACTGCCTTTAAACCCTTTGGATAGCCTTTGCCATTAAGTCTTTCATGATGGGCAGTGGCAATAGAAACCACTTCCTTGTTCACCCGGTTGTTTAAAATATCCTCTGCTATCTCCACATGGGTCTGCATCAATTTTCTTTCTTCCGGGGTAAAGATCTTATCGGAGTCAATCATATCCTTTGAAATAGCAAGCATCCCAATATCATGAATCAGGGCTCCATAATATAGTTTATTGATATTCGCCCTGTTAAATCCCATAAATTTTGCAATTTCCTCGCAGATGCACACACAGGTCACACCGTCCACGACCTTATATTTGCTTCGGAAACTTAAACAATACATAAGCATTTCCATTGCCTGCTTCTTTTCCTCATTGGTAAACATAATATAGTCCATCAGCTCATCCAGCTCCGCTTCATAAGCATCCGTCTGAATCTTCTCAAAAATATCATATTTCTGCTGGGCCTGAAGGAAAAGGCTGATGGCTGCTTCTGAATATTTGGTTCCAGTATATTTGCCAAACATGGAATAATCAAATTGATCTCCAAGGGCATTATGATAAATATCCACCTTTTCCGCATAATTTATGTAATTCGCTATATCCTTGTAGGCAAAATCCAAATGCTTCGTTACCAGATAATCCGAATTGTGGTATAAAAGAATCTTTGCCTTTTCTCTCAAGGGGGAAAGGTTATGCATAAATAAATATCCGTATATGGAATGGGAAATGGGCTCCCTCATTTCAAACCGAAGCATATCATCCAGATTATCGGTTTTATAAGCGCCGATATCATGCAAAGTGGCAATCATGGCAAATTCGGCCAGTTCAAATTTTTCATAACCGCCTTGACATTCCAGCATTTTATATACCATGTAGGCGGTCCGCGAGCCATGCTTCATTAACCGCTTGTCAATCAATTTTAGCGTATCTCTTGTTAAAAGAAAAATATTCTTACTGCTGATAAAATCCATAGTCCTGCCACCTCCCGCTATATATTTTATACTACCAAAAATCCGCCTGTTTTTCAATGAATCTTCCAAAGAATGCAAAATTTCATGCTATAAGAAAAGAATCATGGGCGTATAGCGGACTCCTTCTTTTGTCAGTTCTACATCCGTATCATGAAATCCCAGTCTGTGATAAAATCCTACACCATAGGGAGAAGAATTGACCGTTATTTTATATTCCCCCATTTCTGTCACCAGATAATTTTTCAAATATTCCATAAGCGCTCTGCCAATTCCCTGATAATGGTACCTCTCGTCTACGAATAAAAGTGATATATGGGTGCGGTCCCGCAGGCTGATCATGCCTACCAGCTCATCTTGATAAAAGGCTCCAAAAATCTGATAATATCCCTTTCTAAACATGTTATAGAGCACAGGGTCTGTAATGAAATCCTGAAAGCTCTTCACTCCCTCCTGCGTATAGTCTTTTGCCTCAAAATGCAGAAAGGTCTTCCATACAAGACCCATGACTCCTTCGTATTCACTCTTGTTTACAGGGCATACTTGCAATTTTTCCCTTTCAATTCTCATAATATCCCTCTTTTGTTTTTATACTACTTTATTAATAAGGGGTAGTCCATTTTCCAGGGCATAGGCATTTTCCAGGGTCTCTATGGCAATGGACTGCATGGCCTCCCTTGTAAAGAATCCCATGTGGGAAGTAATGATGACATTTGGGAAGGTAGTAAGTCTTGCCAAAAGATCGTCTTTCATAATATCATTGGAACGATCCTCATAAAAAACTCCTTCCTCTTCTTCATATACATCAAGTCCCACACCTGCAAATTTCTTATTTAAAAGCCCTTCTATCAATGCCTCGGTATCAATCAATGCGCCCCTTGACGTATTGATCAGATATACATTGTCTTTCATTTTCGCAATTGTCTTTTTATTGATGATGTGTTTCGTATCCTTGGTCAAAGGGCAATGGAGGCTGATCACATCCGCCTTTTGCATAAGCTCTTCCAAGGAAACATATTCCACATCCAGACCCTTTACCGGATACGGGTCATATGCCAGTATGGACATGCCAAAGCCTTCTAAAATCCGAATCATGGCTTGTCCTATTTTTCCGGTACCTACCACACCTGCAATCTTATGATTCAAATCCCGTCCCATCAGGCCGTTGATGCTCATATTGAAATCTCTCGTCCTGCCATATGCCTTATGAGTGAACCGGTTCACAGATAGCAAAAGAGCAGCCGCATATTCTGCCACTGCTTCCGGTGAATAGCTTGGCACTCTGAGCACGGCTATTTTATCTTCTGCCGCTTTGATGTCCACATGATTATAGCCGGCACTGCGCAAAAGTATTGCTTTTACCTTCATCTCATAAAGCTTTTCTATCATTTGTTTGTTTACATAATCATTCACGAAAATACAGATGGCATCATAGCCTGCTGCCATGAAAATCGTTTCCTCATTACATGGCACTTCCATAAAATGTAAAGAAAAGCCATACTCTTTTGCAAGTGGTTCAAACCAAATGCGATCGTATGGCTTTGTTGAATAAAATGCAATTTTCATAATCCTTGAAGTCCTTTCTATGGTTTATATTCTTATGATATACATTTTATTCACTTTTTCAAGTACTATTCATTTTCACCCAAAAAGCCCGGAAAAGAAATCAGTAATGGATTTCCCAAGGTTCTGAAAAAAGTTTCCTAATGAATCAAAAAAACCTTCATCCTGTAAATGGTTCACAATGTCATCTCCATACTTATCATATAATCCGACTGCCTGATCCAAAAGCATATTGGGATCCAGATTCAACTGCTTTACCTTTAACATGACCTGGACAATCTGCTCCTTATCGCTGTCTGCCAGAGAAACCCCAAAGTTTGCTTCGCCGTCAGCAATTGCTGTTCTGATATCGTCTTCCGTTTCCAGCTCCCCTGCTGCGATTTTTTCCTTAACGAAAGCTACCAGCGCTTCCACATCCTCGTTGCTCATGCTCTTATTGGCAATCTCGCCTGTGGCCACCAGTTCATTTAAAGCAGTATCCAATACCGTATCGGCTACCTCTTTTCCAGTCAATTCTTCATAAGCCCGCAACGCACCGATCAAACCTGCAGTTCCCGATAAGCTGGTAGGACCAACTACCAGAATATCTGCATCCTCTACTCCTGCGGTAAGAAGTGCATTCCGGTACATACCGGTAGTACAATAATCAATGTTTTTGGTAGAAACAACAACGCCATGTCCTTTTTCCGCCGGTGTCACAAGAACACTGGATAAGGACTTTGTCCCTATGACCGAGGGGTTCACGTAGGCATCCAGATATTTATGTTCTTCCTCATTTGTAACGTAAACAACATTGTAATTATCCAAATCACTAAGGGACAATCCCATAAGCTCTAAGACAGTTGCCTTTTGTTCCTCTGTCAGATCTGCTCCTAAAGCAATAAAGGGCTTTGAAGTATCAATGTTTACAATCTTACCTTCCTCACCGCTTGCAAATACTGTCATGCCAAAAAGGCAGACAAGCAGGCAAACTGTTCCCAACATAGAAATCCATTTTTTCATAATTAATCCTCCTATCCTTTTCTACACAACCGATAATATCCAGTTCAGAAGATCCTTATAGACCTCCTCTTTGATCCCTTCATTCAGCAATTCATGCCTGCACCCATTATATAATTTCAGCTGCACTCTGGTCAAATCCAAATTCAGGTAAGTATCATACAATTTTCTTGGACCTTCTCCATAATCTCCTACCGGATCTTCATCACCGGAAGCAATTAAAATTGGCAGCTTCTTTGGGATAGCTTCCAGATTCTTCATGTCCTGGGTTCTGCGTATCAATTCAAAAAGAGTTGCAAAACCGTTTAAAGTAAAAGTAAATCCGCAAAGAGGATCTTCCATATATTTGTCAACTACATCCGCATCCGAGCTGACCCAGTCCATGGTGGTCCTTTTATTGGAAATCCGCTTTTCATAAGGGCCGAAGGCAAGGGCATTGATAAACAGGCTCTTATGCTTTTTCCCCTGAAATACCGTCAATGCATTTGTCAGAAAATGTGCCTGGGATACTAATGCCTTTGACTGATTTCCCGTGCCTAAAATAATGGCTCCGTCAATTCCTTTGCCATAGCGCATTAAGTAATTTCTTAAAATAAAGGAACCCATGCTGTGACCGATGATGATATAAGGAACACCTAAATATTGTTGCTGGGTAATCTTTTTCAGGCGGTGGACATCCCGCACCACCACGGTTGCCGGATCCTGTTCACAAAAATAACCCAAAGGCATGCCGCTTTCCCTTGCCGTTTCCCCATGTCCTAAATGGTCATCCCCTACTACCACCATTCCATGAGCGGCCAAATATCTGGCGAATTCATCATAACGCCCTATATACTCCGACATACCATGAATCAGCTGCACCACACAGACCACATGATCCGTTTCAGGAAGCCATTTGATTGCATGAATCTTTGTTTTCTGATCTCTGGAGTCAAAGGTAAAGTCTTCTCTTTTCACCATAATTATGCCCCCTTTTCTTTTTTATTCCGGTTCCTTGTAATGTTGTTTCCATCAGCCTTAGCAGATTTCCGCTCCTGCCGGCATTTCTTTTTCCGGTGTAAGAAGCGCCAGATTCCCCTTATCATCCTCTGCGCATAAAAGCATTCCTTCCGACAGCACTCCTGCAAGCTTGGCAGGCTTTAGGTTCACTAATACCATTACTTTCTTTCCTACCATTTCCTCCGGAGCATAATATGCCTTGATGCCGGATACAATCTGTTTTACCTCGCTGCCGATCTGTACCTTGGAACAAAGCAGCTTTTTACTTTTCGGCACTTCTTCACAGGCAATGATCTTTCCTACCTGGAACTGCATTTTTTCAAAGTCCTCAAAGGTGATTTCCGGTTTCTTTTCTATATCTATTACATCTTCTGCCGCATCCTGCTCTTGTGACTGTCCTGCTTCTTTCCTTCTTTGTTCAAACATGGCTTCTGCTTTTTCCACTACTTCTTTTACATCCAGTCTTGCAAACAGGATTTCCGGCTTCTCCGTTACTTTTGTGCCGCTTTCATAAAGACCAAAGGTCTTTGTTTCTTCAAAGTCTCTTATCCTTGTATTTAACTGCTCTGCAATCTTCTTTGCTGTGTCAGGCATAAATGGCTCTAACAGAGAGGCGCCCATTAAGATTCCTTCTACCAGATTGTATAAGACGGTAGCAAGTCTGTCCTTTTTTGCTTCATCCTTTGCCAATACCCATGGCTCGGTTTCATCAATATATTTGTTGCAGCGCTTAAATAATGCAAATATTTCTGTAATGGCATCTGCTACCCGAAGCTCTTCCATTTTTGCCGCCACTTTATCATAAGTGCCTGCTGCCACTGCCTTTAAATCAGCATCTACTTCTTCTACTATGCCTTTGTCCGTTACAATACCGTCAAAATATTTATTGCTCATGGAAATGGTACGGTTTACCAGATTTCCCAACGTGTTTGCCAGATCGGAATTCAACCGCTCTACTAACAGCTCCCAGGAAATCACTCCATCATTTTCAAAAGGCATTTCATGAAGGACAAAGTAACGAACTGCATCCACTCCAAAGAAATCCACTAAATCATCTGCGTAGATTACATTTCCTTTGGACTTGCTCATTTTACCATCGCCCTGTAACAGCCAGGGGTGTCCGAATACCTGTTTTGGAAGGGGCTCACCAAGAGCCATTAAGAAAATGGGCCAGTAAATGGTATGGAACCGGATGATATCCTTTCCAATCAGGTGAAGATCCGCCGGCCACAGCTTTTTGTACTGTTCCGTGCTGTTTCCGTCTGCATCATAGCCGATACCGGTAATATAATTGGTCAGGGCATCCAGCCATACATAGACCACATGCTTGTCATCAAAATCGACGGGAATGCCCCATTTAAAGCTTGTTCTGGATACACATAAGTCCTGTAAGCCCGGAAGCAGGAAGTTGTTCATCATTTCATTCTTTCTGGATACAGGCTGGATAAATTCCGGATGGGTGTTGATATGTTCAATCAATCTGTCCGCATATTTGCTCATCTTGAAAAAGTATGCTTCTTCCTTGGCAGGCTTCACTTCTCTTCCGCAGTCCGGACATTTGCCGTCCACTAACTGGGATTCCGTCCAGAAGGATTCACAAGGAGTACAGTAGAGACCTTCATAGGCTCCTTTATAAATATCGCCCTGATCATAGAGGCGTTTGAATATTTTCTGAACTTGTTTTTCATGAAAATCATCGGTAGTACGGATGAATTTATCGTAGGAGGTGTCCATCAGGTTCCAAAGGCCTTTTATGGTGCCTGCCACGTTATCTACATACTCCTTTGGCGTAATGCCTGCTTCCGCTGCCTTTAATTCGATTTTCTGTCCGTGTTCGTCAGTTCCGGTCTGGAAAAATACATCATAGCCGTCCTTTCTTTTGAATCTGGCAATGCTGTCCGCAAGGACGATTTCATAGCTGTTGCCAATATGGGGCTTGCCGGATGTGTAGGCAATGGCTGTTGTTATATAATATTTTCCTTTATTTGTCATGTTGGTTCTCCTTTTGTAATCATTTTAGGTGATGGTAATCGTACTTATTATGATTATACCCTATTTTTCTAAAATATGGGAATAAAATTAGACTAACACAGTGGAGAAAGATAGTCAAATTTTATTGCTATTTCCTTTGCTATAATTTTATACTGTATATATCTGCCTGTTGGCCTTGGAACTCAAAACTTCTCTCAAACACACCACCATTTCTTACAATTGTTTTTATAGACGGTATATTATCTTTCTCAACAGAAAGGTGCAATTCGTTCATATCCGCCTGCCTTGCAATATCCAGTATCTTCCTAAGCATTTCTGTAGCATATCCCTTCTGTCTCTGTGAAGGCCGAACGCTGTAACCGCAATTGCCAAAATCTTTTAGAAAATCATTTAGAGTATGCCTTAAATCAATGATTCCTACAATTTCATCCTCGTCACTTACAGCAAAAAATGTGTCCGTTAATACCCAATCGGGATTTACGGTTGCTACATTCTCGTTACCCTTAACGGCTTTTAACCATTCTTCATAGGATTCTGTTTTATCCAAAAGCTCACTACCATTGATAATCTTTTCTCTATAATCAAAATGTTCCTGCCTGTATTCTAATGCTTTTGTTTTGTATTCGAGTGTTGGTCTTATCAATCGAATCATAGAAATATCCTCCTTTTTGTTCCACTGTTTTTTCAACGTAAAAAACGCACCAGGCGTCTATATGCCTGGTGCAATAATTTCAATACAAGATGCAATATATAAAAAAGCAGCTTACATTCTCATTTATGCACAGACATATAAGACCTATCGGCTCATAACTGTGCATATCCCATACTCAGCTATGAGTAAATACGTCTGTCATACATGTACATGTAAAGTCTTGAATGTAAGTTCTGATTCATTTTGTATGTCCTCCTTGAACTTTTTTCATACTAACACTCATACATATTAGCTGTCAATAACTTTTACAAAACTAACCACCTTATTGGTAACAGTTCGGCCCGCAGCTTTCTTCACAGGCACCAGGATGGGCTCTTGGCGGAAAATGTTTTCTTAAGTCGCCCTTATAAAAACGCCAGCGCTTAGCGAGGTACTCTCCCTTGCTGTTGCGTATCCACACATGTACTGTCAAATGGTAAAGTTCGTCCGGAATCTTCTCTCCTTTTTAGCGCAAAAAGACGCATGGTTTACAATTTACTGTTCCATGCGTCTTTACGCTGTATTGACATTCGATTTTTTGCTGATTATGCTAACTGCATAACCTCGGCTTCGAGTTCTTTTAATTCATCAAATGACAAAGAAGAAACACAATCCGCAATTTCTTCAAGGGTCATTTTTCCCTTTCTTATCATTTGTTCGGCTGTCTTTCTTTCCGTTTCTTTTTCGATATCTTTCGCATAAGTTCTCATAATCTGCTCATCATCAAATAAACTCATCATAATCGTTACTACCTCCACTTCCTTGCTGCTTAAATACTGTTTTAAGATATTTCTATCCTTGCAAATACGGATTGTTTCTGTAACTGCCTGTTTCGTCATTCCATGTTCTTTTACCTGCTCATTAAAAACTTTGCAAAAAACAATGTACTCATTGATAATGTTGTCCTTGTCGCTCTCATAGATTACTTTGGCTTTTATCTCAATATCAATATCCTCACCGTCAAAAAACTCTTGTGATAAAGATATTGTATCGGTTTTTTTACCTTTATTACCTGTGAATATCACGTACAATTCGGGCTTCGGCATTTTTACTTTCTTGCTTTTATATAGGCTCTGACTGGTTCGCTCAAAATATTCATGATAACTTTGTGCCAAATACAATAATATTCTGATTAAAATATTTACCGTCCATGAAGATTGTGCTTCCAAAAGCAACAGCAATTTGTTATTGCCTACCATAATACCCAAATCATTATAAAGGTTATCTGTCAATACATTATCTATCGTAACAATATCCAATGTATCCTCTGTTGCGTTTATATCCTCTGGGTGCAATGTTTTATACAGCGCAAGTAAATTCTTTTTATCTTGGAAAAGGTCTAAAAACACACTGTTTTTTTGCGGTGCGCTTTGCTTTGACTTCCTGTATCTGCTTTGTATCGCCCTGCACCTAATCACCTCAATTATACAGAAAAATATTTTTGTTTACAAAAAAATTCACATTAAATTTCTTCCTCCTTTCGCTTTCCACTGTTTCGATGTTATCTTCTCGCCCTGTTCCAAAAGATTCTGCAACCAATCAGCAGAGAACCCTAAGCAGGAATGGAAATTTCATGATGAACTGCTAAGCCGCAAAGCTGTCTACCCTTCACTATCCACATTCCGCACAAAGCCGATATAAGTTACCAGGAAGTAAACACAATAAATACTGAAGAAAAGAGCAAGGGAAATCCCAAAATACCGGAATGCCGGTGCTTTTATCCCGGTATAGAAGTTAAACTTTCCACCCACATATCCGGCGATGCTTCCGCTGATTACAATCGCAAACAGCGCAGGGCAAAGATAAAATGCGACAAGCTGCTTTAAAATCAGTCTTGCGATTTCCCTCGAACCCATGCCGATTTTTTTCAATACGCCATAACGGAATTTATATTTTGCCGAATCACTTAACTGCTGTATGGACAATACAGTCAGAGCAACACATAGAAATACCAACCCCATATATACCATTGGGAATATGATGGAAGAAAGCATCAACTTCAGCTTTACGACCATATTATCTCGAACTAAATTATCTGCTGACCAGGTGATAATCTGGTCCGAGCCGCCGCACCAGTTTTCTTCCATCATATCCCCCATGTCCTCTATGATATCCTGAAAGTGTTCTGGCGCAGGTATGTCGGATTGCTTCTCACGTTTTTCTTTCGCCAAATCATCCAATGCTTCCACAAGGTTTTCTGGTGCACTGCCCTCAATATCTACGACCACTTCTGACCAATACGGCATCATTTCCTTTATTTCCGCATCGGGCACGATAATCACATAATCTCCGCCATTGTGCCCGTCTTGGGAAAAGGCTTCCGTATAATACCCTGCAAAGTCCATCTTCCCGGTAGTTCCGATTATTTCCATATGCTCCGAAAAATCCCCTGTTTCCCGGAAAACCCGGTCTTTCATATGAATGGCATATTCGTTATCTTTTAATACAATTTCCTCATATCCTAACATCTGTCTCAAATAATTATAATCATACAATCCCATAAAAGGATCCTTTGCGCAGTATTCGTAACCGTACTCTTCCATAATGGCTTTCATATTCGGTGTTCCGTCCGCATTTTTATAAGTATCGCCAAAGCATCTTAAATGAGTATACAGCCAGACATTGACCTGTCCTGTTCCGTTTTCGTAAATACGATATACATAGGTTTCTTTTACAGAAGCTTCCTTTTTCACCATCGCCAGCTCATCCGCAAAATCCTCCTCCACAGACGCACTATGAATCTGTATGTCAAAAGGCATCTTCTGCTCTAACATCCTATCTTGGAAAAACTGAAACATCATAGCCACCGAGCAGCCCAAAAAAGCCAGTACAAAAAGTGCCGTCAACGTCCCCATTGTAAACTGCATTGTCTTGATTTTCGCCGAAAATTGTCTAAGCAGAAACAAATTCTGCCCTTTGTAAATCCCCGCCCCCTTGCGGCGCACATAGCAGACAATCCAAGAAGAAAGTCCGGTATAAAAAAGATAAATCACAAGAACCAGACCGATTAGAAACAGCAAAATAATTTCCGTCCCCCACATTTTTCCAATGCGGAGCCATATGGCGAATCCAAAAAGAAACAGTATGGATAACGGAAGCAGCCATTTTTTGATTTCTTCGTGAGCTTCCTTGATTTCTTCATTCTGCTTTTCCGCATTCATAAGGCTATAAATATTCATCTTCTTAAACTTTTTCTTGCATCGTAAAAGCGCCAGGAGAAAGCAGCCCCCATAGCAGACAAGTGTCAAAAGCAGGCACTCTTTCTTTATTTCTATACGAAATCTGTAATCTACACGCGTTATACCATAAAGCACTGCCAGCAACATCTGCTGTACCAGTACACCCATGACGATACCTACAAAAAAGGCTCCTATTCCAAGCAAAATATTTTCCCGCATATAAAGACGTGCAATCTGCTTTTTCTTCATTCCGACCAAAAGATAAATCCCAAATTCTCTGCTACGTTTTTCTAATATAAATCGAACCATATAGTTAATCAGCCATGCTACTATCAATACAATGAAAAAAGTCGCAAGACCAATCATTTCCTGCATGAGCGCCTCTTCCTCAAACATTTCCTCAATATCATCGGAAAACAGAAGGCTGTTAAAAGCAAACATCAATGCCGTAACAAGCGCCATTGTCAAAAAATATACGAGATAGTCTTTCACAGACCGTTTCACATTCCGCAGCGCAAGTTTAGTGAACATCGGACAGCTCACCTCCCGTCAGAGACAGCACATCCAAAATACCGTCTAAAAATTCCCGTCTTCCTTTCGTTCCCCGTATTAGTTCATGAAAAATCTGTCCGTCCTTCAGAAATAGAATACGGCTGCAATAGCTTGCGGAAAAGGCATCGTGCGTCACCATAAAAATCGTTGCTTTCTTTGTCTGATTCAGATTGGAAAAAGTTTCTAAAAGCGTCCCCGCCGCCTTAGAATCCAAAGCCCCTGTAGGTTCGTCCGCCAGAATCAGCTTCGGATGATTAATCAAGGCTCTTGCACAGGCACACCGCTGTTTCTGTCCGCCGGACACCTGATAGGGAAATTTTCCCCGTATATCCCATATGTCCAGCAGTCTCATCATCTCTTCACTGCTCTCTTGAATCTCTTTCCTTCCCTTTCTCTGAAGGGTCATAGCAAGTATAATATTTTCTTCTATCGTCAGCGTATCTAATAGATTGTATTCCTGAAACACAAATCCTAAATTCGCTTTTCGAAATTCCGACAGCTTATCCTCCGACAGCATTGTAATATCCGTATCACCATAATAAATATGTCCTGCCGTTACCGAATCAATGGTTGAGAGCATATTGAGCAGCGTTGTTTTCCCTGAGCCGGAAGCTCCCATCACACCGATAAACTCCCCCTCTTTTACCGAAAAACTTACCCGGTCTATTGCCTTTGTAACACTGCTTTCACTGCCGTAATATTTTTCCACATCCTGAACCGATATATATTCCATCATCGCAGCTCCTCTTTCCTTTCTTTTTAGGCTAGCTTAACAAAAAGGAACGCCAAGTGGTATCATTCTTTCTTTCACCAACCTTACAATTTTGAAAGATAAGCGCTCACAGGAAACTCCAGTATGATTTTTGTACCGACAGCCTCTTTTGACTCTGCGGCGATTCCGATTCCTAACTTCTTACATAACTTTTGGCAAAGATATAGCCCCATTCCGGTAGAGCGCCCGCAGTTTCTTCCGTTTGTTCCCGTAAAATTCTTTTCAAAAATACGCGAAATTTCCGACTCTTTTATACCGATTCCATTATCCTCTACAACCAGCCGGACATTTTGTCCTGCTTTTTTCGTCGCAATGCGGATACAGGCGTGTTCCTCACACCGATACTTCGTGCTGTTTTGCACAATCTGGTTCAGGATAAAAGAAATCCACTTTTTATCCGTAAATACATGCTCTTTACAGTCTATTTCCACCTGCATCCCATTTTGAATCAAGTAATACTTGTTCTTCCCGATAACCTCCTCCGCTGCCTGTCCCAAATCCGTTTCCTGAATAACATAATCCTTATAAACCTCATCCGAACGCGCATAATAGAGCGCCATGTCTACATAATTCTCAATTTTACTGTTCTCACGGCTGATATCTTTCGTCAATTCATTCTTATGATTCTCACACATCAAAGAAACACTCGTAATCGGCGCCTTTATTTCATGCACCCAACTTTCTATATACTCCCGATATTCTTTTTGACTTTCTTCCATATAACGGATTCGTTCAATCACCGAACGATTGGATTTTCGTATCATATCCCGATATATTTTATCCTCCAGCTTGGCGGAAGATGGCATCAATTCTCCCAACAGAAAACGCTGGTCTACCTGCTCAAGTACAGCTTCCATATGCAGAAAATACTGCTTTCTTTTTAGGTAGTCAGAAGCCGTCCATGCCATAAGAATCAAAAACCAGCAGAGCAGAATAATGATACAGGCGTCCCTATGATATCCGGTAACACATAAAAACAATGTCAGTGCCGCCATACAGGAAAGCTGCAAAAGAAACAGCAACAATTTATCCTTCAAATAAGCCGTCAAATTCATAGGCAGTACCCCATTCCCCTCTTTGTCTCCACAAAATCATGTACGTCAATCTGTTCCAGCTTCCCTCGGATTCGCGTCATATTGACACTCAGCGTATTGTCGTCAATAAAAATCTGGTTATCCCATAAATACTCAATTAATTCCATACGCGAAATAATCCTGCCGGTATTTTGAAAAAGATAATAAAGAATCCGAAATTCATTCTTAGTCAGTGCCGCCTGTTTTTCCCCCTTTCGGATACATCCCTTTGGAACATCCAGCAAGACCCCTTTATACTCCAGTATTTGCTCTTCTTTCCTATCCATACGTTTGGTTCTCTTTAAAACCGCCGCAATGTGCGCCAGCAGAATCGGCGCCTGAAAGGGCTTGGTAATATAATCATCCCCGCCCTTTAGCATCCCGGTCAGCTCATCCATAGAATCCGTCCGGCTGGTTAAAAATATAACCGGCACTTCCGACGCCGCCCGTATCTTGGAGCAGATGTCAAATCCCGTCTCTTCCGGGAGTTTTACATCCAATAAAATCAAATCCGGTTTTGCTTCCAGCGCTAAGCGTGCCGCCTCATGAAACTCCGTGAGCGCCGTAACTTCATATAATGCATTTTCCAAAAGCAGCTTTAATTCCTGCCGGATTGCTGCTTCGTCTTCTATGATTACAATATGCATGGTTTATTTCCTTTCGTAAACCCTATTATCTTTCCCTGTCTGCATAATCTCCTCGTTACAAATACCTATGCGTTTCCACATAGCCATTTGTATAGTAACTCCATTAGAGTTGCTAACGCTTTTAGCAGTCCACTATGTGGTAGGAATACGAAGTCAATTCATATCTTCTACAAAGTAATCCGCCTGAAATGCCGCATTAATTTCAGCAATTTCCTTCTTCCCATCTATATAATCCCAGTACATATCCCATAAATCAATATCGCAATCCGTTAGTCCATCATCATGGGGTATCCATTCCTTGATTAGAGCAATGCGCTCTTCCTTTGTTGTATCTTTTATCAGTGTACTTTTCATTGCTATTCCTCATTTCCTAATAGTAAGTCAACTGCTGCCTGATATGCTTTTTCCGTATTATCATCAAACAGCACCCACATAACCATATCCAACTGTCCGGGATTTTCCTTTAAAAATTCATCCACTGTGCGAACTGCGATTTCAGCGGCTCTTTCTACCGGAAACGAGTAAATCCCTGTAGATATGGATGGAAATGCCAGCGTTCTAATATGATTATCTGCGGCTAACTCAAGAGAATTCCTATAGCAAGCTGCCAATAACTCATCTTCCCTATGGCCGCCTCCATTCCAGACCGGTCCAACAGTATGAATAATATATTTACAGGGTAATTTATATGCTTTGGTTATTTTCGCCTGTCCTGTTTTGCAGCCGCCTAACAGGCGGCACTCCGCTAACAGCTCCGGTCCGGCTGCCCTGTGGATTGCACCATCCACACCGCCTCCGCCCAGCAGACTGCTGTTAGCCGCATTTACGATTGCCTCCACATAATCAACCTTTGTAATATCGCCTTTTACTAATTTTATCATGTTCTTTTCTCCCACAAAATATAATATGAGACAACCTACGCAGTTCTCAAGCTTTCGCATCGTCCTTTGTAAACGAACCATTTAACATTTCACTATTTAAAATCATTTTATCTATATCATCAAAAGCATTTTCTATTGCTTCGATATGATACCTTTCATACATGTTATAAATAGTATCTGTTAATCCCAATTCATCCCATTGCCTTAAAATTTTATCAGCAGTTCTATTTTTATATTCAGCATATTGTTCTAATAGAAATACAAAAAAGTCCATTTCTTTAGGCATATTCATCCCTCCTTAAATAAAGCGAGTTTCTTGGGTCACCTGTTATTTGCTCATTTTCCCACATATCAAATATGCCTATTGGTGAAAAATCCCACATTTCAAGTTTCTCATCTGCTAACATCTGATATGTTTGAGATAACAGAAACTTTCTCAATGCATTCATCGGCTCTATTCCATACTTACTACAAATCTTTTTGACAATCTCCGTATTATAATAGGCTAGAATAAATGGTGTGATATTACTCATTTTACAATCACCTCGCAAAAATTTAAACAATTCAAAGCATTTTCAGTTTTAAAAGCATATTGATCCTTAAGTTTTTGAGGAAGAAGTCTTTTTATCGTTTCTTTTTCATCATAAATTCCAGCAAAATATGCAGCTATAACAGGTGCAGTTCTATCATTTGCAACAGGACCAGCGACAATATCGTAGTCATCCACTGCATTTTCATTATTACGGTTATTTGCCGCATACTTTAACCATTCTATATTTGCTGCATTAAAAATTAATACTTTCAATTTTTCAAATTCAGTTTCCTCAAATTCAAATATCGTTATGGTCTCTTTCCCCTTTTTTCGCCTTGCTGTTGTTAACTCTGCCCATCTTTCCGCCTGTTCATAGCTTGTTGTTAGATAAAACCCTGTTCCAAAATCAAGCTTTCGATCAGAAACAATAATTTTAGGCTTTATAACCGCCACATTGCTTCCATGATATAATTTCAAGCAAAATCCCTCCTATCTCAAAATTTAAACATTTTTTCGAAATGTCTTAATTTCTGGTTGATTCCCTGAATAATCTGCAATTTCTACTTTTAACATACACCCTCCATCAGCAATACATTCATAGGTACATAGTACCATAGAATCTTACCATCGTCTACCGGAAGGCCCATAAATCAGCGAAAATCCATTTGCAGCCATATAGAAAAATTAACAGTATATGTTATATTTATGGGTGACTTGTATGGTTCGTACAAGCGGCTAATAACTTCAGGTTTTACAAGGAGCATCTACAATGATAAGAAAGTTGATGACACGTAACCCAAAACGAATAACCGTGGTTCTATGTTTGGTGTTACTCTTACTGATTCCGGTAGTGGATGTTGAGTATTATGGAAAGAAAAAGAAGCAGAAACTTGATACAGATAAGATAAAGCAGGAGCTTTCAACCCTTCTTTGTACGCTTGAGAGTAAATACGGCAAAAGGCCTGTGATCTACACTACCTACCCGGCATATCATGATTTTATCCGGGGTTCTTTTGATGGGTATGATTTGTGGATAAGGAATGTTTATGCAGGTTCCATGGAAGATTTTTTGTCCTATAACCGCTTGAAATGATGCCCCTTCCTTTCCTCTCTAACCACCTTTCTTAAAAAAATTTACTTATATCCACATTTTCCGTAAATTCCCCTCATAAAATGAAAAAAAACAGAAAGAAAGCAGCCGGTTATGAAAAGCCACAGAAAAAATCTTTTACAGGTATTTGCTTTTCTTGTTTGCGGAGCAATTATCTTTCTAATTTTTTACTATGGGAAAAGCGGTCATTTTTTTGGTCTTGAGCAGATAAGCGAAAATGCCAGATTCAATGCTCTTTGCTCTGAACTGTTTGTATCAGAGCTGTCCTCCGATTCTTTAAGCCTTCATTTTACCTTGCGGGACCCTTCTCTGTATGGGATATCAGGTTCGGAGGTGACCCTTCCCGTTTACAGCAGGGAATCGGAACGTGCTGCTGCCGTTTCCACGGAAAATGCCAGAAAGCGTCTTAAGAAAATCAGGCGGGATTCTTTATCCGATGAACTTCACTACAGCTATGATGTATTGGAATACTATTTGGCAAATAGTCTGGAAGGCTGCCGGTTCTCCTATTTAGATGAGCCCTTTTCCGCCTTTTCGGGGGTTCAGACGGAATTTCCCCTTCTTTTATCCGAATACGCATTTGATACAAAACGAGATGTGGAAAATTATCTGAAAATATTGGAATGCTCCGGTTCTTATTTAAAGGGACTTATGGAATATGAAAAAGAAAAGTCAGCCGCTGGTTTATTTATGTCTGATGCGGAAGCGCAAAAGGTGATTTCCTGGTGTGATGACTTTACCAGCTCCGCCAAAAACCATATTTTAGTCACTACCTTTGAAAAAAAGCTGGATACCTTACTGGCAGAAGAAGAAATTTCCTCTTCCGAAAGAAATTATTATATTTCTCAAAACGACAGACTGCTGACTACTATATTGTTTCCCGCTTATGAAGCCTTAGGAGACTGCCTTACCGTTTTAAAGGGAACGGGAAAAGATCAGGCCGGGCTATGCCATGATAAGAATGGAAAAAAATATTATGAATATCTGGTAAAGTCCAAGGTGGGCACTGACAAATCCATACCGGAAATAAAGGCTCTTTTAACAGATCAGCTGCAATCGGACTTTTTGCTTTTGCACAGCACAGTAGCGGCACTGCCTTCCGGAGCCTATGAAAGCTTTCGGGATCCTTTGGAGGCACTGACTCCTGTTGAAATTTTAGAGGATATTAAGACAAGAATGACGGACCAGTTTCCTTTTGCTCCAGATGCCTCTTACAGCTATACGGTCAAGGACGTGGATTCTTCCCTAGAGGCATATACCAGTCCTGCATATTACTTTACGCCTCCTTTGGATGCTATTTCTCAAAATGTAATCTATATTAACCATTCCACAACCGATAAAGGAATCGATTTATATACGACCCTGGCTCACGAAGGCTTTCCGGGACATTTATATCAGTCCGTGGCTTTTCAGACCTGTCGTGAAAGGGAAAAGCTTCCGCCTTTAAGAAGTCTCCTTTATTTTGGAGGCTATATAGAAGGATATGCTACCTACACGGAAATGTTGTCCTATGACTATGCTGCCCGGTGCGGAAGCAGTCTATCGAAAGATTCCAGCTTAGAAACCATTTATCAAGCCGTGGCTCTAGACAGAAGCATACAACTCTGCCTGTATTCTCTCCTGGATATTATGATTCATTATGAGGGCATGAGCCCGGAGGAAATCGCACCTTATCTACATAATCTGGGAATCACCGATAACGACACCATAGATGCGATTTATTTTTATATTGGGGCAGAGCCTGCTAACTATCTGAAATATTATCTGGGCTATTTGGAAATACTGGAATGCAGGGAATTAGCAAAAGCTAACTGGGGCAATTCGTACAGTGATGCAAGATTTCATCAGTTGCTGCTTCAGCTTGGCCCTTCTCCATTTCCACTTATAAAAGAAGCCATTCTAGACACTGTCTGGAATGGCTCTTATCTCTTGCTTTTGAAAAACTCCGCCAAAGTCGTCAAAGTTTTTTCCAATACTTCTTTTTCCGGTTCTTCCAATTGCTTTACAATCTGTTCAATCATATCATCATGAAATTTTTTATGGTGATAAAACGCTTTTCTTCCCTTAGGTGTCAGGGAAACTAAAACGACCCGCCGATCCTCCTCGCTGCGTACCCTTTTCACATAATTCTTTTTTACCAGCGAATTGATGGCAATCGTAAGCGTGCCGGTAGTAACATTCAAGGCCTTGGCCACAGCAGACATATTCTTTGCACCATTTATGCCAACGGCTTCAATTACATGCATGTCATTTGCAGTCATATTCTTGTACTGCCCTGTCCGAATGGCTTTTTCTTCTATTTCATTAATATCCCTGAAAAGTCCTACTAAGAGTTCATTTAACGCATTGTTGATGTTCACGATACATTCTCCAAACAGATAAATAACCTATCTTTTCCTGCCGTATTTTGATCCTTTTCACACTTAACAGATTCTACCACTTTTTCTGTCCGGTTCATCGATCATGCACACATTTTACCACCATTTTTCTTACAAATCAATGGAAATACTTTGATTCTCCAATTATTTTTTATTCAAAGTATTTTACAGTTTTGCCTTAATATGCCCTATATTTTTAATAAGCACGGATATGCTGCCATCCGAATTCGTAATAAATTCCACACTGCCCGGATCATTGTACTGTTCCATGGGAATCTTAATCTCAATGCCGGAATCGGTGGTTAAATACTGGGTCTCATATTTTTTGGTTGTGCGTTCGCTCTGAGGTGCGATTTCCTGCTTTACCATGTCGTACTTTTCCATTTTATCCTGAAATTCTACTTTTAATTCCGGTTTTTCCTCAAAAATCTTTTCTGCGATTTCCTCTACCACAAAGCCGCCGTCTTCTTCTAGTGCCTCGTGTATGATATTTTTGGCACGCATGGTCTGCTCATAAAGGGCGCTTTCATCATAATAATGATTCTGCACACTTTCCACGGCTTTGGACACGATGGATAACTTGGACTTATGGGACAGCTCACTGCTGCATTTTAAAAACAGATAGGTAAAGTAGTTGGTCTTTTCCCCGTTGATATCATATTTTTTCTCAATGGCCCGGACAGATAAATCCCCTAAATCTATGATAGCCGCTTCCGAAAGCCTTTGGCTTTCTGCTGGAAGAATGGATCGGTATTTAATGATTTCATTTTCATTTCCTTCCCCCTCCTCTAATGCCTTTGTACGGTGTGTATAAGATTCTTTGTAGTTCATTTTCAAAATTGCCAGATATTCCCTGTCATTTGCCTTAAAACGCACAATTATCAAATCTGCAGGCGGAATATCTATATTGCTGTTCATGATCTGATACAAATAATCTGCCATATCCCGGCTCATGGGGATAAAATTTTCCTCACTATACTGGATCAGCATCTGATATACTTCCGATTCTTTTTCGTAAAATTTGCACTGCTTGCAATCGTCACTGGACATAATCTTGTAAATATGTTCCCTTAAGAAATCCGCAAAATCGGAGCCAAATTCTATCTCCGTATCCGATAGAACCGGCAATCCCACAAGGGAATCCATAATATGTACAATTACACGCTTAATTCTTATATCATCTTTCTGCATTTGTATCTTCCTCCTCTATCATAGCCATTACATTGATGACTCCTTCGTCAGCACGCCGAATAAGTTTAATTATAACATAACTTTACCTGTTTTGCTATTTTCAGTGTATTTAAGGAGGAGGCTCCCGATCCGAAATCATCCAACGCAGGAATGAAATTCATGGGAACGATCATTCCCATTTCCGGCTGTAAAGAGTGCCTTTTAAGCTCTTATTAAAAAAGGCAATGTTCTGCAGGGCATTTCCTTTAATGCTCTTTCTGGCCAGAGAAGCAGAATCTCCCATATGCCTTGTTTCCATTGTTTTATCGGTAACCAGATAAACTCCAAAAGCCAATGTGTAATGAACATCCTTATAATGGTCCAGATGTTCTTCCAGATAATGAATGAATTCCACCAGTTCCTCCTCTTCCTTATACCTGGTCACAACCAGAAATAAGTCGGCACTTAATCTGGCAAACAGCTGCTCTTTATTACATATTCCTTTTAACGTATTTAAAATATTTCCAAGTACTTCTGTTCCAAATTCGTCTCCATGCAATTCATTGATCATTCTAAATTTATCAATATCGAACTGTACAAAGGCAAATTTCTCCTGAGGATATCTGGCAAATTGCTCTCTGATAGCATTTGCAAATACCTGTGGGTTGCGATCCATAGTCAGACGCATCAATTGGTTTTTCTGCATGATTTCAATAGCGCTCATAGGCTCCAAAAAGCCTGCTATTTCCATAATTCGATTCTTCTCATCCTTTAAAAACCGACAATCTACATTATACCATTGATAGCCTTCTCTGGATTTTATGTGGCATTGAATTTCCAGACTGTCTTCCGGCATTCCGTAGTGCAGACCCTTTTCAATCTGAGTCAGATAGGTCTGGAATACATTTCTATCTTCAGACAAAATCAGTCCTTCCTGCATAAGCGCTTTCAAAGGATTGTCCTTTTCCGAATCCATTTTGGGAATATAATCTCCGTACACCTGCCAGGAAACTTGTGCACAGTCCCAGTAAAAAAAGACGCTTTTCCGGTTGGAAAATAGTATCTCCATTATTTTCTTCTGATTATGTTCCATTAACATATCCCCCTTTTTTATTCCTGCAAACAATGATTCAACTGTTTTTCATTGCTGTTTTTTCCACTGATATGTACATGGTATCACAGAATATAAAAAAGGAACAGTCCGAACAATCGACTGTTCCCGTGATAAACTTCTAAAAAACACGAAATATTTACATCATTCCTGCCAGTATGACACTGGCAACGGTGCCTGCCAATGTGGAAAGGAGCGCACCGGTAAGAGTATACCGGGTTTTGGAAACCTTTGCCGCCATAAAATAAACGGACATGGTATAAAAAATCGTTTCCGTGCAGCTCATCATCAGGGAAGTAATAAGCCCCATCTTAGAATCTGTTCCATATTCCTTGAATATATCCAGCACAAGCCCTGTGGCTGCCGAGGAAGAAAACATTTTCACAAAGCTTAAAGGAACCAGCTCTCCCGGAAATCCGATTTTTTCGGTCATCCTTCCAAATAGCTCTCCTATAAAATCCAGAAAACCGGAAGCCCGCAGGACACCTACCGCCACCATAAGGCCAATCATGGTAGGCATAATATTTACTACTGTAATAAGTCCATCCTTTGCCCCTTTTATAAAGTCCTCATAAACCTCTACTTTTTCCACAATTCCATAGGCAATGATATAAAAGATCAAAAGAGGTATGATAATATTAGAAATGTTTGCAAGTACATTCATTGATTGTCTCCGTCTTTTTGTAACAGCTCAGCCTGTGGGGAACTGCTGGCTGAACTGTTACGTTTTTTAAACTGCTACAATTGTACCGGTAACTTTCTAAATTTTATGTAGGAAAAGAAGTTTCTATTACTATTTATTTCATCTTTTGAAAACTACAGCAAATGGATTCCTGCCTCTTCTGCCTGTGTGCAGATTTCTTCCGGCCAGATGGAAGACTGTACCTCACCGATATGGGCCTTCCTCAAATAGAACATACAAATTCTGGACTGTCCGATACCACCGCCGATCGTAAGCGGCAGCTCACCTTTTAACAGAGATGCCTGGAAAGGAAGCTCTGCCCTTTCCTCACAGCCGGCAATCTGAAGCTGCTTCCTTAAGGATTCCTCATTTACACGGATTCCCATGGAAGATAATTCAAGTGCCATGTCCAGCACTGGATAATATACGATAATATCTCCGTTCAATGCCCAGTCATCATAGTCCGGCGCCCTTCCGTCATGTCTTTCTCCCGATACAAGCGCTCCGCCGATTCCCATAATAAATACGGCGCCTTTTTCTTTTGCAATAAGATTTTCTCTTTCCTTTGGCATTAGGTCTGGATACTGGTCTTCTAATTCCTGTGACGTTATAAATGTAATTTCTTCCGGCAGGATGCAGTTGATATAATTGTATTTATTTGCCATATATTTTTCGGTGACACGAAGGGCTTCATATACGGATTTTACCGTTTCCTGTAAATAATCCACATTTCGCTCTTCTTTTCCAAGGATTTTTTCCCAATCCCACTGATCTACAAATATGGAATGGATATTGTCCGTATCTTCATCTCGGCGGATGGCATTCATATCTGTATATAATCCTTCTCCTTTGGAAAAACCATAACGTTTTAATGCCTGGCGTTTCCATTTTGCCAGAGAATGGACGATTTCCACTTCCTTGTCCTGCTGCTCCTTGATCCCAAAGCTTACAGGTCTTTCTACTCCGTTTAGGTTGTCATTTAAACCGGATTCCGGTTTCACGAACAAAGGAGCTGACACACGTTTTAAATTCAACTGGGTAGCCAGCTCTCTTTCAAAAAAGTCCTTTACCCGCTTAATTGCTACTTCTGTTTCCTTAATATCCAAAGGGGATTCATAGCCCTTCGGTATTGTAATTTTGCTCATGTTATTTCCTCCCGTGTAAGGTTTTCCTATACATATAATGTAATCTCTGTGAAGTTGAAATATGAAAGAGATTTTGTTGGTCATGGGATATTATACTGTATTTGCTATGGAAAGTCCAATAGGTAATGCAACCGTCTATGCACGTGTTGGTTGCTGCAATTGCATAGGATTCTTTATTGAATGCAATTCAATTTTTTAGTAAACTAAGCTTTAAAAGGAAGGAGACATTCATTATGAAGTTATCACAAAAAATATATGAACTAAGAAAAACCAATAAATTATCTCAAGAGCAATTGGCAGAAAAAGTTGGTGTGTCAAGACAATCCATATCAAAATGGGAATCCGGAGAGACATTACCGGAGTTAGAACGATTGGTAGCGCTAAGTCAAGTTTTTAATGTATCTACTGACTATATGCTACTCTCAAAGGATGTGGACGAGCTGACTATTCGGACAGAATGTTTAGAAAAAGAACAAAACGAGGTTCGCGAAAAAAGGTTACTATTACAAATTAAGAACATCCGCATTTTGAGCAGTGTTTTTGTCTATGTTATTGCATTTGCAATATTTATCCTTATATATCTGCAATTTCAATCGGGATTGATGGAGTTTGCTGTTATTTTGCTTATAGCGACGGCAATAGTAATTCAAATCAACTTGAGGATATCCAAAAAATACTTAAATGAGTTAATATATTCAATCAAAGGAAAGAGTAAAATAACGGGAGGAACAGAATCGTGATAAAGAAGCTTGATAAAAAGAACAGCATAATAACTGTTATTATACTCTTAATTGCCATTGTACTAAGTATTGGCCTATTAACCCGTCCTAAGGTATTTGGCAGTATGAACCATATTTATACTACACCGACAACGAATACTTCTAATATTTCATTTCGTGGAGAGTCAGGGGACAAAATAAAATTTTCCTTTTCCTCCCATATAGAACAAGGAAATTTAGATATCCTGTTATATGATTCAAAGGGTAATGCAGTATATGAATTGGATAAGGCAAAAGAATTGGAAACTTATTTTACTTTAGAGCATTCAGATACCTATATTTTATCAGCGGAATATAGCGATTTTATTGGAAATTTTAAGGTTAGACTTGCAAAAGCAAAGACACAGAGCCGGTGAATTTGTGACGTCACCTTTCCTCTCTTATTGACGGTAGCATATTTGGTACGTATTCACGCTTCTTACGGCATAATAACATGTTCAAACTTCTTTTATTTTTCCTATGATTTGTAGAAATAATATGGTATGATGTTATTGATAAAATAGGAAAAATCCAGAAAGGATAGATATATGGAAATATATCATGGAAGCAATACAATTGTAAAACAGCCGGAGATTTTAGTGAGCGCCCATTACAAGGATTTTGGTTATGGTTTCTATTGTACGAATAAGAAAAAACAGGCAATACGCTGGGCACTTACAAAAAGACCTAATCATATTGTAAATATTTATGAATATACAGAAAACCCGGAACTAAATATCAAACGGTTTGAAGCAATGACTGAAGAATGGTTAGATTTTGTAGCTGCCTGCAGACATGGTGAATCCTATAATTATGATATTGTGGAAGGTCCTATGGCTGATGATACAATTTGGAACTACGTGGAAGATTTTTTAGAGAAGGAAATCACGAGAAAAGCATTTTGGGAATTGGTAAAATTCCGATATCCTACACACCAAATATTATTTTGTAACCAAAAAGCATTAAAATGTCTTTCTTTCAAAAGGAGCGAACAACTGTGACAAATAAATTCTTTGAAGAAGAAACCATAACAAAAAACGATTTGTTTTTCATTTGTTATATGGTAGAAAGAGTTGCCAGAAAAATACATCAATCAAATGCCTATGTGATAGATGCTATAGGCTATGAAAATCTAGTTCGGGAAATCAGCCTTGCAGAAGTTTTACATTGTGAAAACCCGGAAAAGGTCCAGGATGACTGGATTGATAACTACAAGTTGAAATCTGGAAACTTCTATATTGAAAATGTAAACAGGGAATTAGTAGATAAGATTCCAACTGCAACACAGATGGGAAAGGTTTATTCCCGCTTAATCCTGCAGACCCTTGAAGAGGGGGAAGATTTTATTCAAGGTATGATTAGAGTGTATCATTCCAAAATTGTATCAATTATTGATGATTATAATACAAGCGCATATTATGAACCATCTTATATATTAAAAAAGGCATATTATGCCGGGAATTTCAACGATATATGACTGCTTTTTCAAAAAGGAAATCCTATCACTAAAGCAGCAATAGGATTTCCTTTTTGAATTCATTCAATTATTTTAATGCCAATGCCAAAAGAAAATAAACCGTTTACAACTCACAATTATTTACAGTTCTCGGGAATGGAATCACATCCCGGATATTGCTCATACCCGTTAAATACATAACGCATCTTTCAAATCCAAGTCCAAAGCCTGCATGTCTTGCAGTACCATATTTACGCAGATCTAAATAGAAATCGTAATCTTCAGGATTCAAATTCAGCTCCTTCATACGCGTAAGCAGCTTATCATAGTCATCTTCCCTCTGGCTTCCGCCAATGATTTCCCCGATTCCCGGCACAAGGCAGTCCATGGCAGCCACCGTTTTATTATCCTCATTCATCTTCATATAAAATGCCTTGATCTCCTTTGGATAATCGGTGACGAATACCGGGCGTTTAAATTCCTTTTCTGTCAGGAACCTTTCATGCTCTGTCTGCAAATCGCACCCCCAGGATACCTTATATTCAAATTCATCATTATGCTTTTCAAGGATTTCGATTGCTTCCGTATAGGTCACATGGGCAAAATCGGAATTTGCCACACCTTCCAACCGTTCTAACAGGCCCTTGTCCACAAATTGGTTGAAGAATGCCATTTCCTCCGGTGCATTTTCCATTACATAACGGATAATATACTTAATCATGCTTTCCGCTAACATCATATCGTCCTTTAAGTCCGCAAATGCCATTTCCGGCTCTATCATCCAAAATTCCGCCGCATGTCTGGTAGTATTGGAATTTTCTGCCCGGAAGGTTGGCCCAAAGGTATAAATATTTTTAAATGCCATGGCATAGGTTTCCCCGTTTAACTGTCCGCTAACCGTTAAATTGGTAGGCTTGTTGAAGAAGTCTTTGGAAAAATCCACTTTTCCTTCTTCCGTCCTTGGCAGGTCATTTAAGTCTAATGTAGTCACCTGAAACATCTCCCCGGCGCCTTCACAATCGCTTCCGGTAATCAATGGAGTGTGCACATATACAAATTCTCTTTCCTGAAAAAATTTGTGGATGGCATAGGCAATCAGGGAACGCACCCGAAATACAGCCTGGAAAGTATTGGTCCTTGGCCTTAAATGGGAAATAGTACGCAGATATTCAAAGGAATGCCTTTTTTTCTGCAGGGGATAATCCGGTGCGGAGGCTCCTTCGATTTCCACGCTGGATGCCTGAATCTCAAAAGGCTGCTTTGCCTGAGGCGTTTCCGTTACAACTCCTTTTACGATGAAAGCTGCTCCTACGTTGCACTTGCTGATCTGTGCAAAGTTTTCCAGAGAATCTGAATACACTACCTGCAGCGGTTCAAAAAAAGTACCGTCATTGATTACTAAAAATCCAAAGGTTTTGGAATCGCGAATGCTTCTAAGCCAGCCGCCTACGGTTACTTCCTTTCCTATATATTCTTCTTTGTTCCGAAATAGTTGTTTGATTGATATTAGTTCCATAGTTGGTCTCCTTAATTGGTATATCTTGTATCATAATACCAAAATCTACCTCTAAATACAATTGGTATTTTCATGCTGGCTGCACTTACAAGTAATATATACTTATAATATATGCAATTTTCTTCTCATAATAAAATAAAACGGAGAGCTTATACTCTCCGCTTTCTATCCTTCATCTTACAATACACCACCGCTACCGCCGTACTCACGAAGGTAGCTATAATCGCCGGCGCAATAATAACCGCCGGATTCACGCTGCCATACTGGCTCCTGTAGGCTATCATATTTACCGGAATCAACTGTAACGATGAAATATTCAGTATCAGAAAGATACACATCTCATTACTGGCGGTACGTTCCCCTTTCTTTCCTCTCATAAGCCTGCTGCCCTCTTCTCTTTTATTTCCATAACCGACACATAGGTATTCCAGATTCCCTCTTTCTTCCTCCAGCTGCGCCAGCTTTTCCATTGCCTTTAAGCCTGCAGGGGTACAGGCCCAGCCAAGCCCTAATATATTGGCAATAATATTGGTTGCTATATAGTCCAAAGCTTCGTGCTCCCTTGGAATATTGGGAAACATAAAATGAATAAATGGCCCCAGTGCTTTTGTAAGCTTTTTTATGAGCCCTGCGCTTTTTGCAACCTCCATAAGTCCTACCCATAGGGACATAACCCCTGCCATTGTAATGCACAGAGTGACTGCCTCCTTGGAGGATTCAATGGCGGCAGCCGAAATTTCCGCCATTTTACCTGTGAAGGAGCCATACAATACTCCAATGATTATCATAAATGCCCAAATATAATTTAACATATGCCACGCTTTTCGTTTTTCTTTCAGTATAAGCGCCAAAATGATTTTTATGACAATTTCTTTAAATGGTTGAAAAAATTATGGTTTTCCACTATAATTGTTCCTATATGGGAATTTTCCTACATAAAATAACAAAGAACTATGATACGGCATAGAAACTTGCCGGACAATCACTTATTATCACAATTTGTAGAAGGAGAAAGACATGAGACTTATAACACGTTCCGATTTTGACGGATTGGCTTGCGGCGCTTTATTAAAGGAAGCCGGTATTATTGACAGCTGGAAATTCGCACATCCAAAGGATTTGCAGGACGGCCTGGTAGAAGTAAATGAAAATGACTGCCTTGCCAATGTTCCTTATGTGGAAGGCTGCGGCCTATGGTTCGACCATCATTCCAGCGAGCACGAAAGATTGCAGCTAGAAGGAAAATATAAAGGGGAAAGCCGCATCACTCCATCTTGTGCCCGCATTATTTACGAATATTACGGTGGAAGGGAAAGATTCCCCCAGTTTGACGATATGATGGAGGCAGTTGACAAGGTGGATTCTGGCAACCTTACCATTGATGAGGTACAAAACCCCACAGGTTGGATTTTGGTAGGTTTTTTAATGGATCCCAGAACCGGACTGGGCAGATGGCGGAATTTCACCATTTCTAATTATCAGTTGATGGAGAAACTCATTGATGCCTGCCGGACCATGACCACTGATGAGATTTTAAACCTTCCAGATGTAAAGGAACGTATTGATGTATACTTTGAACAGACCGAAAAATTTAAAGATATGGTTTCCAAATACACCCAGGTAGGGGGAAATGTGATTATTTCGGACTTAAGAGGTGTGAATCCCATTTATTCCGGCAATCGTTTCATGATTTACAGTATGTATCCGGAGCAGAATATTTCCGCATGGATTGTAAGCGGCAGGGGCGGCATAGGCTGCAGCGCCGCAGTTGGCTATAGCATTTTAAACAGGACCTCCAATGTAGATGTGGGTAAGCTTATGTTAAAATATGGCGGCGGCGGCCACAAAAAGGTAGGAACCTGCCAGTTTTCCAATGAAAATATGTCCACGGAGCTTCCAAAGATGTTAAAGGAACTGGTTGAACTATCCAAACAGTAGCAGCAGTTTCATAGAGAATTTTATACATGAAAATGATATTTAAAAACCTATCCGGTTTAAGTCCATACTCAAACCGGATAGGTTTTTTCATTCCTGCTGATTTCATTTTTTCTCCCAATCCGGTGCATCCAGGAAACAAATTCCCACAATTCCTCTTCCCGTGTGAGCGCCGATGGCACAGCCTACCGTTCCAATCAGTTCGTCCTTTGGATGGACTTTTTCCTGCATAAGCTTTCTTGCAAAGCCAAGAGCCGTCTCATCCTCTCCGTGGCAGATTGCAACCGTCTGCTTATCCAGATCCACTCCATGCTCCAGCACATATTCCACCAGGCTCTTTATGGACTTTTTCTGCCCTCTCACGGTATTTAATACTTGCAGCCCCCCTTCTTCATTAACAATCAATATGGGCTTCATATCAAGTGTTTCCCCAATCGTGCCCTTGAATTTGGAAAGCCTTCCGCCTTTAATCAGATAAGCCAGCGTTCTGACGGTAAATACATGCTTTATATGCTCCCGATAATAATTAGCCGCTGCTAACAGTTCCTCTTTATCAGCTCCCTGCCGCTTTAGGCACAACAGCTTATAGACCAAAAGTCCGAAACCGATAGAAGCGCTCTTAGAATCGAATATAGTCAAATCAAATTCTGGATATTCTTCCAGCAGATTTTCCTTTGCAATATTGGCCGCATTATAAGTACCTGCAATTCCTGTGGAAAAACATAGGTAAAGAACGCTTTCTCTCTTTTCAGCATAAGGCCTGAATGCATTTTCAAACATTTCCGGATTGATATGATAGGTTTTGACATCCCTTGTTTTGTCATCCAATATTTCGTAAAATTCCTTTGTATGAATGCTGACTCCATCCAGATAATCCTTTTCATCAATGACTACTGGCGTGGGAATCACATGAAGCTGAAATTCCTCCAGGACCTCCTTTGGTAAATCCGATGCGGAATCTGTTACAATTACCATTTTGATAACCTCCTTTTGCTATACCCGCTTCCGTGGTTTCATAACCATTTCGCTTGCCTATGCCAATAGTTTAACATATAATGAGAAGAAAGACTACCCGTTGTGAAGGAAACCCGCCAACGAGAAAAGGGGATTCCTCTTATGGGAATCCCCGCTATAGCGCCCTGACAAAAATATACCGTTACGTCTCCAATCACCACTCCATCACGCAGGCACTCCAGGTAAGCCCGGCTCCAAAGCCTGCCATCACAATCTTATCTCCCTTTTTCAACATGCCCTTTTCATTCACTTCATCCAGTAAAATAGGAACGCTGCCTGCAGAAATATTTCCGCAATGGTCAAGGCTGATAGGAAATTTTTCTTCGCTTACTTTCAGCCTTTTTGCTACAGACTGAATGATTCGGATATTTGCCTGATGAAGAATAAAACAAGCAATGTCATCCGTCTTAAGGTTAGCCTCTGCTAATACTTTTTTTATGCTTTCAGGCACTTTGCTGACTGCAAACTTGTAAACTTCCTGACCGTCCATATATGTATATTCCAGCTCCTTAGAGGTATTAATCAAAGGATTGTTGTTGCTCCTGTTTTTACATGCCAGTACCATTCCCTTTGCCCCGTCAGATCCCTGAGTAAAGCTTAACAAGCCGGTTTCTCCTCTGGTGACAACCGCTGCTCCAGCTCCGTCTCCAAAAAGAACGCTGGTGCTCCTGTCATTCCAGTCCATAATCTTGCTTAAGGTTTCCGCACCGATAATAAGTGCATTTTTATAAATGCCGGACTGCAAATATACATGGGCTGTATTCAAGGCAAACATAAAGCCTGAGCAGGCCGCATTTACATCAAATGCCACTGCATTGTCTGCTCCAATCAACCGCTGCACTTCACAGGCGGTAGAAGGTGTCACATAATCACCGGTAATGGTTCCCACAATGATTAAGTCGATTTCCTCAGGCTTCAACCCTGCCTGCTGCAGCGCCCTCTTAGCTGCCTCTGCCGACATCGTTGCGGTAGTCTCTTCTTTTGCAATATGCCTTTTTCGAATTCCGGTTCTGGATGCAATCCATTCGTCAGAAGTATCCATAATCTTAGATAAATCATCATTTGTCACAATATTATCCGGCAGACACCGGCCTGTTCCAATTATACTCGTCGTCATGATAGTTCTCCATTTCTATCAGTTATATTTGAAAATTCCTGCATGACATCTGCCACATGCTCTATTTTTGTGGCTTTATAGGCATTTTCCCCACAAAATAAAAGCCCCTGGTCCACATTTCCCTCTACTGCATTTACCAGCGCTTCCGTAATGCAATAGGGTGTTTCTGCAGGTTTACAGGTACTGATGCAAAGATGACATTTCCCATGGGGAATCGCTCCCTCTCCTGCCCGTTTCATAAAATCATTTAAGATTGCCCTTCCCGGCATTCCTACCGGACTTTTCACAATTACAATATCCTCTTTTTTTGCATCAATATAAGTCTGTTTATAAGCATCGGAAGCATCACATTCATAGGTAGTCACAAAACGGGTGGCTACCTGCACGCCGTCTGCGCCAAGCTCTAAGGCATGCTCCATATCCTTCCTGTCATAAATGCCTCCCGCCACTACTACCGGAATATTCATATCCTTTTGGGATGCAAACTCTTTTACGTGGGCTATGATTTTCTTAATTTCTTCCTCGAAATCAAAGCTTTTCAGATTTTCCAGCTGTTCCAATGAAAATCCCAGATGTCCCCCTGCCTTTGGCCCTTCAATTACTACCATATCCGGCAGGCGGTCAAATTTTTTCAGCCAATATTTGCATATGACATCCACAGATTTGACGGAAGAGACAATAGGCGCCAGCTTTGTCCGGCTGCCTTCCACAAGTGCCGGAAGACTCATCGGAAGCCCTGCACCTGAAATAATCAGATCCACTCCCGCTGCTACTGCCGCCTTCACATATTCCTCATACTTTCTAGTGGCAACCATAATATTCACGCCTATAATGCCTTCTTTTGCAATATTTCTGGCTTTCCTGATTTCTTCCTTAATTGCCTTTAAATTGGTTTCTATGGGATGTTCATCAAATCCTTCATAACGATAGCCAATCTGGGCAGTAGAAATGACTCCTACGCCTCCCTCCAAAGCAACTGCACCTGCAAGACCGGACAAGCTGACTCCTACGCCCATGCCGCCCTGAATTACAGGAATGCTTGCAACCAGATCTCCGATTTTTAATGGTTTTATTTCCATAAGCTTTGTTTCCCACCTTTACTTATCACTGCTGATGGCAAAAGTCAGTTCTGCACTGGTAACCAGCTTTCCATCTACATATGCCTTTGCACTTCCTACACCAATGGGACCTTTTACTTTGATAATTTCTGTTTCCAGCATAAGCACGTCTCCGGGAACTACCTTTCCTTTAAACTTTGCCTCTTTAATAGCGGCAAAATAAGCTGTTTTTCCCTTAAATTCCGGCTGGCTTAAAATAGCCACTGCACCTACCTGCGCCAATGCCTCCACAATCAATACTCCGGGCATGACCGGTTCTGCGGGAAAATGCCCTGCAAAAAAAGGCTCATTATAGCTGACACATTTTTTGCCTACTGCTTTTACTCCCGATTCTAATTCCTCTATGGTATCTATCAGCATGAACGGCTGTCTGTGAGGAATGATTTCCATAATTTCTTTTGCGGATAATACTGACATGATTTTCTCCTTTTAGTCTTCGTATTTCTTTACAAGAATCGACGCATTGTGGCCGCCAAAGCCTAACGAATTAGACAAGGCATACTTAAAGTCACCTGTTACCGGTTCCTTACAATAATCCAAATCACATTCTTCTCCCGGCTCCTTAAGTCCTACGGTTGCATGAATGTAACCTTCCTCCAGCTCCTTCACACAAGTAATAAACTCAATGGCGCCTGCGGCCCCCAGTAAATGTCCAACCATGGACTTGGTGGAATTTATTTTCATGTCTTTTGCATGATCGCCAAAGGCAAGCTTAATTGCTCTTGTTTCAAATAAATCATTGTGATGGGTGCTTGTACCGTGGGCATTGATGTAAACGACTTCCTCAGGTTCAATGCCTGCATCCTTTACTGCGTTCAACATAGCGTTAGCAGCACCGCTTCCGTCTTCTGCAGGTGATGTAATGTGATAAGCATCCGAAGTGCATCCGTATCCCACTACTTCTGCGTAAATGTTTGCTCCCCGGGCTTTTGCATGCTCTAACTCTTCCAAGATTACAACTGCAGCGCCTTCACCCATAACGAATCCGCTTCTGTCCTTATCAAAAGGAATGGAGCATCTCTTAGGATCATCGGAAGAGGACAGAGCAGTCAGCGCTGAAAATCCGGAAACTCCAATAGGAGAAATGCTGCTTTCCGTACCTCCTGCTGCCATAATATCCGCATCCCCATATTGGATGGTCCTGAATGCTTCTCCAATGGAGTTCGTTCCGGTAGCACAGGCGGTTACAACGTTAATACTTTTTCCCTTTAAGCCAAATTGAATGGATACATTTCCCGCTGCCATGTTACAGATCATCAACGGTACAAGCAATGGATTTATCCGGCTCGGTCCTTTGTCCAACAGTTTACTATGAGCCGTTTCCATTGCCTGGAGGGAACCGATACCAGAACCTATGGAGACACCCACACGGTAAGGGTCTTCCTTCTCCATGTCAATGCCTGCCTGCTCCAATGCTTCTTTTGTTGCTGCTACAGCATACTGACTGAAGAGTTCCATTCTTTTTGCAGCTTTAAAATCCATATAATTTTTTCCTTCAAAGCCTTTTACTTCTGCCGCTATCTTGCATTTATAATCCGTTGTATCAAATCTGGTAATGAAGTCAAAGCCCGTTTTCTGTGCCTTCACGCTTTCCCAAAATTCATCAACGCTTAAACCTATGGGAGTAATGGCTCCCATTCCCGTCACTACTACTCTTCTGCTCATAATTTTGTCTCCTATCTGTTTCCAATAGATTTAAATTGCCATTCCGCCGTCTACGGAAATAACCTGTCCTGTTATGTAAGAAGCCTTATCACTGGCTAAAAAGGCTACCATTTCACTAATGTCTTTTGGCTCGCCCACCCTCTTTAAAGGAATCTGCGCCAAGGTTGCTTCCTTTGCTGCATCTGTCATGGCTGCCGTCATATCCGTTGCGATAAAGCCGGGCGCCACAGCATTTACTGTAATATTTCTGCTTGCCAACTCCCTTGCCATGCTTTTTGTCAGACCGATTACTCCCGCTTTGGAGGCTGCATAATTTGCCTGTCCCGCATTTCCAAGCACGCCTGATACGGAAGAAAGATTAATGATCCTTCCCGCCCTCTGCTTTAAAAACGGACGATACATATGCTTTATCGTGTTAAAAGTTCCTTTTAAATTGATATCCATTACCGCATCAAAATCCGCTTCTGTCATTTTCATAACAAGATTGTCTTTTGTAATCCCGGCATTATTTACTAAAATATCAATGTGCCCAAATTCTTCCAGCATGGAAGTGATCATCTCTCCACAAGCCTCAAAATCCCCCACGGAACATTGCACCGCAACAGCTTTTCTTCCCATTTTCTTAATTTCTTCCACTACCTCATCCGCTTTTTCCTTAGAGCCATTATAATTTACAATGACATCTGCCCCATAGGATGCAAGTGTTAAGGCAATCTCTTTTCCAATTCCTCTTCCAGCACCGGTAACCAGCGCTACTTTACCACTTAACATTTTCCTTCTCCTTTTCTTTTTCATCCCGGTTTATCACAAAACCGTTATCTATGGAATACTACTTCAATGCTTCTACGACTTTCTCTAAATCTTCTACCTTCTCCACATTTAAAACCTGTACATCCCGATTGATTTTTCGCATAAATCCGCTTAAAGTCTTTCCCGGTCCGATTTCAATAAAGGTAGTGACTCCATCCTTTATCATAAGTTCAACGGTCTGCTGCCACTTTACAGAAGAAGAAACCTGCTTCGTAAGCAAAGGCTTTACTTCCTCCTTAGAGGTTACATAATCGGCTGTTACATTAGCTATGTAAGGAATGGCAATATCCTGAATGGTTACCTCCTCAAGCTCCTTTGCCAGCTTTTCTCCCGCTCCTGTTAAAAGAGGGGAATGGAAGGGACCGCTTACCTTTAAAGGCACGCATCTTTTTGCCCCTGCTTCTGTTAATTTCTCCATTGCTTCCTTTGCCGCCTTTTCTTCTCCGGTAATGACAATCTGTCCCGGGCAGTTATAGTTGGCAATGGTTATCATACCGTCAATGCTGTCACATACTTCTTCAATCACTTTTGTATCCAGACCAAGAACTGCTACCATGGCGCCGCCTGTGGGAACCGCTTCCTGCATGTAGATTCCGCGTTTTCTCACTACTTTAAATACGTCCTCTTCGCTCATGACCCCGCTTGCCACCAAAGCTCCATATTCTCCAAGGCTTAATCCTCCCGTCACATCCGGTTTGATTCCTTTTGCCTCCAATGCTCTTAACATGGCTACTTCTGCTGCCAGCATGGCGATTTGCGTATATTCGGTAATGTTGATCTGTTCATTTTCTTCAAAACAAAGCTTTTCCACATCCAGTCCGCTTGCTTTACTTGCTTTTTCAAAAACCTCTTTGCAAAGAGGAATGGTATCGTAAAAGTCCTTTCCCATCCCTACATACTGGGCACCCTGCCCCGGAAACATAAATGCTATTTTCCCCATATTCAATCCTCCGCTTCTCTTTTTTTATAATTTTTATTTTAATACTAGTTATATATCCTTTCTTATCTTCCTATCTTGTCTGTATTCAAATATTTTGAATATCAAAGTATTTAGATAGAAAGTATGGAGGCCGGTAAATTCCGACCCCCTGTTTCGTTTCCCGATTTTATATCTATGTATTATTCACATTTTAAAAGAACCTTGGCCTCGGACATGATTTCTTCCATCATTTCCTTACAGGTCTGTTCCTTCTTTACCATACCTGCAATCTGCCCTGCCATAATCGTACCTGTAACCACATCTCCCTCAACTACCGCCTTACGCAGTGAGCCCAGTGTCAGGCTTTCCAATTGTTCCAACGTAGCTCCTTCCGCTTCCATTTTCAGATATTCCCTGGTCATATTATTGCGGATAGAACGCACGGGATGTCCGGTGCTTCTTCCTGTAACTTCAGAATCAATGTCTTTTGCCTTAATCACTTTATCCTTATAATTCTGATGAACCACACATTCCTTTGCAAGCAAAAATCTGGTTCCCATCTGAACAGCCTGGGCACCTAACATCATTGCTGCCGCAAACCCTCTTCCGTCACCGATTCCTCCTGCTGCGATTACGGGAATGCTGACTACATCTACCACCTGTGGAACCAATGTCATAGTAGTAGCCGCACCGATATGTCCGCCAGACTCTGTACCTTCCGCAATGACCGCATCCGCACCAGCTCTTTCCATCATTTTAGCAAGTGCCACACTGGCCACTACAGGAATAACCTTTACTCCCGCTTCTTTCCACATTGCCATATACTTTCCCGGATTACCAGCACCGGTAGTCACTACCTTGACGCCTTCCTCCACAATTACCTTTGCAATGGCATCTGCTTCCGGATTCATCAGCATGACATTCACTCCAAAGGGCTTATCCGTCAATTCCTTTGCCTTTTGTATCTGTTCTCTTACAAATTCCGCAGGTGCACCGCCCGCACCGATAATACCAAGTCCGCCCGCTTCTGAAGCCGCCGCTGCCAAATGATATTCTGCCACCCAGGCCATGCCTCCCTGAATAATCGGATATTCAATTCCTAATAATTCCGTGATTCTGGTCTTCATTTATGCTTCCACACCTTTGCTCTTGATATATTCGATGACAGCGCCAACTGTTGTAATCTTCTCCAAATCATCAGAAGGAATTTCAATTCCGTATTCTTCCTCAAAAGCCATGACTAATTCAAATAAGTCTAAAGAATCTGCACCCAAATCATCTTTGAAAGAGGATTCTTCTGTAATTTCTACTCCATCCAAGTTTAACTGTTCCTGAATAATTTCTTTTACTTTTTCTAACATATATTTGCTTCTCCTTTTCTTATTTGGAATAGTTTGACAATCAAAGTATATTATCTATGTTTGCGTTTGTCAACAGTTTTTGCTTCCAAAATTTTGGGGGAGGGGTGGATAGGAGGACGTAGGAGGCGGCAGGGCATATAGAAGTCTTAGGGGCACACTCTCGTTCTATAAAAACGCAGCAGTACTAACGCACGAAAGGACCGTGCGTAAGGACTGGCGTTTTTATAAGGCCCCTAAGACTTCTATATGCCCTGCCGCCTCCTACTGGGTATCGAAAGCCACTATGAAAAAAAGTTGTGGCCAGGTTGACAAAAACACCCCCAGAGCGGCTATATCTTCATACATCCGCTTTGGGGGCAATTTCACTGGCATATTGAGCACTGACACAATACTTTTTGTCTTATGCTTCTACACCCTTACTTTTAATATATTCAATCACAGCACCAACTGTTGTAATCTGCTCTAAATCATCGGAAGGAATCTCGATTCCGTATTCTTCCTCAAAAGCCATAACTAATTCAAATAAGTCTAAAGAATCTGCGCCTAAATCATCTTTGAAAGAAGATTCTTCTGTGATTTCTACTCCGTCCAAGTTTAATTGTTCCTGAATAATTTCTTTTACTTTTTCTAACATATTTGCTTCTCCTTTTCTTTTCCTTTTTCTTTTTCTTCCGGGATAATTTGACAATCAGAGTATAGTATCTACATATGTTTTTGTCAACTGTTTTTCTCAATAAGATATTGATATACGTCCCGCTTGGAAATGCCCCGATCCTTTGCCACCTGTTTCATGGCGCTTTTATGATCCATTCCCTTTTGTTCATAATGGGACATATGTTCTGAAATTGACATCTGCTGCCAGACTTCCCTTTTTTCTTCTTCTATTTCTAAAAGGCTTTTGCCTTCCAGTACCAATACATATTCGCCTCTGGGCTCATTTTCCTCGTAGTAAGCAATTGCCTCCTGTAAAGTAGTGGGGAAAATGGTTTCAAATTTTTTGGTAAGCTCCCTGCATAAAGTCAGTCTCCGGTTTCCCACTGCTTCATAAAGCTCCTTTAAGGTTCTTTTCAAATGATGAGGAGCTTCGTATAAAATCATGGTCCTGGTCTCTTTGGAAAGCTCTTCCAGAACCTGCTTTTTTTCTCCTTTATCTACAGGCAGAAATCCTTCAAAAGAAAACCTTCTTGTACTAAGTCCTGATAAAGTCAGTGCGGTAATACAGGCGGCAGGCCCCGGCAGGGATGTTACTACAATACCGGCTTCCTGACACATTTTCACAAGCACCTCTCCCGGATCGGAAATGGCTGGCGTTCCTGCATCAGTTATAAGGGCTATCTGACTGCCCGCTTTCATTTTTTCAATGAGCACTGCTGCCTTTTCTACTTTATTATATTCATGATAACTGGTCAATGGCTTTTTTATACCAAAATGATTTAAAAGCTTTATACTGTTTCTGGTATCCTCTGCCGCAATCAGGTCTACCTGTTCTAATGTTTCCAACACTCTTTGGCTGATATCTCCCAGATTTCCAATAGGCGTTGCACATAAAAATAATTTTCCTGCTTCCATTGTCCTCTCCGGTTTCTTCTTAACACAGCTTTCCCTGAGGAATCTTATCCTTTGGCGTATAAATACTGGAAATTTCCTCCGTATAAACACCAGGCTCTTTGTATACAATAAGGGGTCTTTCTATGGTCACTCTGGACTTAGCACCCTTTTTTCCGTGAATCAGCACCATGTTAGGCTCTTTATCCACAAAAGGATATACAAACCGCATTGTCTTTGGCTCTATCTTATATTGAGTCAATGTATTTAAAATTTCAACAAGGCGGAAGGGTCTGTGTATCAGGAAGAAATTCCCTCCCTCTTTTAAAAGAGCCGCCGCTTCCCTTGCAATATCCTCAAAGGTACATAAAATCTCATGGCGGGCAATTGCCTTGCAGTCAGCCGGATTCTTTAAACCATGGTCATCAATCATATAAGGCGGATTACAGGTTACGGCATCAAAAACTGCTCTGCCAAACCGTAGGGAAGCTTTCCTGATATCTCCCTGTACAATATCTATTCGGGAAGAAAGCCCATTATGCACCACACTGCGGGCTGCCATATCCACGCTGTACTCCTGTATGTCCATACCCGTAATATGCCCTGCCTTTGTTTTTGCCGCCAGAAGAATCGGTATGATTCCCGTGCCGGTTCCAAAATCCAGCACGCTTTGTCCTTCCTTTACTTTCACAAATTCAGAAAGCAGCACTGCATCCATACCAAAGCAGAAAGCTTCCGGATTTTGAATGATTTCATATCCGCTAACTCCCAGATCATCCAGCCGCTCCTTATCCTTAATTGTCATCCAGCTTTGACTTTCCTTCCTGTTTTTCCAGCTTTTCCAGCTCCTTTAATTCCTTATCGCTTACGTCCACTTTTTCCTTTTTATGGCGTCTCTTGAAACGAAGCTGATCCACCCGGTATTCCTGGATTTCCTTTTCATCATCCACATCCACGATGACTTTCACAAGCTGTCTTAATACATTGACACTCTGGACTTCTCCTTTTAAGCCGTCATCAGTGGTTACAAAGTCTCCAATATTGGGAAGCTTTTTATTTAAATATTCATATGTTTCTTCCTCATGCTTTAAGCAGCACATAAGCCTGCCGCATACACCGGATATTTTGGTAGGGTTTAAGGAAAGGTTCTGCTCCTTTGCCATTTTGATGGAAACCGGAACAAATTCTGATAAATGGGTATGGCAGCAAAGGGGTCTTCCGCAGATTCCAATGCCTCCAATGATTTTGGTCTCATCCCTGACACCAATCTGGCGAAGCTCGATCCTTGTTTTAAATACAGATGCTAAATCCTTTACAAGCTCCCTGAAATCGATTCTTCCATCTGCCGTAAAGTAAAACAGCACCTTGTTATTGTCAAAGGTATATTCTGCCTCGATCAGCTTCATTTCCAATCCATGCTTTTTTATTTTTTCCAGACAAATCTGAAAGGCTTCTTTTTCTTTTTTGCGATTAGCTGCTTCCTTTTGGTCATCTTCCTTTGTGGCAATACGCAGAACAGGCTTCAGTGGCTGATTGATATCCTCATCCTTGATTTCTCTCATATCGCCTACTACGGTTCCGTATTCCACGCCCCTTGCCGTTTCCACAATTACATGGTCTCCACTTTTTATAGGAAATTGTAACGGGTCGAAGAAATAAATTTTTCCTGCCACCCGAAACCTTACACCTATTACTTTCATCATGTTAATTCTCCTTTATAGTCAGTAAAAGCAGCTCCATGGTCAAATCAAAATTCACATTTGCCTTTAACCTTGCTTTTGCTTTTTCCAAAGCATCAATAATGATTTCAATGCCTTCATAAGCGCTTTGATCCGCTACCTTTCTAATATACTGTATTTCCTCCTTAAAAATCAAGTGATTGGCATCATTTGTGGCTTTGAACAAAAGCACATCCCGATACCATACCGATAAGATATCCAGATAATCATTGATTTCAAATTGGTACTGAGCTATCTTTTTGATGGCAGCCACAATTTCATAAATCTCCATATCCCGGATATATTTCAACAAGGTAACCGCTTCATTTTTTATGTTATCAAATTCTTCACTGGTTGCAAGAGCTTTGGCTTTTCCTAAATTTCCCCTTGCAAAAGCAACGCACACATCTGCTTTATATTCAGGAACATGATGCTCTTCCATTAAGTACTGTTTTACTTTTTCATCGGCTACCGGCTTCATATTCAATACGACACATCTGCTTAGAATCGTTGGCAGCAATGTCTCTAAATTAGTTGTAAGAATCATAATGACTCCATAGGCAGGCGGCTCTTCTAAAGTCTTTAACAAGGCATTTTGCGCCTGCACCGTCATTTTTTCCCCTTCGTTCATAATGTAGATTTTCCGGGGACTGCTGTAGGGCTTTATTCCAATATCATTATTGATCTTCGTCCGGATATCCTCCACGCCTATTGTATTTGGTTTTTCATGAAGCACAGTTATGATATCCGGCTGGTTCTGGGTTACTACCTGCTTACAGGAGCGGCATTTTCCACAGGGCTTTTCCCCTTCTTCTTCACACTGCAATGCTGCAGCAAATATTTTGGCTATAAATTCCTTTCCAGAACTTCTTTCACCATTGATAATATAAGCATGGGCAACTTTTCCTGTTTTTATGGCATTTTGCAAATGCTCTACCAATTGTTCCTGTCCGATAATATGTTTAAAATCTGCCATACGCTCATCCTTCCCTCTCACAACTTCCCATATTTGTATCTGGGTCTTTTCATGATTCTTTAAGTAAAAATATCTAATAGCAGGCCCCGGATTTCTCCAATCTTGCTTAATATGGCCATATGATCCTTTTCGTCCTTAATCAATTCTTTCGCCAGTTCATCCAGATTCTCATCTACCAGCTTTATGATTCCGTATACCCTGTGCCGTCCCCTCTTATCTAAAAAGTTTTCTCTGGAAAACTCATGGCTCCTTGTAACTATTTCATTTAAAAAGTTTTTAATAAGCCCCCGGTATCTCTTCATATCCCTAACATCCATGTGCTTGGAAAGCTTATCCCCCTGCATGGTGATCTCTTCCATCATGGCAGTCAGCCTGACCTGCAGATCCTTTTCTTCTATGTTGCTGGCAAGCATAAACTTAAAGGCACTATCTCCCTGCTGGATACTGGAAGATGCCGGAGCGGCTGCTGCTGTAGGATTCGTTTGATTTACTTTTATATCCATTGTCCCTGCCTCCTCGGTGAATTGTAGGGAATCTCATTGTTATGTACCGGCACGAAAGTAAGAACATTCCAGTCGCCGGCTCATGTCTATATGAATATTTTACAATAACTACTTAATTATTTCTACCCCAAGGTAAAAATAACCAAGTAGTTATGAGAAAAGTTAAATTTCGATAACACGTATCATATTGGTATTTCCTGCAATGCCCAACGGAACACCTGCTGTAATAACAACAATATCGCCTCTTTTTACAAGACCTGCCTTTTCTGCAGCTCTGGCCGCTGAATCAAATAAATCGTCTGCTTTTTCTTCCTTTTCAATCAGTAGCGGCTGAATACCCCAGCTCAAATTCAACTGCCTGCATACTCTTGGATTGACACTGCATCCGATAATAGAACAGTTTGGTTTATATCTGGAAATCATGGCTGCGGTCGTTCCCGACATCGTTACTGTAATAATGGCAGCTGCATTCAAATCCATGGCGGTGGTACAAGTTGCATGGGAAATGGCAGTTGTAATATCTGTTTTACCCACTAATTCCATTTTCTTTAATCGTGCCTTGTAATCAATTGCCCGTTCCGTTCTTTCCGCAATTCTTGCCATTGTTTTGACGGCTTCTACCGGATACTTTCCGGCAGCGCTTTCTCCCGAAAGCATAATTGCCGTGGTTCCATCATAAATTGCATTGGCAACGTCTGTAGTCTCTGCTCTTGTGGGTCTTGGATTATTGATCATAGATTCCAGCATCTGGGTGGCAGTAATGACATGCTTTCCCTTTGCTACTGCCTTCTTTATCATATCCTTCTGAAGCACTGGCACATCTTCTAAGGGAATTTCCACGCCCATGTCGCCTCTGGCCACCATAATTCCATCAGAAACCTCTAAAATTTCATCCAGATTTTCAATACCTTGCATGTTTTCAATCTTTGCAATAATCTTTGCAGTGGATTTATGCTCATTTAACAGTGCCCTGACCTCTAAAATATCTTCTTTTGTACGGGCAAAGGATGCTGCCAGAAAATCATATCCCATTTCCGCACAGAAAATAATATCCTCTCTGTCCGCCTCACTGATATATGGCATGGAAAGAACCGCACCCGGCACATTGATTCCCTTATGGTTGGAAACTGGTCCTCCATTTACTACACGACATACAATATCCGTATCGGAAATGCTTTCAATTACCATTTCAATCTTTCCATCATCAATCAAGATTGTCATTCCTTCGGAAACATCATTTTTCAGTCCTTTATACGTAATGGTAGCTCTTTGTGCAGTTCCCATTACTTCCTCTGTTGTTAATGTAAATGTCTGTCCCGGCTCTAACGTGACCTTACCGCCTTCAAAATCCCTCAACCGGATTTCCGGTCCTTTTGTATCAAGCAAAGAAGCCACCGGCATATTTAATTCACTGCTTACTTTTAATACTCTTGCATATTTTTCCTTTTGTTCCTCGTGGGTTCCATGGGAAAAATTAAACCGTGCCACATTCATACCTGCAAGCATCAATTCCCTTAATTTATCTTCACTCTCCGATGACGGCCCAATTGTACAGATAATTTTTGTTTTTCTCATTTCTCTTTCCTTTCAATCCTTCTTATTTCCTTTTTCTCTTTTCCCCGATTTTATATCGGGGACTTATTGAATCACTTCCAGATAAGTCATCGTATCGTCTTCATTTCCCTGAATAGACAATCCCTGTTTTTTATAAAAACTAATCTGTTCGATAATTTCCTTAGTAATATATTCCCCAGGTACTACAAAAGGTACTCCGGGTGGATATAAATACAAAAATTCCCCGCTGATTCGATGTTCACACTGACGAAAGGGAATTTTTTCCTTTTCTGCCTCTTCCGCTTCACTGATGGAAAAGGCAATATTTTCTTCCTTTGGCTGAAAAATCTTCAGGCCTTTTTCTGTATTTTTCACAAAGCCGCCCTGAAGTTCTTTGTCTATTTCCAAAAGGGCCTTTGCCAGCCTCTGAAACCCTTCCCGCCTGTCACAAATGGATGTAAGCGCCAGTACATAATGCTCACATGCCATTTCCATCTGCAAATGGTATTGGGCCAACAGTCTGTCCGACAGCTCTTTTCCGGAAATATTCGTACCGTAAGTGCTGATAATCAGCTTGCTCTTATCAAACTGATACATCTTTCTCTCTCTTGCAAATGATTCATTCAAAATTTGTAAATGAACCAGACCCTTCACAGCATTTAGAAACTCATCTATATTTTGGGACAATCGGGAAAATGTAATATCCTTTTCCCGTTCCACCACCTCGATGCACTGTTCCATAGTGCTCATAAACAGATAGGAAGGACTGCTTGTCTGATAAATTCCTAAATAGCGCTGGAGCTTTTCCTTTGGAACCCTGTTGCTGCACAGATGCAGAAGTCCGGTCTGCGTAAAGGAGGGCAATGTCTTATGAAGGCTTTGTATCACAATATCCGCTCCTTGGGTTACAGCACTCTCTGGAAACTCCTTAGACAGGCCCAAATGGGCGCCATGGGCTTCGTCCACAATTAGAATGCCGCCATGTTCATGGACAATCTGACTGATCTTTTTCACAGGAGAAATCACCCCGTCATAATTGGGGGAAGTCAGAAACACTCCCCTGCTTTCCGGATATTGCTTATACAATGCTTCTACCTGCTTTGGTAAAACAGATCCATATAGAAATCCCTCATCTATCAGCTTAGGATATAAATAGTGTGGCCTGATTTCCCGAAGAAGCATCCCATGATAAGCCGACTTATGGCAATTCCTTGCCAAAATCATTTCACTTCCCTTTGGAAAGGCTGCTGAGAGCGCAGCTAATATGCCTGCCGTACTGCCATTTACCAGAAAAAAGCTCTCCTTAGCTTCCCATAAATCCGCTGCCTTTTTTTGTGCCTGCCAAATCATCCCTCCGGGATTATGAAGATTGTCAAAACCATCTATTTCCGTAATATCCAATTGATAAGCTGCCTCTAACACATGCCCCGGCATATTTCTTTTGTGCCCCGGCATATGAAAAGGATAAATATCCCCTTCAGCCAGCTGGGAAAGACTGTGAAACAGAGAACTCATGCCATATCTCCATGTCTTAAGTGGAAGGTTTCCAACAAAGAACAATATTTATCCGCAAGGGTCACGACCCATGCCTCCCGGCATAAAGGGGGCTTAATCGTAAGAGGCCACATATGCTTCTTGATAATGTCCTCCTCCCGTTTTGTCAGTTTAAATTCCTTTTTTGCATTTTTTAACGCTGTAGCAGGATGACTAAATCCATGAAGCTTATAGAATTCCTTTATATCTTTCAGCCTTACCTTCTTATTATGCCAATCATACAAAAAATAATCATGTAAAAGGGCACCTCTGACCAGATCCTTTTCCTCAAAATGAAATGGAAGCTTTCTGCTGATTTTCAGGCTGCATTTTGCCACATCAATGGAATGCTGCCTTACCGACATATTGCCATGCTGTACGGATTTACCGGAATTGATAAAGCCGGGCGACTGTAAAATATCACTTCCATGCTTTAAAATCGTTTTATGAATTTTTTGTTTCTTTTCTTGAAATTGTTTCATATGATAATCCCACTTCTACTCTGAAAGAATACCCATACAGTATATCACAACTTTTTCACTTTCTAAATACTTTTCCACAAAAAAAGAGCCTTTATTCAAAGAATTTTGGGCTCTTTTTTATAAATTCTATTCTCCCTTTACCTGTTTCATCAACTTGGCATTTTCGGATAACAAATAATCCCGTTTGGCATCTATTGAGATTTTTGCTGAATCATCAATTATCAGGGAATATTCATAAACCTTTGCATTGTCATAATCATCCGGTGCCATTAAAATGCAATAAAAAGTTTCCTTGCCGGTATCATCTGCTTCGAATACATAGGTATCCTTTTTATTTGCCACAAATAAAGCTTCATAGTGTTTTGCAGATATTTCGGTCAGTATGCCTCCTTCAATCAGATAGCTCCACTCTTTACCAGATTTGGTATTTACCTGAAGGGTTGCCTGTAAATTAGCACCTGCCTCAATCGGCTCTACCAAAATCGTAGTCTCTCCATCCTTCTGTCCTGCACAGCCTGTAAGTAAAACGAACATAGCTGCCAGCATACATAATACAATAAACTTTCTCCTCATGTTCATTCCTCCCGTTAAAAAATTTCTTCATGCCTATAATAGCATTATCATGCTCATTTGTCTAAGGGTTTTTTACATATTTTTTAAACTCGTTGCCGCGTTCCTCAAAATTTTTAAAAATGCCATAGCTGGCTGCCGCTGGAGACAGCACGCAGCTAGTGCCCTTTTTGGTTATTTTTTTCGATAATTCTACGGCCTCTTTTAAATCCTTTACCAGATACAATCGTTCCGGATTGCAAAAGTTCTGATATTCCTTATGGATTTCCTCATAAATCCTCTTTCCGGTTGCTTCCATCAGTATAATATGTGCAATGGAATTCTCTGACAGAAATTCTATCAGCTCTCCATAGTGTATCCCTCTGTCCATGCCCCCAATCAAAACGGTATTGGCATCCTTTATGCTTGTCAAAGCCTTCATGGTCGTATCGCATATGGTGGAAATGGAATCATCATAAAAGGTTATGCCCCCATAGGTTCCCACTCTCTCTAACCGATGTGGCAAGGGCTGATATGCAGTCACCCCTGTTCTAAACTGCTCATCCGTAATTCCTAACAAACTGGCAATTCCATATGCTACCGCAATATCCATGTAATTGTGTTCTCCCACCAATTGAATCTCTCCTATCGGAACGAAAAAACGCTTTCCATTATATGAGATACATGGCTTATTTCCCTCTTTTATAATCAGATTCAATTCTTCCTTTACTGGAAAAGAAATAACCTGTGCTTCACAGGCTCCGGGAGCCGGGAGATTTTCCACATTGCAAAAAAGAATATCCTCTTTTTCCATATTTCTATAAATTCTTTCCTTGGCCGCTACATATTTTTCCATAGTGCCATAATGATCAAGATGCTCCTCATGAATATTTAGTAAGGCTCCAATATGTGGTGCGGCTGTCATATATTCCAACTGGTGGGAGGACATTTCAAACACGATGATGGAATCCTCTTCGATACTATCAATCATATCAAATGCCGGTATTCCGATATTACCTGCTAAGACTGCCTTTTTTCCTGCCGTTTTCAGCACCTGATACAATAAAGTGGTGGTGGTACTCTTTCCTTTCGTTCCCGTAATTCCAACAATCTGATTCTTGTAATGTGAGAAAAAAACCTCCGTTTGAGATAATATACGGCTGGAGTACTCTTCCAGCTCCTTTGTCAGCACTACGCCTGGACTTTTAAACACAATATCATAATCATTCAGGCATTCCTGATAGTTCTCACCATTTATGCACCGCACATATTCCGGCAATGGATCCTTCACGGCATTTAAATCAGCAATAGCTAACTCTTTATAGCCGCCAACCCTTTCCAGAAGCTGATAAGTTGATTTTCCTTCCCTGCCAAAGCCCAAAATCACTATTTTTTGCTCAAAAATCAGCTTTTTAATTGTTTCTACCATTTGTCTTCCTTCTTACTATATTCATATATTATTTATATATTTCTAAATATCTTGTTTATAAGCAGTTATCCTTTACTAACTGTGCAAATTGATCCGGCAAAAGATTTTCTTCATTATAATAGGTAAAATAAGGATTTTCCTTTTCTTTATATGCTGCATAGAAAGGGGTTTCCTTGTAATGGTTCAACAGCTTTGAAAGAGGTTTTCCTTCCCGTTCTTTAGCAACAATCGTCATGGAAATAGCAGTATTTACTTCTTCTCTGCTTCCCACGCATTCAAAAGGCTTTTCTTCCACCATGCCGATAAGCTGATCCATAATAGGAATCATCTCCGGATCCTCTAACATATCTCTGCCAAAAATTTCGCACAATCTATCATGAGAAATAAAAGGAGACAAAATGAAAAATACGAACAGACACTTAGAACAATGACCGCACCATTTATCTTCCTTACTTCCTACATTACAGCTTCTGAAAATATCATGATATGCCTGACAGGATGAAAAAAATCTTCCAATCTGGAATTCGCTTAAAGGTCTTAATAAACTGAAATAATAGGTGCCGCTTTCAATATATTTTGCTTCGTATTCATGGAAATCCTTCTCAAAAGCAAAGCTTTTCGAGTATTGATGGTTCACGCTGCTTCCTAAAACCGTGCTTTCATTAGCGCTTGCTTCGTTGGAGAGAACAATATACCTGATATTTTTCAAATATGCGGCAATTGTGGTGGAAAATGCCACCAGCGCCGAAAAAGGGGTATGCCCGTTTAAAAATCCCTGCTTATTCAGCTCCAGCATATTTTTATCCAATGTTCTTTTTATCGTGTAAGCATCCGATTGCTGATATCCTCCTGCAAATACCGTATTCCACGTGGCACCCCTTGGATTGATGATACAACAGGTACATGGCTCTCCTGCTTTTTTTAATAACTCCAAAGTAACTGCCGAATCCTTTCCGCCTCCAATAGGTATCAGGCAGCCTGAAGGCTCTTTCAGTGTTTGTTTCCCAGACTCTATTTTCTCTCCCTTAGAAAGCAGTTCCATAAACTCCTCTGGATCCGGCTGGATTCCATTGGTATAAAAAAATTCACCAAGCCCATGAAAATATAAATTCTTCCACCATAGCATTTGTTCCTGTGAAAAGGCGCCTGCCAGAACTTCCACTTTTTTGGAACAGGTGATTTTCCAGTAGCTTATAAGTTCTACCAATCCAAGAGAAAAAACCAATTCTAAAAATGTACCATTTTCCTTTAAAGTTTCCAGTTTATGTCCTGCTTTTGGAAATCTCCAGGTTGGGGCAAAGGAAGAAAGACCGGGTATTTCAAAGTAATACGTAATCAAGATATCTTCCTCAATTTCTTCTAACTGATATTTCTTATACTGAAATAAAGGATACTCTTCTCTTAACTGTTCATATTGAAGCATTTTGCTTCCTCCTGATTTTCATAATTATTGGGATTTATCAAATATTAAAGTCATAAGATATCTGCATATGTCATACTATCTATATGATTAGCTTTACCTATAATATAACAATCTGACACATTTTCATAGCTTCCAATGCTGTCTGATGGCTTTCCGGTGTTACACCTGCACAGCATCTGCTGTCCACCAGAATGTCCACTTCAGGAAATGCCGCTTTACAAATCATGGCATTGGATATCACGCAGATATCTGTACATAAACCAACAAGTTCTATAGCATCTATTGAATCTTCTCCAGCCAACGTCTTTATTTTTTCCACCAGCTCCAAAGAGCCAAAAGTTGGTTTGTCTATAATCATATCTCCCTGAACCGTCAAAGTCTCTTTTATTTCCCAACCCTTGCTTCCTCTAATACAATGAACTACCGGCAGGTATTTTCCTTCTCTTGTTTCTAAATAAGTTTCCTCATGGGTATCCCTGGTAAACAGGACTATTTGATTTTCTTGCTTATACTGAAGAATTTTGGATTTTACATTCTCCAGGATTGCTTCTGCTTCTTTTGTTCCTAATGCTCCATCAATAAAATCATTCTGCATATCTACAACAATTAGAATCTTCATGGTAATACCTCTTATATTCCTTCCATTTCTTTATGGACCTTATCTTCACAGGAACGCATTGCAAGAATGGTTCTTTCCAGTAAAGCATCCAACTCCCAGCCAAGCCTTTCTGCTCCTGTTTTTATCACATCTCTTGAGCAGCCTGCTGCAAACTTTTTATCTTTGAATTTTTTCTTTAAGCTGGATACCTCCATATCCATAACACTCTTTGATGGACGCATTCTGGCTGCTGCACCGATAAGCCCGGTTAATTCATCTGCTGCAAACAGTACCTTTTCCATCTCATGCTTTGGTTCCATATCAACACAAATTCCATGTCCATGGGAGCAGACAGAATAAATCATCTCTTCGGATACATTTCCCTTTCTTAACAGCTCCGGTGCCTTTTTGCAATGCTCCTCCGGATACAGTTCAAAATCAATATCGTGGAGCAGACCTACCAGTCCCCAATATTCCTCTTCCTCTCCATAGCCTAATTCATTTGCATACCATCTCATGACACCTTCTACCGTAAGTGCATGTAAGATATGAAAGGGTTCTTTATTATATTCCTTTAACAAAGACAATGCTTCTTCTCTTGTAATGGTTGATGTCATACTCTTCTCTCCTCTTTCCAATATTGTTCTTAATTTTTTTTTATTTTATCATATCTTCTTTAAATAGGAAACCGGATAGTAAACGAAAACACGGAAATCAATTTTCAGTCAGAGGCTCTCCCCACAGGTACCATGCACCGGGGCGGGCTTCAGGCTGAGAATATTTTCTTAGGAGCCCTTATAAAAACGCCAGCGCTTAGCGAGGTACTTTCGAGCTTAGCACTGTTGCGTTTTTATAGAGCGAAAGCGTGGCGACGTAGAAATATTCTCAGCCTGAAGTCCGCCCCGGTGCATGGTGCCTGTGGGGAGAACCTCTGGCTGAAAATTGATTTCCGTGAAACGAAAAAGACTGTATTGGAACAAAATGTCCGATACAGCCTTTTCTCCCATGAGCCACCGGGGACTCGAACCCCGGACAACTTGATTAAAAGTCAAGTGCTCTACCACCTGAGCTAGTGGCCCATATAAATTTGCATTAAAGATGCCCAGAGCCGGAATCGAACCAGCGACACGAGGATTTTCAGTCCTCTGCTCTACCAACTGAGCTATCTGGGCATTGAGTAGCGGGGACAGGATTTGAACCTATGACCTTCGGGTTAT
>JAAVAC010000054.1 GCA_014804265.1 Lachnospiraceae bacterium | reverse complement strand
CATTCTGTCCTTAAAATCAGAATCCTCCATCATGCGCTGAAATGCTCCGTCTGTTATCTGGATAGATACATTCATACGTGAATCCCACGGATACGAATTTATCTGATCCCATATTTCTTTTTTGAAATTTTCTAGTTTTTCCGCTTCTGATAGCTCCGGTGTACTGCCTGCTTCTTCTGTCTCCGTCACCTTATCAGCAAAAGCTATTCCTTTAGCAGATGTTTTTTGTGCTTTCACTGCGTATTGATATGTTGCTAAAGATCCATTCACATTACTAATACTCATTTTACATACTCCTTTCCTGTATCAATACCGTTACGCTAAATTCATTTTGCTTTACCTTGATTTTCATATCGCCCATATACTTCTCTACTTCTTTCTTTACGTTTGATAATCCAATACCATGCAGAGAATTGAACTTCTTGAAATTATCATTTTGTTTTGTGGAAAGCGGAAAATCTGTATTTGTATCAAATTCTATTTCGCCCTCAAAAGAATTTTTTACCTCTATCAGAAAAAACTTACGCTTCTGTCTGCCGGATAAAATAATATACCTCTCCTTTCCCTCCATTTTTTCGCAGGCTTCCAATGCGTTTGTGAGTAAATTGTTCAGTATGATTCCAACATCATAAGCATTATATTTCTCTGAAAGGGGATAATGAAATTCCGGCTGAAACTTAACTCCCAGCTTATCCGCTGCTTTTTTCTTATCATTCACAATCACATCCGTAACCGCATTGCCCGTATTAACTGTCAGTTCAAAAGCACTCAACCCAGCATCTATCTGGGCTATATACTGCTCCATATCTTCATACCTGCCGCTTTCAGCAAGCCCCTTGATATTCGTCAAATGGTTTCTCATTTCATGCTTTATCTGGCGTATACCTGCATAAAACTGTTCCACTTCATGGATACGCTCCTGCATAGCCTGAATCTGCTGTTCTTCCACAAAATACTTTTTCTTTTCCTCCTGCAGCATTACCATTTCCTGATAGGACATCAATGTCAATAAACTTCCCGCATAGAACAATACTGCAAGAAGCGGTATGATTCCCAAAAATATCGGATATTGCTTAAAAAGCTGAAAAACTTCATCTCCCTGCACAGACACAAATGTCCTGCTGATCACAATAGTAAACAGTATACCCACGACCGGAATTACAACCAAATGGCAAAATTCCTTTACAGACAGCTTGAACTTGCACTTTACCATCTTTTTTCGCAGAAAAAATATCATTACTGTCAGAATACAAAAACTCAAAAGAAAGTCTACACTGTAACCTACTGCTGCATATTGGTAAATAACTTCTATGTCCGTTTCTTTCCACACAAAATGTTCTGTAAAAAGGAAATATAGACTTGCTGTTATCAACCCGCTAATACTCCTTAAGAAATAGAACAATACAACTAACAAAGAACAAACTTTTTTGTCCATATCCAAAAAACCAGAAGCTGTCACTAATATAACTAATTGTCATACTTGTATTTTGAGATCAGCAGCTTATCCCCATTCATAAGTGTTACTTCCAGCTTGCTGTATTCGTCTACATAGGACAGGTTGATTAAATATCCCCTGTGAATGCGGTAAAACCGTCCCGATAACTCTGTTTCCAAATCTTCCATTTTGGCATAGTATTCAAATTCCCCTTCTTTGGAATGAATGACTGCCTTGTGATTCCGGCTCTCCACATAGTAAATATGTTTCAATGGGATTGCTTTATTGGTGCTGTTATACTGGATAACCAGATTTCTCTTTTGCTGTTCCTGCACCGCTAATATCTCTTTTGCCGCCCTATGGAAAACCTCTGCAAACTTCTGTGTGTCAATAGGTTTTAACAGATATTGAAATGCATCCACATCAAAAGCATCGAAAACATATTCCTTATATCCTGTGACAAAAATAATGATCGGCTGTTTCCCACTGTCCCGGCTTCTTATTTCCCTTGCAAGCCACATACCGTTTTTACCCGCACCGTCCTTTCCGGACGGACTATCCTGCATTTCTATATCCAGAAATAACAAGTCATGCTCCCTATCCGCAGACAGGTATTCATCAGCAGACACATATTCTGTGATTTCACACTCCATATTCTGCTTTTTCACAAGGGAAGAAAGATAGGCTCGTATATTTGACTCATCATCACAAATTGCAATATTTATCATGTTCCACCTCTTTCTGCTCTCGTTACTTATATCGGAAAATCAAAAAATTATGATGACTACGATAACGTGAATAGTCAGTTTGGCAGCGTGAATAGCGTAATCTTATTTGTTATGCTTATGGGCATTACTTTGGAAAATGCAACCAACAGTTTGTTATGGCATACTTCCTTATTTTTTGAATATATTTCCTAAAAATAAAGAAAGTGACTGGGCGGCTATTTTTGTGTTTTATCATTATCCCTGCTTCCTATCGTTCAAGTCTGCGATGGGCTTCACATCATCCCTCCACATCATTTGCTCTGGGCAAACAGCCAGTCCCGCACTGCTTCCAGCTTATATGCGTAATCAAAAGACGTCAGGTGCTCGCTGCCGGAAGCTCCTCCCTCCACCGTGGTTCCCTTCGTAAAGGTAACAAAGTTGGCATTCAATCCCTCTGCAATCATGGATTCAATGGAAGCATTTTGCGTATCCCGTTCCTCCTGGGCACTCCATTCCTCATGGGTATAGGGAACCCCGTCCGCATCAAAGACAGCCATCAGCCCTGTCTGTCCTGTGGATGCCTTATCGTCTCCGGCAGAAACGATATAGAAGAAGTTATCCTCCTCCAAAACATCCAGAATCTCATTGTTCCACTGGCTGCCCACGAACAGAGAGGCGGCAAACAGATCCGGATACGCTACATTGAGATGAAATGAGGTCATGCCTCCCATGGATTGCCCGGTGGCATAAAGGCGGTTCGTATCAATGGAATAAGTATCGCATAGATTGTGAATCAGGTTGACAGCCACCTCAATCTGAGAAGATGTATTGAAATTGTCATCCACAATAGTTTCTGTAAAAATGGGAATCAGCACAAAACTTGGGTGCTTGGCCTGTTCCCCGGCAGTTGCCCAAATCACACCTCCCCATCCGATGGTCAGCGAAAATTCCGCTTCACGGCCGGCGGCGCGGGAGTCCGGAATAAACATAATCATAGGATAACTTCCGGCAGCATCATAATTTTCCGGAATAAACAGTTCATACTGCATTTCAAAGCCCGTATCCGGGTCCGTAAACGTCAGCAGTTGATACTTATCCTGCACTTCATCTAAAATCTCTTTAAGTTCTTCGTCCGGTTTATTACTTTGGCTGGACATACCTCTGCCCGGTCCTCCCCGCCCATCGTTTGGACCTCTATCCGGGCCGCCATTCAAATCACTTTTGAAATCTTTTTCATCCATTCCTTTCCCGTGCTGTTCCTGGTTTGTATCGTCGGAAACCGACACCTGTTTTTTCTGGGATTCAGCGCTTCCTGCACAGCCAACAGCAAATAACAGCAATGTTGACAGCAGCACGGTCATAGCCATAGCTCGTTTCATTTTATGCTCCTCCTTTTGCAATCGGTACACCAATTGTATGGCTTTCGATTTTTTTGTTTTATTATATGTTATCTTCCCCAATCGCCACGTTATCAGCGGTATCAAAAAAACACAATAAGAGAGGTTCACCAGTCACTCCGTGAACCCCTCCAAGCCCGAAATCCCTTGATTCATGACAATAGAAAGCTGCTTTCTATTGTATTAAGGCATTCTCTTACACTTTCGTCAAATCATTCTAAAATTTCTATATCATTTATTCTGAATAGCTGCCTGCGCCGCCGCCAGCTTCGCAATCGGCACCCGATACGGTGAACAGGACACATAGCTCAGTCCTACCTTATGGCAGAATTCCACTGTACTCGGATCTCCACCATGCTCACCACAGATACCCAGCTTGATATCCGGCCTTGTCTTTCTTCCCTTCTCAGCAGCCAGCTGCACCAACTGTCCTACACCGCTTTGATCCAGCCTTGCAAAAGGATCAGACTCGTAAATCTTATTCTTATAATAATCTCCTAAGAACTTTCCGGCATCGTCTCTGGAAAATCCAAAGGTCATCTGAGTAAGGTCATTGGTTCCGAAAGAGAAGAACTCCGCTTCTTCCGCAATCTCATCCGCAAGCAATGCTGCCCTTGGAATCTCGATCATGGTTCCGATATGATAAGCAATGTCCGAATTTTTCTCCTTCTTTACTGCCTCAGCAGTTTCCACTACTACATCCTTTACGAATTTCAGCTCCTTCTTCTCTCCAACAAGCGGAATCATAATTTCAGGTACAATGTCAAAGCCCTTTTCCGCTTTTACCTCAATTGCCGCTTCCATAACAGCTCTTGTCTGCATTCTGGCAATTTCTGGATAAGTCACTGCCAGACGGCAGCCTCTGTGTCCCATCATGGGATTGAATTCATGAAGGGAATCACATATTTCCTGTACCTCCTCGGAAGTCATCATCATTTCTACTGCAAGGTCATCAATATCATCCTGATTGGTGGGGACGAATTCATGAAGAGGCGGATCTAAGAAACGAATCGTTACCGGTCTTCCCTCCATAACCTCATACAATGCCTTAAAGTCCTTCTTCTGATAAGGTATCAAATCATTCAATGCTTTTTCCCTTGCATTGACCGTACGTGCCAGAATCATCTGACGAATCTTCGGAATCCTGTCAGGCTCAAAGAACATATGCTCTGTACGGCACAGACCGATTCCTTCCGCACCATAACGGATTGCATTGGCCGCATCCTGAGGAGTATCCGCATTGGTCCTTACTTTCAGCTTACGATATTTATCAGCCCATTCCATGACTCTGCCAAAATTGCCGCTTACGCTGGCTTCTACCGTCTTGATATCGCCTTCATAAATCTTTCCAGTGGAGCCGTCTAAGGAAATAAAATCACCTTCATGGAAAGTCACTCCTCCCAGCTCAAATACCTTATCCTCTTCGTTGATGGCAATTTCACCACAGCCTGATACACAACAGGTCCCCATTCCTCTTGCTACTACGGCAGCATGGCTTGTCATGCCGCCCCGCACCGTCAGGATTCCTTCTGCGGCATGCATACCCTCGATATCCTCAGGAGAGGTCTCCAGACGCACCAGAACAACCCTTTCACCCTTTTCATGGGCAGCCTTTGCTTCGTCTGCAGTAAAATAAACCTTGCCCGCTGCTGCTCCCGGGGAAGCTGGAAGTGCCTGTCCGATTACTTTGCCGTTTTTCAAAGCTTCCGGATCGAATGTAGGGTGCAAAAGCTGGTCTAAGGATTTGGCATCGATACGAAGCACTGCTTCCTCCGGTGTAATCATTCCTTCATCTACTAAGTCACAGGCAATCTGGAATGCAGAAAGCGCCGTTCTCTTTCCGTTTCTTGTCTGTAAAAAGTACAGCTTGCCATTCTCAATGGTAAACTCCATATCCTGCATGTCCCGATAATGGTTCTCCAGCCTTCCGGCGATTTCCATAAACTGTTTATAGCATTCCGGCAGATCCTCTTCCAGTTTGCTGATAGGCTGTGGTGTACGAATGCCTGCTACTACATCCTCGCCCTGGGCATTGATCAGATATTCTCCGTAAATTTTCTTTTCACCGGTCGAAGGATTTCTGGTAAATGCCACACCGGTTCCCGATGTATTTCCCATATTTCCAAATACCATGGCCTGTACATTTACAGCCGTGCCCCAGTCACCGGGAATATCATTCATACGTCTGTATACAATAGCTCTTTCATTGTCCCAGGAACGGAATACTGCCTTTACCGCTTCCATAAGCTGTACCTTTGGCTCCTGTGGGAACTCTTCTTTCATCTTGTCCCGGTAAACCTCTTTAAATTTCCCAATGACTTCTTTTAAATCCTCGGCAGTGAGATCCGTGTCGAATTTGGCTCCTTTTGCTTCCTTCACTTCATCCAGTATCCGTTCAAAGAAGGATTTGGGGATTTCCATAACCACATCCGAAAACATCTGGATGAACCGTCTATAGGAATCATACGCAAATCTTTCATTTCCCGTTTTCCTGGCAAAGCCTTCCACTGCTTCGTCATTTAAGCCCAGGTTCAGAATGGTGTCCATCATGCCCGGCATGGAAGCTCTTGCACCAGAGCGTACGGAAACTAAAAGCGGATTTTCCGTATCGCCAAACTTCTTCCCCTGTTCCTCCTCTAAAATACTCAAGGCATCAAATATCTGTCCCTTAATCTCCTCGCTAATTGCCTTTCCCTGCCTGTAATAATCGGTACAGGCTTCCGTCGTCACGGTAAATCCCTGGGGAATAGGCAGACCCAGATTGGTCATCTCCGCCAGATTGGCGCCTTTTCCTCCCAAAAGATTTTTCATATCGGCCTTACCTTCTTTAAATAAGTAAACCCATTTTGCCATACGTTTTTGTCCTCCTTTGAACTCATTTTCGTACTTGGTCTTTCTGCCATGAGCCTGTTTTCTTCACGGCTCATGGCTGTCTTATATAGTATACCATATTTTTCCTGTGATATCATTAGTTTTTTCTGATAACTTTCATATTTTTTACATCTTTTCTGATAAATGGTAAGAAAATCTCCATTTTCAGGCTTCATTTCCCTTTAAAGCCAGAATTTTATCAATACTTTCCATATATAATCCTGAAATACCGCTTCCTTCACAGAAGCACCATACAAAATATCCACAGAGCCAATTTTCGCCCCATCCAGCATATATACAGCTTCTCCTGCTTTCTGCCCCTCTTCTATCGGTGCATTGCCAACTTCTGCCACTTTTATTTCTTTCGTGACCTGAGATAAATTCTTTCCAGATACATCCAGATATTGGAAAGTACCTCCATATACCAAAGGCACGCTTTCCTCTACTCCTCCCTCTATCTGCTGATCCTTTAAACTGTCTTTATTGTCATCCTTATAAACATTGCTGACAGAAAATCCATAATTAAGCAGGCTGGCCGCTTCGGAAAACCGTACCTTAGGGTCCGGAGCTTTCATAATAACGGCAATCAGGTCAATATCGTTTTTCCTGGCCGTTGCGGACAGGCAATACTTTGCCGCATTGGTGGAACCGGTCTTTAAGCCCGTAGCATACTCATACTGTTTCAAAAGCTTATTGGTGCTGGACAAAGTAAATGGCGTGCTCCCTCTTGCCGTTTCATGGACAATATCCTCCATCCATATTTGTGTATAATTATATATGTCGGGATGCTTTACAATCAACTCTCTGGACATCAGGGCCACGTCCCTGGCTGTGGTCATATGCCCTTCCGAATCGGTGAGCCCGCAGCAATCTTCAAATGTTGTCTGCTCCATGCCAAGCTCTTTTGCTCTTTGATTCATTTTCTTTACAAATTCTTCTTCACTTCCCGCTATGTATTCCGCCATGGCAACTGCCGCATCATTTCCGCTGGCAACTGCAATACATTTTATCAGCGTATCAACCGTCTGCACTTCTCCTTCTTCCAAAAATACCTGGGAACCACCCATGGATTTGGCATAAGCGCTTGTGACCACCTGGTCTGTCAGGCTTATCTTTCCTTCCTCTAAGGCTTCAAAAATCAAAAGCAATGTCATAATCTTGGTAATACTTGCCGGATGAAGCCTTTCTTCCGCATTTTTCTCATAAATCACCTGTCCTGTGGAGGCCTCCATTAAAATAGCCGATGGCGCAGAAATATTTAAGGAAACCTCTTCTGCCGATACCACACTTCCAAAATGGCAGAATACGATAATGGGTGCCAGTAATGCTGCTACAATTTTCTTCATGCCGCTTCTCTTCCATTCTCTCCTCGATTACTACTATCTTAATAAAAAAAGCAGGAAAATATTCCTGCTTTTTCTAAAATCCGCTAAAACTCCGGAAAACGTATCTTCATATAACTTTTGATTTCTTTTACGCAGCCTTCAAAGCCCAGCTTGGAGCTGTCCAGACACAGGTCATAATTTCTGGCATCATTCCATTCATGACCGGTATAATACTTGTAATAATCAGCCCTCTGCCTATCGGTCTTTGCAATATACTTTTCTACTTCCTTATCCGGCAGACCGATTCGCTCTTTTGCCTTTTCCATGCTGAATTCCTTATCCGCATGAACGAACACGGAAATCACATATTTGTAATCCTTTAATACGAAATCGGCGCATCTGCCGATAATCACGCAAGACTCCGTATCTGCCAGCTCCCGGATGACCTTTGCCTGATAATTGAACAGATTATCGTTGGAAGAAAAATCATCACTGTCCGGAGGAATCAACTGCCCCTCATAGACATTTTTGATAATCCGCCTTAAAGGGCTGTTTTTCAGCCTTTCATCCGCTTCTCCAAAAAGCCCTTCCGAAATCCCGCTTTCATCGGAAGCCATTCGTATAATTTCCCTGTCATAGCAGTTGATTCCAAGCTCCCTTGCCAGCTGCTGTCCGATGGTCTTTCCACCGCTTCCGTAATGTCTCGCAATTGTAATCACATAATTTTCCATGGAAATCCCCCTGTCTATTCACCTAAATATGCCTTTTTCACCGCATCATCATTCTTAAGCTTTTCAGCTTCTCCGGAAAGCACGATTTTTCCGGTTTCCAGCACATATGCCCGGTCAGCAATGTCAAGAGCCTTTTTTGCATTCTGCTCAACAAGCAAAACGGTGGTTCCCGATGCGCTGACTTCCTTTATAATATCAAATATCTCATTTACAAATATGGGTGAAAGTCCCATAGATGGCTCATCCATCAAAATAATGGACGGATGGCTCATAAGCGCCCGGCCCATGGCAAGCATCTGCTGTTCGCCGCCGCTTAAGGTTCCTGCAAGCTGAATCTTTCTTTCCTCCAGTCTTGGAAAACGGGAATACACCATATCCAGGGATTCCCGTATCTCCTGCTTATCCTTTCTTGTATAGGCTCCCATAAGAAGGTTTTCATATACGGTAAGCTGGGCAAATACACGGCGTCCTTCCGGTACATGGGCCATGCCCAGAGAAACGATTTTATGTCCGGACATTTTTGTAATATCCTTGCCTTCAAAGCGGATGCTGCCGCTGCTTGCCTGTAAAAGTCCAGAGACGGTATGGAGTATGGTTGTCTTTCCTGCACCGTTCGCTCCAATCAAGGCTACTACCTCGCCTTTATTTACTTCAAAATCAATGCCTTTGATGGCCTGTATCATCCCATAATAAACCTGCAAATCTTTTACTTCCAACATTGCCATAACATCTGCCTCCTATTCACCCAAGTAAGCAGTAATAACTGCCTTGTTATTCAGTACCTCACTGGTATTTCCTTCCGCAAGCACTTCCCCGAAATTCAATACTGTAAGCTTTTCACAGATGCCGGATACAAGCTTCATGTCATGCTCTATTAAAAGAATCGTCATATCAAAGTTCTTTCTTACAAAGCTGATGGTGTCCATAAGCTCCTTTGTTTCATTTGGATTCATTCCTGCAGCCGGCTCATCCAAAAGGAGCAGCTTGGGATTGGTTGCCAGAGCCCTTGCGATTTCCAGTTTTCTCTGCTTTCCGTAAGGAAGATTTGCAGCCAAAAACTCCGCTTCCTTTTCCAATGAGAATACTTCTAAAAGCTCCATGGCTTTTTCATTCATTTCCTTTTCCACTTTAAAATATCTGGGCATTCTTAAAATCCCCTCTATTGTGGAATAGTGGTATTGGTTGTGAAGGCCTGCCTTTACATTGTCCAGCACGCTCATGTCCTTAAACAAACGGATATTTTGGAATGTCCTTGCAATTCCCGCCTTATTGATTTCAATGTTATTTTTTCCGGTAATATTTTTCCCATCCAGAAATACAGTGCCTTCATCCGGCTTATAAACACCGGTAAGAAGATTGAATATAGTTGTCTTTCCCGCACCATTTGGTCCGATCAATCCATAAAGCTGTCCTTTTTCTATTTCCACATTAAAATTATTTACTGCCCGCAATCCTCCGAAGGAAATGCCTAAGTTCTTTACCTCTAAAAGTGCCATTTCTTAAACCTCCTCCAAAGACTTTTTCTGTTTTCGGAATTTTCCCGCAATCACATCCCGTAACTCTCTTGCTTTCGGACTCCAGTTAAACAGCATCATTACAATCAAGACCACTGCATAAATAAGCATACGATAATCATTCAGCCCTCTAAGCAGCTCCGGAAGCAGAGTTAAGAGCACGGCCGCAATCACAGAACCCCTGATGCTTCCAATACCGCCAAGCACTACAAATACAAGAATCATAATGGACATATTATAGCCAAAGTTTTTCGGAAGCGCCGTTAAGGTAGATAAGTTATGGGCGTAAAGCACGCCTGCCACACCTGCCAAGGCTGCCGAAACAGAAAATGCCAGAAGCTTATATTTGGTAATATTGATTCCTAAAGATTCCGCTGCGATCCGGTTATCGCGGATTGCCATAACCGCCCGGCCGGTTCTGGAATTTATCAGGTTCATGATAATAAATATAGTAATCAAAACAAGCACAATGCCAATGATGAAGTTAGAATCATTTGGCGTTCCTGTAATGCCCTGAGCGCCTTTTATAAGAATTTCCCCATCCGGCTCCATATTCAATGACATGGTATCCTTCATGGAGAAATGAAAGCCCCTGCTGTCTCTGCCTAAATAAATCACATTCACGAGATTTTTAATGATTTCTCCGAAAGCCAGCGTCACGATAGCAAGGTAATCCCCTTTCAGCCGAAGCACCGGAATGCCAATCAAAACGCCAAATACGGCTGCTGCTGCTGCTCCAATCAAAATCGCAAGAAAAAACCGCAGCCCACTGTTTGGAATGGATGCCTGGGTGCATTTGCTGAATAAAGCGCTGGCAAAGGCGCCTACACACATGAACCCGGCATGACCCAGACTTAATTCTCCTAAAATACCTACCGTCAGGTTTAAGGAAACAGCTAAGATCACATAAGTACACAAAGGAACTAAGAGTCCTTCCATAAGACTTGAGACCTTTCCCATTCCCAGCAAAACCTGCACAAGGATAAATGCAGCAATAACGATGCCATATGTGATGAAATTATTTTTTGTCTGTTTGCTCAATTTATTTTTCATTCCTACACCTTCTCCCTGATATTCTTACCGAGAATTCCGGTTGGCCTTACTAAAAGCACTATAATCAAAACAGCAAATACGATAGCATCCGCCATCTGGGATGAAATATATGCTTTGCTTAAGTTTTCAATAACACCAAGCAAAATCCCTCCGATGAAAGCGCCCGGAACAGAACCGATTCCGCCAAACACAGCAGCCACAAAAGCCTTGATGCCCGGCATAGACCCTGTATAAGGGGTCAGCGTAGGATAAGCGGAACAAAGAAGCACGCCTGCAACAGCCGCCAAAGCCGACCCAATGGCAAAAGTCAATGCAATGGTACCGTTTACATTGATTCCCATAAGCTGTGCCGCTCCTTTATCTTCCGATACTGCCAGCATAGCCCTTCCTGCCTTGGATTTTTTGATAAATAAGGTCAGGACAACCATAATTACGATACAAGTCAAAATAGTAACGATCGTTTCTCCTGAAATAGTAAGAGCCCCGTCAGCTAATACAATTGCAGGAACATTTACCATAGAGGTAAATGCCTTTGGAGATGCTCCAAATAATAAAAGCGCCACATTCTGCAGCAGGTAGCTTACACCAATAGCGGTAATCAGCACCGCCAGAGGAGATGCCATACGAAGAGGCTTATAAGCAATTTTCTCTATGACCACGCCCAGCACCGTACAAACTACCATGGAAATCAATACTGCCAATATGGGAGGCAGTCCCATGCCGCTTACAGTAAAGAATGCCACATATCCTCCAATCATGATAACGTCTCCATGGGCAAAATTCAGCATCTTTGCAATTCCATAGACCATTGTATAGCCAAGGGCAATGATGGCATATACACTGCCGAGGCTTATTCCGTTTACTAAATATGATATGAAACTCATTTGGAAACACCTTTCTTTCTAAAGTCTGTTACTCGTGACAGTATAACACAATTTTTACACTTTTTCCATAAAATATTTGTTGGGGAGCTTGTTCGGGAGGGGGATTGGGGGAGGACGTAGGGGCTGGCAGTTGTTCGAGTAGTCTTATGGGCACGCTCCCGCTCTATGAAAACGCAGCGGTACTAACGCACCAAAGTACGGTGCGTAAGGACCGGCGTTTTCATAAGGCCCATTAAGACTACTCGAACAACTGCCAGCCCCTACTGTGTATCGAAAGGCCCTCTCTGGAAAAGCTTGCCAGGGTGGATTGGCTGCATTGATTGCGATGGGCCTTCCCAGGCTGTTTAGGAAAAGCCCCATCACAATCACAGCAGCCAATCCGCCCTCATCCCTCTTCCGCGTCCGCCTTCCCATCCGTCCCACCCTCCAAATGAAAACAGGGACCGCCCATTGGCAATCCCCGTCTTCAGGTATCCTATATTCATGTTACCACTGTTTATTACATAGCTGTGTATACACCATCTACAATTTTTACTGCCTTTGGCTCTTTGTTTGGTTCACCGTCAGCTGTCCAGGTCATTCCTGTACCGGTTAAGCCGTCAACGGTAATTTCTGTCATAGCCGTCTTAAATGCATCACAAATATCGGATGCGCTCATATCAGCTGTAATACCTGCTTTTTCTGCTGCTGCCTTAATTGCGTAAACCGCATCATAAGCATCTGCCGCAAACTGGTTTGGTATTCCGCCATAAGTAGCGTCATAAGTAGAAACAAAATTCTTTGTTAAATCATCTTCTGCATCCGCTGCAAATGGAGTTAATAACATAACACCCTCAGCTAAAGAAGTATCAAAATTTTCTACTGCTAAAATACCATCAAGTCCGTCACATCCAAAGAATGTAGGAGCAAAGCCAATAGTTTTTGCCTGAGCTAAAATCAAAGATGCTTCATTGTAGTAAATTGGCAGGAATAATAATTCGGCGCCGGAATCTTTTGCTTTCTGAAGCTGTACGGTAAAGTCCTTATTGCTGTCTGCCGTAAAAGCTTCTGCTGCAACGATCTCAAGGCTCTGGTTTGCTGCTTCTGCTGCGAAGGTTTCATAAATTCCTGATGAATAAACAGAAGAGCTGTCATAAATAACTGCTACCTTTGTAGCAAGGCTGTTCTCACCGATATACTGTGCAGATGCCTTTCCCTGGTTTGGATCGGAAAAGCATACACGGAAGGTATTATCATTCGCAATACATTCTACTGCTGAGCCGGATGGGGTCAACTGGAAAATATTGTCTGCTGCGGATTTCTCTGCAACTGCAATACATGGAGTACTTGTTACTGTTCCTACAAGCACCTGCATATTCCAGTCTTTTAATGTATTATAAGCATTTACTGCTTTTTCTGCATCAGATTCATCATCCTGAAAGTTCAGTTCCAGCATCATGCCGTTTACGCCGCCTGCTGCATTGATTTCATCTACTGCAAGCTGTGCAGCATTTTTTACTGCAAGTCCGTATACTGCCGCATCATCGGTCGTAGGTCCGATACCGCCAATTTTCAAAGTACCTTCACTGCCTGCAACATCGCCTGTTTCCTCATCAGCTGTTTCCTCTGAATCGCCTTCTGTTGCATCGTCTGCTGCATCATCCGTTGTTTCTGTATCTACAGCATCATTGTTGGTTTCTGTATCAGTATTGCCGCAGCCTGTTAAAAATGTCATGGACATAGCAAGTACTAATACTACACTAAGTAATTTCTTCATAACTACTCCTCCTTTTCCGCTTTTGCGGATTTTATTTGATTACGCACAAAATAATAAGATACTTTTTTCTATTTGTCAACTTTTCCTTGTGGATTTCATTGCTTTTTCTTTTCAGCCATTATTTTCCATTACTGCCATTTTGCCCGAAAATTATGGTAAGACTCTCTCACTTTTTCCTGATATTCCTTTAAGTTAATATCCAGTGCCTGTAACAGATGGTAAGCAAAATCCACCCCATAGCAAATCATAATAATGCGGCATACCACAATTCCTACCTGGGTAGGAATAGAGTCCACAGTCCTCATAAGCGCCTTATGAAGGAAATTCACGATAATTACCGCATAAAATCCCCATGCCACCGTGCTTTCCGCACAGATTACCCCTTTATAATTCAAGGGCTTTTCGCTGTAATCCCACCACACGGCACCTAAAACCTTGTACATGAGCTTTGCCACTAAAAACTCGAATACCGTAGCAATCAGCGCTCCTGCTATGTAAAGCATGAATAGATTTCTGGACAGAGGATGTAGAATCAGATAGCCCAACACTCCTCCAAACCCATAAATAGGGCAGATTGGACTGGAAGCAAATCCCCTGTTGGTTATTTTCCGATTACACAAAGACATATAGACAGATTCTACCAGCCAGCCCAGCATACTATATAAAATAAAACATTGCGTTAAATGCAGCACATCCGTTCCTAAAATTTCTTTCGTCCACATTCTATCCACTCCTCATATCATACTTATGCATATATCATCATTCTAAGAATAATGATGCTTTTCCTTCTGTAATAAACGTCACCTGAAACGCTTCGTAAATTTCTTCCTGCTCTTCCATATAATGCCGTGCAAATGTAAGAAAGTCCTTGGACATCTGCCAAGGACTTACAGTTACTAATTATATTTACGTTTTCTTGCTGCTTCAGATTTTTTCTTGCGTTTTACACTTGGCTTTTCGTAATGTTCTCTTTTACGAATCTCCTGTTGAATACCAGCCTTAGCGCAGCTTCTTTTAAAACGGCGTAAAGCGCTATCTAAAGTCTCGTTATCTTTTACGATTACATTTGACATAAAATCACACCTAACCTCCCTTCAGTCCCTTCAAGTAACACGACTGATTGGGTATATTTTTGTACACACTCATGCACAAGTAAGATTATAGCATATTTTTCCTTTTCGTCAACCCTTTTTTATGAATTTCCCATAAGTATGTGCGAAAACTTTGAAAATCCTGCCTTTTACAGCTGCTCATCCAGGACATTGACCGCCTTAGTCAGTGCTTCATCAATGCCTGCCGGATTCTTTCCTCCAGCCTGAGCCATATTAGGACGGCCGCCACCGCCGCCGCCAACACATGCTGCTACTCCCTTTATCAGATTACCTGCATGAGCGCCTTTTGCCATAGCTCCCTCTGTAGCCATAGCTACCAGATTCACTTTACCTTCCATATCGGAAATCAACAGAACCACTCCATCGCCTATTTTTTCCTTTAGCTGGTCGCCCAGCTCGCGAAGTCCGTTCATATCCACATTTGGTACCTTTGCAGCTAAAAGCTTCACACCTTTTACTTCTGTTATCTGATCCATGACATCACCCAAAGCATCTTTTGCAGCCTTGCTCTTTAAAGATTCGTTTTCACTTTGCAGGGCTTTTAAATCCTTCATAAGATGTTCTGCTTTTTCCTCCAGGTTTGAAGGAGATGCTTTCAGGGTCTTTGCGACTTTTGCAATCACCTCTTCCAGATGATTATAATACGCAAATACGCCATTTCCGGTTAATGCCTCGATTCTACGTATTCCCGCTGCTACACCGCTTTCGGAAACGATCTTAAAGGCCGCAATGGTTCCCGTATTCTTCACATGGGTACCACCGCACAGCTCTGTGGAAAAATCTCCCATCTTTACTACCCGTACCGTATCTCCGTACTTTTCTCCAAACAATGCCATGGCACCGGATTTCTTTGCCTCTTCAATGGCCATGATCTGTGTATCTACCGGAATGGACTCTCCGATCTTTTCATTTACGATCTTTTCTACCTGCTCCAATTCTTCTTTTGTCATAGCGGAAAAATGACTGAAGTCAAAACGCAGTCTTTCACCGTCCACATAAGAACCTGCCTGCTCTACATGAGTGCCAAGCACCGTTCTTAAAGCCTTTTGAAGCAGATGGGTGGCGCTATGGTTTTTGCAGGTAGCGCTCCTGTTTTCTTCTGCTACTTTCAACCTGGCTGTTTCGGACACTCTAAGCATTCCCTTGGTTACCTTCCCCACATGTCCTACTTTACCGCCCAGTAATTTAATGGTATCCTGTACTTCAAATTCGCCTTCTTTTGTCAGTATGAGGCCTTTATCTCCATTCTGTCCGCCCATAGTGGCATAGAAAGGGGTTTCCTTCACAATGACCGTGCCAATCTGGCCTTCCGTCAATGCTTCCACCAGCTCCGTTTCTGTAGTAAGCACTGTAATTTCAGCACTATGCTCCAACCGGTCGTAGCCTACAAATTCTGTAGTGATGCTTGGATCAATGGATTCATATACCGTAACATCTGCTCCCATATAGTTGGTGGTCTTACGGGCTTTTCTGGCTTTTACCTTCTGTTCTTCCATTGCCTGCAAAAATCCCTTTTCATCTACCGTAAAGCCTTTTTCTTCCAAAATTTCCATTGTCAGATCAAGCGGGAATCCATAGGTATCATATAACTTAAAGGCATCTTTTCCGGAAAGCTCCTTCTTGCCAGCCTTCGTCATATCCTCTTCCATTTCCGCAAGAATGTTCAGTCCCTGATCGATTGTTTTGTTGAATTTATTTTCTTCCTGGGTCAGTACATTAAATATAAAGTCTTTCTTTTCTTCCAGTTCCGGATAGCCGTCCTTGCTTCCTTCAATCACCGTATTGCCTAATCTGGCAAGGAATTCTCCTTCAATGCCAAGAAGCCGTCCATGGCGCGCTGCCCTTCTTATGATACGGCGCAGTACATATCCTCTTCCTTCATTAGAGGGCATGATACCATCGGAAATCATAAAAGTTGCGGAACGGATATGATCCGTTACGATACGGATAGAGACATCCCATTGATATTCCTTTCTATATTCCTTGCCTGCCAGTTCACATACCTTTTGTCTGAGAGCCTGGATCGTATCCACATCAAAGATGGAATCCACATCCTGCACAACAGTAGCAAGTCTCTCTAAGCCCATGCCGGTATCAATGTTTTTCTGCTCCAGTTCGGAATAATTTCCCTTTCCGTCATTATCAAACTGGGTAAATACATTGTTCCATACTTCGATATAACGGTCACAATCACAGCCCACCGTACAATCCGGCTTTCCACAGCCATACTTTTCTCCACGGTCATAATAGATTTCCGAACAGGGGCCACAGGGACCGGAACCATGCTCCCAAAAGTTATCTGCCTTTCCAAAACGGAAGATCCTCTCCGGTGCAATGCCGATTTCTTTATTCCAGATTTCGTAAGCCTCGTCATCCTCTTCGTAAACGGATGGATATAATCTGTCAGGATCGATTCCAACCACTTCCGTTAAAAATTCCCAGCTCCAGGAAATTGCTTCCTGCTTAAAATAGTCTCCAAAAGAAAAGTTTCCCAGCATCTCGAAAAAAGTGCCATGACGTGCTGTTTTTCCAATATTTTCAATATCCCCGGTACGAATACACTTCTGGCAGGTCGTCACCCTCTTTCTGGGCGGTATTTCCTGTCCTGTAAAATATGGCTTCAAAGGTGCCATGCCCGAATTGATCAATAGTAATGAGTTATCATTATGGGGTACCAATGAAAAGCTTTTCATTGCCAAATGCCCCTTGCTTTCAAAAAATTCAAGGAACATTTTTCTAAGTTCATTTACACCATATGCTTTCACGTTTCTTTCCTCCAATTAATCCCTATTGCTGCTTTAGCTGCTCTGCTTTTTCACTTAATGCATTTACAAGAGAATCCGCCTCCGTGAAAATGCTTGCGGTTGCCGTACTGGTCTGGTTTGCCAATGCCTCTGTAAAAATGAATTGATTAAAAAGTAAATTTATCTGCAAAATAAGCATCCAGCTCTTCAATCTTAACCCGTTCCTGCTCCATAGTATCCCTGAACCTGACCGTTACCGCATGGTCTTCTTCCGATTCAAAATCATATGTAATACAGAAAGGAGTTCCGATTTCATCCTGCCTTCTGTAACGCTTTCCAATATTTCCTCTGTCATCAAATTCACAATTATACTTTTTAGACAGCTTAGCGAAAATCTTTTCAGCCCCCTCATTCAACTTTTTGGAAAGTGGAAGCACTCCAATCTTCACAGGTGCTAAAGCTGGATGGAAATGGAGCACCGTCCTCACATCGCCGTCCCCGATTTCTTCCTCATCATAGGCTCCGCACAAAAATGCCAGTACTACCCGATCCGCCCCAAGAGAAGGCTCAATCACATATGGCACATATTTAGCTGCCTTCTGGTCATCAAAATAAGACATATCCTGTCCTGAAGTATTTTGATGCTGTGTCAGGTCATAATCAGTTCTGTCTGCAATTCCCCAAAGCTCACCCCAGCCAAACGGGAACAAAAATTCAATATCCGTAGTCGCCTTAGAGTAGAAAGAAAGCTCTTCCGCTTCATGATCTCTGACCCGCATCTCTTCCTCTTTCATACCAAGTGATTTCAACCAGTCGATACAGAACTGTTTCCAATATGCAAACCATTCCAGATCCGTATCCGGCTCACAGAAGAATTCCAGCTCCATCTGCTCGAATTCCCTTGTCCGGAATGTAAAGTTTCCAGGTGTTATCTCATTTCGGAAGGATTTACCAATCTGCCCGATGCCAAATGGAATTTTCTTTCTGGATGTCCTCTGTACATTTTTAAAGTTTACAAAAATACCCTGAGCTGTTTCCGGCCTTAAATATACGGTATTTTTTGCATCCTCCGTAACACCCTGGAAAGTTTTGAACATCAGGTTGAACTGACGGATATCCGTAAAGTTATGCTTGCCGCAGGTTGGACATGGCACTTGATTGCTTTCAATAAAGTCCTTCATCTTTTCCTGTGACCAGCCGTCGATGGAAGAATCCAGCACGATTCCATGTTCTTCAGCAAAATCTTCAATAATCTTGTCTGCCCGGAAACGTTCATGGCACTCCCTGCAGTCCATCAAAGGATCTGAGAATCCGCCTAAGTGGCCGGATGCAACCCACGTCTGGGGATTCATTAAAATTGCGCAGTCCACACCTACATTGTATGGATTCTCCATAATGAACTTCTGCCACCATGCACGCTTCACATTATTTTTTAATTCCACGCCAAGATTTCCGTAGTCCCATGTATTGGCAAGTCCACCGTAAATTTCGGAGCCTGGATAGACAAATCCCCTTGCCTTTGCTAGTGCTACGATTTTTTCCATTGATTTTTCCATATTCTTTTCCTCTCTCTGTCCAATCTATTATTCATATATGAGATAAAATAAATCTATGATATCTTCCTCATCATTGGTTGCTGCTTCCTTCTTTCCCTCCACAGTCACGCCGCTACTTACATAGGAAATCTTTCCATTTACCCGGACATGCACCGGTTCCTGAAAAATAACCATTTTCATGGCGCCTTTTTCCAGCACATCTGATTTCCCCATGGAAGCGCCTTCTCCGGTTACATTTTCCATATCTACGAATTCATATCCGGCTTCATAGGCTTCCGAAACAGTTCCCGCAAACAGGGTTTGCTCATTAAAGCCTGCATAATCCGCAACTGAGGCATATTCCAGATAAATTTTTACTTTTTTATCTTCCGTGATTTCATACGTCTCCAGGACCACCTTGTCCTCTCCCGCCTGTGCATTATAGGCGGCAATTTCCTCCTCCAGCATTGCCTTTAATTCTTCGCTTACGTATTTGGAATCACCAAAGTCCTCTATGATAGCTCCTAATACAGCTCCGTCCTTTTTGATTACAATCGTATTCTGCTCAATATTTCCCGTATTGCTGCAGCCGCTTAGCAGCATTGCCGCAAAAACCATGGAAAAAAGCAATATTCTTTTAATCTTTCCTTTCATAATATCCTCCCGCCGGTACTTTCTTTTCCCCGATTCTATCAGGGACTTTCCTTTTCTTTCCCCGACATAGTCGGGGACTTTCCTTACAAAAGCACACTTGCTTAAATATTATAACGAAATCATATCACTTTTTCAACCTGCAATTTTGTAAGATTTCAAGACTTTTGAAATTCCTCCCGATATAATGTTTCCGATATTCTTCTGCCGCTTTCTCGAACTCTTTAAAAACAGGCTCTGACAAAGTAAACGTATAGAGTTTTTCAATGGAGCTGTTTGTGACGTATTCAATGGCATAAACGGTATCGGACAACATATCTTCTCTATGAAGAGGACCCGGAAACTCTCCGTTCACTACCAATGCCTTCATTTCAAATATGTACTGAACCAGTTCCATCTTCAGGGAAGGAACTAAAAGTGCCTTTAACGACTGATATAACAATTTCAGCATTTGTCTTTCGTCGTTATTTTCCCTTGTATAATAATCCGCTACTTCTAAAAAATACATTCCAAAAAAAGCTGCTTCAAAATTTTCCCTCAATTCCTTAAAATAGTTGAATATGTCCGCTTCCATTAAGTTATAAGCGCTTTTCCCTTCATATAGCTTGAACTCACCAAACGAAAAAGGATTGGTGGCAGCTGCAAGGCGGCTGTTTGGCCGTCTTGTTCCCTTTGCAAATGCCCCAATCTTTCCTCGTTCTTTTGTAAGTATCGTAATCCTTCTGTCATAATCACCCACTGGTATGGATTTGATTACCAGACCGGTCACCACTACAAACTCCTGCATGGTCTCATTTCCGACTCCTTTCGGCAAAGTCTCTTCATCTTACCAAAATTTTTCGATACTATGTCTTTCCTCTTCTCTGATCATTGCTTCTGTTTTCACTGCTTCCCTGTCTCTGGTGCTGTTTTTGTAGGTAAGATAATCCTCTATCCGCCCGGTTTTAAAAAAATCTCTTTCTTCCTCTGTCTCTTTCATCTTCCTGCCTCCCTGGAATCTTTTTCTTTACTCAGCATTTTTTCTCATTTCTAGGATTTGCTTTTTCAAAGATTATATGCTGGGATTTTTCGGCAGTAAGATTCTGGAAGCGGGCACACTTCCAACCATTTTCGTTCACTTAGAATTCTTCTTCATTTTTATGATAACCAAAGTTTTTCAAAAGAAAATCACTGTCCCGCCAGTCCTTTTTCACCTTCACCCAAAGCTGTAGATTGACCCTGCTTTCTAACAGCTCTTCGATTTCGTATCTGGCATTGGAACCGATTTTCTTTAGCATGGCACCGGATTTCCCGATGATAATTCCCTTATGGGAATCTTTTTCGCAGATGATGGTGGCCTGGATTTCCACCAGCTTTTTCTTGAACTTCATGGATTCAATGGATACTGCGATTCCATGGGGAATTTCCTCGTCTAATGCATGAAGCGCCTTTTCCCTGATCAGTTCGGCTACGATCTGTCTTTGTGGCTGGTCCGTAATCGTATCTTCCTCATAAAACATTGGACCATAAGGCAGATATTTGAAAATACAGGAAATCAATTCCCCGGTATTTTCTCCTTTCTTTGCAGAAACCGGAACGATTTCCGCAAACTCAAATTCCTTCCGGTAAGTATCGATAAAAGAAAATACTTCTTCCCTTTTTACCATATCGATTTTATTGATTACAAGGATGACCGGAACATTGACCTTTTGAAGCTGTCCGATAATATGCTTTTCCCCTGCTCCGATAAAATTGCTTGGCTCCACAAGCCATAAGACCACATCCACTTCCTTTAAGGTTTTGGATGCTACATTTACCATATAGTCTCCCAGCTTATTCTTTGCCTTATGAATGCCGGGAGTATCCAGAAAGACGATCTGTCCTTCTTTGGATGTATATACTGTCTGTATACGGTTTCTGGTTGTCTGTGGCTTATTAGAGGTGATGGCAATCTTCTGGCCGATCAATTGATTCATTAAAGTGGATTTTCCCACATTGGGCCTGCCAATCAATGTGACAAACCCTGTCTTTATCTGTTTTTCCATAATAGTATCCTTATTTCTTTTCGCTGTTCTCTTTTTCATAGGCGGCATGTAATGCCTGTTCCTTTTTTTCCGCCTTCTTTTGGCTGTTTTTTATGATTCCTTTCACGAACAGGATAATCATCAGGATGATCACGCCCCATAGCAGAAGGTAAGGAAGCACGATTACGAAGCCCACAACAAAATTTCTAAATCCTCTGCCGATCTGGTAGACACTGTTTACAAATCCATCCTTCATTTTTTCAAAAGCAGATTTTGGAGCAACAGGCGTCACTCTCTCCACTTCTTCTACATTTAAGTAAATAGTAGCATAATCTACAAGATTGTCATATGTACGAAGCTGTGATTCCATACTTTCCAATTGATAGCGGATTTCCGTCAGCCGGCTTTCCAATGCCACGATAGTCTCAATCGTATCCGCCTGCTCCAACAAAGCAGTAATTCGTTCCTGTTCGATTTTCAATGTATTCTTTTTGCTTTCTAAATCCACATAGCTTAAGGTGACATCTTCCACGCTTTCATTTTTATCTAAAACGTTTGAGATACTGGAAACCTCTGTCACAAAATCATCCAGCTTATCTGCCGGTATCCTTGCGGTATAGCTGGCGCTTCTGGTGCTTTCATAGCTGGCATTGATGCTTGTTCCGCTTACGCTTGCCTTTTCCATATAGCCTCCAAGAGCTTCCACTTTATCTGTCAGCTTTTTCGTCAGTACATCAAACTCTTCTGTTTCCACTGTCATATCCACAGTTTTTATCAGCTTCCGGTTAGCAGCTACCTGCTTCCCTGTTTCTGACGTGCCGGAGGCACTCATTTCACCGCTTTCATTTTCTATGGCATCTTCTGCCACAGCCATGTCGTACAGGTCATCGGTTTCATAATCATCCCTATAGTCGGCAGCACCTGAATCTGCTGTAGTCTCCAGGGTATATTCATTTTTGTAGCTGCTGCTCCCGCAGGCCGTCAGTAAACTGCAGGCAGCCAGCAGCACAACTCCCAATGCGATCGTTTTCTTCTTTTTCATACAACCTTCCTCCCGTAAACAGTTCTCCGTTTTGATACAAAGCTTTTTCTTCTATTTTTTATACGGATAGCTCTGCCTGCATTTATGGTTTTAGTGAAATAAATTTTCCACTTCCATGAACAATCCTGCATTCTGGCTGATTGCTTCTTCATTTCCCACCACGCAGATGCAGTCATAATCCACAAATGCTTCGATATACTCCGCAAGGCTGCGGATCACCTGTTCATCTACGGCAAGAAGCTCCTCTCTTTCCTTCTGCTCTTCCGCAAAAGTAACCTGGCTCATATAAGCAGCCATACTCCTGTTCCCCTTTGCTGCCGGTGTTTTCGGTACATCCTGCTCGCTGATTGCTCCGATGATAAATTTTGTGATAGTTCTTTCATCTCCTTTGAAATTCCGGATAAAATCTGCAGCCTGCTTATACACATCCAATGTTTTTTCCAGGTTCGGATCCCGATAAGAAACAAAATAACATTCCCCGCTTTTTCCAAAGCTGCTCATACAGCCATATGCGCCACCTTTTACCCGCACATTATTCCAGAGATATTCATATCCCATAATGACCTTTAATACCTTTAATGCACCTGTATAAGAAAGCCCCTTCTTCAAAAAGCTTCCTGACATTGCCACATATTGTATGCCTGCGGAAGTCTTAAAGCCTTCGTTCTTCTTTACAGGTGTCATGGCAAAGCCCGTCTTGTCTATTTCCTCCTTATACAGCTTATTTTTAAACTCCATTACATATTTTTTAGCTTCTGCAAGTCCTTCCTTTGTGCCGGTATAATCCAGCATGAAGTTTTCCGGTCTGAAAAGCAGCTTTCTTATCTTTTCCAGATTTGCAATCAATTTTTCCTTTTCCTGCTCAAAATTGCTATCCAGCGCTTCTAACAGACGATAGAAAGGGATTCCCGTCATCTGTTCGGAAACTGCTGCCGTTTTAGAAAAATAGGACAGAGAACGGACTGCTGCCACCGAATGTCCGGCGCCCATCATGGTAGCCTGCATTTTTGCCTTTAGTTCCCGGATCAGCTCCAGCAAACGTTTTTCATCCGAAAGCTTTGTGGTAAACAGCATTTCTTCTACCAGTTCGTAAGTCTTTTCGGTATTTTCGTATAAGGTCTTGGCTTTTACTTCAAAAGTTAGTTTAAATTCCTCCAGGTTCTTGCTGTTTATATAAGTGTTCACTGCCGGTGCGATTCCTCCGGTGGCAATATTCACTTCATTAAACAGTTCCCCATAGCTATAATGCTCCGTATTCATCAGTCCCAATATATTTTTCAGCAATCCCATATAAGGCAGAAGATCATTGGTAACATATCCCGCATCAAAAACAAACCGCAGATAAGATACTCCATTTGTAAAAATATCGTGGGATAATATTTTGGTATCCTGCAGCTCATCCACTTGATTTATGAAAGGCTCTGCTTCTTTTTTCATATCTTCTCTCTTTAAAAGAGGAATTTTTTTCAAGTCTTCTTCCGGTGACTCGGTTTCCTGATAAGAAATCAACGCATTTGTTGCGGATACGAACCCCTCCACCTGCTCCTTGGTCAAGGACTTTTTGTATTCATCCAGCTTCTTTTGCAATATCTGGTCCATTTCTGTTGTCATGCCCGCTACAGGTACTACTGTAATCGTTACCTTATGCGTGTTTTGAAGCAGATATTTTTCTACCAGCCTTTCAAAATAATCTGTATTTATTTTTTCTTTTAAAGTCTGGAAGGTAGCATTTGCTTCAATATGATAAAAAGGAGTCCTTTCATCATAAAGCCAGCTGTCCAATGCCTGCAGGCCATACATCAAACCCTTGGGATAAGAGCCGAAATCCGCTTCTTTATATTTGAATTCATAAAAATTCAATCCCGCTTTCAATGCCCGCTTATCAATTCCGTTTTTTACCAGATTCGTCAATACCTCTTCTATGGTCTTTATAAATTCCGCCTTATCCTTTTCATTGGCATTTTTTGCCACAATGGAAAAATAGGGCTGGTAAATGCCGTTTTCAAAAAGACTGTAAACGTCCTGACCGATATTTTTATCAATCAGCGCCTGCTTGATGGGCGCTCCCGGTGCAGAACACAGGGCATAATCCAAAATGGGGAAAGCCACATAAAGCTCCCTGTCAAGACTTGTTCCCACAACAGTATTGTAGGATAGATACGTGGCATTTTCCAATGACTCATTTTCCGTAACAGAATACTGCTCCGTAAAGTCCATCGGCTTCTCAAAAGCTTCCTGTGTACCTATGGTAGAATCAATTTCCAGATAATCGAAATGGCTTAAATACTGTTCGTCTATCCATGCCAGTTTTTCCGCCATATCCATATTGCCATATAAATAAATATAGCTATTGGAAGGATGATAATATTTTCTATGGAAATCCAGAAACTGCTCATAAGTCAGATCAGGAATATGCTTTGGATCTCCCCCTGATTCATTTCCGTAAGTGGTGTCGGGAAACAGAGAATTAAAAATTTCCCGATCCAATACATCATCCGGAGAGGAAAAGGCACCTTTCATTTCATTGTAGACGACTCCGTTATATTTTAAGCTGTCCGTCTCCTGTTCTAAGTGATAATGCCAGCCTTCCTGCATGAAAATTTTGGGTTCGGAGTAGATATTCGGATAAAAGACTGCATCCAAGTACACATGCATTAAATTCTGAAAGTCCTTATCGTTGCAGCTTGCTACCGGATATACGGTCTTATCCGGATAGGTCATGGCGTTTAAAAAGGTATTTAAGGAGCCTTTCGCTAACTCTACAAAAGGATCCTTTGCCGGAAAAGCTTTGGAACCGCACAAAACGGAATGCTCCAGAATATGGGCAACTCCTGTACTGTCTGTTGGAGGGGTGCGGAAGCCGATGTAGAATACTTTGTTTTCATCGTCGTTTTCAAGGAGGACGACTTTTGCTCCGGTCTTTTTATGTTTCAGGATTCTTCCGTAGGAATTCAAATCTTTGATTTCTCTTGCTTCGATTGTCTCGTAGGTGTTCAGCTGTTCTATTTTCATAAATGGTTTTGTTTCCTTTCCGTTGTGTTTCTGTGATATGTTGTTTAGTATACCACTTTTTTCTAATTTTAGAAAGGGAAAAAGGGATTTGGATAAGAGGACGTGTGAGCCGTGAGGACATAGGAACCGGAGCGGGGAGGACAGCAGGCCATATAGTAGTCTTATTGGCACGCTTTCGCTCTGCAAAGACGCAGCGGTACTAACGCACCAAAATACGGTGCGTAAGGACCGGCGACTTTGCCAAGGCCTATAAGACTACTATATGGCTTGCCGTCCCCTGCTCCGGTTCCTATGTCCTCACGGCTCACACTGAATATCGAAGGGCTTTTTGTTGGTTTGAAAAGATTTCGATGTGTTACAGAAGAAGGAATGCTTTTTATTTACTGCATATTTTCCCATCACTAACTGTCACGATCCGGTCTGCATATGCTGCGATTTTTTCATTGTGGGTTACCATGACAATGGTCTTTTTCAATTGGTGCATGGTCAGGAGCACTTCCATCAGTTCTTCACCACATTTTTGATCCAGGGCGCCTGTAGGTTCGTCTGCTAAAATCAGTTCGCTTCCTTTTGCAAGCGCTCTTGCTATGGCAGTCCTTTGCTGTTGTCCGCCGGAAATGTAAGGGGGATATTTGTCTTTCAGGGGAGTGATGCCAAGCTTTTCCATGTTCGCTTCCACAATCTGTTTTCTTTCCTTCTTTTTGATTCCCATGGCAAGAAGGGGCATTTCAATGTTTTCAAACACAGTATACCTGTCCATAAGGGCAAATTGCTGAAAGACGAAAGAAATCTTTTCCTTCCGGAACTGTTCCAGCTGTTTTTCGGAAAATTCATGGATTTTCATCCCATCGTATTCATACTCTCCTTCTGTGAGAAAATCCATTCCCCCTAATAGATTCAACAGGGTGCTTTTTCCGGAACCGGAGCTTCCCATGACTGCCAGAAATTCATTTGTCTTTATCTCTAAATCCACCTGATCCAAAGCTTTTGTTTCAAAGGTCTCTCCCCGATAGATTTTGCTCACATTTCTTAATTGTATCATATGTGGGACTCCTTTCTTATCTGAATGCAACCGGATATTTTTTACGGAAAAAGAAAATGGGCAGCATTGCTGCAATCAGCAATAAAATGACTAATATTACAATCAAAAACGGCAATATTTTCACCACAACAGCCATATTATTTTCCAGCCCCCTGCTGTGATAATAGCACATCAGTGCATATGCCGGACAGAATGCCGTCAAAAACCGCAGCAGGTTTTCTACAAAAAGAATCCGGTAAATCTCCTTTTTGGTTATGCCGCATGCAAGCATGATTCCAAGCTCCTTTTTTTGGGATAATAAGGAAATCAATGTGCTTAAAAAGATATTCATGATGGATAAAAACAGTAGAATCAGCACGAAAACCAACATGGGCATCCGTTCTCTTTGCTCCATTTCTCTGTACTCTCTGACCAACCGGGGAAAGCTTTTCACCTCTACCCACTGTCCTAAGTCCTTTGCTGCTTTTTCTACCTGTTCTGCCAGATGTTGGCATTCTTCCTTTTCATCTGCTATATAGTAAATATTGTTTTGATATACCTGATAAACGGAACTGTAACCTCCTTTTATCCAGCGGTCATTTGGAAGTGTCACCAACGAGTCATCCAAAGAAAGCTCCGGTTCCGTGGAAAAAAACAGGCTTCCCGGAATGAATGCGCTTCCTTTCTTTAAAACCTGAGTCACCTGATACTTCCTTCCGGTAAGCATATCGTATAATCTGGTTCCCACAGGCATCTCCTTCTGCCTCTCATATCCAACCGCCATGTCTGTATATTCTTCATCTTCCTTCAAACTGATTTTCTTTTGATTCACATCTAAAAGCTGACAAATATCCACAAGCTGATTATCCAAAAAAAGCACGTCCGCCTCTTTGCTGTTTTCATAAAATTCTGCTACCGAAAGGGTTGTTTCTCCATTTTTCACCTGCTGCTGATATTCCAACATAGAAACAATGGATTCTTCCTCTGCCTGAGTGGTAATCAGCTGATAGTTGATAGGCTCCGCCACATATTTCCCGGCACGAATGCCATCTATTTCATATAAAGCATTCATAAATTGGAAAAATTGTCCGGCATTCTTTTCATCCATGCTTTCAAAATATTTAAATTCCACCTTGAACAACCGGTTTTTATCACACTGAACCACTGCATTCACACGAATCAGTGCATAGTTATATTGATAAAAGCCAAACAGCACCCCTATCAACATACAAAAGGATAAAAACAACATAAAAACTGTCAAAAGGAATTTTCTTCTGTGCATATAGATCCGGTCTGCTGCCAGTCTGATGATTCCGCTTAGTCTCATGTAATACCGCCTTCTTTCCGGAATAACTCCGCCATACTTTGCTTTTTCAAAGGGTATACGGCAAGCAGGATGATAATAATGGCAGAAAGTAACAGAAACAGCAAGGTAAACAGCCAGTACTTCAGTACATCCATGAAAGAAACCACCAGGATTTTTTTCAAAAACGGATTCATTCCCATACTAAGAAAAGCTGCTGCCAAAGAAGCCGGAATTAAAATTCCCGCCAGTTCCTTATAGAGCAGAAACACCAACTGTTTTCCACTAAAACCATGGATTTTCCGAATGATGATTTCTCCCATTCTCTCTGCCAGACTAAACTTCTCTGCCGCTATGCAATTTAACATGCCAAACAAATAAATCATCGCCAGATAATCCATCCGAAAACTATTTGTACCTATCCCGGTTGCCGTCATACTGTCTACAGAAGCGCCGCTGCATAAAAAGCCTGCATTTTGCAGTTTATCAAACAGTTCCATCTCATCGACGGAAACGGTATCGCTTGCAGCCAGAATTTCTATTCCGTTTATGTAATAGGATTTTAGTTCCTCTTTTAAATTTTCTCCCAGATTGTCATAAAACAGCACTGCCTGATAATCATAAATCACTGTATCTACGTCACTGATATATCCCAATACCCGATACTCTTCTGAAAAAATCTCTATGTATTCCTTTCCCTCTTTTTCATATACGCAGTCCTTACGGCCTTTACCTAATAGGACGACTCTTTCCCCGCTCTGTAAAATTTCCTCACTGGGATATATCCCTTTTATGATTGGGTATTTTTCTTCTCCATTCATATTGATTACAATATTGGTAGGACCACTCTCTGCTTTTTTATTGTAAAAAACATAAAAATTTTGAATGGCAATATGATATTCTTTTTCCTCACATAACACCCAAAGCCTGCTTTCCGGGTCGGCGGACTGCAAAAACATCCCCTGCTCATTTGCAAAAGAATATTGTCCCTTATGTTCCCGTTCATTTTTCATGGTAACTAAAAGCTTTGTTCCATAAAAGATGCTGAGATAACCGATAACAAAGCTGATAAATAAGCTCCAGGCAGCTAGAGGGTATCGGAAAATTCGTTTATATTGTCGTAATATAGCTTTCAATGTTCTTCCCCTGTAAACTTAAATAAAATCAGTTATAAGCAGTATTTATGGCACAATCAGAATGGGCGGTGCGCTCCCCCATCCTTCAAAATCCGCTTTTGAATCCGTTTTAATAAAATCTGCCATATGTACTGTCTGACCTCTATATATGTATCTACACTTGCCTGACTTCCCTCTACGGCATATTCAGTCAGATAATAGGTTCCACTATCTGTAATGGGCCAATCCATATAATAAGTTCCGGATTCCTCCATTTCCATTTTTGCCACAATCTGCTGCTCCTCCGGTTTCCCAAATGCGTCTATGTCATAAGTGCTGTCGTAAAGCTCTCCTATTAGCTTTCCTGACTTTAAATTTACTTCATATCGAGCTCGATAGGTTATCCGCTTATCCAGTTCCAAAGAGCCGATTCCGCCGTGCAGATATGTCCCATCACTATAATACCCACTGGAATATTCATAACTTTTCCAACCAGTTCTTAGATTTAGTACACAAATCAAGAAGCATATACAGATAATCGCTATTATTAAATATCGATATTTCTTCATTGCAATTTCCCTTTCACCTGCTAACATTAACAGCATAAATCCCCCTATTTCTTTAAAAAGCAAACAAATAGAATTATTACCATTTGTTTGCTTTTTATACTCATGGCCATGTCAATTTCAATGTCTTACCATATGCAGTACCATCGTTTCTCAATAAAACATGTGCACTTTTAGCACTCTTTGCATTGGAATCAGATACAGAGGCTACGGCTAAATATATCAATTTAGCATTATTCCATGTGCCCTGTTTTAAATCTGAACGTAATGCTGTCCCATTAACATCATATGCAAAAACCGAAGCCTTAGGTATCGCTACACAAGTATTATAGCTTCTTGCAACCAGAAGGCCGCTTGAATTATTTAAATCATAATGCATTACAACATCTGACTCATATGTATAGCTATAAGCACAAACGCTTAATACCGGCAAAATAATGCCTGCTACACACAACATAATCATAAACTGCAATTTCTTCTTTCCCATTTTTTCACCTCCTTTTAAACCTATGATATCATTTGTTTTACAATTCGTCAACTATGTTTCTATTTTAAACGCAAACTATCTTGTAAAATTTATTTTTTCTCGTATTTTTTTCATTTGAATGCTAAATACAAGTAAATACGCATCCCAAAATTCCTGCATTCATATACTTCTGAAAACTCTCTAGATGTAAAAAAGAAGCCGCCATATACTCTGACAGCTCCTACCAACTATAAAATATCCGATTCCATTTTATTCTCACACACTAAGCCCCGCTAAATGAAGCTTCTTAAAAAATATCTCCTGAACCACTATCTTCTCCTTCTGCTCCTGCTCCTTTAACTGTTCATCCTCTACAAACTGCTCTATGGAATAGATTTTTTCACGGGCAGTTTCCTTTTCCACACCTTTTTTATCAGTCACCTTCTCAATAAACAGCACCTTAACCTGCGGCTTTAGCTGGGAATAAAACAAATAGCCCATATCCTTTTTCTCAAGCCTCAGCAAATGGCTGGCAATGGTTTCTTCCCTTGTGATTTCTCCACCGTAGACCATACGATAAATAGCCGTTTTTAACCGACCTGGCATGTCCATATGTTCTGCTGCCTCTTCGTAGGTGCATCTGGCGCCAATGTATACATTGGAAAAATTCTGCATGACATATTTAAAATCCTGCTCTCTAAATTCCATGTTCATCCTCTGCTTTTTGAATAAAATCTATTTTATTTCCGGTAAGCTCCATGGCTTCCGCAATTTCCTCTTCGGTAAAATCCGTTTCTTCTGCCAGCTCCTTTACGGTGATTTCCCTGCAAAGCTCTTCTGCCAGCTCTTTTGCTGCCAAAGCTATGGAATTGATTCGTTTAATTACCTGTTCATCCTTTTCCATTACCTTAGCTTCTCCCATTATGGCTTCTTCCATGGCTTCCATAATGCTTTTTACCAGGGCTCCTTCCACCTCTTTCGGCCCCTCCTCTATGGCAAGCATTTCCATTCCCATAGTAAGCGCCACATTACCTTCTCCGATGAGATCCTCTAAGAACATCCCCTGACCGGCATAGAGCTTGCTGATTTCCACTACTTTAGGGAGCATATAGATAAACAGTTTTTCCTTTGCTTCCTTTTCTCCCAAAAAGGCCCTTCGGCAGATTTCCTCTGCTTCCGCCTCTGTATAAACAGGAAGTCCCTCTATTTCGTTCAGATATTGCTTTAAATAATCCTTATCCTCTTTCGTAAGAAGATTGTCCAGATCCGCCTCTTCGCCTACGGTAATTTTACTGTTTTTTAAATAATCATAAATCAGAGCCAGCTTTCCTTCATCCAGCTCCATATCAGGAAATGCTTCCTCCACCTGTTCCTTTGTGACGCACATACCTTGTTTTTTCGCCTGTTTTACAAGATTAAGCAATTGTGTGCGAAATACCTCTTCACTGTTTTGTTCCATTCTCATGTTCCCTTATATTCATTTTCCTTTTTATTTTTTCTTCCTTCCAATGCCTTTTCTGTCTCTGGGAATGGTTAATGCCAATCCATCAAAACAACTTATTCCCGTACCGTATACCCTTCCGGCTCACAATAGCCGCTAAAGACCTGTGCTAAGACTGGCGCATGACATGTTTATGGGTATACAGATGTTCCGAGCAATATTCATAATTGCCTTGGCATTTAGAACAGAAACGAAACTCCAGATCCGGGCTGTCTACTTCTGTCCTGCCGCAGATGGCACATTTATGCTTGGTAATGCTTCTCATCTTAGCAGTCTTTTTTTTGAATTCCCTCTGCCTTTTGATCTGATTTGGTGTGCGGAAGCTTTTCCTTGTCACCACAAAAAAGATAATGGCATTGAGCAGAGTAGAAACAATCGCCACCTGGGTAGGAATGCCTAAAATCCCCAACTGGCCTGCCGAAATCACATAATAGAGCATCATTACCCCATAAATGATACCAAGGATCTTTACCTTAATAGGAATGATCATCATAAGCAGTACCTGCATTTCCGGAAAGGTAATGGCATAAGCTAAAAACATGGACATACAGATATAATAGGTACTAAAGCTATAAGAAGCAAATGTATAAAACGCACTGATGCCACCACCTCCTGCCATGCTTCCCAGGGCGGCAATCTGATCTGCTCCAAATAACTGGCAGCCTGCATACAGGAAAAACGCACCGATAATAGTAAACAGCATACCGGAAAACATATATACATTGTATGAGAAGGTTCCCCAGGCATACTCTAAGCTTCTCCCTATGGAATAATAAAAATAAAGCATGATCAGAGTAAAGAAATCAAATCCGGAGGGCGGCACGATAATCCAGGTAAACAGCCTCCAGACCTGTCCATGAAGGATTGCGTAGGGATCTAATGTAAGGAAACCTAAAAAAGAGCTGTTGGTCCATTGAAGCATATATCCGAACGCATAACATATAATCAAATACATGGTAATGTTTGGAATTGCATATTTGCCCCATTTTCTCTCCCATTTATATAAAAAATTCATACTGATTATCACTCTCCCGTTTTCTTTTAGCAGCAAGCTGTCTGCCGTTACTGTTTCTAATCATATCATGTGAATGGTACAAAGTAAATAAAGGACCCGGATTTTTTACAATTCTTATATTTCCTTAACACTTTTTTTAGATTTGCCCAAAATTTGTTTGTTGCACATTCAAAAATCCTGTCGTATAATGTGATTTGTTGCGATATATTTCGCATACATTATAAATAGGAAATAAAATTCACTTATAGAAAGGGCGAGCATATGACTAAAAACAATTATACATTAGGTATTGATATTGGTTCAACTACTGTAAAAATCGCCATTTTAGATTATAAAAACAAGATGGTTTTTTCAGACTATGAAAGGCATTTTGCAAACATTAAGGAAACCCTGTCCGATCTGCTGAAAAAAGCATATGGTGCATTGGGGGATATTACCCTGCACCCCGTGATTACCGGTTCCGGCGGATTAACTCTTGCCAACCATTTGGGAGTTCCTTTTGTACAGGAGGTCATTGCAGTCTCCACCGCATTGACCGATTATGCGCCGGAAACGGATGTTGCCATTGAGCTTGGAGGAGAAGATGCCAAGATCATCTATTTTGAAGGCGGTAACGTGGAACAGCGGATGAACGGCATTTGTGCCGGGGGAACCGGTTCCTTCATCGATCAGATGGCATCCCTGCTCCAGACAGATGCTTCCGGGTTAAACGAATATGCCAAAGGTTACCAGTCTCTTTATACCATTGCTGCCCGCTGCGGCGTATTTGCCAAATCCGATATCCAGCCTTTGATCAACGAAGGGGCTACCAAGGAAGATCTGGCTGCTTCTATTTTCCAAGCGGTAGTGAATCAGACCATCAGCGGTCTTGCCTGCGGAAAGCCTATTCGCGGACATGTTGCTTTCTTAGGAGGTCCTCTTCACTTTCTGGACCAGCTCAAGGAAGCTTTTATCCGTACCTTAAAGCTGGATGACGAACATATTATCGCACCTGGACATTCCCACTTATTTGCTGCCATGGGCTCTGCTTTGAACGCCAAAGAAGAGGTGGCCTTTTCCATGAAGGAAATGGTGGAAAAATTAACCGCTCCTATTAAAATGGAATTTGAAGTAGAACGTATGGAGCCTTTGTTTGCTACCAAAACGGAATACGAGCTTTTTAAATCCCGCCATAACAGCCATAAGGTAAAAACAAGAAAATTGGAAAACTATAAAGGCAACTGTTATTTAGGAATCGATGCGGGAAGCACCACTACCAAGGTGGCCCTTGTGGCAGAGGACGGAACGCTTCTTTACTCCTTTTACAGCAATAATAATGGGAGTCCCCTGCAGACCTCCATTAATGCCATAAAAGATATTTATTCCTTTTTGCCGCCAAAAGCCCATATTGTCCACTCCTGCTCTACCGGATATGGAGAAGCCCTTATTAAAGCCGCTTTCCTGTTAGACGAAGGAGAAGTGGAGACCGTTGCCCACTACTATGCTGCGGCCTTTTTTGCTCCGGATGTAGACTGCATTCTGGATATTGGCGGCCAGGATATGAAATGCATTAAAATCAAAAATCATACTGTGGACAGCGTGCAGCTCAATGAAGCCTGTTCTTCCGGCTGCGGTTCTTTTATTGAGACCTTTGCAAAATCCTTAAATTACAGTGTCCAGGACTTTGCGGCAGCCGCTTTATTTGCCAGACATCCCATCGATCTTGGAACCCGCTGTACCGTATTTATGAATTCCAAGGTAAAGCAGGCGCAAAAGGAAGGAGCCGAAGTATCCGATATTTCTGCTGGCCTTGCTTATTCAGTCATAAAAAATGCCCTGTTTAAAGTCATCAAGGTTTCCGATGCCTCCGAGCTTGGAAAGAAAATCGTAGTACAGGGCGGTACATTTTATAATGATGCGGTTTTAAGAAGTTTTGAAAAGATTGCAGGCTGTGAAGCAGTCCGTCCTGATATTGCCGGCATCATGGGAGCCTTTGGGGCTGCATTGATTGCAAAAGAACGGTATCACGAAAAGCTGACAGCTTATGAAAACAGTATCGATTCAGGTGAATTTACGGATACTACCATGCTTTCCATTGAAAAGATCAATCAGCTGGAGTTTTCTACCCGTATGGCAAAATGTAAGGGCTGTACCAATAACTGCCGCCTGACCATCAATCAGTTTACCGGAGGCCGTCAGTTCATTTCCGGCAACCGCTGTGAAAGAGGACTGGGAAAGGAAAAAGCCAAAAAAGACGTAATCAATCTCTACGACTATAAGTTAAACCGTATTTTCGGCTATGAATCCCTTCCCATTGATGAAGCTAAAAGAGGACAGGTAGGCATTCCGAGAGTATTGAATATGTATGAAAACTATCCTTTCTGGTTTACGTTTTTCACACAGTTAAAATACCAGGTAGTACTCTCTCCCGCTTCTACCCATAAAATTTATGAACTGGGCATCGAATCCATTCCCAGCGAATCGGAATGCTATCCGGCAAAGCTGGCTCACGGCCATGTAAGCTGGCTGATCAAGCAGGGGATCGATTACATTTTTTATCCGGCCCTTTTTTATGAGCGGGATGAGGTAGAAGGCGCTAACAATCACTACAACTGCCCTATCGTCACCTCCTATTCGGAAAATATAAAAAACAATGTGGAAGAAATCGGACGTGGGGATATCCGGTTCGATAATCCTTTTCTTTCGTTTAAAAGCATAGATACGATTTATACCGGCCTGAAAGATACGTTTTCAAATATTCCCGGTGATGAACTGCTTTCTGCCATTGAGATGGGCTGGAAAGAACTGGCTGCTGCCAGAGAGGATATGAAAAAAAAGGGAGAAGAAACCATTGCTTATCTTAAGGAAACCGGCAAACGCGGCATCGTCCTTGCAGGACGCCCTTATCACATTGATCCCGAAATCAATCATGGCATTCCGGAATTGATCAACTCTTATGATATTGCGGTATTGACAGAGGATTCCATTTCCCATCTGGCGAAACCGGAACGTCCTTTGATCGTGTCGGACCAATGGATGTACCACTCCCGCCTTTATGCGGCGGCAAGCTTTGTAAAGACTACTGATTATCTGGATCTGATTCAGTTAAACTCCTTTGGATGTGGTCTGGATGCAGTAACCACTGACCAGGTAAATGACATTTTATCCGGCTCCGGCAAAATTTACACCTGTTTGAAAATCGATGAGGTCAATAATCTGGGAGCGGCCAGAATCCGGATCCGTTCTCTTCTTGCTGCCATCCGGGTAAAGGAACAGATAAAAGAGGAACGGGTGATTCATTCAAGCGCCATCAATAAGATTGCCTTTACGGAAGAAATGAGAAAAGACTACACCATCCTCTGTCCCCAGATGTCGCCCATTCATTTTGAACTTTTGAACAGCGCCTTTAATGCCTGCGGCTATCATTTTGAAGTGCTTCCCAATGATAACAAGCGGGCTGTGGATGCAGGGCTGAAATATGTCAATAACGACGCCTGCTATCCTTCCCTGATTGTAGTGGGCCAGATTATGGATGCCTTATTGTCCGGTAAATACGACTTAAATAAAGTTGCCATTGTCATGTCCCAGACCGGCGGCGGCTGCCGTGCCACTAATTACATCGGTTTTATCAGAAGAGCCTTAGAAAAAGCAGATATGTCCCACATACCGGTTATCTCCCTGAATTTAGGAGGCATTGAAACCAATCCGGGCTTTAAACTCAATGCAAACCTGCTGCTCCGGGCTGTTTATGCTGCAGTCTTCGGTGATGTCTTCATGCGCTGTTTATACCGTATGCGCCCTTATGAAGCGGTTCCCGGTTCTGCCAATGAGCTACACCGGAAATGGGCAAAAAAGTGTAAAGAGTTTCTAGGAAGAAAACATCCATCCTTCTTTACATTCCGCAGAATGTGCCGGGAAATCGTGGAAGAATTTGATTCTCTTCCCATTACAGAGGAAAAGAAGCCGAAAGTTGGCATCGTTGGAGAAATTCTTGTGAAATTCCTGCCTGCTGCTAACAATCATTTAGTAGACTTACTGGAATCAGAAGGCGCTGAAGCAGTCTGTCCTGATTTACTGGATTTTATGTTCTACTGCTTCTACAACCAGATTTATAAAGCAGAGCATCTTGGAACTTCCAAGAAAACCGCCCGTATTTCCCGGTTTGGAATCCGGGCTATGGAATATATCCGTGGCGCTGCCGCAAAAGCAATGAAAAACAGTGAGCACTTTATTCCTCCTGCCAGCATTTACGATACGGTGGAGCATGCCAAGACCATTGTATCTATCGGTAATCAGACCGGAGAAGGCTGGTTCCTGACAGGAGAAATGCTGGAATTGATTCATACAGGCACCAACAATATTGTATGTACCCAGCCCTTTGGCTGTCTGCCAAACCATGTGGTAGGAAAGGGTGTCATCAAAGAATTAAGACGCCAATATCCGCTTTCCAACATTGTGGCAATTGACTATGATCCGGGTGCCAGCGAAGTCAATCAGTTAAACCGTATTAAATTGATGCTGTCAACGGCACAGAAAAATTTAGAAAAAGAACGGTAAACACAGTTCAGCCCTCCAATCTATTGATTGCAGGGCTGAATTCTTTCTTTTTCATTTTCTTCTATTCGCATCTCATCTCTTTTAAAAGCCTCTCCATCTGGATAATTCCCTTTTCCTGGGAAGTAATGATTTCCTTAAGAATAGGCTTAAGTGAAGAAACTATATCATATTTCAAAGCATTCCTTGACATCTCAATGGCGCCTTCATGATGCGGAATCATTTCCCGCATAAAGTTACCGTCAATCTGATTGTTTGCACAGGCATTTCCCATTCGGGAAAACATCGTCTCCATAATCTGTTTCGTCCTTCTTTCATACAGACAGGCATCCCGTTTGGAATTGTCAAGTTCGCTGCAGTCGCACAGGATCTTACGCATGTTTTCTATACTTTTTGCCTGCTCCGTAATAATTCCCTGGGCCATATCCTGCAAAGGAATATTCGTGGTATACTTTAAAAGATTCCGTGACATTTCTATGGCTGCCTGATGATGGGGTATCATCTGAACGATAAAATTATGAGATATGCTGTCTGTCAGCTTGACTTCTGTCATTCCCTGGATCATGGCATCCAAAATGTAGTGAAATTCCGATAAATACTCTTTTGTATTATTACTTAGTCTATATTGTCTGCTTTCATTCATACTTTCTTCAAAATCCAGCCTTTTCTTACATAATATGCAAACCGGGATTTTGGTTTCCCATATAAATCATAAGCATTGCCGAATATCTGCAACAAGCTTTTCCTCAAGATAAATCAGCCGCTTTGTAATATCTTTTGATTTTTCGTCAGCCGCCTGATATTGATTCAGATATTTGTTAAGGGATTTTACACCCATGTTGCACCCGTCTGTAATCAGGTCAGCTATCGTGCCATCCGATTCATTCATGACAAGCTTTATATTCGTCTTTATCCATGACATGCTCTTTGCCATGGGATTGGGGTCTTTTCCCTCATCATGATATTTCTCTAAAAGAGACTGTATTTCTTCCTTTAGCTTTATATGCTTCTCTTTACACTCTGTCAAACATTGCCTGAACGTATTGTTTTGAACATAATCCAAAACATCATCAATGGAATCGACTCCCATTTTAATGCCTGCATCGCATTCCCGTAATAGCTTTATGGTATCCTGTTCTATCATTTCCCATTCCAACTCCTTGTTTATCAGATAAGTATATTATGCCTGTTCTTATTCTATTTATTCCAATTTGTTTGCCTCCCGCAAGCAATGCCATAAATGACCAGACAGGAATACCTTTGTGAAATACGAATGTCTTGTAAAATCATCAAAAATACTGGGTTTATCACTTTATCACAATTCATAGGGAGTAGCCTGATACACGTAATAATTGAGCCAGTTAGAATACAGATTGTTACTATGGGATCTCCACTGCAGGTGAGGCCGCCTGGAAGGATCATCCCCAGGAAAATAATGTTTCGGCATCTGAATGGCGAGCCCCTTCTTTAAATCCCTCTCATATTCATTCTGCAAGGTAACTCTGTCATATTCCGGATGTCCCATGACAAAAATCTTCTTTCCTTCCTCTGCAATGGCAAGAAAGACTCCTGCTTCCTCCGACTCTGCCAATACCTTTAGCTCCGGCTGGGCATGAATGGCTTCTGCGCTGACAGTCGTATGCCGGCTGTGGGGCGCCATAAAATAATCATCAAAGCCTCTCACCAGAGGAATCTTCCGGTTGCTGACCTTGTGCTCATAGACACCAAAGAGCTTTTGGGGAAGCAGCTCCTTTTTCAAGCCGTAATAATGGTATAACGCTGCCTGGGCTCCCCAGCAGATATGTAAGGTAGAAGTAACATTTTCCTCACTCCAGTCCATGATCTTACACAGCTCCGCCCAATAATCCACCTGCTCAAACTCCATCTGTTCTACCGGCGCTCCGGTAATAATCAGCCCATCATAGGAATTATCCTTTAATTCATCAAAGGAATTGTAAAATTTATTCAAATGATTCATAGAAGTATTCTGGGATACATGGGAAGACATATGCATAAAGCTTACGTCTACCTGCAGCGGCGTATTGGATAACGCCCTGAGAAGCTGCAATTCCGTCTCTTCCTTTAAAGGCATTAAATTTAAAATGCAAATTTGAAGAGGACGAATATCCTGATGGATGGCACGAAATTCGTCCATTATAAATATATTTTCATTTTCCAGAATTTCCTTTACGGGTAAGTCGCTCTGAATCTTAAGCGGCATATCGAATCACTTCCTTAACTGATTTCCTTGATCTTGTCTACCTATTATACCATACCCTTACAGCATTTTCAAAAAATCCTCTTCCGATATGATTGGAATTCCAAGGTCCTTTGCTTTTTTATTTTTGCCGGAATTAGAGGAAATATCATTATTGATCAAATAAGAGGTTTTTCCGGTAACACTCCCCGTTACTTTGCCGCCCCGTCCTTCAATCAATTCCTTGATTTCATTCCGATTGGCAAAGTGCTCTACCGAACCGGTTATCACAAATGTCATCCCTAAAAGACTCTGCTCCATTTCATTTATCGGCTGCTTTTCTATTTCCAGTTCCTTCCGCAGCCTCTCAAGCTGCTCCACATTTTCTTCTTTTGCAAAATAGGAAGAAAAAGCTTCTCCAAGCACTTCCCCTATTCCATCGATTTCACTTAATTCTTCTTTATCCGCCCTTTTCATTGCTTCTAGATCATAATCATAATGCCTGCAGATTACTTTTGCATTGGCAAGCCCTATACCGGTAATGCCAAGTCCGTAAATCAGTCTTGGCAGTGTGGTATTTCTTGCTTTTTCTATGCTCTCCATTAAATTCTTATAAGACTTTTCGCCAAAGCCTTCCATCTGGGTAATCTCATCCTTATATCTATCCAACAGGAAAATATCGGAAAAACTATGGATAAATCCTTTTCCGATGAACTTTTCCAAGGTAGCTTCCGACAATCCGTCAATATTTAACGCATCCCTGCTTACGAATAAGGTAAAGGACTTGATTTTCTTTGCCTGGCAGTCTTCATTCATACAGGTGAGCACTTCCACCTCATTCACCTTCTGAATATGGGTTTTTCCACCACAGGCGGGACAAACCTGGGGAATATCCTTTACCCCGCTTTTTGTAAGGTTCTCCGCAATCTGCGGTATGATCATATTAGCCTTATATACCGTGATTCTATCCCCAATGCCAAGCTCAAGTCCTTTCATAATGCTGATATTGTGCACACTGGCACGGCTCACCGTAGTTCCCTCCAGCTCTACCGGCTCAAAAACAGCCACCGGATTGATCAGTCCGGTGCGGCTTGGACTCCATTCTATTTCCTTTAAAGTAGTTTCCCTGATTTCATCAGCCCACTTAAAAGCAATGGAATCTCTTGGGAATTTAGAAGTACGTCCTAATGATTTTCCGTATTCCAGATCACAGTAAGCAAGAACTAACCCATCCGACGGCACATCATAGGTTTTAATCTTTTCGGCAAAATCATCTATTGCTTCTAAAATCGTGTCCCTATTTACAATCTTTGATTCCACTACCTCAAAACCCTGAGACCTTAAAAAATCAAGCTGTTTTTCTCTGGAATTTGCAAAATCCGGCTGTTTTTCTCCTTCCGTTTCTCCCGCCTTGCAGGTTACCAGGGAAAAAGCAATAAACCGCACTTTTCTTTTTGCCGTAATTTCATTATTCAGTTGTCTTACGGAACCACTGCACAAATTCCTTGGATTTTTGTATTTTGCTTCGGCCTCTGGAATTTCTTCGTTTATTTTCTCAAAATCAGAATAGGTAATAACGGCTTCTCCCCTTAACACCAGCTCTCCCTGAAAAGGAATCTGCAGGGGCAGATTGAGAAAGGTCCTTGCATTGTTGGTGACCACTTCCCCTACTTCTCCGTTTCCTCTGGTAACTGCTTTTGCAAGTTTTCCAGCAGCATAAGTAAGAACTATCGTTAAACCGTCCAGTTTCCAGGACAAAATTGCCTCTTTTTCCTGCAGCCAGTCCCGCAGCTCCTCTCTTTCCTTTGTTTTGGCCAAAGAAAGCATAGGACTTTCATGCCTCTCCTTTGGAAGCTCTTCTACGGCTTCATAACCTACCGTTACTGTAGGACTGCCAGCCAGGGTCATTCCGGTTTCTTTTTCCATAGCTGCTAACTGATCATAAAGGGCATCATACTCATAATTACTCATGATTTCCCGGTCTTGTGCATAATAAGCCTTTGATGCTTCCTGCAATTTATTTATCAATTCTTTCATCTTTTCTATCTGATCCATTGCCGTTTCCTCCCTCAAAATACTTCTTCTCTTTCTCAATGCCAGTTTAAAAATCCTTTGGCACCATACCTACTCCCTCATATAGCTTCTTCAGTTCGTCTCCGCTAACCTGTCTCCATTTTCCGTAGGGAAGTTTTCCCAATTGGATATTCATGATCCGCACCCTTTTTATAGAAACCGCTTCATTTCCAAGTTCCCTGCACATCCGCCTGATCTGCCGGTTCAGCCCCTGGGTCAATATAATCCGAAAGGTATATTTTCCCATCTTTTCTATCTTACAAGGTCTGGTAGTCTGGTCTAACTCTTTTAAATAGACACCCTTTCCCATTTCCTCCAAAAAGCTATCTGTCAGCTCCCTCTTTGCCTTTACCACATATTCCTTTTCATGTCCGGCAGAACCCTTCATAAGCTTCTGAATCAGCTCTCCGTCATTGGTTAAAAGAATCAGCCCTTCTGAATCTTTATCCAGCCTTCCGGCATATGTGACACGAATCGGGTATTTTACATACTCAAGAATGGTCTTATCGGCAAATTTATCCTTTTCCGTACAGGTAATTCCAACAGGCTTATAAAATGCAAGCACGACCTTTTCGTTTTTCCTGCCTATGGGCTTTCCACAGACCGTTACCTGGTCCTGACTGCCGGCTTTGTCTCCCATGGAGGCTGTTTTCCCATTCAACGCCACCCTGCCCTGCTCTATCAGCTTGTCGGCTTCCCTTCTGGAGCAGATTCCTGCCTCGGCTATATATTTATTGATTCGCACTTTTTTTTCTTCCATCATTCGTTTTCTATTTCCTCAATTTTCCGTTTTCTTTGAAAATATTCCCTGTTTTTTATCAATCGGATGTTTTACAGTATAGCATATTTTGAGGAAATTATCCATATGGCTTTTGGGAGGGCGTTCGTGTTCATTTCGCCTTTATTTCCCGCTTATTTCTTGGAACAGTTCAGGTTGCTTTATGAAGGGGGGATGGATTTGGATAGGCGGACGTGGGAGCAGGCATCGCATATGGTAGTCTTATGGACACGCTTTCGCTCTGCAAAGACGCAGCGGTACTAACGCACCAAAGTACGGTGCGTAAGTGCCGGCGACTTTGCCAAGGTCCAGAAGACTACCATATGCGATGCCTGCTCCCACTGTGTATCGAAAGGCCATCATCTGCTTTGGAAAGTTTCCTATATGTTTTGGATATGTTTTGGATATGTTAAAGAAGCAAGTCATGGGTATGAAAAATGGTATCATAAAGGAGCCGGTTTCACGGCTCCTTATAATATCATTTTTAGACTGCTATATTATTTTATAACAGGTCTGTATCAGCTGTTTCTGCTACTCGGTTACCCGCTCTCTCATCTTGGGCAGCATGGGCGCTCATTCTTCCACCTACAAAGCCGGATAATACTGCATTTAAATCTACTCCTGTGGATTCCTTTAATCCGTCTGTTACCTGATTCAGAGTATTCATTACGTCTTTCATAAGCTTAGCGGAGTTGCCGTCACCGTACATGGTGATCTTATCTACCTTGGTTAGTGGTTCTGCTGCATTTCTGACAACCTCCGGCAGGGCTTTAAAGTACATTTCCAATACGGCTGCTTCGCCCATTTTGGTCATAGCTTCCGCTTTCTTTTCGATACCTTCCGCTTCTGCCACTGCTTTTGCACGGATGGCTTCTGCTTCTGCCAGACCTTTTGTGCGGATACCGGCTGCTTCCTGCTCTTTGGCATATTTATCTGCCTCTGCCTGTGCCTTTAATGCTTCCGCTTCCTGCTGTGCTTCGTATTTCTTAGCTTCCGCATCTCTCTGGCGTTCATAAAGCTCTGCATCTGCCAGCTGCTGTCTTGCAAATTTATCTGCTTCGGCTTTTTTCTTGACCTGGGCATCCAGCGCCTGTTCCATAACCTCTGCTTCCTTCTGCTTTAACATGATTTCCTTTTCCTGCTTGGCAATGTTGGCATTGGCTGTGGTAACCTCAATGGTCTTACGCTGCTCTTCCTGCTGAATCTGATAAGCCGCATCCGCTTCCGCTTTCTTGGCATCTGCTTCTTTTTTCAGTTCTGCCTGTTTTATGGCAAGGTCATTATTTCGGATAGCAATTTCTGTCTTGGCATTTACCTGTGCATCATTTGCCTGCTTCTGGGCAATTGCCTGTGCCATGGCAATATCTTTTTCACTTTCCGCTCTGGAAATTGCGGCATTTTTCTGAATCTTTACGATGTTGTCCACACCAAGGTTCTCTATAACTCCGTTGCCGTCTACGAAATTCTGTACGTTGAAGCTGACGATGTCCAGTCCCATGGCAGCAAGATCCGGTTCTGCACTCTCCTTTACAAGGGTGGCGAATTTCTGACGGTCGCTTACCATTTCTTCTAAATTCATCTTTCCAACGATTTCACGCATATTACCTTCCAGCACTTCCCTTGCCACCTGGGCAATATACTCCACCTTCTTATTCAGAAAGTTCTGTGCTGCTAACTGAAGCCGTTCCTCTTTATCTCCAATCTTCACGTTTACCGCCGCATCTACACTGATATTGATGTAATCAGCCGTAGGAACCGCACTGGAAGTCTTTACATTGATGGGAATCAGCTGTAGATTCAGTTCATCCTTTTTTTCAAAGAATGGAATCTTAATTCCCGCCCGTCCAATCAATACTTTCGGTTTCTTCCGCATACCTGAAATAATGTAGGCCGTATCCGGCGATGCCTTTACATAACCGGACAGCAAAATAGCTAAAACGACAATAACGATTATAGCAGGTACAATAAATTTTACTAATTCTGATAACTCCATCATAAAAATTCTCCTTCTCCTTAGTGTTTTAGTATATTACATACGCCTATAGTATAGCACACTTTTGAAAAATGAGGGGGAATTATTTGGTGGGAGTTGTCGATATTTGTCGGGTTTTGATTTGTAGACAGGTGGGGGTTTGGATAAGAGGACGTAAGAGTCGGCATTGCCTATGATAGTCTTAGGACACGCTCTCGCTCTGCAAAGACGCAGCGGTACTAATGCACCAAAATACGGTGCATAAGTGCCGGCGACTTTGCCAAGGTCCCTAAGACTATCATAGGCAATGCCGACTCTTACTGGGTATCGAAAAGCCCCTTGTTGCAAAAAAAGTATGTTCCGATGAAATAATCGGAAGGAAACTTAAAGGTATTGGGATAAGTTGGAATATTTTGAATGTATTTAAGGCATAGCCATATCTTGTAACAAAGTAGTGGCTGAAACGAAACAGCCAAAGAGGGATGAGGGCGGATTCCATGCATTGTTTTCAATGGTACTTTTCCTTAACAGCCTGTCCGCAACCCAGAGGAAAATTGCCATGGACGGCAATTTTAGGAATATTGCGGCATGGACGCCGCTATATTCCGACCCGTTCGGTTCCAGCAACCTTCCTCAGGCTGTTTAGGAAAAGCACCATCGAAAACACCGCATGGAATCCGCCCTCATCCCTCTTTGGCGTCCGCTTCTCCACCCCCCTTTTTATACCGGCATAAATACAGCACTACTCTCCAACCGCCTCACACAACCTTTCATACAGCTCTTTCGTCTTTCCCTCCTCCTTTGTATTAAAAAATATCACCCGTTCCTTAGTATCCACCTGAATGATTACCGGATATTCCCGATACACGTACATATAGCAGTTTCCCAGCTCTTCCATGCGGAATTTTCCAAGCAGGTACTCATCAGTTGCGCCTCCGTTCGTCTTGGTCAGACGCTTATCGGGAAGTTTGGAAAGTAAGGTGACTTTTTCAATGTTCTCCAGGGGAACCTCCAGATTATATCCGCCTGCTGTAAAGTTCACGCTTTCTTCCCGGATGTCCATGGAAAAAGGAACAAAATCCATCCGCAGCAATACTACGGAAAGCCAAAGCATGCTGACAGCCGTAAAGACTGTAATCCCATATACAATCAGCTTGCCTGCCGGATGTCCCATATTAAATGTAAAATTGGACTCGAAAACCCGGTCAGCCACTAATACTCTTTTATCTTCCGGATTGTTATAATACATTCCATTCCAATATTCATCCTCATCTATCAGGATAGGTGTCTTATCCGCCATTAATATTTCTCTTTTTCTATTTTCAAACCGGACAAAACTGTAAATCAAAAAGCTGATCTCTATTACCTGCACTACACAAAACAGAATCATTCTTTCATTAAAATATGCCCTGTACTGCTCCTTTCCCATCCCCCATTCCATGATGACAAAAGAAATGCTGTCCAGATAAGAAAGAATCACCATACAGTTTCCCATTATATTCCGTTTCAGCCTGCTGCATTTCTGGTTGATTTTCGTATCATGGCTATAAACCCGGTTTCCTCTCTTTACAAAAAGAGAGTAGCACACAAAAAATGCAAGCTTTGTCATCAGGGAAGTAGCAAATACTACTCCTGCCATTTCTTCCTGAAAAAATTCCCAGATGCTGTCGCTTACATAAACCGGAATCAGACAAATCAATGCCCCAATCAGAAAATGAACAGAAGAAAGTGGATATTTTCTTGCCAGGCTGCTTGCCTGGGTATCAACATAGATTGTCCGCATTTCTCCTACTGTCCAATGATTCTCACATTTCATCCGATACATTCTGTCATGCTCCCTTTTCAGGATCCGGTATGGAAGCCAATAGAGCAAAACAGCCCATATCATATAGATAATCAAAAAAACAGATAGATAACCTGCCATGGCCCCATGTACCGGAATGCCAGCCAAAAGCAGTATACCCATGCATTGATTGATTTTCTTTTTATAATCTCCTGCCATCTTTTTGACCGCTTCCTGCTCCAATGCCTCTTTCGGAAGCGTAACCCCAAGCAAAATCTGCTTTTTCTCTTCTCCTGCCGTAATAAAGCAATAATAAAATGCCCCAATCAAGGAAGCGCTGCATATGAGCATTATTACCAAAAAAAGCATCCAAATCCCTCCCATCCTAAAAAATTACCTCTCCAAAATTTCCTGTCTGTCCCTGTTCCTTTGAAGGAAAACCCGCCGCCTTCATCCGGTCAAACATTTCACTGCAAAGCTTTAAGAATTCTTCTTTTTCATATCCCTTTAAACAAGCCTGGGCACTTAGCAGCTCCAGCTCCCCTTCCAGCTTTTCCCGGAATTCTGCTGTGGCGGCCTTTATGGCACAGACCGTCGCCCCCTTTCTTCTGTCGATTTCAATATACCCTTCTAATTTTAAAATCTGGTAGGTCTTATTGACTGTCATCGTATTCACGCCAATATCCTGGGCCAGCTGTCTGACCGTGGGAAGCGATTCTCCTGCTTTTAATTCTCCTCTTCCGATTCCCATGACAATCTGATTGCGCAACTGTACATAGATTGGTGTATCTGCTCTATTTTACTGATGTAGTATCTTTTTCTTTTCTTCTTTAGATGGTAAAT
>JAAVAC010000053.1 GCA_014804265.1 Lachnospiraceae bacterium | reverse complement strand
TCTTCATATCAGAAACACCTCCTTAAAATCTCATTCTATTATATAGATGTTATCCAAACATCTATTCATTTTTAATTTCGTCAATTCTTCCACCATTTTCAAGCATTCCTGCACGAAGTACGATTATTTTGCACGAAGTACGATTTTGTAATAAAAAAAGAGCATCTCCGCTCTTTTCTATCATGAATTAAGGAAAAGCTCTGCTACGAATTTTTTGTTATCCTGCTTTAACTTTAAACTTCCATCATATTTATCTATGCTGCTTCTAACATTTAAAAGCCCAATTCCTCTGCCTTTCCCCTTCCTTGATATTGGAAAGTCATTCTTCCACTTTACAATATCACAACTATTCTCGATACTTATGATTATCATTTGATGCCGGGAACCAATTTTTATATTGACATATTTATTCCCTTCCGCTTTTTCTGCGGCCTCAATAGCATTATCTAGTAAATTTCCAAATATAGTAGTTACATCTATTGGTTCTACAAAATCCAAACTAACATTATCTATTTTTATTTCCACTGAAATTCCCTTATCTTTCATTATAGTTTCTTTATCAGTAAGCAAAATATTTAATATCGGATTTTCTGTATACTGGACTGGTATCAATGGTTTTAACAAATCTCTAATTTTATTTGCATAATCACTTGCTGTACCTCCCTGATCTGCTGTATATAAATCTTCAATAGCTTTAATATGTTTTTTCACATCATGAAGTATCTGCACGGTTTTATCATATTTCTTTACCTGTGTTAAATAATACTCATATTGTATATTTGCCTGCTGCTCTAACACCTTTACTTGATTTTCATAATAGTTCTTTTCATCTGCCATTTTAACAAAATATAAAAGATATAAATCCGCAAGCACAATACATCCCATATTTATCGTACACAAATAATTTATCTGTCCCTGCGCAAAGATTTCTATAATTACAAGCATATTGATAAAGCTATATCCTAACATGATAAAATAAATTATATACTGTACCCTTGAATATGGTACAGTACTTTTTTTCATCAATCTGCTAATAATCATATAGTAGAAAAATATTATTATTATTGTTGGAAATGTAGCTTCTAAACAATGCAACATAGTAGCATTAATATCGCTAACATTTACCGCTTGTAGTATCCACCGTAGTAAAATCACCCCTAAAGACTCACAGACTGTCATACAAAACATCAGTGCCTCACACTCAAGTATACGACGCAAGGTTTTATCTTTATCCTCATAATATATGAAATATACAGTAATGCCTACCGCTCCGAACCATACAGCTAAATTTAACAAAGAATTATTGATTGAGTTAATAAATACTATACACAGTACAATTATTGTTTCAATCAAAATATATATATTTCTTTTAAATATTTTTTTGTATCTACTATTCATAAACTGAAACAATATAGCCGTAATAACAAAACTATTAAGGCAGCTACATAGTATATGTAAAATTTTATCCATTTTAAAATCTCCTATGAATTTTTCTGCAAAAACTCATTCATCTTTATCCTAAAGTCCACTATACGCTTTTGCGCTATTTGAAGTTCTTTTCCATTATCTAAATAAATACTAAATCCTTTTATTTTATCAACATGACTTAAATTTACTAAGTTCCCTCTACGATTTACAACAAAGTCATATTGCTGCAGTTCCTCCACCAGTTTTTCAAACACACATTCACACTCGTAAGTTTCATCTATCAAAACTATTTCTGCTTTCCGTTGCCTTTTCATATACTCAAAATACAAAATATCCTCCAATTTTAATCTTATAGAGGCATACTCCTTTTGGTTTTTATCTGTTACCTTGTAAAATTCTTTTTCAATGGCATTATTAGGAATGCCATTAAGCACCTCTGTTATCTGATTTCGCATCTTACGATTATCTAAAGGCTTGCATAAAAATGAAAACGCATGAACATCATTGATTGCCTGCATACAGTATTCTTCATAGCTGGTTATGTATATCAATTTTACATTGGGAAATTTTTCTTTTAATTTTCTTCCCAGTTTTATACCATTAAGTTCATTCATTGCAATATCTAAAATGCCAATATCAATTTTTTTAATATTATTTAACATCTCATTTGCAGACAAAAAAGTCCTTATATTATAACCTATGTTTTGAGCAGTAAAAATCTCATGTAAAATATTAACTGCATAATCAAGATTATTGGCATCATCATCACAAACAGCAATCTCTATCATAGTACTCACCTTCAATGCAAAGTTTTTTTATTATTGTACCATAATCTCTACTTTTGTTGTACAACCTATTCGTTATACTTTTGCGGTTTATTTATCAAAGTAGCCGATAGAATAAACTATCGGCTACTTCTTTTTTCATCTATTACATTTTAACCAATTACTATTTCCTCTTTAGAAATATCTTCGACTTTTATGGTATCCTCAACAGAAATTTTCATCTGGGTATCATATGTTTTCCATTCAAACTGCGACCAACTTACCCCACCTTGCGTATTTCCATATGCTTTTGAAGCATTCTCATATTGTTTAGACATCACTTTTGTACTTTGAGCCATCATATATAATTGAGGGTTTGTTTCCATCAGCTTTCTCAATTCATCGGAAGAAACCTTACCTCCATTAGAAACTCTTGCAGCAATACCAACAGTGTCTGCCATATTACCAAATGCCTTTTTCAGTGTTTCACTCTGTTGTTTTGCAACCGCCATTTCATGTTGCATAACATATTCTTTATACGATTTCTCTCTTTCTGCTTTTGCCTGTTTATCTGCATTTAATAGCTGCTGCTTAGTTTCTTCTGATAATTGCAATTCCATACCATTAACTGTAATATATCCTCTGGAAACTGCCCTGCTAACCATTGCCGAGTCAGAAAAATGAATAACAAACGAATTATCTTTATCCCCCTTCGTTATTCCTAATGTATCCTTGCCCGATGTTGCAGTCATTTTCTCCTCTGCGGCATTTCTCTCATATGCAGTAGCCGAAATTTCTACCGAATCTCTTTTTCCTTTTTTTAAACCTACCTTTATGTTATTGGACTGATTACCAGACATTGCTAGGGTACTTGCATTTTGCCGATTACAGTATATTTGATTGACATTCACATTAACTCACCTCTTATATACCTTATATGTAGCTATTCATGTTTTTATTTCAATATTTTTCTCGTCATATACCATTTGAAATTTAAGATATTTTTCACGAAGTACGTTTTTTTTGCACCAAATACATTTAAAATTTCCACATTTCACATAAAAAATATCCTCGGGCTTTTGCGGTATTGCGCCCTCATTTACTAATCGCAGTACATCATCTTTATTCCAGCTTAAAGCAAGCCTTTCATAAAGGCTAGTGTACTGACACCTCCAATTTTAGTGTTTATCTTTTTTCTTCCTTCTTATTTTTCCTGTTACTTTTTCTACTACCAGTTTGAAAACTTTTGTACGAGGCATAACTGCTTTATGAAACGGAAATTCTTCTTGATGATAATGCTTCATCAAAATACGTAAAGCATTATACTTTTCCTCATCAGACAGTATTTCAATATGCCCTTGTCCAATAACGCTTTCGTATTCCATTGTACAACTCCCTCGTTCCATTTCTGTAACTAATTTATGCTCACAATCCATCTCAAAACTGGCTCTATTATCCTTTTCAATCAAATCATATTTTGTACCTTCCATAGCTCCATGAAAATACAATTCCATTTTATCGTCTCTTACACACATTCCAAAATTAAGTGGTAATATATATGGATAGCCATCATTATTTAAAGCAATTCGACATACATCACATTTTTCCATGATAGCCACAATATCTTTAAATTCTTTTACTTCTCTATCCGAACGACGCATTTTTACCTCCTACTGCATGAACCCGATTTTACTTGTACCTCTATAATATCTTCTTTTGGTTTGTGATGCTGTTGCTTTCTCCTTTTTATTCTTTATGTACCAGCAATTCTATAACCCATTCTCCTTACAAATTTTATCATATTCGCTTTGAATTTCCTGTGCGATTTCCTTACTTCCTCCCGGCATATCCGGATGGTATTTTTTCATTAAGGAAAGATATCTTGGACGAACTTCCTCTAAGCTGGAAATGGACCGAAAATATAAGGTTTTCTCAAATAAAAATTTCGGCTGGGGCTCTTTTGGCATTTCCTGATAGTTCTGGCGAAATTCAGAATTTTTTTCCCACTGAACGTTTTCCCATGTTCCTTTCTTTTGCCTGAATTGCTCTCTCTGCCTTCTTTCCAGCTCTTCCCAATACATCTTTTCATAGGTGTTCCGATATCCTCCGTAAGGCCCTGCTTCTTTGTTATAAAACTCCTGTTCTTCCTTCCGTTTCTTGGAGTAAATACTTTCCAGCCCATACACTTTTCCTATGACAATAAAAATGATGACAAATATAACATCATCGATTACAATCGTAACACCAGAACCCATAAGCAGAAGAAACTGAGTATCATCCCCAATCCCTACAAAACAGAGATATCCCAGTGCTGCCGCCAAATACATCTGAAATGTTCCATACTCCGTCACATCTGTCTCAAAAAGTCTCTCTTTTCCAAAAAAAAGCAGGTAAAGAACTGCCATTCCAATTGGCAGCAAAAACAGCATGGCTTCATAAGAAAAAGCCTTTGGATAAAAGTAGCAAAGAAAAGGAACTATTCCTTCCAAAACAGTAAATATAATCAGCCATATTCGTTCCGAAATCGCCATATCTTATATCTCGTCCTTAACTATTTTTCGTATCAGAATGCCATTTTTCAACAATGTATTGTCAATATAGTGCCTTTGGAACAGAATTTCCCCTTCCCTTCTGATTTCCATATCCTCTTCTGCACAGTTTATAATGACCTCTAAGTAATTATCCACCCAGCCCGACTTCATAAATTCGATTACACGGGGATTTTCCAGCTTATTGGGAAAATGGAAATTTCTCGTGCGCATTAACGGCTCGCTTCTCCTTAAATGAATCAACTGTCTGATAATATCGATTCTGTCATTGTATTCTCCTGCTTCGATTTCCTCCCATGGCATGCACCGCCTGCAGTCCGGATCATGGTCTCCTTCCATGGCGATTTCTGTTCCATAATAGATACAGGGACTTCCCGGCATAGTAAACAATACGGCAATCTGCTGGAAATATTCATCCAGATTCTTCACATCGCTGCGAAGCCTTTTAGTATCATGGGAATCTAACAGATTGAACAGCACGTCATTGGTCTGCTGCATATATCCCGTATAGCACCGGTTGATGGTAAATTCAAAATCTTCATTGGTCAGGCTTTTATCAATCCAGAAATCCTTAATGCTCTGTCCAAGAGGGTAATTCATAACCGCATCAAATTCGTCTCCCCTCAGCCATGGCATGGCATCATGCCAGATTTCCCCCAATATGTATATATCCGGGTTGATTTCCTTCATCCTTGTCCGAAGCTCCTTACAGAATACATGGGAAATCTCGTTAGCAACATCTAACCGAAGCCCGTCAACATTATATTTTTTCACCCAGGTCTCACAGACACCTAACAGATATTCCCTTACTTCTTTATTATTTGTATTCAACTTTGGCATCTGGTCAAAAAAGGCAAAGCTATAGTACTGTTTCTTTTTTGCGGCACCGCCCTTATGGACGAAAGGCCACTCATTGATCATGAACCAGTCATAATATTTGGATTCGGGTCCTTTTTCACAAACCTCCTGCCAAGGGGCAAAAAATTCCCCGCTGTGGTTGAATACCCCGTCAAGCATCACACGGATTCCCCGTTTATGGGCTTCCTCCACCATCTTTATAAAGGTTTCCTCATCCCCAAAATGCGGATCTATCTTTGTATAGTCCGTTGTATCATACTTATGGCTGGAAGGCGCTTCGTTGATTGGTGTCAGATAGATTCCGGTAATTCCCAGCTCCTTTAAGTAATCCAGCTTATTGGTAATTCCCTGCAGGTCACCTCCATAAAACTCCCGGTTTGTCACCTTGCCTTTGTTTTTCCATGGAAGGGTTCCTTCCGGATCATTTTCCGGATTGCCGTTGCAGAACCGTTCCGGAAAAATCTGATACCATACCGTTTCATTTACCCAGGCTGGAGTCTTGTTGATATCGGAAGGATTCATCCACGGAAATACAAAGCACTGCATGCTCCTTCCTTCCAGCTTCATCTGTTCCTCGCTGACAAATCCATCTTCAAAATAATACCAGCGCTCTGAATCGGTAATCAGCTCAAAATAGTATTTTAAGCGCTTATATTCCGGCTGCAGCGTGGTAGTCCACCAGATTTGATTTTTTAACCGTTTCTTAAAATGGATGGCCCAGACGTTTCCGGTCCAGACCTGATTTCCCCCAAGGATTCCTGCTGAAAACGGGTCTCCCTGATATAGATTCACCTGTTTTACGTCATACCCTGTCTTTATGTTGATAATCAGTTCATTCTCATTTAATGGATAACAAAAATTATCGTTTGCACGGTGATATACTGCATTAAAATCCATAAAAATACCTCCCCGGGTCTTTTGCCCTAATTTTTAAAGCTGTGGATAGGCGCCGGAATCCTGCCGCCCCTGTTTATGAAATCCTCGCAGGAAAATGGATTTACCGGCATAATGGGAGCATATCCTAAAAGCCCGCCAAATTCCACCTTTTCTCCTACTCCCTTTCCGATTACTGGAATAATCCGCACAGCTGTAGTCTTCTGGTTCACCATGCCGATTGCCATTTCATCGGCAATAATGCCGGATATGGTGGATGCCTTTGTATCTCCCGGAATGGCAATCATATCAAGCCCTACGGAACATACGCAGGTCATGGCTTCTAACTTTTCCAAAGTAAGCGCTCCTGCCATTACTGCATCGATCATTCCCTGATCCTCGCTGACCGGAATAAATGCGCCGCTTAATCCTCCTACATAAGAAGAAGCCATCACACCGCCTTTTTTCACCTGATCGTTCAACAATGCCAAAGCTGCAGTAGTTCCCGGCGCTCCGGCATATTCCAGACCGATTTCACATAAAATATCCGCCACGCTGTCACCGATTGCAGGCGTGGGAGCCAGTGACAGATCCACGATTCCAAAAGGAATCTGCAACAGCCTGGAAGCTTCCTTTGCCACAAGCTGGCCTACTCTTGTTACTTTAAAGGCAGTCTTTTTAATGGTCTCACAAAGAACCTCAAAGCTTTCTCCCCGTACTTTTTCCAAAGCAGTTCTTACCACACCCGGTCCGGATACGCCTACGTTAATGATGGCATCTGCCTCCGTCACTCCGTGGAATGCCCCTGCCATAAAAGGATTGTCATCCGGCGCATTGCAAAATACAACCAGCTTTGCACAGCCTAAGGAATCATCCTCTTTTGTATATTCGGCTGTTTCCTTTACGATTTCGCCCATGAGCTTTACCGCATCCATATTGATTCCGGTGCGGGTAGAGCCTAAATTCACGGAGCTGCATACTCTTTCCGTTTTGGAAAGGGCAAGGGGGATAGAGCGGATCAACAACTCATCCGCTTTCGTCATGCCCTTTGAAACAAGGGCGGAATAGCCTCCGATAAAATTTACCCCTACTTCTTTTGCCACCTGATCCAGAGTTTCTGCTATCTTTGCAAAATCCTCGCTTGTCTGACAGGCAGCCCCTCCCACAAGGGCAATGGGAGTTACGGAAATCCTTTTATTTACAATTGGAATACCAAATTCTTTCTCGATTGCTTCCCCGGTTGCCACCAGATTCCTTGCAGTTCTTTCAATTTTATCATATATATTTTTTCTAAGGGTTTCCAAATCTGTACAGATACAATCTAACAGGCTGATTCCGATTGTGATGGTCCTCACATCCAGATTTTCCTTCTCAATCATTTTATTTGTTTCGTTCACTTCAAAAAAGTTAATCATGTCACATTCTCCGTTTTATGCTATTTTATTATATACGGTGCATTTTATTAAAAATATCTTCTCTCTGGCATTTGATTACCACACCGATTTCCTCTCCCACCTTTGCAAGCTCATCGGAAATATCTCCAAAAGGCTTTTTGGCCTGGTTCATATCCACTAACATCATCATGTTAAAATAATCCTGCACGATGGTCTGGGAAATATCCAGAATATTTACTTCATTTTCCGCCAGATATGTACATACTTTTGCAATGATTCCTACCGTATCTTTTCCTACTACTGTTATGATTGTTTTTTTCATTTCTCTGCTCCTCATATTTCCATACTATTTTCTGAATTCTTAAAATTCAATCAGGGGGCTTGGTTCACTTCTTTTTGCCACGCTGATATAAAAATCCTCTGCCCGGTAAGGATTATCCCCCATATTGATTTCTAAGCGTACCGCTTCATATGCCAACTCCGGCAGGTTGTTTTCATGGCTTAAATGACCTAACATAATGTATTTTAAATGGTCGTTTACAATATTGCTTAAAAGCCTGCCGCTGCTTTCATTGGACAAATGCCCTTTCTTTCCTGCAATGCGCTTTTTTAAGTAATAAGGATAAGCTCCTGCCTGCAGCATCCTTTCGTCATGATTGGCTTCTATAAACAACGCATCCATATCCTGAAATCCATCCACCACCTCTTCCGTGACGATTCCAAGATCCGTAACGATTCCAAGACGTTTCTCCCCGCAGTAAATGCGATAGGCTACCGGATCTCTGGCATCATGGGAAATGGGAAGGGGATCTATGGTAAGGCTTCCCACCTGACAGCAGCCATAGCCTTCAAAGGGATGGAACAGCTCCATTTCAATCTTCCCTACGGATTTTGTTTCTAAAATCCCCTGAATCGTGCCTTTCGTGGCATAAATGGGAAGTCCCCACTTTCTGGCAAGCACCCCAAGTCCTCCTATATGGTCGATATGCTCATGGGTGATAAAGACCCCGTCTAAATCTGCTGCCGAAAGTCCAATGGATTTCAGCCCTGCTTCCACTTTTTTTCCGCTGATGCCTGCATCAATCAGAATATGGGTGTCCTCATTTCCTACATAAATACAATTTCCGCTGCTTCCGCTTGCAATGCTTAGAAGCTTCATTCTTTTTTCCTCCCTTTGTTCCATCTCACAAAATCACTCATTTTTCCAGAAAATATCCAGCACGTCTCCTTCTGAAAGGAACTGGGTAAATCCTGCCTTTTTGCCGTTTAAAACCGTTTCCACACTGGTTCCATGGGGCTTGGACAAGTCAAAATCAATATAGTCGAACACATCCACAAAAATATAATCCTTTTTTCCTGACAGGGTAACAGGCTTTTTATTTACCGTTATATGAATCGTGGTACTGCTCGCCGTTTCCTGGGATTGTGGCGGTTCATCCTCCGTACCATTGGAAGGCTGGCCGTCCATAAGCGTTACTCCTGAACGTTCTAAAGCCTCCTCTTCGATTTCCTCTGCTTCTTCCGGAAAAACCGTCTCTTCCATGGCTTCCACTTCTGAAAGCTCTAATACTTCTAACGTCCAGATAACGGAAAAATTCTCATATACCTTTGTATCCAGATCCGCTATCCGGTTGTTTACATAAATATTCATGTTTTTATCCAGTATCACATCCATAAATTCGATAATCTGTTTGACTGTATAAAAATTCAACATTTCTATTTTATCATTTTCCTGAATGGAATAAAAGGCTGACTGTAATTGCCCGTTTACACTGGCAAACTTAGGAAACTCTACCTTTTTGTCGTTTACGAAGATGGAAAGGCTTGCTGAAAATTCAGTCAGCTTTCCTACCTCCATTTCTGCCGGCTTTCCAGCAGTGGATTCTTTTACGGTAATCAGGTCATTTCTGCGGATAGGCGTATGGATATCCGCCGGCTCTCCATTTAAAGTAATGACTGCCGCTTCTCCTGCCTCTCCCCGTATGACCTTCTGTTTGCCATTGATGGTAAAAGTAAGGGACTGCCCCCTTTTGGGAAAGAGACTGTCATTTGGGAAATCCGCCTGCATGGCAGCATCCACGATGGACAATTTATTATTATCATACAGCTTGATTCTTGTATCGTTAAAGGTGACAAACATAAAGTTATTGCTTTGCTCATAGAAATTCAGGCAGATACCAATGGGAGTGACCAGCAGGGAATCCTTTACCACATCGGCCTCCAAAAAGTCGATTTTTTCCATGACTTCACTGCCTCTTACAGCACAGCGCTCCTTTGGAATCCCCAGGTACTCTGCAACATACTCCGTATAGCCTTGAATTTTGCCGCCGCCTCCTACTACGAACACGGCGCTGACAGGCTTTCCTCCATTTAATTCCAGAAGCTTATCCGCTGCCTGCTTTGCCATCATGGTAACGGATTCTTCGCAGACAGTAAACACCTGTTCCCTTGTAATGTTCTGGGGAAGCCCCATAATATCCTTATATTCCACCGTGTCAGCAATGGAAATGCCCTTTTTGATTTCCTCTGCGGTGGTAAAATCCACCAGACAGTGCCTTGCAATCACTTCCGTAAGGCTGTCTCCCGCCACCGGAAGCATGCCGTAAGCAATAATGCTTCCATCCTTTGTAATGGAAATATCGGAGGTCCCCGCCCCTACGTCAATCAAACCGATATTGAGCATACGGTACATTTCCGGTATGGCTACCGTAATTGCCGCAATCGGCTCCAGAGTCAGGTTAGCAACCTCTAACCCTGCATACTCCACGGCACGGTACAGTCCATCCACCACATCATCCGGCAGGAAGGTAGCTATTAAATCCACTCCGATGGATTTTGCCTTATGGGATTCCAGATTGCCAATCAAATAACCGTTCATGTAATATTTTACTACGGAATATCCTACACAGTAAAACTTCATGTCCGTCTTGTTTTCTACTTGAAACTGCTCATAAGCCTTTTCCACCCCTAAGGAATCCAGCCCGTAAATATCTTCCTGTGTAATAAGCTTATCCTCTGTAAATTCCATATCCGCATGGACCGTCACTGTTTTCAGCACACGTCCTGCTGCTGCAATACTTACCTGCTTTAAAGGCTCTCCGGATTTTTCTTCTAAAAGCTCCACTACCTCTTTGATGGTTTCCCCTACCGCATGGATATCGTGGATCTGACCGTCTAACATGGCTCGCGTCTCATGCTCCTTTGACTCCTGGGCAACCACCACGAAACGGTCTTTATTTTTATAACCTACTGTTCCTACAATGCTTCTTGTTCCAATATCCAAACCAAATACGAATGCTTCCTTTGTTTTCGTCACAGATATTCCCCCAGCTTTCTATCTATTTGTTCCAATGCCCTTTCCAGTCTTCCGCTGTTATCAATCACAAACTGACAGCCCTTTCTGAATTCTTCATCCAGAAGCTGTCCTTTCATAATCTGCAATGCCTTTTCCCGGCTGTAGCCTCTGCTTTCCATCAATCTGCTTATACGAATGGAATCCTCTGCATAAATATACCATAATTCATCACAAATTTCATCATAATGCTCTTCAATCAGCAGGGCGGCTTCCAGAAAGAAAAATTTCGTAGTTCCCTTTTTTCTTTCCAGCTCAATCTGCTCAAGAATATATTTCCTGACTTCCGGATGGATGATTTCATTTACCTGTAAAAGCAGCTTTTGTTCTGAAAAAATCATGGCTGCCATTCTGCCCTTATGAATTTCACCCTGTTCATCCAACACTTCTCTGCCAAGGAGGCTCACCAAAGGCTCATAGCAGCTTTGTCCCTTTTCCTTTACTCTGTGGGCGGCCTGGTCTGCCATAAGAATCCTTGCCTGATACTTTTCTTCCAGATAGGTTAATATCCGCGACTTTCCAGCCCCTACTCCCCCGGTAATCCCAATCACTTTCATAGCTTACTTCCTATTTTGCTTCATACCAGTTTTCCCCGGTATGCAGATCCACTTCCAATTCTACTTTTAACTGTGCCGCATGTTTCATGCTGCCTGCCAGTATTTCTTCCACCTGCTCCTTTTCCTCAAGCTTCGTCTCAATCAGGAGCTCATCATGCACCTGTAAAATGAGTCTGGAAGAAAGTCCTGCCTCTAAAAGAGCCCAATATACGGCAATCATGGCAAGCTTCATAATATCCGCCGCCGTTCCCTGTATGGGGGCATTCATTGCCACCCTTTCTCCAAACTGACGCTGCATGAAATTACTGCTCTTCATTTCCGGCAAAGGTCTTCTCCGGTTATACATAGTGATGGAATAGCCCTGTTCCTTTGCCTTTTCCACTTCTGCATCCAAAAATGCCTTTACACCGGGATAGGTATTAAAATAAGCCTCTATATAATCTCCCGCTTCCTTTTTGCTTATGCTCAAGTCCTGGCTTAAACCAAAGGAGCTGATGCCGTATACAATTCCAAAGTTCACCGCCTTTGCATTTCTTCTCTGCAAATCCGTTACCTCCTCAAAGGGAGTATGGAACACCTTGGAGGCAGTAATGCGGTGGATATCCTCCGACTGATTATAAGCCTCAATCAGCGCTTCGTCTCCGGACATATGGGCCAGTATGCGCAGCTCAATCTGGGAATAATCTGCATCCATCAGCACACAGCCTTCCTTTGGCACGAATACCTTCCGAATCAGCCTTCCAAGCTCCATGCGCATAGGAATGTTCTGTAAATTGGGCTCTGTGGAGGAAATCCTTCCGGTAGCGGTAATCATCTGGTTGAAATTGCTGTGTATCCTGCCATCTTCCATAATGTAGTCAGCAAGCCCTTCCGCATAGGTGGATTTCAGCTTGGTAAGCCCTCTGTATTCCAGAATCTTGGAGACAACCGGATAATCCGGGGCTAACTTTTCCAACACATCCGCTGCGGTGGAATATCCTGTTTTCGTCTTCTTGCCACCTTTATAGCCCAGCTTTCCGAACAGGATTTCTCCTAACTGCTTGGGAGAGTTAATGTTGAATTCTTCTCCCACGCCTTCGTAGATTTCCTTTTCCAGCTGGTCTATCTTTACCGAAAGGACCTGTCCATATTCCTTCAGCTCTCCCGCCTTTACCATGACCCCTTCCTTTTCCATCTGATAAAGCACGTAGGTCAAAGGCATTTCCATGTCCCGCATCAATCCATCCATATTTGCATCTGCCAATTGCTGTTTCAATTTCTCATAGCTGGCATATGCCGTATAAGAACGGAAGCAGGCATATTCTAAAAAAGCCTCCTTCTCATTTTTCATGGATTCATATAAGGATTTCTTCCCAAAATAAGCAGCCCGGTCCTTTAGCATGATTCCTAACTGTTCATTGGCAATATCCTCTATGGTATATTCACTTTTTAAAGGATTTAACAGATAGGCAGCCAGCTTTACATCAAAAAAACCATCCGTCAGCCTTCTGTCTATTTGGGAAAGGGTAAAATATTCATAGGTCTTTTTCACATCAAAGGCAATCAGCAGTTTCCCATGAGTGCGGTAAGCATTTGCTAACTCACTCATTTTGACAAGAAGGTATTCTTCCGTAAGCTCTTCTCCGGTCTTAAGGAATACATGATTGTTTTCTCCATAGGAAAGGGCAATTCCAAGAAGCTTCTTTCCTTCTGCCTCACCGCCCACTCCCCTCAGCATGCGTTCCAAGGGCGTCTCTTTTGTTTCCTCCTTTACCCATTCGGAAAAAAAGGAATATGCGATGTACTCCTTTGAAAGGGCTGCTTCAAATATGCTCTCTGCTTTCGTCCTTTCCTCCACATAGAAAAAGCTGTCTGCCTGGTCATTGTGTCTGGTGTCCTCTTCAAATCTGGAAAGCATATTTTTAAATTCCATCTTAGAAAACAGCTCATAAGCCTCCTTTGTATAAAGCTGGCCGATTTTAGCCGCTTCCAGGGAAAAGGGAACCTCTGCCTGTGTATTGATGGTTGCCAGTGTCTTACTTAAATCCGCCAGCTCCCTGTTGGCCGCCAGTGTTTCCCGAATGCTTTTTTTGCTGATTTCCTCCAGATGTGCATAGATATTGTCGATGGTACCGTACTCCACTAACAATCCGGTTGCAGTCTTTTCTCCGATTTTAGGAACACCCGGAATATTATCTGCCGTATCTCCCATAAGCGCCTTTAATTCAATAAACTGTTCCGGGGTCACCTGATATTTTTCAAGTACATCCTTTGCATAATAAT
>JAAVAC010000052.1 GCA_014804265.1 Lachnospiraceae bacterium | reverse complement strand
CGGTTGCGAAGTTAAAGGATTTGAAAAGACAGGGATTTATAGATCCTATGGAATACTCGGAACTTCGTGCCAGGCTGATGGATTTTTATGCTTAGGTGAGTATATAGTTACGTTGTGAGTAATCGATAAGGAAAGAATAGGGAAAGTACGGAGAACGTTTCTTAAATGAGAGGCGCTTTCCGTACTTTTTCTTTTTTGCTTATGCTTATTCCAATCCTTATCCAACATTTTTCACAAACCCTCTTGCGCCCTTTTGTCTATTATGCTACAATATCCCTCGGTGGCAAACAGATGTCCGCAAGGGAAAAACAAACAAAAACAACTGTACTTCCCAAACGGACAAGCAGTGAAAGTACATATGCTGCCGGCAAAAAGGAACCGGACAGCCATTTGAGGTGAATATGGAAAGTACGGGATATTTTGTAGTAAAACAGAGAGCCCTGCCGGAAGTGTTATTAAAGGTAGTGGAAGCAAAAAGAATGCTGGAATCGGAAAAGGTTCATTCTGTACAGGAAGCGGTAGATAAAGTGGGAATCAGCAGAAGTTCCTTTTATAAGTACAAAGAAGACATTTTTCCTTTTCATGACACTACAGAGGGCAAAACTGTCACCATGACAGTGCAGATGGATGACCAGCCGGGATTATTGTCGGATGTGTTGAAAATTATAGCAGCCTTTGGCGCCAATATTTTAACCATTCATCAAAGTATTCCCATTAACGGAGTGGCATCCTTAAGTGTCAGTGTACAAGTACTATCTACCACCCGGGACATGTCGGAAATGATAGACCGGGTAGAAAGAAAAGAAGGCGTTCATTACGTGAAAATATTAGCTAAGGAGTAAAGAGATGGTAAAAACAGCAGTATTAGGATACGGAACAGTAGGAAGCGGTATCGTGGAAGTCATTAAGACAAATCAGGAAATGGTCAATAAAAAGGCCGGAGTGGATATTGATGTAAAATACATTCTGGATTTAAGGGATTTTCCGGGAGACCCTTATGAAAATCTGGTAGTGCATGATGTGGAAGCTATTTTAAATGATGAAGAGGTTTCCATTGTCTGTGAAGCAATGGGCGGCATCGAGCCTGCCTATACATTTTCCAAAAGGGCGCTTATGGCGGGAAAAAGCGTATGTACTTCCAATAAGGAACTGGTAGCAAAGCATGGACCGGAACTTATACAGATTGCAAGGGAAAACAACTGCAATTACCTGTTTGAAGCAAGCGTGGGAGGCGGCATCCCTATTATCCGCCCAATCAATTCTTCCCTGACACCGGAAAGGATTGAAGCCATCACTGGTATTTTAAACGGTACTACCAATTATATTTTAACGAAAATGGAGCGGGAAGGCTCTGATTTTTCGGAAGTGTTAAAAGAAGCACAGGAAAAAGGCTATGCGGAAAGAAATCCGGAAGCTGACGTGGAAGGCTACGATGCATGCCGCAAAATAGCCATTTTATCCTCTTTGGTATATGGAAAGACCGTTAATTTCGAGGACATTTATACAGAAGGCATTACGAAAATCTCTACAAGGGATTTTGCTTATATGAAACAGATAGATTCTACTATCAAGCTCCTTGGCATGAGCAGATATGTGGATGGAAAATATTTTGCCATGGTAGCCCCATTCGTAATAGGCAGGGACAATGCCCTTTACAGCGTCAATGATGTATTCAATGCTATTTTAGTAAAGGGTAACACTTTGGGGGAAACGATGTATTATGGTAAGGGAGCAGGAAAGCTTCCTACCGCAAGCGCAGTGGTTTCCGACGTGATTGATTGTGCAAAGCATGTGGGAAAGAATATTTTCTGTTTCTGGGATCCTGAAAAATTACAGCTTGCAGGAATAGAAGACGCAAAAAGAAGATTTTTTGTAAGAGTAGAAGGCAGCGACAAGGCAAAGGCGGAAGCTGCTTTTGGAAAAGTGAGCTTCCTTGATGCAGGATTTTCAGATGAAACAGGCTTTATCACAGAAGTGATGAGCGAGAAGGAATATAAGGAAAAAGCAGAAGCAGCGGGGAATGTGATTTCCATGATCCGTGTGGAAGAATAGAGGGAAAGAATATGAAATATGCAATTGTTTTGGGAGACGGCATGGCGGATGAGCCCATTGAAGCATTAGAGGGAAAGACTCCATTGGAATATGCCAAAACTCCTGCAATGGATCAATTAAGCAAAATGGGGCAGGTAGGAATGGTGCATACGATACCGGATGGAATGAAGCCCGGCTCCGATACGGCCAATCTTTCTGTTATGGGATACGATCCCAAAAAGTATTATTCAGGCCGTTCTCCATTAGAGGCCTTAAGCATTGGCATTCCCATGAAAAATACGGATATTGCCATACGCTGTAATATTGTGACGATTTCTGAGGATGATGTTCCCTTTGAGGAAAAAACCATCATCGACCACAGTTCCAGTGAAATCAGTACGGAGGACTGTGCCGTATTGTTGGAAGCGGTCAGGAAAGAGCTGGAAGATGATACGTATAAATTTTTTGTGGGAACCAGCTACCGCCACTGCCTGATTTGGGAAAAGGGAAGAGTCGTGGAACTGACTCCGCCTCATGACGTATTGGAACAGATAATCGGACCGCATCTGCCAAAGGAAGAGGCCCTTCGCAAGATGATGGAAAAGAGCTATGATATTCTGGTAAATCACCCTATCAACATAGAGCGGAAAAAACAGGGGTTAAATCCTGCTAACTGCTGTTGGTTCTGGGGAGCGGGCACAAAGCCCATGCTTTCGGATTTCAAGGAAAAGACCGGAAAGAAGGGCGTTATGATTTCAGCCGTAGACTTGTTAAAAGGAATTGCGGTAGGCGCCGGAATGGACAATATAGAAGTAGAAGGAGCAAACGGCGGACTTCATACCAATTATACCGGAAAAAAGGATGCCGCAGTAAAGGCATTGACGGAAGACGGATATGATTTTGTTTATATTCATGTGGAGGCTCCCGATGAAATGGGACATCAAGGCAGCGTGGAAAGAAAGGTCCAGGCAATTGAATTTCTGGATGAACGGATCATCGGACCTTTGTACAAGGAACTGACAGAAAAAGGAATTGATTTTCGTCTGTTGGTGCTTCCTGACCATCCAACCCCTATCCGGGTCAGAACCCATACCTCTGATAATGTACCGTATCTGTTGTATGACAGCAGCGAAAAAACAGAAAACAACCTGCTTTACAATGAGAAAGAAGCAAAGAAAAGCGGTCATTTCGTAGAGAAGGGACATGAAATCATAGAATTGCTTTTTGAAAAGTAAAAAAGCATCATAAAAGGAGATTAGGATAATCATGATAAAAATCGTAAAGTTTGGCGGAAGCTCACTTGCCAGTGCGGAGCAGTTTAAGAAAGTGGGCGCTATCATCAGAGCGGATCAGGACAGAAAATATGTAGTGCCATCCGCACCGGGAAAAAGAAATTCCACCGATACGAAAGTAACGGATATGCTGTATGCGACTTATGCCTATGCAGAGCAGGGAAATGACTTTTCCAAGGCTTTAAAAGCCATTGAAGCAAGATACAATGAGATTATAGAAGGCCTGGGCCTTGAGTTGTCTTTGGAAGAAGAATTTAAGACCATTACGGAAAACTTCAAGAAAAAGGCAGGAAGCGATTATGCCGCCAGCCGTGGAGAATATTTAAACGGCATTATTATGGCAAATTATTTAGGATATGAATTCATTGATGCTGCCACGGTTATTTTCTTTGATGAAAACGGTAATTTTATGGCGGATAAAACAGACCAGGTGCTGTCAGAACGGCTTGCAGGTGTAGAAAGGGCAGTGGTTCCGGGATTTTATGGAGCAAAGGAAGATGGAACCGTAAAGACCTTTTCCAGAGGCGGTTCCGACATTACAGGCTCCATTGTTGCAAAAGCAGTAAAGGCAGACGTGTATGAAAACTGGACGGATGTTTCCGGCTTTTTAATTGCTGATCCAAGGATTATCCATAATCCAAAAGGAATCGATACGATTACTTACAGGGAACTGCGGGAGCTTTCCTATATGGGCGCTACCGTACTTCATGAGGATGCCATTTTCCCGGTCCGCAAGGAAGGAATCCCCATCAATATAAAGAATACAAATGCGCCTAAGGATGAAGGCACCTGGATTGTGGAAAGCACATGCCAGAAGCCCAAATATGTCATTACCGGCATTGCGGGAAAGAAAGGCTTTTGCGCCATCAATATTGAAAAGGACATGATGAATTCCGAGATTGGATTTGGAAGAAAGGTGCTGCAGGTATTTGAAGAAAATGATATTTCTTTTGAGCATGTTCCGTCGGGAATCGACACCATGACTGTATTTGTCCATCAGGATGAGTTTGAGAAAAAGGAACAAAAGGTGCTTGCAGGCATTCATAAGCTTGCCAACCCCGATTCCGTTGACTTAGAATCCGACCTGGCTCTGATTGCGGTAGTAGGCAGAGGCATGAAGGCTACAAGAGGAACGGCAGGAAGGATTTTTTCCGCCCTTGCCCATGCCAATGTAAACGTAAAGATGATCGATCAGGGTTCTTCAGAGCTGAACATTATCATTGGCGTGACCAATAATGAATTTGAAGCGGCAATCAAAGCGATATATGATATTTTTGTAGTGGCACAGCTTTAATTGCATCGAAAGCTGGCAGAGTGTACGCAACAGAGGAATTCATTCTCATTCCTCTGTTGCTGTTTTTTTCACCCCCTTCTTTGATAAGTATTTCAAGCTATCGGGCCCTTTTTCAAAGGACAAATGGCCTTTCGATACACAGTGGGAACTGGCAGAGCATAGGATAGGATAGTCTTTTGGGCCTTGGCAAAGTCGCCGGTCCTTACGCACCGTATTCTGGTGCGTTAGTACCGCTGCGTCTTTGCAGAGCGAGAGCGTGCCCATAAGACTATCCTATCCTATGCTCTGCCAGCTCCCACGTCCTCTTATCCAACCCCATTTCCCCCTTACAAAGCAGACTGCCCGCTATAGATATATGGAAAATAAAAGGAAAAAGTATCTAAAATAGGTTGACATAAATTTCAAAAACCGTTATGCTGAAAATAAGCAGTTTTTGGAATTTTTTGTTATATCGGAAAACAAAAGAAAGAATAAGATAGGAGGAAAACAGTTTGAGGCAATTCATAAGAAAATCATGGACATTTTATTCCTTATTATGTGTTACGCTATTCCTTTCCCTTGCTTTGAGCACGGTGCAGGCAGAGGCATCTTTTAAAGATGAGGAAGGAACCAAACTGGTGCAGGGAGACGGTGGGGAGGATAATGGATATGACGATGGATATGGTCAGGAGGAAGAGCCGAAGGAGGTTAAAATAAAGAAAATTTCCTTTTCCAAGACAAAGCTTTCCGGAAAGGCAGGAGAAAAGATAAAACTAAAGCCCGTTATCAAACCGTCTGATGCCACCAACAAGAATTTATCCTATTCCAGCAGTAATAAAAAGGTGGCCACGGTCAATTCAAAGGGAGTGGTGACACTAAAGAAAAAGGGAACGGTGACTATTACCTGTAAGGCAAAGGATGGCACGAAGAAAAAGGCAAAGGTGAAAATTACGGTAAAAAAAGGAAAGGCGGTAACAAACAGTTCTTTTAGTTCCAGGACTGCAGCACCGGAATTTTGCAATAAATACTACTTTTCATCAGGCAATATATATTATAATTATGATTGCTATGCCCCTACGGGAAATAGTTTTGAAGGTAATAAATATTGTATAGGTAACTGCACATGGTATGCCTGCGGAAGAGCATGGGAAATACTTGACAAGGCAAAAAAAGCCCCGAATCTGACGATTTTTGGCGGGAATCCTTATGGCATCTGGCTGAAGAACATGCAGACAAAGACTTATCCAACCGGGAAGACTCCAAAGGTGGGGGCTTTAGTAGTATTTGGGCAAAGATATGGCAGCTATCATATTGCGGTGGTGGAAAAGATAGAAGGGGATAAAATTTACGTATCAGAATCAGCCTATAAGACGAAACTTGAAAAGCCTTCCAGTTCGGACATTGTTTTTCATTATGGAACGATTGATGAGTGGAGCAGAAACCGGGAAATCATTGGATATATATACTTAATAGACTGATGAACATACATAAATAAAAGAAAAAAGCTGTTTCATGCAGCTTTTTTTGCATATCAGGAGAGAGGATTTCTGGTAAAATTTAATAAAATCTTAAAAGCTGGCTTGTTGACATATATTGGTACAAGGAGTATTATACTAATAACAAAACTTATGTAGGAGGAATTCAAATGAAATTAGGGAAAAGGTTATTTGTCAGTCTGTTTGCAGCAGTCTTGGCAGTGACATGTTTTTTGGTAACAGGTGCAGAAGCCAAGGCAGCTTACACACCAGTATACAATGGTGACTACGACCAATATGGATTTGATAAGTACGGATTTGATAAATATAAGATTCGATATGATTTTGGAGGGGCATATAATAACGCAAAGACTAAGATGCGCATGGAGGTAGATGATCCTAAATACTTGAACGATGGAATCAAAGTGACCTATAATGATAAAAGCCTTAAGCTGGTTTCTGTAAAATCAAGCAGTAAGAATCTTGTAGCAAAAATCGTGACAAACGGTTCTACTACTGAGTCAGAGCAGAAAAAGGAATATGCGAATGGAAGAACAGAGGATATCAGTAAGTCCATCAGTTATGAAAATGATGCAGAAATAGGCTTGTATGCCAAAAAAACAGGAAATTATAAGGTGACGATTACGACTATGCTTCCAACAGGCGCAACCTTGAAGAAGACGATTTCCATAAAGGCAACTTCCAATAATCCTTATACTTTTAGTTATGCGAATGCTACCAAAAAGAAGGATTCTGACGGACAGTATTATTATACAAAGTTTTACAGTGTTAAATCTGGAAAATTAACAGTAAAGGCGGTGAAGGGCTATAAGATCACTTCCATCAAGTTTGCTAACAGCTTTGATGCAAATGGAGAATTTGACTTTAAGTCAATCAGCAGTGGGACAAAAGTGAATTTAAATACAAAGACAAGCAGGGCTTCAAAGTCGGTGACAAAGGGGTCGGTTGATATGAAAACTTATAAACATGTCATTACGAATACCCGTACCAAAGGATATGACTATATCTTTCCGGTATCTGCGGTAAAGATTACTTATAAAGATACTTGGCTGGGCACTACGATTGAAGATACCAGCTATCTGTATTACAGAAAGTAAAAGGCTTTCTGCCAAAATGGGAATGGCGGATGCTGGGGATGTTGAAACGCATCTTCGGCATCCCTTTTTATTTATGATACGGAGCCTTAGGGGATATTAGAAGCATGTCTGATAGAAAAACGACAAAACAGTACAAAAATAGACATTCTTTTTTGGAAATTAACGGAAAATAATTGCATATTTTTGACAATAATGAAAAAATAATGAGAAAAATGAAAAAAAGTGTTGACAATTAATAAAAGCTTGGATATAATGAGTACATACAAAAGAAATTCACATAGATGCAATCTAATGAAAGAGAGGTACGGTCCACCAGAATAGCAAATAAGTTTTAGAAAAAAGAGTACAAAAGAGTGAAGTACTAAAAGAAAACGTTTGAATCGAGTACATGAGAAAAGGTAACGAGGTACAAAAGAAAATTTTTCTAAAAAACCGTTACAGTACAATGCGTACAAAGGAAAAGATGGAAAGAGGAGAACAGAATATGGAGGTTGGTCCAATGGATCAGGAAGTTTAGAAGCGGGTATTGGTCGAAATAGATTGATACCCGCTAGTACTTTGTGTTAAAATGACCTTGGAGGTGCTAAGCTATGTTTCATAAGCAATCAGAAGGAGTATCAAAAGAAGAGACTCGCAGGAAAAAGAGGAAAAAAGCCCAATTACAGGCATATGGCATTCTGGCAGCAGGTGTTCTTGTGCTTGTTTTAGTGATAGCAGGCATTTGCAGTGGTGTGGGATTCGTGATTAAAAAAGTGAATGATAGTAAGACGGAACAAGCTTCTGAAAAGGGTGATAAAAATAATACGGAAACGGAGTCCACTGTTTCTGGAGATGATGATATCGAAAAAGGCGGTTCGGATCTGGCGGCACAGATTGCAGAAGCAAATGAAAACGAAAAAGAGGAACCCACTACGGAAGAAATGAAGGAAGAAGTTCTCCGCAATTATGTAGGTTCTTTCATTGACAGCATGACGATTGAGGAAAAGGTGGCGGGAATGTTTATTGCCACACCGGAATCGATTACGGGAGTAAAAACTGTAGTTGTTGCAGGCAGCAGTACAAGCAATGCGTTGCTGAATTACCCGGTAGGAGGCATTCTGTATGAGGCAAAAAATATTCAGGACGCAGCTCAGTTTAAGGAAATGATTTATAATACGAAGACATTTAGCAAATATGAATTGTTCATAGCATTGGCGGATGAGGGGGGAGAAACAGGACCTTTGTTTTCCAGCGGTTTGATTGAGGAGCCTGTGCTGAGCCAACAGGAAATTGGGCAAACGTCAGGAATAGCAGGAGCTTACAGCACTGGTATATCCATGGCTACTACATTATCGGGACTTGGAGTGAATGTGAATTTTGCACCGGTTTCAGATGTTGCGGCTGCCAATAATGCTTTTATAGCTTCCAGAACCTATGGAAGTGATGTGGCGACTAATGTTTCTTTAACAAAAAATATGCTAAAGGGACTGAGCGATCAGTCCGTGTATGGATGCCTCAAATACTTTCCGGGACATAATGATGTGACTACCGATACGAATCGTGGCCGCGGTGTTTCTAAACGTACGAAAGAGGATTTGGAAAAATGTGAATACGAGATGGTAAAGATGGCGGTTGAGGAAAAGGTTCCGTTTTTGATGGTATCCCATGTGTCCATGCCTGAAATAACAGGAGATAATACACCTGCATCCCTTTCGCAGGCATTCATTACAGATATGCTTAGAAATGAATTGAACTACCAGGGTATTATCGTTACGGATTATATGAATAAGGCGGCAATCATAAAATATTATAAACATGCTGATGCGGCGGTTATGGCGATACAGGCCGGTGCGGATATGATAGTGGCGCCTGCTGATTTTAAAAAAGCTTATGCGGGTGTTTTGGCAGCTGTAGAGGCGGGCGATATTACAGAGGAGAGACTGGATGAATCCTTGTATCGGATTTTTATGCTGAAATACAAAAATTCAGTGGATTATAACGCGGTGCTGGAAGACTCCCAGACAGGTGAAGGAGTAGAGGGAACAGAAGAAATGGAGGCAGGACAGTAGTCCCGGATGGAACCGACAGTGGAAGCGGTTTGTAAAAGATAGGGAAATAAAAACGGCAGCGCTGGTCAGAAAGGGAGTCCGACCAGCGCTGCCGTTTCGACTATCGAATCAGATATAGCCTGAGCAAGTATAAAAGCAATAAATGAAGCGGATAAAAGGCATAGAACAGGTATTTTACGGAAAGTCCTTTTTTTCCATTGTAGAAAGGAAAGCAGAAAAAGGCTGGAAAGCAGAAAGGTTCCCACAGGAAGCTTAAGTATCCAATGATGCAGGCCATTTTTCGATTGTTGTGATAATAATAAAAAATAATAATTAAAATGATGCCGATACCATAATAATCGGTTTTGAAAAGAGTGGCCAGTCCGATAAAAAAAAGTATGATGAACAGATTGTTGGATATTTGGATATTAGGAGCCAGTCCAAAAGAACAAGCAGTCTGTTTCTGCTTTTCCAGTGCCATCATGCAAAGAAGGCCAAAGAGAAGCGTCCAAAATACATTTTGCATTTGAAAGGAAAAGGGAGCATTTAGAAAAGCAAGGTTAAAAGGCAGTTCGGAGATAAGGGCAAAGAGAAAAAGCCGGAAGGCATATTTCTTTTTGCTTGTTGTATGAAAAAAACCTTCTACCAGTAAAAAACAGTAAATGGGGAATGCAATCCTGCCTGTATTCCGCAATATCCGGTAAAAGTCATACAGCATGATGGGGCAGCCCTGCCATAAAGGGATCTGGCTTTTAGCAGTACAGCCGGGAAGGTAATAGAGGACTGCTGCACCGATATGGTCTAAAAGCATTGTGAACATGGCAATTATTTTTAAAGTGCTGCTGTTTAAGAATTGATATTTTTCCGGGATGCTGTTGTGGGTCTCCTTCATGAATCTATCCTGCTTTCTCTATTAAAAATCCGGGGCTTGTATTAAGGGGCTGTCATAACAAAAAAGGCTTAAATCTTTAGATAATCTAAACATTTAAACCTTTTTCAAAAGCGCGAGACGGGGATCGAACCCGCGACCCCCTCCTTGGCAAGGAGGTGCTCCACCGCTGAGCCACTCGCGCATATCTTGTTGCAGTGGGATGTGTTCCACACGCAAGTAGTACTTTACCATATAAGCTGTTGGTTGTCAATCACTTTTTTTGAAAAAAATAAAAAAATTTATTTATATCGGAGAAAGCATCCGGATTTCTGAACACTTTCTGTCTAAACACATAGAATATTTTTACTGTTTATGGTAAAATAGAATATAAATCGGGTGATATGCAAATTGGAGGGATACTATGAAACTTACTTTTATTGGGGCGGATCATGAGGTAACAGGAAGCTGCCACTATTTAAATGCCTGTGGCAAGCATATTTTAGTGGATTATGGAATGGAGCAGGGGATGAATGTATTTGAGAATGTGCCATTGCCTGTGGATGAAGCGCAGATTGATTATGTGCTTCTGACCCATGCCCATGTGGATCATTCGGGAATGCTTCCTCTTTTATATTCCAGAGGTTTCAGAGGGCAGGTATTCATGACGGATGCCACGGCGGATCTGTGCAGCATTATGTTAAGGGATTGTGCCCATATACAAATGCAGGAGGCGGAATGGAAGAACCGTAAGGCAAAGAGGCATGCGGGCATTAGTGAGATAGAGCCCGTTTATACGATGGAAGATGCGGATGGAGTCATTAAGAGGATTGTTCCGTGCCATTATGATAGTCTGATAGAATTATGTCCGGGAATAAAAATCAGATTTACGGATATTGGACATCTGCTTGGATCGTCCAGCATAGAAGTCTGGCTTTCGGAAAATGGAATTGAAAAGAAGCTGGTATTTTCAGGAGATATCGGCAATTATGACCAGCCTCTGATTAAAGATCCGAAAAAGACAGAGGAAGCAGATTATGTCATAATGGAATCCACCTATGGCGACAGGCTTCATGGAGAGAGAAGGCTGGATTATGTGGCTGAACTTACCCGTATTTTGAAGGATACCTTTGATAGGGGAGGCAACGTGGTAATCCCTTCTTTTGCGGTGGGAAGAACCCAGGAGATGCTTTATTTCCTGCGAAAGATAAAGACGGAAGGCATGGTGGAAGGGCATCCTGATTTTCCGGTATATGTGGATAGCCCGCTGGCAGTAGAGGCTACCGGGATTTTTCATAAGAATATTTATAACTGTTTTGATGAAGAGGCTATGGAGCTTGTAAAGCAGGGAATCAATCCAATCAGCTTTCCGGGGCTGCGCCTGACGATTACAAGTGATGAGTCTAAGGCGATTAACTTTGATGATACACCAAAAGTCATCATATCGGCTTCCGGCATGTGTGAGGCGGGACGAATCCGTCATCATTTAAAACATAACTTATGGAGGCCGGAATGTACGATTTTGTTTGTAGGATATCAGGCAGTAGGCACCTTGGGACGTATGTTGAACGATGGTGTGGATCAGGTAAAGTTATTTGGAGAGACCATTGGCGTCAAAGCCCATATAGAGCGGCTGGCAGGCATGTCCGGACATGCGGATAAGAATGGATTGTTAGACTGGGTCAAGGGGTTTCGGGAAAAACCGGAACGAATATTTGTGGTCCATGGAGAAGATAGTGTGTGTACGGCATTTACGGAGTGTCTGGAAAAAGAGCATGGATTTTCCGCTTATGCGCCTTACAGCGGCACAAGAGTGGATCTGGCTGCCAATACGATAGAATATGCAGCTTCCCCAGTGCGGATCAAGAAGAAGGCTGGCCATATTTCAGATGTATTTGCAAGGCTTGTGGCAGCAGGGCAAAGGCTTATGGCGGTCATTCAGAAAAACGAAGGCGGTGCCAATAAAGATCTGGCAAAATTTGCGGACCAGATCAATTCCCTTTGCGACAAGTGGGACAGATAAAGGAAAATATGGGGACAAGAAAGAGGTAAGGCATGAGCATTGCAGATGAAATATTTATTAAGATGTGCAGGGATATTCTGGAAAACGGCACAAGCACGGAAGGAGAAAAGGTAAGGCCAAAGTGGGAGGATGGAACACCGGCTTATACGATAAAGAAATTTGGAGTAGTGAATCGTTATGACCTTCGAAAGGAATTTCCTATTCTGACACTTCGGAAGACAGCGTTAAAAAGCGCTACAGATGAAATGCTTTGGATCTGGCAGAAAAAGTCCAATAATGTCCATGACCTGCACAGCCGCATATGGGATGCGTGGGCGGACGAAGATGGCTCTATCGGAAAGGCATATGGCTATCAGATGGGCATAAAGCACCAGTACAAGGAGGGTATGATGGATCAGGTGGACCGGGTCATCTATGATTTGAAGAATAATCCCTTCAGCCGCAGGATCATGACCAATATTTATGTGCATCAGGATCTGCATGAAATGAACCTGTATCCCTGCGCTTACAGCATGACCTTTAATGTGACTCAGAGAAAAGATGAGGATAAACTTACCCTGAATGCTGTTTTGAACCAGCGATCCCAGGATGTGTTAGCTGCAAACAACTGGAATGTGGTGCAATATGCCGTTTTGATTCATATGCTTGCCCAGGTATGCGATATGCATGTAGGGGAATTTATCCATGTGATTGCAGATGCCCATATTTATGACAGGCATGTCCCTGTCATTGAAGAACTGATAAAAAGACCGGGCTATGATGCACCTGCATTCTGGCTGAATCCGGATATTAAGGATTTTTACCAGTTTACCAGAAATGATGTAAAGCTGGAAAATTATGTGACGGGAGAGCAGATTACGGGAATTCCCATTGCTGTTTAGAAGTATGGAGGTAGAGAGAATGCGATTGATTGTAAATGTAGGCAGCAACTGGGGAATCGGACTGAAGAATAAGCTGCTTGTGCGGATTCCCAATGACATGAAGTTTTTCCGGTCACAGACCATGGGAAAGGTAATCGTGATGGGGCGGAATACACTGGAAAGCTTCCCCCAGTCACAGCCCCTTGCGGGACGCACCAATATCGTCCTTACCACAGACCGGACTTATAAAGTAAATGGTGCAACTATTCTCCATTCTATGGAGGAACTGTTTGAGGAATTAAAGAAATATAAGGAGGATGACATATATGTAGTGGGCGGGGAAAGCATCTACCGCCAGCTCCTCCCTTATTGCAACAAGGCACATGTGACAAAAGTAAATCACAGCTATGAAGCAGATGCCTATTTTCCCAATCTGGACGAATCGCCGGAATGGAAGCAGACGGAAGAAAGTGAAGAACAGACTTATTTCGATTTGGAGTATGTGTTTGCTACGTATGAGCGAATATAAAAAAGAGAATGGTTTGGGCTGAGCGGACGCAACAGAGAGATGAGAGCGGATTCCATGCGGTGTTTTTGATGACGATTTTCCTAAGCAGCCTGATTTCAGGTGTTGGTACCGTCCGGGTCGGCATATAGCGCCCTCCATGGCGCAATATGCCTAAAATGGCCGTCCATGGCCATTTTCCCCTGGGTAGTGAACAGGCTGTTAAGGAAAATCGCCATCAAAAACAATGCATGGAATCCGCTCTCATCTCTCTGTTGCTGTTTCGTTTCAGCCACCACTTTTTGCTATATATGTTTTGACTATATACGCTATATATTGCCTGTTTCTTTCGCATATCGAACCTTTTCCCAAAGGACGAATGGCCTTTCGATATACAGTGGGAGCCGGTATGGATAGGATAGTCTTTTGGGCCTTGGCAAAGTCGCCGGTCCTTACGCATCGTATTTTGATGCGTTAGTACCGCTGCGCCTTTGCAGAGCGAGAGCGTGCCCATAAGACTATCCTATCCATACCGGCTCCCACGTCCTCTTATCCAAAATCCCCCCAATGACAGAAAAAAACAATTTCTTCCCCCTCAAAGTTGAAATACAATACAAACAGTGCTATAATACAGTGCAATGAGGCAGGAACTGGCTGCTAACTTAGATGGGAGTGACAAAAGTTATGGAAAAGAAAAATATTGATTGGGAAAATCTTGGATTTGGCTACATAGAGACCGAAAAAAGATACGTTTCCAATTACAAAGACGGCGCATGGGATGAAGGAATGCTTACAGAGGATACCAATGTGACCATTAGTGAGTGCGCATGTGTATTGCAATATGCCCAGACGATTTTTGAAGGCATGAAAGCATATACAACGGAAAAAGGACAGATTGTGATCTTTCGGCCGGATTTGAATGCAAAGCGTATGATTGATTCTGCTAAAAGGCTGGAAATGCCCATATTTCCGGAAGAACGTTTCGTGGATGCAGTGGTAAAAGTAGTGGAAGCCAATAAAGCGTATGTTCCTCCTTATGGTTCGGGAGCCACTTTATACCTTCGGCCGTTTATGTTTGGAAGCAATGCGGTAATCGGCGTAAAGCCTGCCGATGAGTACCAGTTCAGAGTGTTTGCAACACCGGTAGGGCCTTATTTTAAGGGAGGCGTAAAGCCGCTTACTATCTGTGTCAGTGACTTTGACAGGGCAGCGCCTAAGGGAACCGGAAATATCAAGGCCGGACTGAACTATGCCATGAGCCTTCATGCCATTGTTACGGCTCATCAAAACGGATTTGATGAAAATATGTATCTGGATGCGGCTACCCGCAGAAAGGTGGAGGAAACAGGAGGAGCCAATTTCCTGTTCGTCACAAAAGACGGCAAAGTAGTAACCCCTAAATCAGACAGCATCCTCCCGTCCATTACCCGCCGGTCCCTCATGACGGTTGCAAAGGATTATCTTGGTCTGGAAGTGGAAGAAAGGGAAGTTTACCTTGATGAAATAAAAGACTTTGCCGAATGCGGTCTTTGTGGTACAGCAGCAGTGATTTCACCGGTGGGCAAGGTGGTAGATCATGGGAAGGAAATTTGTTTCCCGAGTGGAATGGATAAAATGGGTGAAGTTACCCAGAAATTATATGATACTTTAACAGGTATCCAGATGGGGCGCATAGAAGCTCCAAAAGGCTGGATTAAAGTGGTTGAAGCATAGATTCATAATAAAAAGGATAACAGATGGAAAGAAGCTGTGAAAAGTTTTTTAAATTTTTCACAGCTTTTCTTGAAAAAACTATTGACAATTTCCGAAAATAACGTATTATTGTATTAAGTGATTGATACAATAATGCAGAAAGGAGAAGTTGTATGGCATGGAATTTGGAAAATGACAGACCTATTTATGCGCAGATCGTAGAAAGGATTCAGCTGCAGATTGTATCCGGTATGTATAAGGCAGGAGACAAACTGCCAAGTGTAAGAGAGCTTGCTGCAATTGCCGGAGTCAATCCCAATACGATGCAAAAGGCTTTTGGTGAATTAGAAAGAAGCGGCTTGATTATTACGCAGCGAACAAGTGGAAGAATTGTAACGGAGAATGAAGAGATGATTGATTCAATTAAAAAAGACCTGGCCAGGGAACAGATAGAGCGGTTTTTAGAAAAGATGAGAGAATTAGGTTTTGAGAAAAAGGAAATATTGGAAATTTTAGAGAAAAGTAATTAGGAGGGATGAAGATGAGTTCGTTAGTGGAATGCAGAAATGTAACAAAATGCTATGTCAATGGAAGACCGGCAGTTTATAATTTGAATCTGACTTTGGAAAAAGGACATATTATCGGACTGCTTGGTCCTAACGGAAGTGGTAAGACTACCTTGATTAAAATGATGAATGGATTGTTGAAGCCTACAAATGGAGAGGTTCTGATTAATGGAATTCTTCCGGGACCGGAATCCAAGGCAAGGATATCATACCTTCCGGAGCGTACCTATTTAGAGGCTCAACGAACTGTGAAGGATATTGTGGAATTTTTTGCTGATTTTTATGAGGACTTCAGAAAAGACAGAGCTTATGCCATGTTAGAAGCCCTTCATATCGAATCCGGGGCAAGGTTGAAAAACCTGTCCAAGGGGACTAAGGAAAAGGTACAGCTTATTTTGGTAATGAGCCGGGATGCGGAGCTTTATATTTTGGACGAGCCCATTGCAGGCGTGGATCCGGCGGCAAGAGATTATATATTAAGAACCATCATTGCCAACTTCAATCCTGCGGCTACTTTACTGATTTGTACACACTTGATTTCCGATATTGAAAGCATTCTGGATGAAGTGGTATTTATCAGGGATGGACAGATCACCCTGCAGACTACGGTGGAAAATATCAGGGAGCAGCAGGGAAAAAGTGTGGATCAGTATTTCAGGGAGGTGTTTGCATGTTAAAGAAATTATTCGTCCATGAGTGGAAGGACAGCTGGAAGCTGGTAACTTTGTTCAATGTGATTGTGCTGGTGTTTACCATAATCGGCATCTGTGCCCTTTCTAACGGAAACTGGGTTGAGGCAATGGATAAAAATGCATGGTACGCCAGCATTTATATCAGTTATTTTATGTTATATTATTTTGCGATTCTGGCACTGGGATTTGCAACGAATTTGTATTTTTTGTTACGGTTTTATAGGAATATGTATACGGATCAGGGATATTTGATGCATACCCTTCCGGTTACGTCCCGTCAGCTGATTTTGTCCAAGGCATTCGTCATGTATCTCTGGCAGCTGATCAGTGGATTTGTAATGATGATATCTATTTTGCTGCTGGTCAACGGTCTGGTGGGGGGAATAGAAGATATCAATATATTCAAGGCAATACTGCTGGAGCTGGATTTTAGTGATTTGGATCTCAAGCCGATTCATGTGCTTATTCTTCTTGTGTTAGTGCTTATTGTAATTGGCCTCCAGATTTTCTCCATTATGTTCGGGTATCTGGCAATCAGTCTGGGGCAATTATCCAAGAACCACAAATTAATTTCTTCTATTGGTATTTATATGGGAATGCAGGTGGTGCTGCAGATGCTTGGAAGCATTCTTCAGGTTGGCTTTAATCTGGTAGTAATCAATACGAATATAGAGCATATGACGGAAGGCCTGTGGTTTGCTATTTTACTTTTAGTTGCGATTCTGCTCTTTGCGGCAGATGCAGGAATGTATGCGGGTAGCAATTATATTATGAAAAATAAATTGAATTTAGAATAAGAACTGCCCCCTGGAGGCAGCATCATTCACAACCGGAAAAACCTTTGCATAGAATAAAGAAAAATGCAAAGGTTTTTTTATGGAAAAAAAGATAAAAGTGGAACAGGCACAGGTAACGGAAGGGCAGTTAGAAAGTCCTAACCACGGAATGCTTGCTATCAGTGTCATTAGCGGAATCGGACTGATTCCTATACGAAACGCACGTATTAAGATTACCATTACGGGGCAGCCGGAGCTGGAAATCGGGGAGTTCACTACCAATGAAAGCGGGCAGACGGATAATATTGAGCTGCCTGCACCGCCCATTGAGCTGAGCCTGGAACCGGGAGAAATCCAGCCTTATGCGGAATACGACCTGGAGGTGTCGGCAGATGGATATGAGGATGTTTCTATATCCGGGACGGAAGTGCTGGCAGATACCATTGCTTTGCAGAATGTAAAGATGAATCCGGTAGAGGATCCGGGAGAAGTAAAGGATACGGTAGTAATTCCGGATCATACTTTATATGGGGATTATCCTCCTAAAATTCAGGAGGATGAAATCAAGCCTATGGATGAATCCGGTGAGATTGTATTGAGCAGAGTGGTGATACCGGAATATGTGGTAGTGCATGATGGTGTGCCATCCGATTCCAGTGCGCCTAATTATTATGTCCGATATAAGGATTATATTAAAAATGTGGTGTCTTCGGAAATTTATGCTACATGGAGTGAGGCGGCAATCTATGCCAATACGCTGTGCATCTTGTCTTTTACCCTGAACCGAGTATATACGGAATGGTATCGGAACCAGGGCTATGACTTTACGATTACTTCTTCCACGGCATATGACCAGAAGTGGATATATGGCAGGAACATATACGAAAACGTGGACCGGATCGTGGATTCCATATTTAACAATTATTTGTCAAGACCGGGAGTAAGACAGCCTATCTTCACATCCTATTGCGATGGTAAAAGAGTGACCTGCGACGGGCTTTCCCAATGGGGTTCTAATTATCTGGGAGATGAAGGATATTCAGCCATTGAGATCATCCGTTATTATTTTGGGAATGATATGTATATCAACAGCACAGAAGCCATATCCGGAGTGCCTTCCTCCTGGCCGGGATATGTGCTCACCATCGGTTCCTCCGGAAGCAAGGTACAGCAGATGCAGGAACAGCTAAACCGCATCGGGCAGAATTACCCTGCCATACCGAAAATCACAGCGGATGGGGTTTACGGCAATGCTACTTCGGAAGCAGTAAAGAAATTCCAGCAGATTTTCAAGCTTCCCCAGACTGGAGAAGTGGATTATTCCACATGGTATGAAATCTCAGAGATATTTGTGGGAGTAAGCCGCATTGCAGAACCGGGTACTTGAGAAATCAAAAAAAGCCCATTGTATTTGCGTGGGCTTTTTTTTGTGAAAAAAACATGATAAAATAATATGTGCCAATGAGAAAACTATTTGCAAAAGGAAGGAATCCCCATGCTGCCCTTTAAGAAAAACATGCAACTGGCTTTATTTGAATATTTTGTCTATATTGTGATTCATATTATTTATAGTTTTTATAACAGCGGAACGGATATGGCATGGTTTATGTGCCTGGCATTTATTCCGTTTTTGTTTTCCTGTCTGGTTTTTGCTGCATCAAACAGGGAGCATCTGGTTATCCGGTGGTTTTACATTTCTGTTATTGTTTCCAGCTGTTTCCTTGGCTATTATCAAGACACGATTAGTATGATTACTTTTGTATTTATGGCAACGGCAGTACTGATATCCATGTTTGTCATTCCATCTCTGTTCATAGAATATCTTTTTGTGACTTCCTGTATTTTGATTTCTATTCCTCTTGTTTTTGGGGACATAATAAGAAAATTGATGCCTATTGCCCTGTATTTTGTTTATCTTGCTATTTATGCCATTGGAAATATCAGTCTGCTGATGCTTGTTCAGGGTAGTGAAAAGTATAGAAGAGCCATGGAGGAGAAAACAGAAGAGGCAGCCAGGGCAGTAGAGGTAAAGTCCAACTTCCTGGCCAATATGTCCCATGAAATCAGAACCCCTATGAATGCCATTATCGGTATGGCGGAAATGGCAATCCGGGGGGATATTCCAAAAGAAGAAAAGGAATATTTGTATCAGATCAGGGCATCAGGCAACAGCCTGCTTTCCATCATCAATGATATCCTGGACTTTTCCAAGGTGGAATCCGGCAAGCTGGAGCTGGTGGAAACAGAATATGAAATTATGTCTCTTGTAAATGATGTAACCAATATTATCAATACCCGTATCGGGAATAAGGATGTGGAATTGATTCTGGAGGTGGACCCGGCCATCCCGCGTAAGCTTTGGGGGGATGATCTGCGCTTAAAGCAGGTAATTCTGAACCTTGCGGGAAATGCAGTGAAGTTTACAAAAGAAGGAGCGGTAATCCTGCGGATCAATTATTATAGGACAAAAGAAGGAATCGATTTGTATGTCAGTGTAAAGGATACGGGAATCGGTATACGCAAGGAAGACATGGAAAAGCTTTTTGATTCCTTCCAGCAGGTAGATACGAAAAGGAATAGGAAGATGGAGGGAAGCGGCCTGGGACTTGCCATATCCAAGCAGATGATAGAGCTTATGGGTGGAAGCCTTATGGTGGAAAGCGAGTATGAAAGGGGCAGCGAATTCCATTTTATGATTCCTCAAAAGGTGGTGGATGATGTGCCATCCGCAAGGATTAAGGAAGAAAAGCAGATAAAGGTATTGGGATTTTTCTATAACCATTATGTAAAAAGTGCATTTTATCATTTGATGATGCAGATGAAAATAAGCTACAAGGAGTGCAATCGGATAGAACAGCTGATGAATCTGCTGCCGAATCATTATGACTATATCTTTATCGAACAGGAATGCTTTTCGGAAATGGTGCAGAATATGCTGGAGAGTACAAAAGAAACGGAATGTATTCTGGTAAGCAATCTGCATTACACGGCAGAAGAAGACACATGGTTCAGGGTATTAAAAAAACCTTTATACTGCCTCTCGGTGGCTGCTGTCTTTAATCATGAAGAGCTGGTAAAAAAGCTGCATTTAGACAGGGAATCAACCATTCAGTTTGCTGCCCCAAAGGCAAGGGTGCTCATTGTGGACGATAATGTGGTAAATTTGAAAGTTACAAAAGGAATTCTGCAGCCTTTCCGAATGCTCGTGGACGTGTGCACAAACGGATGGGAAGCTCTACAGTTAGTTAAGACGAATCATTACGACCTGATTTTCATGGATCATATGATGCCGGAACTGGACGGAATTGAAGCAGCCCATATGATCCGGAAGTTAGAAGGGGAATACTATAAGAAGCTGCCGATTATTGCCTTTACCGCCAATGTGGTCAGTGGAGTAGAGGAATATTTCCTAAAGGAAGGGTTGAACGACTTTCTTGCAAAACCTCTGGAGATGACCGATGTAAGCCAGAAGCTGAGGAAATGGCTTCCTAAGGAAAAGGTGCTTTCGCTGGAGGAAGCAACGGCGCTTGAGGAAAGGGAATTTGCCCAGAAAGCTTCCATGGACTGGGATATGGAGATCAAAGGAATCGATAGCAGGTCGGCTATAGAAATGATAGGGGATAAGGAGCTGTACATGGAAACCTTATCTGATTATTACGATGGGATTGAGGAAAAGTATGAAAAGCTGATACGGTATGAGGCGGAAGAAAATCTAAGGGACTATACGGTTGAAGTACATGGACTAAAGGGTACATCCAGAATGGTGGGCGCTTTTGAACTTGGGGATATGGCGGAACGGCTGGAAAAGTATGGAAAGCTTGGAGATATGACATCCATACATAAGTATAATCCGGAACTGTTAGCATATTATAAGGAGCTTCAGGAAACCCTGAAGCCCTACAAAATGAAAGCTTAGACCATAGCCTCTTTTATGGCCCCTATCAATGCCAGATTATCCTGATGTTCCATGAAACATATGCGAAAATACTGGTTGTTTAGTGTAGGAAAGGAAGAGCAGTTGCGGATCATCATTTTCTTTTTGATACAGTATTCAAAAAGCATATCCGCATCTTTGCCTTCTTTTTCGATTTTTACAAGTACAAAATTGCAGGTAGTGGGAAATACGGTAAGACCATTTATACAGGCAAGAGCCCGGCATACAAAATCCCGTTCTTGTTTCATAAGGTTTCTGGATGCTTCCATAAAATCCTGATCCTGGAACATAAAGCAGCCTGCCAGTTCTGCAATGGAATTAATGGTCCAGGGATTTTTTTGTTCCGTTATCAAAGACAGGAGATGGCGGTTTTTGGTAATTCCATAGCCCAGGCGCAATCCGGGAGAAGCAAAAAATTTAGAAGTGCCCCTTAGTACGATAAGATTATCGAACTGCTCGACCAGTGGAACCGCAGAAACCTCAGCCTCATTTTCTACAAACTCCACATAGGTTTCATCTACCATCAGACACCCCTTTTGCCTGCCTGACTCCGATAACAGAAGGGTTAATTCTTCTACGGTAAGAGTGGTGGAGGTAGGATTGTTAGGATTGCATAAGATCACCAGATCATAGCCTTGTTTCATTTCCAGCAGGAAATCAGAGACATCCAGTCTGAATCCCTCTTCTGCTTTTGTAAAGTAATAATGGACCGTTCCCCCTGACAAAGAAATCTCTCTTTCATATTCGGAATAGGTAGGACCGATGATTAGGGCCTTTTTCGGATTTAATGCGCTTAAAAACAGGGAAATCAATTCTGTAGCGCCATTTCCCACAATAATATGATCCGGATTACAGTGGATGTAATCCCCGATGGCCTTTCTTAGCCGGGTATATTCCCTGTCTGGATAAGAAGTGATCACATCCAAATGCTCTGCCAGAAAATGTTTCAGCCGGTCGGACAGCCCCAGAGGATTTACATTGGCGCTGAAGCTGATAATTTCTTCTTTTTTAATTCCCGTGGCAGTTTCGATCTTTTCTAAATCACTGCCATGAAAGTGGTCCGTATGCTGTATCATAAAAGGCTCCTTTCCTCATTACGGAAATCCATTTTCAATCAGAGGCTTTCACCGCAGGCATTGGGACGGGCTCCGCGCTGAGCATATTTTCTAAAGGAGCCCTTATAAAAACGCCAGCGCTTAGCGAGGTACTTTCGAGCTTAGCACTGTTGCG
>JAAVAC010000051.1 GCA_014804265.1 Lachnospiraceae bacterium | reverse complement strand
TGCCGGCGTGGCGGAACTGGCAGACGCGCAGGACTTAAAATCCTGTGGTGGCAACATCGTACCGGTTCGATTCCGGTCGCCGGCACTATTATTTTTTAAGCTCAACTCTTATGTGCAATTAGAACAGAGTTGGGCTTTTTGTTTTTATATATTTATAAGGATTCATACAAGTCTAATTAGGGAGATATAAGAAACGGATTACCTATAAGGCATTAATCCCATTTCTTAATTTGCCAGCTATGAGTGGGTTCTTACGTTTGACAAACTGCATAAGTAGTTGTGTGAGCGGAAGTAAATTCCTTAATGCAAAGGAATTTACTTCCGCTCAATTTAATAGAGTGACAATATTTAATCAGCCTTGAAAGCCTTTTCTGCAAACACGTTACCATCTGAATCAGTATATCTTACAATAATTGTACAAGCTCTTTCTTTTCCAATAGTTTCATCCAATTTTTTTGCCAGTTCCTTAAAGCTATCTGCCTGAGCTTCTAATCCTGCATCAAGTGCTGCTTTTATATCATCAACATTTGCACCAATTATAGAATTGTTGGCAAACTTAATTACACAAGCAAGCTCATTGCCTTTTACATCATATGATATGGTAAGATCGTCTGATGAAGAAACTGCAATCTGCTTATCAAAAGCATTCTTTGTTTCCGGATCCTTAAAGTAATCTTCAAGTGTTTCATATTGTTTAGCGTTATCGGCTGTTCCGCCTTCAGTATCTTTTGTTTTTTCTTTTTCAGGCTCAGTCTGTGTTTCCATTTTGGATTGAGTTTCAGCCTTATCCTGCGGCTCGGCTTCTGCCTGTTTGTCAGCCTTATCCTGCGGCTCGGCTTCTGCCTGTTTGTCAGCCTTATCCTGCGGCTCGGTTTCTGCCTGTTTTTCAGTCTTATCCTGCGGCTTAGTTTCTGCCTGTTTTTCGGTCCTATCCTGTGATTCAGCTTTTGCCTGCGCTTCGTTTTCTGTGGATTCAGTTTCAGTCTTTGTTTCGGCTTCCGTTTCATCGCCTGCGTATTCTGTAATTGAAGTAACCGACGCCTTTTTTGTCTCGTCTAAAGAACCGCAGGCTGTTATCGATAATAGAACAGTCATACTAAGCATGCCTGCAAATAATTTTAATGTTTTTCTTTTCATGTCTTTCCCTCATTCATATTGAATAATTGTTAAGTATCGCATACTTTTTAATACTACATTGGGCATAGAAAATTGTCAATCAGATTTTTGTTACATTCATTAAAGGAAGGGGTGCAACAGATTTAGTGTGCTATTCGTAAAAGCTAAAACAGTTGCCAGCATTCATCTAACCATATACAATAAAGAAGTAAAGGAAAGGGGCAGAGAAATGAAAAGAATCCTGATTATTGATGATGATATACACATTGGAAATATGCTGGAAGAAATGTTAGGCAAAGAAGGATATGGCATTTTACGGGCATATTCCGGTACGGAAGCATTATTGCTCCTTTCACAGTCAAAGCCAGACCTTGTATTGCTTGATTTGATGCTGCCGGGGCTAAAGGGTGAAGAGGTACTTCCTAAGATAAAAGGAATTCCTGTGATTGTAGTCAGTGCAAAGGTGGATGTTGACAGCAAAGTGGAGCTGTTACTTGGCGGAGCTGTGGATTATGTTACAAAACCATTTCACGCCAAAGAACTTTTGGCTCGAATTGCTGTACAGCTTCGAAATACTTCCGCTATAGGTACGGCTGGCACATTAACCTTTCAGGATATGACAATGGATATGGATTCCCATATGGTGAGGATAGGAGCCGGTCAGGTAAAAATTACAAGAACAGAATATACTATTTTAAAAATACTCATGCAGAATCCTACACAGGTAATTACCAAATCCCTGCTTTTAGAGAAAATCAGTGAGGAAACTCCGGACTGTACGGAAGGCTCCTTGAAAATGCATATAAGTAACTTAAGAAAGAAGCTTCGTGAAATAAACGGTAAAGATTATATAGAGGCAGTCTGGGGCATAGGTTTTAAGCTGAGGGCAGAATAATCTTTACGATTTCTTTACCAGTTTCTTTACCGTTTCCTTTATGCCTGCTTGATAAAATGTCAGTATCACAAAAAAGGAGGTTTAGGTTTATGGATTATGTTCTACAAGCAAATGCTTTGAGCAAAAGCTATAGACATTTCAAGGCACTAAATGGACTATCTATGAATGTTCCCAAGGGAGCCATTTATGGTTTCGTTGGAAAAAATGGTGCTGGCAAAACGACGCTTATTCGTTTGATTTGCGGACTGCAGGAGCCAACATCCGGTGATTATACGTTGTATGGCAGGAAAAATACCGATAAGTCGGTGACAAAATCACGTAGGAGAATGGGAGCTGTTGTGGAAACTCCGTCTATTTATATGGATATGACGGCAGAGGACAATCTGAAACAGCAATATCGTATCCTGGGCCTTCCGTCTTTTGAAGGAGTAAATGATATTCTTAAACTGGTAGGGCTTGAAGGAACGGGAAAGAAGAAAGCCAGGAACTTTTCTCTTGGCATGCGTCAAAGACTGGGAATTGCCATAGCACTTGCAGGTGATCCTGATTTCTTAGTGTTAGATGAGCCTGTAAACGGTCTTGACCCTCAAGGCATTATTGAAATTCGTGAGTTGATATTGAAGTTAAACCGTGAGCAGCAGATTACGGTTTTGATTTCAAGCCATATTTTAGATGAGCTTTCTAAATTTGCCACACATTACGGGTTTATTGATAACGGACATATTGTAAAGGAAATGAGTGCCACGGAGTTAGAGGCAGCCTGTAGAAAGTGTGTCCGAATGAAAGTTAGCGATACAAAGGCACTTTCCCGGGTACTTGATAAAATGCAGATTGATTATAAGATACTGTCTCAAACACAGGCTGATGTATTTGCCAAATTGAATGTTTCACAGATTGTCTCAGAACTTGCAAAAGAACATTGCGAAGTGATCTCCATGCAGGAACAGGATGAAAGCCTGGAAAGCTATTACGTAAATCTTGTAGGAGGTGGAAGTAATGAGTAAGCTGTTAAGAGCAAATTTTGCAAGGCTCAAAAAAAGCGCAATATTCTGGATTGGCATGGTGTATGCTCTGGGAATAGGGTATATAGCAGCGCTATCCATAAAGAATCAGCATTCCCGCATTGATGATGTTTTATTTTCTAATTGTATGTTTATGCCTATTGTTGCAGCGGTATTTATAGGATTGTTTATTGGAACGGAGTATAGCGATGGTACGATTCGCAACAAGCTTATGGTGGGACATACAAGGATTTCGGTATATGTTTCTAATTTCATTGTCTGTACGGCAGCCCTGCTCATCATGTATATAACGAATCTTGCAGTGATCATTGGAATCGGTTTTGCCTTTGGAGGCAGCATGGAAACATCGACTGGGCCCCTCTTTTTATTTGGACTGATCAGTATGATAACGCTAATTGCATTAAGTGCATTTTTTTTGCTTATAAGTATGTTGGTACACAACAAGGCAAGCGGCTGCGTGGCGGCAATGATTATTTCGCTGGTATTTCTGATGAGCGCAATGGTGATTTCCAGCCGTTTACAGGAGCCGGAATATTATGATGAATACGATGTTACTTTTATGGATGAATCGGGTGAAATACAAAAAGAGTATGGTAAGAAAATAAAAAATCCGAATTACCTGACAGGGACAAAGCGTGAAATTTATAAATTTCTATATGATTTTCTACCGGGTTGTCAAATGCTGCAAATAGCAAGGCAGGATCCGGAACATCCGGAAAGGCTGCCTTTGTATTCTCTGTCCATTATTATAGTAACAACTGCCTGTGGAACGTTTTTCTTCCAAAGAAAAAATTTAAAATAAGGAGTTTATCATGGAAATTTGGTTATGGGTCATAATCGGCAGTTTGCTTTTTCTAATTGCCGTCTTACTTGCGAAAATATATCTGTTACAAAAAGATGCCAGGGAAATTGGAGAAGCTTTTGCCGACAGACTCATGACCAATACAAATACCTTGATTGATATTTCAGGAAATGACAGGTATATGCGTAGTTTAGCAAATGCCATAAATACACAGCTTCGGAAGCTTCGGAAGGAACGAAATCGTTTTTTGCAGGGAGATATGGAGTTAAAACATACGGTTACGAATATCTCCCATGACTTGCGCACCCCCTTAACTGCCATTTGCGGATATTTGGATTTGCTTGAACAAGAAGAGAAATCCGAAACCGTGGAACGTTATATAGAGGTAATCCGAAACCGGAGCGAACTATTGGAACAGCTTACGGAAGAGTTGTTCCGATACTCGGTGATCATGACAACAGGAGAGAATGGGGAAAGAGAGCCGGTGGTGGTCAACCGGATATTGGAAGAAAGCATTGCGGCATTTTACACGGCTTTCCATGAACGTAACATTGTTCCCCGTATTCAAATGCCGGATAGCAAAGTAGTACGAAATCTTGAACCGTTCATCTTATCCCGGATATTTTCCAATCTCTTAAGCAATGCAATGAAGTATAGTGACGGTGATTTAGATATTACTTTATCGGAAACAGGAGAAATTACCTTTACCAATACAGCAGCAGGATTAAATGAGGTACAGGTTGGAAAGATGTTTGACCGCTTTTATACGGTGGAATCCGCAAGAAAATCAACAGGATTGGGACTGGCCATTGCACGAACGCTGATTGAGCAGATAAATGGGACTATAAGTGCGAGATATGTGGATAACAGATTGAGTATTTGTGTTTTTGTGCCGGCTCCCACGTCCCCGTCCAAACAAATCCATATGCCCAAAAAAGAACACTAGACAAAGGAAAAGGGACTTGTTAAAATGTGAAGTAACTAAGGAAAACAAAGGAGCGGTAATATGAACGAAAACAAGGATTTTAAACCATTTGTACCGGCAGATAAAACAATGCCGGAATTTACGGTAACTTCTATTTTACTTGGAGTCCTTCTGGCAGTTGTCTTTGGCGGAGCCAATGCATATCTGGGACTCAGGGTGGGTATGACCGTGTCGGCTTCCATTCCGGCGGCGGTTATTTCCATGGGAATCATCCGGGTGATTCTGAAAAAGGATTCTATTTTGGAAAACAATATGGTTCAGACAATCGGGTCTGCAGGAGAATCGGTGGCGGCAGGAGCTATTTTTACACTGCCTGCATTGTTTCTGTGGGCGGATGAATGGAAGACGGCAGCGCCCTCTCTGATTGAGATTGCGATAATAGCCTTTATCGGAGGGGCACTTGGCATATTGTTTATGGTGCCTCTTAGAAAGGCGTTGATTGTTCAGGAGCATGGAACCCTTCCATATCCGGAAGGAAAAGCCTGTGCGGAAGTGCTGGTGGCAGGAGAGGAAGGCGGTGCAAAGGCTTCCACTGTATTTGCAGGTCTTGGCATTTCGGCAGCCTATAAGTTTATAGCGGATGGATTAAAGGTATTTCCCAGTGAAGTTCATTATGAAATTCCAGCATATAAGGGTTCCGGTATCGGCATGGATGTACTGCCGGCGCTTTTGGGAGTGGGATATATATGCGGACCGAAAATCTCTTCCTATTTATTTTGCGGAGGAATACTGGGCTGGTTCGTTCTGATGCCCCTGATGGTGTTGTTTGGCGGCAATATTACGTTATTTCCGGCAGATGTCAGTGTGGCGGAATTGTATGCAACAAAAGGTTCTATGGGAATCTGGTCTAATTATATTAAATATATTGGTGCAGGTGCGGTTGCCTGCGGAGGCGTAATCAGCCTGATAAAATCCCTGCCATTGATTATAACCACCTTCCGGGATGCCTTGAAGGGCTTTGGAAAGGGAGTGAAATCCGATGAGCGTACCAATCAGGATCTGGATATTAAGTTTATTTTAGGCGGTATACTGCTTTTAATCCTTGCAATCTGGATTGTGCCTGTGATACCCATTAACTTATTCGGAGCATTTCTGATTGTCATTTTCGGCTTCTTTTTTGCTACGGTTTCCTCAAGGATGGTAGGTCTTGTAGGAAGCAGCAATAATCCGGTTTCCGGTATGACGATTGCGACTCTGTTAGTTTCATCCCTTGCCCTGAAGGCAACCGGAATGGTGGGACAGGCAGGCATGACGGCAGCTATAGCAATCGGCGGGGTGATCTGTATTGTGGCAGCCATTGCAGGAGATACCTCTCAGGATTTGAAAACAGGCTATATTTTAGGCGCTACACCCAAAAGGCAGCAGATTGGTGAGTTAATTGGTGTATTTGCAGCTTCTATAGCAATCGGCGGCGTATTGTATTTATTGAATTCGGCTTGGGGCTATGGTTCTACAGAGCTTCCGGCACCACAGGCTACTTTGATGAAGATGATTGTGGAAGGTGTTATGGGTGGCAATCTTCCCTGGACACTGGTAGGAATCGGGGCATTTATTGCTATCGTTGTGGAAATTTTAGGAATTCCGGTACTTCCTTTTGCAATCGGACTTTATCTGCCTATCCACTTAAGCACACCTATGATGGTGGGCGGTATCGTAAAATGGTTCATAGAAAAGAAAAAAGGCATGGATGAAAAGAAAAAGAAAGATATTTCCGAAAATGGCGTACTTTATTGTTCCGGGCTGATTGCAGGAGAAGGGTTGGTTGGTATTCTTTTGGCAATTCTGGCTATTATACCCGTATCCGAAAAGGAGGCGGTAGGAGATGTGCTGGGAGGCTTTCTTCCAAATCTTCTGCCTGCTTTGGCAGATTCCAACATTGGAAATATCATTGGACTGGCAGCATTTGCTTTGTTGACATTTTCACTCTGGAAATTCTGTTTTCGAAAGAACAAAAAGCTTGATAAGTAAAAGGAGCAGCATGTGAAGAAGAAAAAGAAGAATTTTATGGATTTGATTCCGGTCTGCAATCCGGCTTTTACATGGGATGTGGACAAGCAGGGAAAGGTGACGGTTCATATGGTGAATAGGGGCTTTTACAATTGGATTGCCCAGAAATTATTTAAAAAGCCAAGAATCAGCCATATTGATTTAGACCGGTATGGAAGCTTTGTATGGCAGCAAATGGATGGAAAAAGAAGTGTCTTTGAAATTTCAAAGCTTGTGGAAGAGCATTTTGGGAAAGAGGCGGAGCCGGTAATAGACCGGCTCGTAGCCTTTTTCCGGATATTATATCAAAATAAGTTTATCGGATATGTAAAGAAATCAAATCATTCCTAATTCTGTGTCTTTAAAATACTTTCTAAATCCAGCCCGTACTGACTGGCAATGTCTTTGGCATAACTCAATCCTTCTGGAGTCGTGCGGGCAATTTTGTAGCTTCTGGTGCCATCTGCCTTACTTTCCATAAGAGCAACCAGATTGTCTATTTTCCCTATATTTTCAGAATGGGAATTATAAGTATCAAGCTGTTGGGGCAGGTCGTGAATATGGGTAACAAAAATACCTCCGCAGCCGATAATGCCGATTCCTGTCAGTACTTCAGAAGCGATATAGCCTGCTTCCAGACCGCTTGTGCTGGAAAAGGATTCATCCATCAGCAGCAGGTCGGTATCGGTAAGCTGTTTCATAATAGTTCCCAAACGAGCGCATTCGCTTTCTAAACGTCCCTTTCCATAATTATTTTCATCGGAGGAGGGAAAGTGGGTAAAAATACCAGTTACCGGGCTCATAAGGGCGCTTTTTGCGGGAACGAAAAGGCCAAGCTGAAAAAGAGCCTGTGCCATTCCCACCGAATAGGCAAAGATGGATTTGCCGCCATGATTCGGACCTGTGACCAAATAGAAACGTCCTTTTTCATCAAAGGTAAAATCGTTTGAAACAATGGAATGTTCAATGGACTTTCTGGCAAGTATGGGATTGTAGACTCCCGTCAACTCACATTTCTTTTCCTGCATTTCGGCTATTTGAGGACGGCACATGGGGAAGCCTTTTTCTTTCATGTGGAGAATGAATTTCACTCCTGCCGTTAAAAAGCGTATATCATCCAACAGAGCAGTAAAGTAGGAAGTGTTTATGCTGAAATATTTCTGAAGCGTCGGTTCAAAATCCCGGATGGATTTCATGAAAATGGTGTTGAAGGAGGAACGGATGGAGTAATTCAGTGCCTTTAATTCTTCCCCATGCAGTCCTTTTGTTAAAGGATAAAGGGGAGAAATCAGGGAATTGGTATTCATAGGGTTCTTTTTTAGTAATTTTTCCATCAGGGTGCCGGGGTGAAAGGGCTTTTCCTGAATGGAAATGATTCCAGCTTCTTTCACCCGGAGGGTCTCATCCAGATTCAGGCCGATGGTAACACTTTTGATGCCGCCAAAATGAATGTCTGTCTTTGCCAGCTCCTGGCGGAGATTCCCGTATTCTTCTCCCTTTGAAATGGAAAAAATCTTATCCCGAAAGGCAATCATGCCCTGCGAATGCAGGGAAAGCCCTTCCAGTCCACCTGCAAATAAGTCTATGATTTCCTGATACATTTCCAGATAGCGGATAGAGCTTAGG
>JAAVAC010000050.1 GCA_014804265.1 Lachnospiraceae bacterium | reverse complement strand
TATTCTCCGTGCGGAGCCCATCCCAATGCCTGCGGCCAAAGCCTCTGATGGAAAATTGATTTCCTTGAATTTACTGTTTCGTCACAATCTATACCCTTTAAAAAAAACTGTTTGCTCCCGGAACCTCTCCCAAACAGCTAGATACGGCTTTTCGATACACAGTGGGAGCCGGCATAGCATATGGTAGTCTTGGGCCTTGGCAAAGTCGCCGGCACTTACGCACCGTATTTTGGTGCGTTAGTACCGCTGCGTCTTTGCAGAGCGAAAGCGTGCTCCTAAGACTACCATATGCTATGCCGGCTCCCACGTCCTCATATCCGAACAGTTTCCGCATCATTTCATTTCATTTCCCGTCCTTCACCTCTTCTATACCCGAAATATCCGAATCGATCATCAGGGAATAATTGGTATAATATACTACAAAGCCCGGTTTCCCTCCTGCCGGCTTTTTTACCTGCTTCTTTTCCACATAGTCGATTTCCACTTTATCCTGTCCTCTTGCCTTGGAAAAGTGTGCGGCCAGCCTTCCTGCTTCTTCAAAGGTGGAGTCCGCGATTTCCTTTCCACCCGATTTTACGATTACATGGGAGCCGGGTATCCCTTTTGCATGGAACCACCAATCGTTACCTTCCGCTAACTTAAAGGTCAGTTCTTCATTCTGGTAATTGTTTTTCCCTACATACATATGAAAGCCGTCCCTGCTTATAAAATGATAGGGTCTGCTGGTGATTTTGACTTTTTTCCCTCCGCCCCTTCTGCGGATATATCCGCTTTCGATCAGTTCTTCCTTGATCTGGGCCAGATCCTCCTCCAAAAGAGCAATATCCAATGCGGTCATAATCGTTTCCAAATGCTGGATTTCCTCCTTTGTCTCTTTTGTAAATTCCGTCAATGCTTCGTAAGTCCTTTTCAGCTTATTGTACTTTTGAAAGTACTTTTTTGCATTTTCCAAAGGGGATAAATCAGGATCCAGAGGGATTTTGGTCATTTCGCTGGTATAATAATTTTCCACCTCAATGGATTTGGCCATAGGCTCTGCCTGATATCCGTAAGTATGCAGAAGCTCTCCATAGAGTTTATAGGTTTCCCTCTTTTCTGTATCCTTTAATTGCCTGCATTGCAGGTCGTATTTTTTTATATTTCTTTCCAATGCCGTCTGTACGACCTTCCTAAGATCCACTGATTTCTGCCGGATTCTGGTCACTGCGCTTTTTGCCGCATAATAATGCTCCAGCACCTCTGAAACACTTGGGAATTCTTCCTTTTCCAGACTGCTGTAAATCGTAAAAGGAAGCACGCCGTATTCTTTCGGTTCTTTTCTTTCATATAGGATAAAGGGCTGATACTGTTTCTCCCTGATCCGCTTTGTAAAAGAAAAGTAAGCCTCTGCTAACCCATCCAGCTCATGCTGTGTCAATGCTCCGGAAGGCTTATCGGAATCCACTTCTGCCAAATAACAGATTTCCTGGGCCACAATGGGAGAGATTCCTGTAAAATGACTGTATATGCTTTTAAACAACGGCATGCTCTTTTCCTGTATCAGACCAAAAAACTCTTCTTTTGACAAATCCTCTCTAAGAGGATCTTCCTTTTTTTCCGTCTTGGGAACAAAGTAAGTCCTTCCCGGAAGCACTTCCCTGACGCTGCTGACCATTCCCGATATATGCTTGATGCTGTCGATGATCACGCCTTCTTCATTGCAGAAAATAATATTACTGTGCTTTCCCATAAGCTCCACGATCAGTTGTTTTAAGCACAAATCTCCCATCTCATTTAAATGTTCGATTTCTATATGGATGATCCGCTCCAGACCGGGCTGGGTAATGGAAACGATTCTGCCATTTTGGATGTGTTTTCTTAAAAGCATACAAAAATTGGGGGCAGTCATGGGACTTTTCTTATTCTCTTTCGTAAAATAAGCAAGTGGCAGGGATGGATCTGCGCTAAGAATCAGGCGATATTGTCCTGCTTCCCTTTCTTCCCCCGCTTCAGCCCTGAATTTCCCACATTTTATCGTAAGAAGCAGTTCATCCTTTTCCGGCTGGGCAATCTTAGAAATCCGGCCGTTTAAAATTTTTTCTTTCATTTCCTCTACCAGACAGGAAATGGTAATTCCGTCAAACGCCATAATAATCCTCTTTCTGTTTTGATTTCATAAAGAAAGAAGCATAAACCTTATGCCTCTTTCTGTTCATCACTCTATTATCCAATTAACCAATCATACATTTCCTGATACTTTCTGGCTGATACCTGCCAGGAGAAATCTGCCGCCATGCCTCTGTCCACCATTTTATTCCATTCTCTTTTTCTTTGATAGAATACATATTTTGCATAACGGATAGTCGCCAGCATTTCATGGGCATTGTAATTGCGGAAACTAAAGCCTGTACCAGTACTTTCATATTCGTTATAAGGTTCCACCGTATCCTTTAATCCGCCTGTTTCCCTTACGATTGGAATGGTGCCATAGCGCAATGCCATTAACTGGCTCAGTCCGCACGGCTCGAACAGGGACGGCATCAAAAAGGCATCACAGGACGCATAGATCTTATGGGATAACGCTTCGGAATAATAAATGCTGGCAGATACTTTGTTGTTGTATTTCCAGTCAAAATGGCGGAACATATTCTCGTACCGTTCCTCTCCTGTGCCAAGCACCACGATCTGTACATCTTCCTGGCAGAGTTCATCCATGATATAGGCAATCAGATCCAGTCCCTTCTGATCCGTAAGGCGGGAAACGATCCCTATCATAAACTTTTTATCATCCTGCTCCAAACCAAGCTCTTCCTGAAGCGCCCGCTTATTTCTGATTTTTTCCTTTCGGAAATTCACCTTATTGTATGGGAAGTTTATATATTTATCCGTTTCCGGATTGAACTCGTCATAATCAATTCCGTTTACGATTCCCCGAAGGGCATTGCTTCTTGCGGTTAGCAGGCCATTTAGTCCTTCTCCGTAAAATGCGGTTTTAATCTCTTCCGCATAGGTATCGGAAACCGTAGTGATGGCATCTGCATAGACAATGCCGCCTTTTAACAGGTTGGCATCCTTATAGGCCTCTAACTTGTCCGGTGTAAAGAAATAATCCGGAAGCCCGGTAATCTCTTTTACGGTCTTCACATCCCATTTTCCCTGAAACTTCAGGTTATGTATGGTCATAACGGATTTAATCCCCCGGAAGAATTCGCCTCCATGGAATCTTTCTTTTAAATAAACAGGTATCAGTCCTGTCTGCCAGTCGTGGCAATGGATCACATCCGGTCTGAAATCAATCAACGGAAGGGTGGAAAGCACTGCCTTACAGAAAAATGAAAACTTTTCAATCTCTTCCAGTACATTGTCACTGTATATTTTAAAGCCGCTAAAAAACGATTCATTGTCAATAAAATAATATTTGATCCCATCTATGTTTGCTTCCAGCACTCCTACATATTCCTGTCTCCAATGAAAGTCCAGATAATAATGAGTCCTGTATTTCATCAGGTTTTTCATTTCCTGACTGATGCAGGTATACTTGGGTAAGATGACCCTTACATCAAAATATTGTCTATCAATGCATTTCGGCAGAGAACCTACAACGTCTGCCAGTCCACCAGTTTTTATAAACGGAACACCTTCAGAAGCGACAAATAGTATTTTTTTCATTCCTAAATCCTCCAATTCGTATATAGTCCCTTTTCCCCACTAGCTATAGGAAAATTATACTACAATTTAATGGATTTTAAAAGCACTATTTTTCCCGATTCACTTCTAATCAATAATCACGATACAGAAGTCGGATCTTATCCGCAATCAATGCAATGAATTCCGAATTGGTAGGTTTTCCTTTTCCAGTATTGATCGTGTATCCAAAAAGTGATTCCAGCGTTTCCATCTTCCCTCTGCTCCATGCTACTTCAATGGCATGTCTGATTGCCCGTTCCACACGGCTTGGCGTAGTAGAAAACCGCTTTGCGATAGTGGGGTATAAAATCTTGGTAATGGAATTCAACATTTCAATATCCTCCACCGACATCATAATGGCTTCCCTTAAATACTGATAGCCTTTGATGTGGGCAGGCACCCCGATTTCATGTATCATGTCCGTTACATCTTTTTCTAAGTCCCTTTCCTTTTTTTGCTCGCCCGCTCCTTCCGAAACAAGCAGTTTCCCTTCCCTGGATGTAGAGGGTACTGTAATCATGATCTGGAATTCTTTATCCTGATGAAGCAGGTCGGTAAGTATCTTAAACATTCTTTCATTGTCCTTAGTAGTCATAACATTTAATTGTTCCATTTTTTTCTCCTCCATTCTCTGTCATGGATTATAACAAAATGACGATTTTTAATTCAAGTACTATTTATCGCACCAAAACCATATTTTCGATAAATACGCCATACCCCTTTTTGGCATCCCGGACAAACACATGGGTCACTGCGCCAATCAGCTTACCGTCTTGAATTATGGGCGCTCCACTCATGCCCTGGACAATTCCCCCCGTTAAATTTATCAGATTTTCGTCTGTAATTTTTAGCACAATTCCCCGATTGTTGTTGTCGTTATCGAAGTTAATTTCGGTTATTTGCACATCATAAAGTTTCCTTTCTCCATCAATCTGACATAAAATGGAGGCAGCTCCTTTGTGAATTTCCTGCTTTAATCCAATCGGAATTGGATTTTGCGACAGAATTTCTGTTTCTTTTTCCAACAAATTGCCGTATATTCCCACATTCGTATTCTTATAAATCTCTCCTAATTTATTTTCTTCCCCATAATCTATGACGCCGGTAAGCTCTCCGGGTTTCCCCTCTTCTCCTTTTTTTATGGATACGATATCAGCCAGATACACGCCTCCCCTTTCCATAACCATCAGCTCATTCACATCCACATCATTGATTCCATGTCCCAATGCGCCAAATCTTCCTTCTTCATCAACAAAAGTAAGGGTTCCAATCCCCTGGGCGCTGTCCCTGACCCAAAGACCGATTTTATATTCTCCAGTCTGGTCTAACGCAGGCTTTACTTTCACCTTAAGCTCTTTGGAATCCCTGCTTAACGTAATGATCAAATCTTTCCCCTGGCACTGCTTTACTTTTTTGATCAGGTCTTTTTTCCCCTCGACCTTTTGATCTCCTACTGCCAGAATATAATCCCCTTCTTTTAATATATTCCTGGAAGGGGAATACACTGTTCCATCTTCGCTTTTCACATCCCCTATCCCAATCACCAAAACCCCCTGGGTCTTTACATAAATTCCTATCGGCTTTCCAACCGGATAGACCTCCATATCATTGACAACCTGCAAATCTATTGTCTTAAAGGGAATGGTTCCAAAAAGCTTCAGATTGATTTGATAGGATTCCATTTTATCTGCCTTTAAGGTAATGCTGTCTGAAGGAGCAGTTTTAATTACGTTTCCGGTTCCCATGACCTCTACGGAATCCTTATAGACTTCTGCTGAAACGGGCAGGGCAAAATGCAGGGTTTCTTCTTTGCTTACCGGAAGCTTATAAGTATTTGGAATATTTTTATAAAAATAAAAGTAAAAAGCACAAAAAAAGCTGCTTAAAGAAAGCAGTAGAAATGTCCATAAAAAAAATATATATCCTTTCATTCGCTTGCTCATCATAAATCACTCCGCTTTTCTTATTCTGACTTTTCCACATCTTTTCAAAACACAATAAATAAGTGCCGTAAATTTGTTACGGCACTTATAGTATGTGTGATTTTGTTCTGTTTATATTAGTATTGTTTTGACTTCTCTGCCATTTTTTTCATTTCCACGGCATTATTCAATCCGGCTTCGGTAATATCATCCGTTCCCAAAAGCCTTGCAATCTCCCTAAGCATTTCCTCCTGATTCAAAGGCCGTATTCTGGTAACTGCCTTCTTTTCTTCCCTGCTTTTTTCAATTAAAAAGTGACTGTCCGCCATGGCGGCGATCTGGGGCAGATGGGTAATGCAGATAACCTGGTGGTCCCTTCCGAGCATTCCCAGCTTTTCCGAAACTTTCCATGCGGTTTTTCCGCTGATTCCCGTATCGAT
>JAAVAC010000049.1 GCA_014804265.1 Lachnospiraceae bacterium | reverse complement strand
TATCCTCCCTTCAATTGAAAGAACAGGATTCCTCTGTTATGCTGAGAATAAGCAAAGGCCGATGCGGGAAAAGAAAGAGATGGAGGAAACAGAAATGATTGGTGAAGTGATCAGGACATATAGAAAGAAAAAAGGGATGACCCAGGAAGAGATTGCAAATCGTCTTGGGGTTACGACGCCGGCTGTGAATAAATGGGAAAATGGAAATTCCTATCCGGACATTTCCTTACTGGCGCCTCTTGCCAGATTGCTGGAAATCAGTACGGATACATTATTATCCTACCGGGAGGAATTGACAGAGCAGGAGGTCGTACAAGTGTTAGGAGACCTGGGAAAGCTCATGAAAGATGGAGAGTATGAAAAAGCCTATAGACAGACGGTTTCCCTGGTTTTGGAATATCCCAATTGTGAGGAGCTGATGCTGTCTGCCGCACAGATGCTGGATGCTTATCGGCTGATTTTAAAGTCGGATGATTCCGGCGAATATGAAGAAACGATTCTTTCTTATTATGAAAGAATATTGGAAAGCAAAAATTCTGATTATGTACAGACTGCACAGATGGCCCTGGCAACCTTCTACATGAGCAAAGAGGATTACGACAAGGCATGGGAATATGTGGAACGTATGCCCAAGCAGAGTATACAACCAAGCCGTATCCAGGCAGTTTTGTATAAAAAGAAAGGGGAGAGACGGCTCTCCTATGAGCTTTTTGAAAAAATGCTTTATAGCGCTTATGGGGATATAGCCTGGGCATTAAACGGCATATGGGAATTATGCATGGAAGAAAAGCTGTTTGAAAAAGGTGACAGGATATTAGAAAAGCAGAAGGAGATAGCAAGGCTTCTGGAAATGGGAGCATACCATGAACAGTGTCCTTATTTATCCAAGGCTTTATGGAAGCAGGATGCGGAAGAATGCTTTTTTGGAATGAATCAATTGATAGACAGCCTGGACTCTCTGGCTGCTTACAGGGAGTCGGAGTTATATTCCCATATGCAGTTTTCAGATTATGATGGAAGCTATATGGTGGATATGCTCTTAAAGGGATGGGAACAGGATGAGGAGATTGGGTTTTTGAAGGAGGATAAGAGGTATCAGCAGATTTTGGAAAGACTAAGAGAGATGCGTAGCCTGTAATGGATTTTGCAATTCGGTAAACAGCCAACAGGAAGTAGGTATTGAGAAAATCCAAAGAAGTATAGCAGTTTTTGAGAACTAAAACGAAACTACCCGGATTAAGGGCGGTCGGGATAGCAACACAATCCATTAATAGCGCCTTGATAATATTAAGGCTTTACACATTGGGCATAGATTGCTATAATAATGGTAGTAACTATTGACTAAGTACTCCTAGAAAGTAGGTGATCATATGCCAAATGGTCTTGAAATTACAAAAGCTGCGATTGATGACTTTAAAGAGATTCAGGAGTATATGTTTTTGGCAAAAGAAGAGAAAGCAGAAAAGACATATGCGAAACTTAAAAAGAAATATCTTTCTCTAAAAGCAATACTTCAAGTTGCGGGTGTTAATATGACAGATATTGACGAAATCAAAGAGTAGTACTTCTCAAAACTAAATAGCAACCACAAAATCAAGGTGTAAGGTCTTTATTGAACTATCAAGCTGCAAGGCTTGAAATTTAAGGGGTTTACACCTTTTTAATTTTGATCTGTTCAAAGAATTTAAAATGTACCTTATAAAAAGCAAAGCGAAACAATAAAAATTATAGGAAGGAGATAGCAAGGCTTCTGGAAATGGGAACATACCATGAACAGTGTCCTTATTTATCCAAGGCTTTATGGAAGCAGGATGAGGAGATTTGGTTTTTGAAGGAGGATAAGAGATATCAGCAGATTTTGGAAAGGCTAAGAGAGATGCGTAGCCGGTAAACGTATAGCCACGGAAATCAATTTTCAGCCAGAGGCTCTCCTGCAGGCACCATGCATCTAAACAGGCTTCAGGCTTGGAATATTTCTACGTCGCCACGCTTTCGCTCTATAAAAACGCAACAGTGCTAAGCTCGAAAGTACCTCGCTAAGCGCTGGCGTTTTTATAAGGGCTCCTACTAGAAAATATTCCAAGCCTGAAGCCTGTTTAGATGCATGGTGCCTGCAGGAGAGCCTCTGGCTGAAAATTGATTTCCGTGACGTATAGCAGTAGGTGCTTGTAAAAATCGGGAAATCCGTTATAATGAAAATATAATAACTTGGAAGGAAAGTATAAAAATGCCTGAAATTTCATTGTTCTATGGAATTAAAGTTACTATGTATTATGATGACTATAATCCACCACATTTCCATGCTGAGTACAATGGGAACAAAATAATTGTGGATATTATAAAGGGAAAAGTTATCAAAGGTGGTTTTCCTAGTAAGCAATTAAAGCTAATTCTTGCATGGGATGTTGCAGGAAATAGGAATGAAAGCAAATGTATAGATATTGATCCGGACACTTTATATAATTTACCAGAATCAGTGGAAAGAATAGCATAGGAGTTTCAAATTGAAAGCAATCGTAAAGTATACGGTTGCTTTTTATATGCAATAAAAGTGTAGGAAAATCTACAAGCGAACGGAAACTGGAAGATATGCAAGTGAGTGTAAACAAAAAATTTGATTATTCATAGATAATAAAAAATGTTTGAAACACTGTAAATATCAACATTTCAAACATTTCAAACAATAGCGAGAGGGGGATTTGAACCCTCGACACTACGGGTATGAACCGTATGCTCTAGCCAACTGAGCTATCTCGCCATAAACAATATATAAAATGAAAAAGTGGGACCTACAGGGCTCGAACCTGTGACCCTCTGCTTGTAAGGCAGATGCTCTCCCAGCTGAGCTAAGATCCCACAGGAAACGGGCTGTTTTCAACCCGCTTTGCTAGTATACAATTTATTGGGGTGCTTGTCAAGGAAAAAATGAAAAAAATTGAAAAAACTGAAAATTTTTGAATTTTTAGGAGAAGAATTTTGAGGATCATCCGGATGGAACGAACGGAGTGTATAGAAAAGTAGCAATGAAATCTGTTCATGTGACAAATTGTAGCATTATTTTTGTGTGGAGCGGATAATAAGGAGAAAAAAATAGATAAAAATTTATAGTAATAAATGTGAGATTTTCACAAAAAGAATACAATTACTCAAGGAGTATTGACACAAACATATAATATACATTATTATTTACATAGGTACATTGGCAGTAATTGGTTATTTTAGATTTTCAGGGGTGCCAAATGTGCAGAAATAGGAGGTATTTTATGAAGAAGAGAGTAATGAAACGATGGCTAAGTGCCTTTTTGGCAGCAATTATGGTATTTAGCAGCGCAGCTTATGATTTTCCGGCTGTAGTAAATGCAGCGCCGGCAGATTATGAGCCGGCAGAGACATCAGTATCCGAAGACGAGCTGATTTATGTGGGCGAGGCAGAAGATGACGGTACCGCATATTCGGATGAGGCAGCGGAAGATGACCTGCTTTATGAAGAAACGGCAGAAGACGTGCCCTGTGCGGGAGCAGGGGACTACGGGCTTTGTGACAACATTCAGGATGGTGTCATATTGCATTGTTTTGACTGGAAGTACACAGATATTGAGAAAGAGCTCCCCAATATTGCAGAAGCAGGCTTCACTTCCATACAGACTTCACCAGCTCAGAGAAATGACAGCTGGAGTGATCCATGGTATATGATGTATCAGCCACAAAATTTTGCAATTACTACAAATCCTATCGGTACTAAGGCAGAGTTAGAATCGTTGTGCAAGAAGGCAGACGAATATGGCATTAAGATTATTGTGGATGTGGTTGCTAACCATACGAGAGGTATGGACGGTGAGAATGGAAATATCGATAGCAATTTAAAAAGGCGGGAATTTTTCCGATATGGTAACAAAGATAGTAATGATGTTGATTGGAAGATTCGTTACGAAGTTTATACCTGCAATATCGGTATGCGCGATTTGGTGTCTGAAAACAGTGATTTACAGAAAATCATAGCCGGTTATATAACAGAGCTAAAGAATGCAGGAGTGGATGGTATCCGTTGGGATGCGGCAAAACATATACAGCTTCCATCAGAGGGCAGTGAGTTTTGGAAGACAGTGACCAGTCAGGGTCTTTGGCATTATGGTGAGATTTTAGACGGACCGAATAATGGCGGGAATGATAATGATAAATTGATGAAAGAGTATACAAACTATATCTCTGTTACGGATGATGTTTATGGTAAGCTAGTATTAGAGGGGCAGGATGGATCTCCTGCATTTAATAACGGACGTGTACCGAACAGCATTGGAAACTATTCTGAGAGACAAGTTTCGAAAGATAAGCTGGTATATTGGGCAGAGAGCCACGATACCTATGCAAATGACGGGGAATATGGCTCGAATACAAGTCTGATAAGCCAGAATGTAGTTGACCGTGCGTATGCGATTGTGGCTGCACAGGGGAAGGCTACAGCATTGTACTTTTCACGACCATTTAATACGAGCAAGCCAAGTATTAAAGCAGGAGAAAAAGGAAGCACCCATTTTACTTCGAAGGAAGTAGCAGAAGTAAACCATCTTCACAATGCGGCAGTAGGTGAAAAAGAATATTATGTGCGTGATAACAGCAATAGCGTAGCAGCCGTATGCCGTGAAAGCGGTGCCGTTGTTGTTTTGGGAAACGGTGGCAACAGAGAGGTTACTGTGCAAAATGGTGGAGGTACCACAAAGCCTGGTACCTATACAGATAAGGTTTCCGGAAGTACATGGACTGTTACAGAAACCACAATGTCCGGCCGTGTGGGAGATACGGGTATAGCTGTCTTTTATAATGCACAACCTGTCGTAAGGACACCAAAGCCTACCATTTCCCAGGAAGGCGGAAATTTTAGCGATACATTGACTCTTACAATCGGATTAAGCAATGCCACAAAAGGTACATACCAGATTGGCAATAAAGCTGCCCAGACCTATACCGCTTCCACACAGATTACCATTGGAAGCGATATGGCATTTGGCGAGAGTGTTATCATTACGCTTACGGCTACGGACGACAATAAAACTGAAACAAGGACCTACACTTTTACAAAGGTAGACAAAATAGTAAATAAGGCATATCTTGCGCTGCCTTCAGGATGGTCTGAACCGGTAAGCTGTTATGCGTATGATTCGGCTACGGAAACAGTCAATAATGGTAAATGGCCGGGCGTACAGATGACAAAAGATTCATCAGGATATTTCGTATATGAGATACCGGAAAATATAGAAAAGCCAAGGGTCATTTTCTCATACAATAATGGTGCGGTCCAATATCCGGATGGAGAAGGCGTAAAGGGGCTGTTGTTTGAAACAGACGGTTCGTGGATCTATAAGGATGGAACATGGGCAAAATATACATCTCCTGTAACAGAAGGAACAGTCATAGTCAAACATGTGGATACCCAAGGAAATTCCGTGGCAGCCCAACAGACATTAAAGGGAACGGTGGGATCATCCTATACGACCTCAGCAGCAACGATTGCAGGATATAAGCTGAAAACGACACCTCCAAATGCAAGAGGAACATATACAGCATCAGGCATTACTGTTACCTATGTATATGAGAGAGAAGTCCCTGGTACATTAGATGTAACCTCTTCTTTAGCAGACGGTGCAACCTTTGAGACGGAAACAACCAGTATTACATTAACTGCTAAAAATGCCAAATCAGCTACATACACGGTGGATGACGGACCTGTTAAGACATTTACAGGCAGTGCCAGTGTAGTAATCGGACAGGGTAAAATTGCAGATCGTGATGTAACCGTAAAGGTAACTGCAACAGATGGAACCAATACGGTAAACAAGACATTTACTTATAAGAAGAAATTCAGTGGAAATGTTGCAAATGAAACAGTAAATAATATACCGAGGGCAGCTTTAGGACAATCAGAGGAGACGGTGCGTTCCGGTGCAGCCGGTACGTTGGCTTCCCAGTATTCCACAAACAAAGCGGGAGTGGGAGTTGAAAAGACGATTAGTGTAGATGGCGATATATCAGACTGGAACAGTTCCATGTTGATTGCACAGGGAGCAGCTAATGACGACCCGAGGGTATATCGTCCCAATTCCATGTATGAGCTTCCAGTTGATTTGTATGCTCTTTATGGCGCCTATGATGATAATAATGTTTATCTGATGTGGGAAATGACGAATGTACAGGATGTAGTTGCCCCGAGTGATAATTATCCTCTTTCACAGGGCATACTCTGGCAGACATCAGAGTTTCCGTTCTTTATTGCTGTAGATACGGGAAAGAGTGATGTAGTGGGCAAAAAAGGCGCTACTACAGATGGAGGCACTATATGGAATTCCGGAATGACGATTGAAAATAGATTTAATAAGCTGATATCTATCAATACAAAAGGTGGAAACGGGCCATTTGTATATGGTGGTGATGCGAATGGATTAAATCCGGTAGAACTGTTAGGACCGAAGGGGACAAACAACTCAAATATTAAGATGGGGTATGGAAAAGGCATTTTAAGTCAAAATGTGAAAGGTATCAATGGAGCATATGGAGAAAATAATAACCGTGTCGTAGGTGATATATATAATGATTCGGCGGACTGGGTCGATTTTAATGCAAAAAATCACAGTAGTGCGACCATGGATTTCTTTTATGAATTGTCCATTCCTTATGAGGAACTTGGAATTACGAAGAATGATGTAAAGCAGAACGGAATCGGCATACTGCTTGTTGGCACAATGGGCAAGTCTGCCATGGACTGTCTGCCATATGACGGTTCGATGAATGATCGGGCTGATTTAGATGATGCTGCAGGTTCACAGGAAAACAACAGCTTTGAAAAATCAGATGAAGACCATATTACCTGCTCTTTTGCAAGAATTGGAAAAGCAGGTAGTCCGGATCCAAATCCGACTCCAAACCCGACTCCGACTCCAAACCCGACTCCAGATCCAACAACAGACCTTACGGTAAACTTTGGCGCTGACAGGTCTTCACCACAGTTAAATACAACAAGTTTAACATTACAGGCAATTGCCAGCGGCGGAAAGTCAGCTTATACATATGAATTCTTTGTAGACGGAACAAGTGTACAGAGTAAGTCCTCAAGGGATACCTACACATGGAGACCGTCAGCAGGAAACCATGTCATAAAGGTTACGGTTACGGATTCAGCAGGAAAGACCGTATCCAGCCAGAAGGCATATGTAATTGAAGGAAATGGAGATCAGCCTGTTGATCCGACGGGAATTACTATTTCCTTTAAAGACCCAGGTGCCAGATACATATATGACGGGACAGAAAAGAAGCCAGACGTAATCGTGAAGGATGGTACAAAAACGTTAGTAAAGGGTACGGATTATAGTCTTCTGTATTATTACTGTACCAATGCTGGCGACAAGGATTCGCAGAATGCGCCAACAGTCATCGTGACAGGCAGGGGTGATTATGCTGCAAAAATAACAAATTATATCATGACCTATACGATAGAAAAAGCAGAGATGCCTGCTGGGGCGCCAAATGGTGAAATGCGGGCAAATGCCGGTCCTGTGAACGAAGTGGCTTTAAATGCGGGCTGGGAATGGTCAGAGGCGGATAAGAACAAGGTACTTCAGACAGGAGCTGCCATATCAGTAAGCGCTGTCTATAATGGAGCCGATAAGGCAAATTATAAAAATACCACCGTAACCGTGAAACTGACCGGAATTTCCTGTGACCATGCAGGTACTGAAAGAGAAACCATAATAGCAGTAGCGCCAACCTGTACTCAGCCAGGACGAAAAGATGTTATTTGTAAGGAATGTCATACGAAGATAAGTACCGGTGAATCTGTTCCGGCATTAGGACACACTGGTGGAACGGCAACCTGTGCTTCCCAGGCAACCTGCGGAAGATGTGGGGAAAAATACGGTGACTTTAACAATGCAAATCATGCAAATATAGTTGTGCGCAATAAAAAAGAGGCAAACTGCCAGCAGGCGGGATATACGGGAGACGCCGTATGTGAAGATTGTAATTCCCTGATTTCCTCTGGAAAGCCTGTTGCAAAAACCGGTCATACATGGGATGCCGGTAAAGTGACAAAAGCGCCGACAGCAACGGCTGATGGTATTAGAACATATACCTGTACCGTATGTAAGACGGCAACAAGGACAGAAACGATTCCCAAAACCGGTGGCAGCACGCAGCCAAGCGAAAGCCTGAAGGTAGGGGATCCGGTAATGGATACTGCATCAAAGGCAATATACAAGGTTACCAAGTCAAGTTCCACAGTAAAGACGGTAGAGTTCATATTACCATCCAGCGCTGCAAAAACGGTGACCATACCGGATTATGTTGTTGTAAAAGGTGCGGTATATCAGGTAACATCTGTTGCCGACAGCGCATTTAAAAATAATAATACGATTCAGACTGTGAAGGTGGGAAGCAACGTAAAAACAATCGGAACAAGTGCATTTTCCGGCTGTAAGAAATTAAAGAAAGTAACCCTTTCTAAAAACACCACCACAATTGGAAGCAAGGCATTTTATAAGTGTACGAAGCTTACAAGCATTACCATTCCTTCCAAAGTAAATAAGATTGGAAGCAAGGCATTCTATGGCTGCAAGAGCTTGAAATCGATTACGATCAAAACCAGCAAGCTGACCAAGAAGAAGGTGGGAAGTCAGGCATTTAAAGGGATTGCTGCCAAAGCTTCCATTAAGGTTCCAAAGAAGAAGCTGTCTGCCTATAAAAAAATATTAAAGGCAAGAGGAGTTGGAGCTAAAGCAAAAATTAAATAATAACAGAATGTTATTACGACAGGGAGGGACAGTTCCCTCCCGTTGTTCGTGGAAAGGCTATTTTATTCAGGGTATGTAAAAAAGAGAGACGAAGAGGAGGGTTATCATGAAGAGGAATGGAGTAAAGCAGTGGCTCAGTATTTTTCTGGCAGCAGCTATGCTGGTGAACGGTTCTGCTTATGACCTTTCGGGCATGGTAAATGCTACTATGGCGGATTATGAAGCAGAGGATGAATCGAAAGAAACATCCGTATCGGAAAACAGCCCGATATATGTGGATGAAACATCGGAAGACGATCTGATAGAGGAACCAAAGCTTATACAGGATGCGGATAAAAGCTCCGGCGTTTATTATAATGCCGGCAGCCCTATGGCTATGACGGACTTCCGTGATGAAACTATTTATTTTGTTATGACTGCCAGATTTTATGACGGAGATTCTTCCAACAATGTACAGTGCTGGGAGGCCCAGGATTTGAATGTAAATGATCCGCCATGGAGAGGGGATTTCAAGGGGCTGATTGAAAAGCTGGATTACATTAAGGCATTAGGCTTTACTGCAATCTGGATTACTCCGGTGGTGGAAAATGCCAGTGGATATGATTATCATGGATACCATGCCATCAATTTTTCGAAAGTGGAACCAAGGCTTGAATCAAATGATTGTACTTATGAAGATTTAATTGAGGCGGTACATGAAAGAGGTATGAAAATCATCCAGGACGTTGTATTCAACCATACCGGCAACTGGGGCGAATCCAATTTACTGCCGATTGCTTCCAAGGATTATACGGCAGATCAATCGGATTGTGAAGCTTCCATGGTGCTTAATAAGGAATACGGCTGGGAAACGGCTGCATTGAGATATGGTAATTCTGGATATGCAAATCTGATACCGGACAATCAGTTTAATGTCAGGGAAGATTTGCTGATGGATGCTGTCTTTGATACCAATGACATATATCACCATAATCGTTATATTCAAGGCTGGGAATCTTATCAGGAACAAATAACTTCCATTGCAGGGGATTGTATTGATTTGAATACAGAAAATCCGGTGGTATACCATTATCTGGTAGATGCGTATAGCCAGTACATTAATATGGGCGTAGATGCATTCCGTGTGGATACAGTGAAACATATATCAAGACTGACATATAACAATGCATTGATTTCCCAGTTAAATGAGGCATATAATGAGGTGCATGGTACAACAGGAGAAGGAAACTTCTATATGTTCGGTGAAGTCTGTACGCGTGTCCGCCAGGTATGGAACAAGGAGATTCCGGCAATTTCCTGTCCTTTCTACACATGGAAGGAAAGCAAGGAATACGCTTGGAATGACAGTGAAACAGCGGAGGCAGTAGCTACGAATACGGCATCGGTAAAACAGGCTTATGAAGACAATAATAGTCTGGGAAATCAGCCTACAAGCAAGAATGCCCTGTTAGAGGGAAATAATTACCACGCAACGGATTACAGCAAGGCATCTGGATTGAATGTGATCGATTTCCCAATGCATTGGAATTTCCAACATGCACAGGATGCGTTCGGGGTTGCAGTTAATAATGACCAATATTATAATGATGCCACATTTAATGTCACCTATGTGGATTCCCACGATTATGCACCGGATGGGGCACCGGAAAACCAGCGGTTTGCGGGCACTACCGGGACATGGGCGGAAAATCTGAGCTTGATGTTTACCTTCCGGGGAATTCCTTGTATTTACTATGGAAGCGAGGTTGAATTCCAAAAGGGCCAGATAATCGATCCGGGAACTCAAAAGCCATTGGCAGAAACCGGCAGGGCTTATTTTGGAGATTATATTGAAGGAAGCGTCAACGTGACAGACTTTGGAAGATATAATAGTGCATCAGGAGCGATGGCAGAAAGTTTGAATAATCCCTTATCCCTCCATATCCAAAGGCTCAACAGGCTGCGCGCCTGCATTCCAGCCCTTCGGAAAGGACAGTATTCCACGGAAGGATGTAATGGTGGCATGTCATTCAAGAGACGTTATACAGATAATAATACAGACAGCTTTGTCCTCGTTGCCATAAGCAGTGATGCTACCTTTAGCAATGTTCCGGGCGGTAAGTATGTAGATGCCATAACCGGCGATACAAAGACTGTAGCAGAAGGCGGCACGCTTACTACTTCTGGTATTAAGGGACAAGGAGATTTGCGCGTATATGTATTAGATACAGGTGACAAGACCCCGTTTCTTGGCATGATTGACGGAAAGAGTCAGTTTATGTCAGGAGGAACGGACACAGTCGCAGCCACCTCACCGGTAGAAAGAGAACAGGGAGGAAATGAGACTGTACCGGCAACAGGCATTAAACTTGACAAAAATACTGCAAGCCTTGATCTTGGTGGAACTGCAACATTTACCGCAACCATTTTACCATCCGACGCCACCAATAAAAGAGTGATCTGGTCTTCTAATAAAACCGAAGTGGCAACAGTAAACAGCAAAGGAGTGGTTACTGCTGTAGGTGAAGGGAGCGCAACCATTACGGCTAAGACCTCAAACGGTTTTACGGCAACTGCAACGATAACGGTAACAGCTTCGGGAGTCAGGGTGACGGGAGTCGCAGTGAATCCTCAGGCAGCCAGCATAAGTGCAGGTGAGACATTGCAGCTGACGGCTTCTGTGACCCCGTCAAATGCAGATTCAAGGTATACTGCCCTTACATGGAAATCCAGTAATACACAAGTTGCAACAGTTGACCAAAAAGGACTGGTAACGGCGGTGAAGCAGGGAAGTGCCATCATAACGGTTCAAACTGCATATTTTGGAAAGTCCGCAGAGGCGGTAATCAATGTAAAAGGACCGAAGATTACGCTTTTAGACGGGGATGCGGTTTACTTTGAGAAGCCCTCCGGCTGGGGTTCGGTCAAGGCATATTTTTGGACAGATACCCCTGAATGGAATAATGGCTGGCCTGGTGAGGAAATGCAGCTTGTAAGTGAAAGTGCGGGAATTTATGGTATCAAGCTGCCGGAAGGAAAGCCGGTATCGGATTTAAACGTTATTTTTAGCAGTGGCGGCAGCCAGACACCGGATTTAAAGGCATTCGCCAATGGCTATTATGACAACACAGGTTATATCAAAACACTGGATCCAAATGAAGGAGAGGATGATCCGCCCATTCCGGGAAACATCAGCGTTTCTTTTGCAAATGAAGGAGAAACCTATACATATGACGGTACGGAAAAGAAACCGGAGGTAATCGTAAAAGCGGGCAGTACGGTTTTGACAAAGGGAACGCATTACATAGTGCGTTATATGAACAATGTGAATGCCGGCAATGCAGATTCACAGGCCTCTGCGCCAACGGTGATGGTTACGGGCATTGGAAATTATACAGGAAAAATAGCAAGCAATCTGACCTTTACCATTAAGCCAAAGACACTGACAAATAACGATGTGTCCATAACCGGAACCTATACCTATACCGGCAGGCCCATTATTCCTTCCATAACAGTTATGAATGGAGGAGGCATTCTGACGAAAGACACAGATTACGAAATTGCCTGCAGCAGCAATGTAGAAGCAGGAAATGCAACGATAACCGTAAAGGGAGTTGTAAATTATACCGGAACAGTGCAAAAAGAATTTAAAATAGAGAAAGCGGAAATACCTGCAGGCGCACCGGAAAATGAGATGACAGTAGCTGTCGGATGCCCATTGAAGGATGTATATTTAGGCAACGGCTGGGAATGGTCGGAGTCCTATAAGAACAAGGAGCTTGCAGAGGGGGAGATTGTTTATGTAACAGCTGATTATACCAGAAGTGACAAGGGCAATTATAACACTATCACAGTATCGGTTAAGCTTACTGGCATTAACTGTAAGCATGAGGATACCTCCAAGCATCGGGTAGAAGGTGCCATAGCGGCAACTTGTACGGAAGCAGGTTATAGCGGAGATAAAATTTGTACGGTTTGTCAGACGAAGCTTGAAAGTGGAAGAGATATACCGGCAACGGGACATACCTGGGAGAATACCCCACGCATCGATGAAGCAGCTACCTGTAAATTGCCCGGAAGCAAGTCTGTACACTGTAGCAAATGTGATGCAACCAAGGATAAGAGCATCGTTCCCGCATTGGGACATACAGGTGGAAAAGCAACCTGCAGTTCTCAGGCAAGATGTGATAGATGTAAAGAGCCTTATGGAAGCTTTGGCAATGCTCACACCTGGGATGCCGGAACAGTTACAAAGGCGCCAACGGCAACAGAGGACGGTATCAGGACCTATACTTGTACGGAATGTAAAGTAGAAACAAAGACAGAAGTGATTCCAAAGCTGGGCAGCGGCACCGAAACAGGCGGTGGACTGAAGGCTGGAGATTCCGTAACAGATGCCGCTTCAAATGCCAAATATAAGGTTACAAGGGCGGATGCCTCTGCAAAAACAGTAGAGTTTACATCACCTGCAGGTGCGCTAAAAACCGTGAAGATACCAAATGAAATCGTGATAAAAGGGACTACCTATCAGGTAACATCTGTTGCAAACAATGCATTTAAAAATAACAAGACTCTTCAGACCGTGAAAATAGGAAGCAATGTAAAGACCATTGGTAAAAATGCATTTTATGGTTGCAGTAAGCTGAAGAAAGCAACGCTTTCTTCCAGTACCACCACGATTGGAAGTAAGGCATTTTATAAATGTACGAAGCTCACAAGCATTACGATTCCTTCTAAAGTAAGTAAAATTGGAAGTAAAGCATTTTATGGCTGTAAGCTACTGAAGAAAATCACCATAACGACTACAAAGCTTACAAGCAAAAAGGTTGGAAGCCAGGCTTTCAAAGGTATTGCTGCCAAGGCTGCCATCAAGGTACCAAAGAAGAAGCTGACTGCCTATAAAAAGCTTTTAAAAACAAAAGGGATCGGTTCAAAAGTAACAATTAAAAAGTAAAAGGATGAAATCGTGTAATACCGATTATGGTATGGAAGGAGCAAGTATGAAACGAAGAAAAGGGATAAAAGCATTCTCTCTGTTCATGGCGCTGGTTCTTATTTTTACTACCGGTATATGGTCCCAGGCGTTGGAAACGGAGGCGGTTTTTGAAGAGCCGGATGTTTTGACGGATAATATGGAAGAAGCCCCGGAGGAGTCCGGGGCAGGAGATGGAGCAGAGCTTAGGGATAAAATATTTTCCTGGGATAATGCTACTGTGTATTTTGTTTTGACGGATCGTTTCCTGAATGCAGATACATCAAACGATCATTCGTATGGCAGAGGAATGCAAGCAGATGGAAGCACTCCTGTGGAGGGGCTTGATACCTATGAAAATCCAGGAACCTTTCATGGTGGAGATTTAAAAGGTCTGACCCAGAAGGTGGAGGAAGGATATTTTAATGAGCTTGGTGTAAATGCCATCTGGATTACAGCGCCTTATGAGCAGATACATGGTTATACATCGGCGAATGTGCAAAGTAACAATGCGAACCAGTATCCGGATCCGGCAAAAGGAGGATTCCCATACTATTCCTATCACGGATATTGGACTCTTGATTATACCCAGATAGATGCAAACATGGGTTCGGAAGAAGATTTTAAAAAGTTTGTGGACAGTTGTCATGAGCGTGGTATCAGAGTGGTCATGGATATCGTTATGAACCATGTGGGCTATACTACCATGCAGGATGCGGTGGACTATGGATTTGACGGAGTCTTAAAGGGAAACTGGAGAGAATATTACTATGGAAATGCTACCTATTTAATGGGAGGCGATCCGGAATCCGAAAATTTCTGGGAGAAACAGTCAGACATATGGAAAGAGAAATGGTGGGGACCGGGCTTTGTGCGCGCCTCCTATCCGGGCTATACGGCAGCAGGCGGCGATGATATTCATATGAGCCTGAGCGGACTTCCAGATGTGGTTACGGAGGCCCAGGCAGCGGAAGTGTCCACGCCTCCGCTTCTTGTGACTAAGTGGAATAAGGAAGGCAGATTTGATAAGGAACAGGGGGAGCTTAATGCGTTCTTTCAAAGAACCGGATATAAAAAACAGCCTCGCTATTATATCATCAAATGGCTCACGGACTGGGTTCGGGAATATGGCGTAGACGGTTTCCGCTGTGATACCGCAAAGCATGTGGATAAGGATGCATGGAAGGATTTAAAGACGGAAGCAGACAAAGCATTAAAAGAGTGGAGAAGTAACAATCCTAATAAGGCAGGCAGCCAGTGGACGGATGATTTCTGGATGACAGGAGAAGCCTGGGGGCATGGAGCGGGCAAAAGCGAATACTATACAGAGGGTGGCTTTGATTCCATGATTAACTTCCAGTTTAATAAGTCGGGTGATCCTGCAGGAATGGAAGAGACATATAAAGGTTATGCGGACAGCATCAATAGCGATCCGGACTTTAATGTATTAAGCTATCTTTCCTCCCATGACGACAGTGACAGCACAATGGGCGTATGGCAGGCCACAGATGACAAAAACATGGATCTTGGAACCTGTCTGCTGTTATCACCGGGCGGTGTGCAGATTTACTATGGCAATGAGATAAACAGGGGTCTTGGATGGGAGAGTTTCTTTACCGGAAATGATTATCTGGATCAGAGATTCCGTACCGATATGAACTGGAGCGATGTCACCGGTGCAAAGGCTTCTGTATTAAAGCACTGGCAGAAGGTAGGACAGTTTCGGAATAATCACCTGTCCGTAGGTGCCGGACAGCATGAAAAACTGTCTGATTCTCCATATACCTTCAGCAGAACCTATCATTTAGAGGAAGAGGATGAAGATAAGGTGGTAATCGCACTGCCAAATAGGGCCGGGACATTTACCGTTCCGGTAGGCTCTGTCTTTGAGGATGGGGAAACCCTTACGGACGCTTATTCAGGAAAGCAATATGAAGTGAGTAACGGCAGCGTATCCGTTACGTGTGACAGCAATGGAGTCATCCTGTTACAGGGCTCTGGCATTGTGAAGGCAAGCGTCAGTGCCAAGACAAAGAATAATGCCACTACTTATTCCACGGATACCTTTGACATTACGTTAAGGGCAAACAAGGCAGTTAATACATACTATTCCATCAATGGGGGAACGAAGATTCCCTATACAAATGACCAGGTGATCACAATTGGAGGCGATACGGCATATGGAGAGGAGACTACCCTGACATTGACGGGTACTTCCACAGACGACAACTCTTCCCTGACGAAGACGATTGTTTACAAAAGAGGTGCGGAACCTACCATTAGTGATGGAGTTTTTTGCATCAAGGTAAAGAAGAGTGATTTTTCCACCCCGCCGAATATTTATGTATATTCCAATGACGCAAATGAAACAGCCTTTGCCGGAGTATGGCCGGGGCCTGTCATGTCGGAAGATGCCGATCCGGATTACTATTCTTATACAAATGAAGATATTGCGAAAGATGCATGTATTATTTTGTCGCTTGGTGCAACAGCAGATTCACCAGGTACATGGAGAAGTACTCCGGATAAGGCGAAAGGACTAGTGGCAGAGGGAAGTATGCTTTATGATAAGAGCACGAACACATTGACCCAGCTTCCTTCCGGTACTCCGGGAAGAGTGACGATTAATTATAAGGCGGAAAGCGGAACAATCATAAAATCCATATACCGGGTAGGCGTAGTAGGAAAGCCCTATCAAACATATCCTGCAACCATTAGCGGTTATACGTTAAAGACGACGCCAGGCAATGCTGCAGGCACATTTGCAGAAAACGTGACGGTAGAATATATATACAGCAACGGAGATGACCCCAATCCGGTAGGAGATATCCGCATTACAGGTTTTACGGCAAATCCCGGCAGCGGCAGCGCATATAGGGGAAGTGTCGTAAATCTTGTAGCGGCTGCAACAGGTGGAACGGGTACGCTGCAGTATAAATTTACAGCGAAGCTGGAAAATGGCAGTGAAAGCACCATACAGGATTATCGGACAGCCAATACCGTTACATGGACGCCACAGACGGCTGGCAGATATACCTTGAAAGTATATGTGAAGGATTCCGGCAGCAAGAGTGCAGAAAAAAATATAACCAATTATGAAGTAAAGGAAGATTTACCGGGTCCATCGGATCTTCGGATTTCCTTTGTGGATGAAACGGCAAGATATGTATATGACGGAAGTGAAAAGAAGCCGGCGGTAATCGTAAGGGATGGCACAAAGACTTTGACAGAGGGAACGGATTACAGTTTGTCTTATCATGACTGCATCAATGCAGGCAGCAAGGACTTACAGAATGCACCAACAGTTATTGTCATGGGCAAAGGGGATTATAGTGGAAAAATCATAAATGTCAGGCTGACCTTTACCATAGAGCAGGCGGAAATACCGGGAGGCGCTCCAGAAAGTGCCATGATGGCAGCGGCCGGCCCTGTGGCAAATCTGACCCTGAATGCGGGCTGGGAGTGGTCAGAATCCAGCAAAAACCTTGTGCTGCAGGAGGGAGAGACCATTTCTGTCAGTGCCCAATATAATGGAATAGACAAGACAAATTATAAAACAACCACCATATCGCTGAGCCTTACAGGCATTTCCTGCGAACATCCTGTTTCGGAGCAGGAGGCGATAGTGACGGTAGCGCCCACCTGTACCCAGCCGGGACGCAGTGATATTATTTGTAAAAAATGCCATATAACTGTCAGCACCGGTGAGATTATTAAGGCTTTAGGACATATAGGCGGAACTCCAACCTGTTCTTCCCAGGCGTTGTGTGGAAGATGTGGGGAAAACTACGGTCCTTATGACAATACCAACCATGCAAACATAGTTGTCAGAAATAAGAAGGAGCCAAGCTGCCAACAGGCAGGATATACGGGAGATGCGGTATGTGAAGATTGTAATTCCATAATTTCCGCCGGAAAACCTGTTGAAAAAACCAATCATGTGTGGGATGCGGGAAAAGTGACAAAAGCGCCTACGGAAACAGCTCCGGGAGTCAGGACATATACCTGCACCGTATGTAAGGTGGCAACAAGGACAGAAACGATTCCAAAGACAGAAAGCGGCCTGAAGATAGGTGATTCCGTAATTGATACCGCCTCAAAGGCAGTATATAAAGTTACCCGGGCAAGTTCCACAGTGAAGCAGGTAGAGTTTGTATTGGCTTCTGGTTCTGTAAAAACGGTGACCATACCGAATACTATTGTGATCAAAGGTGCGACCTATCAGGTAACATCCATTGCAGACAGCGCATTTAAAAATAATAAGACGCTTCAGACTGTGAAAATAGGAAGCAATGTAAAAACAATTGGAGAGAAGGCATTTTCTGGCTGCAGCAAGCTAAAGAAAGTAACTCTTTCCAAAAATACAGCTACAATAGGCAGCCAGGCATTTTATAAGTGTACAAAGCTTACCAGCATTACCATTCCTTCTAAGGTAAGTAAGATTGGAAGCAAGGCATTTTATGGTTGCAAGAAGCTGACAAAGATTACAATCAAAACAAGTAAACTTACAAGCAAGAAGGTTGGCAGTCAGGCATTTAAGGGGATTGCGGCCAAGGCAAACATTAAGGTTCCAAAGAAGAAGCTGACGGCATACAAGAAGCTTTTAAAGGCAAAAGGAGTCGGCTCAAAAGCGAACATAAAAAAATAACAGTGTTTTGGGCAGCATTTGTTCATAACAGGTATATTTGCAGGAAGGAGAGCAGAATGAAAGGCCATATGCTGAAAAGAAACTTAATAAGTATTTTTCTTGCGGGCATGCTGATGATTACTTCCTTCCACATGTCTCCGGCTTTGGAGGTCCATGGGGAAAAAGGAGAGGGAACCGTATATGCAAGACGTTCCTTTGACAGCAGTTACGATTCACAGAATGCTTATGATGGTGATGATTTGGGATGTACCTATACGCCGCAGAAGACCACGTTCAAGGTATGGACGCCGGAGGCATCCTCTGTTGTGCTGTGCAGGTATGAAAAGGGTAATGGAGGCAGCGTCATAGAAGAAGTGCCCATGACAAAAGGGGCTAAGGGAGTATGGAGCGTTACGGTTACAGGAAATATCGTCAATACCTACTATACTTATAAGGTAACGGTCAACGGCACCACTAATGAGGCGGTGGATATTTATGCCAAAGCGGCAGGAGTCAATGGCGACAGGGCAATGGTAGTGGATTTAGACAGTACGGACCCGGTCAATTGGGATAGGAATTACGAGAGAGAAAAGACGTTGCTGAGCGATATCATTGTATGGGAGGTCCATATAAGGGATTTTTCCATTGATGCAAGTTCAGGAGTTTCCCAGGGAAACCGGGGCAAATATAAGGCATTTACCGAGGACACTACTGTAAACGGAGAAGGCAGGGTGGCATCCTGCGTCAACTATTTAAAGGAGCTTGGGGTCACCCATGTGCAGATTCTTCCTATGTATGATTATGCATCGGTGGATGAGACAAGGGTTTCCACCAGCCTTGACAGTAATTACAACTGGGGATATGATCCGAAAAATTACAACGTGCCCGAGGGCTCCTATTCCAGCGATCCCTATGATGGAAATGTGCGTATTACGGAAGTGAAGGAAATGATCCAGGCATTGCATGATGCAGGGATTAAGGTAATCATGGATGTGGTTTATAACCATACCTATGATACGGCAGATTCCAATTTCAACAAGATCATGCCGGACTATTATTATAAGCTTAACAGCGACCTGTCCTATAATAATCAGTCGGGCTGCGGCAATGCTACCAGAAGTGAAAGCGCCATGTTCCGTAAATTCATGGTGGATTCTGTTTCCTATTGGGCGGAGGAATATAATCTGGACGGCTTCCGGTTCGACCTGATGGGAATTCATGATGTGACTACGATGAATCAGATCCGCAGCACTTTGGATAAGAAATTTGGAGAAGACACTATTGTTCTTTATGGAGAAGGATGGACAGGTGACGGCAGCTATGATTCAAACAGTGCCCATAAGGCCAATGAATCCAAGCTGGATGACGGTATCGGATATTTTAATGATCAGATCAGGGATGCCATAAAGGGCGAGCATAAGTTTGATGGAACAATCGGACTGGTGCAGACTAATTATTTTCCCGGTTCTTATTTGGAGGAGGGAGCAAAATGGCCGAACAATGTATTTGGCGGAATCATGGGCTCCGTAGGCCGCACGGATGGCGAATGGGGCATGTGGCGGCCCTTCTGGTCTAAATCTTCCAACTGTAGTTTAAGCTATACGTCAGCTCATGATAATCTGACATTGTGGGATAAACTGACGGAAGGAGTGGGCAAAAACTATTCCTCTATGGATGAACGGCTGATCAAGATGAACAAAATGGCAGGAAGCGTGATTCTGGTTTCTAAGGGCGGAGCATTCATGCAGGCAGGAGAAGAATTTGCAAGGACCAAAAACGGTGATGACAATAGTTATTCTTCCCCGGATTCCGTAAATAGAATTGACTGGAACAGAGTAAGTACCTATTCGGCCATTCAAAAATATTATCAGGGAATGATCAGCATACGGAAGGCATTTTCAGGGTTTACCTCTATTACGACAAGGAGTGGCGACAACTGGAATCCAAGCAATAATAATCTCACATGGATCAGCAAAGATGAAAAAGGGCTGATTGGATTTTACGAGACCAACAATGTATCGGGAGAGTGGGACCGGATTGCGGTATTGATCAATAATGCAACATCCAATAAAACAGTGAATCTAACCGGTTCCAATAACTGGGTCATCATAGCGGACGGAAATACGGCAGGGCTTGAAAAGATAAAAGAAACCGGTTCCAATGTGGAAGTGCCGGGCAAATCCGTAGTGGTGGCAGTGCCAAAAGAGACATTTGAGGCTAATCAAGTTTCGGCAAATAGGGCACCGGTTATCAGCGTTTCAGGATCCTTCCAGGTTTCTGCAGGAGAAAGCCTGTCATTTACCGTTGCCGTTTCTGATCCGGATGGGGATGCGGTGACGATGACCGCTGCCGGAGTACCGGATGGAGCTGTATTTAACACATCCACCGGAGGGTTTTTGTGGGAGAAGCCTGTGGTGGGCAATTATACCCTTACATTAACAGCAAGTGATGGAAAGGCTCAGTCAACAAAGAACGTTACTCTTACGGTAAGGGAAAAAGGGGCTTTGGAAAAAGAAAAACTGGAAAGCGCTCTTTTGAAAGCAAAAGAAAGGCTTTCCAGTGCACAAAGCGCTCCGGCTGATTATGAGGCTGCTGCAATTGAGGATCTGCAGGCGGTCATTGCAGAGGCAGCAGTGCTTCTTCAGTCCGTCAGCAAACCGGAAGTATATGAAAGTGCGGCAGAGGATCTGGAAGCTGCCATAAGAGCATGTTCACCTTTAAAGGCAAATCCGGTTATCCGTATCAAGGCGGAGGGCTGGAACACTCCTGCCGTATATGTATGGCAGGGCGATGGAGATAGTGCAGTAAAACTGGCAGGAGACTGGCCGGGAACGAAGCTGGCCACAAAGGATTCAGAAGGCTTTTATGTGTACGAACTGCCGGTGGGAACTACTGGATATTCCCTTGTGGTAAACGATGGTGCAGCAGGCACCGCAACACAGACTGCAGACATTACCCCCATTGCAGGCAGCGTGGATATTATAGTTACTTCTTTCACGGGAAAGACCTGTACATTTGACAGGCAGGACCGTGAAGTGGGAAATGGCAGGGTGGAAATCGATAAGAGTGGTTTGAATACGCAGATTGCCAAAGGGGAGCAGGTAGTGCGGGAAAATCCAGACAGTGCAAGGCTGCCAATGCTCAAAACCTGTCTGGATGAGGCAAAGGCTGTTCGTCAAGACACAGCAGCAACTCAGGTGGAGATTAACCGGACAGTGAGGGCTTTGAAAAAATCCATTCGTGCAGTGGAAGAGAATGAACCAGGTCCGGAAACGGATATTCGGATTTCCTTTGTGGATGAGTCCCCGGCATATATTTACGACGGCAATCCCAAGGAACCAGACATGCTTGTAAAAGATGGCGAAAGGACTTTGACGAAAGGGACGGATTACAAAGTATCTTATCTGAATAATATCAATGCCTGCAGGGAGGCATCCAATGGTCAGATGCCTACAGCCATTGTTACGGGAATCAATAGTTATGACGGGAAAATCGTGACGAACAACAGGCTGACTTTTACCATTGAACCTAAGACGCTGACAGATAGCAATGTGTCTATAACCGGAACTTATACATATTCCGGAACCCCTGTTATTCCATCCGTAACGGTAACAGATGGGGCAGTGGGGCTTGAAAAAGGGAGAGACTATGAAATTGCGTACAGCAACAACATCAATGCAGGACCAGCCACTGTGACCGTAACCGGAGCCGGTAATTATACAGGAACAGTACGAAAGGAATTTACGATAGAAAAAGCGGATATACCAGCAGACGCACCGGAATCGCAGATGACAGTGGCTGCTGGGCCTCTGAGTAATTTGCGGTTAGGCAGCGGCTGGGAATGGGATGAGGCTGATAAGGATAAGGTCATAAATAATCAGCAGGAATTGGATGTGACGGTTGTCTATGTTGGAGCAGATAAAGAGAATTATCATACAGTAAGCATATCAGTCCGGCTCACCGGCATTGACTGCCAGCATGAAGAAGAGTATATTCAGCAAAAGGGTGTCAAAGCTGCAACCTGTACGGAAGACGGTTATAGCGGCGATACCATGTGCGCAAAATGCAATATACTGATAGAAAAGGGCAGCATTGTAAGTAAAACGGGACATCAGTGGGAAGCTGAGCCCACGGTTGATGAAGAGGCAACCTGTACAAAAACCGGAAAGCAGTCCATTCATTGCAGTAATTGTAATGAAGTGAAGGATGAGAAAATCATCCCAAAAACGGAGCATCGGCAAAACACTCCCACGGTCGAGAGGGAAGCTACCTGCACAACGGCAGGAGAACAGCTCATTGATTGCAGCATCTGTGGTGAAAGGCTGGATGTAAATGTTATTCCGGCATTAGGCCATACAGGAGGAACCGCAACCTGTCGCTCACAGGCAGTATGCGCAAGATGCGGTCAGCCATATGGAAGTTATGGCGATATCCACAACTGGGATAGCGGAACGGTAACGAAACCGGCAACTGCAACAGAAGATGGCATCAGGACTTATACTTGCATAGAATGCCGGAACGAGACAAAGACAGAAATAATTCCAAAGACCGGAAGCACTGGCGGAACTACACAAGGCAGCCTGAAAACGGGAGATTCCGTGACGGATTCTGCATCAAAGGCGACCTATAAAGTTACCCAGGCAGATGCCGCAACAAAGACGGTAGCTTTTGTCTCCCCTACGGGTCAGAGCAAAACAGTAACGATACCAAATACCATTGTGATAAATGGCATTACCTATCAGGTAACCTCTATTGAGGCCGGCGCATTCAAGAATAACAAGACACTTTCCACCATTAAAATGGGAAGCAATATCAAAACGATTGGTAATAATGCATTTTATGGATGCAGCAAGCTTAAGAAAGTAACAGTATCAAAGAATCTGGCCCAGATAGGCAGCAAGGCCTTTTATAAATGCACCAGCCTGACCAGCATTACCATTCCTGCCAAAGTGAGCAAGATAGGCAGTAAAGCATTTTATGGCTGCAAGAAGCTGAAAAAGATTACGATCAAGACTACCAAGCTTACAAGCAAGAAGGTAGGAAGCAAAGCATTTGGGGGCATTGCAGCCAAGGCAACCATTCAGGTTCCCAAAAAGAAACTGGCTTCCTATAAGAAGCTTTTAAAGGCAAAAGGCGTTGGCTCTAAAGCAACCATTAAGAAATAACAGATGAAAAACAAATATGGCCACCCGTTTATGAAGTGGTTCCTATCAGACAGGAGGCTTCATAGCGGGTGGTCATAATTATGTTTAGGGTGTTTACTCCTGTTTAAATTTTATAAAAAATATAAAGATAGATTGATGTGCGAAAAAACGATATAAACTAGTTGAAATATTATGTAAATAATGATATGATTATAGACATGGCGAAAGCCATTAGGAGAGTACCCATGACAGGGTGGCAGCCTCCCGAGCCAATGCCTGGCGCTTGCCAGGAATACATAGGAAGGGAGGTGCGTGATATGACAGCATTTGAGATTATCTCAATTTTCATTGGAATACTAACATTGTTAGCGACCTTTGGCAGCTTGATTGTTACGTTTCTTGCCTTTCTCACAAGAGATAAGGACAACAAGAAAAAATAAAAATGCCTATCCTGTCTGAACCACAGGATAGGCAGTGTCCGTAAGGACAAGGTGTCTTGACTCGGAGCATCCACTTTGGAGTGGGTGCTTTTCCTATGACTAATATAACATAAGGGGTAGGGAATTTCAACAACTATTTTTCATTCGCCCATTCAGATGAAAACGGCGCAGGGCATATAGTGAAAATTATGTGTCTTTTTTGCGTAGAGTGAAACAAAATATGCTATACTGATAGAAAAAAACATGAAAATGCAAAATGGAGGAGAATCACAATGCGGGTAGGAATGGGATATGATGTACACAAATTAGTAGAAGGAAGAAAACTCATCATGGGCGGAGTGGAAATACCCTATGAAAAAGGACTCTTAGGACATTCTGATGCAGACGTGCTTTTACATGCCATTATGGATGCCCTGTTAGGCGCCGCAGCCTTGGGGGATATTGGAAAGCATTTTCCGGATACAGACGAAGCCTATAAGGGTGCGGACAGCTTAAAGCTTTTGGAAGAAGTAGGAAAGCTGCTGTCAGAGCATATGTTTTATGTAGAAAATATAGATGCTACTATTATCGCACAAAAGCCGAAGATGCGTCCTCATATCGATCAGATGCGCAAAAACATTGCAGGTGCTCTGGGCATTTTGCTGGAGCAGGTAAATGTAAAAGCCACTACGGAAGAAGGACTTGGATTTACCGGAACGGGAGAAGGAATTTCCGCTCAGGCAATCTGTATGCTCACAAGTCCCATTAACTTAGTGGCAGAGGATGTGACCAATCAGGCAGGAAAGGACTGCACAGGCTGCAGCGGCTGTCCCCATAGCAAATAAAAGCTGTTCCCCCTGGAAAGCAGGCGGGAGTTTGAAAGGAGATCAGGCAGAGAAATGGAAGAAGGAAGCAGGAAGACATATGATTCCCGATTACAGAACATGGAATTGGAAAAACTGAAATTACAAAAATTGGAAAAAAGGGAAGTACTGTCAACAAGAAAGTTGTGGGAAGAAGTGTTTTCGGAAGACAGCAGAGAATTTGTTGATTACTATTACAGCGATAAAGCATCGGAAAATACGGCTTTTGTATTAAAGGACCGGGAAGAGATTATTTCCATGCTGCATCTGACTCCTTATCAGGCAGTTTTAAGAGCGCTCCAACGAAAAGAAGAAAATGTATCCTATATAGTTGGAGTCGCTACGAAAGCAATATGGAGGCATAAGGGCTGTATGAGGAAGCTGCTTCATGAAGCTTTTTTGGAATTGTATAAGAGAAAAGAGCCATTTGCCTTTTTGATGCCTGCGGATCCGGACATATACAGGCCCTTTTCCTTTGAATACATTTATGAGAGAAAAGAATATTCCCTGCAGGAAGGAAAGCTGTCAGAAGAAAAGCTGGTATGGTTAGCAGAGGATAACGGTCGGAGCCTTTCCCTTCAGGATAATCAGGGAGAAACATGCACCATACGGTTAGCAAATGCTAATGACATCGGAAAGCTGTCCTCATTTGCCCAGGCCGTGTCAGAGGAACAATACGATTTCTACATAAACCATACAGAGCAATATTTTCAAGTGCTTAGGAAGGAGATTGAAAGCCAGAAGGGGGGCATTTTTCTTTTGGAAAGGCAGGGAAAGCTGTCAGCCTATGCTGTTTGCGCATTGGATGGAAAAGCTCCCTTTTTTCAGGAGCTGCTTTATAAAGAGGAAGAAAAGCCTTTGGTGGAAATGATCTTTTTAGAGCAGGAGAGAAGAAAGCCTGTAATTATGGGAAGGGTCATGCATACAGAGACCATGCTGACCATGCTGGAGAGCCAGATAGAAAAAGAGCTGATTCTGGAAATCGAAGATAAGGATATTCCTGCTAATGAAGGCATTTTTCTGTGGAAGGCAGGCAAAGGCTATAGCAGGGCAGGCAGGCTTGCGGTAAAGGAACATACGGAAATGAAAGTCAGGATAAAAGCATCCATAGGGGAGCTTACCAAACAGATTTTTACCGGAAGCTGTGGCAATCCGGCACTGGAAGAGGCGTGGCAGGGAGTGTGCGTGTATGTCAACGGGAATATCAATGAAATCGTATGAGAACAAAAAGCGGCATATCCGCAGCCGATGACAGGGCGGTTTCGTTTAGGAGGAAAGTCCTAAGGGCCTTCATGAAAACGCCGGCACTTACGCACCGTACTTTGGTGCGTTAGTACCGCTGCGCTTTCATAGAGCGGGAGCGTGCCCCTAAGACTTTCCTCCTAAACGAAACCGCCCTGTCATCGGCTGCGGATATGCCACTTCCTGCATCCGTCTCCCAAAAATCAATAGAAACCGGCAAACAAACCTATTGACAAATGGAACACCTTCCCGTATTCTGAATATAGTAAAATAAAGAAGAAAAACAGATTAGAAAAAGGCTGTGAACAGAAAGAGTACATGCTGGAAATATGAAAGAGAGAGATTGCCGCCGGCTGAAAGCAATCTTCATAGGAACAGGATGGAAGTGCATCTGTGAGCTGATTCTGCCAACGGACAGAGCGGAACATCCTCTGTACCAAGTAGCAGGATACGTTTTCCGCGTTAAGGACTTAAGGGAAGGAGCAATCCTTTATTAGAGTGGAACCGCGGAAATTTTCGTCTCTTTTTAGAGGCGATTTTTTTGTTTCGTTGAATCGTTAGGAGGCGATTTTATGGGAATGATAAAAAGGATAAGAGAAGAAATTGCCATTATCAAAGAGCGTGACCCTGCCATTCATTCCTCCATGGAAGTATTCTTATATCCAAGCTTTAAAGTAATGCTTCATTACAGGCTGGCACATAAGCTATATGTAAATAAACATTATTTTCTGGCTAGATGGATTTCTCAGCGGGGAGTCAGGAAAACCGGAATTGAAATCCATCCGGGAGCGAAAATAGGAAAAGGATTTTTTATTGACCATGGAAACGGCGTGATTATAGGAGAAACGGCGGTTGTGGGAGATAATGTAACGCTGTTTCAGGGTGTGACATTAGGCGGAACCGGCAAAGAGCAGGGCAAGCGCCATCCCACCATTGGGAATAATGTCATGATCAGTGCCGGGGCAAAAGTGCTTGGTTCCTTTCGGGTAGGAGATAATTCCAAAATCGGTGCGGGCAGCGTGGTGCTCCAGGAAGTGCCGGCCAATTCTACAGTAGTAGGCGTACCGGGAAGGGTAGTCAAGCGCAACAATCAGGTGCTGCCAAGAGAAGATCTGGACCAGTTCCTTCCGGACCCGGTAAAGGAAGATATTTCAGCCCTTCAGTATGCCAATACTTGTCTTACCAACCGGATCATTGAACTGGAAGGGGAGCTAAAAGAGATAAGAAGGCAGCAGAAAAAATCCGAAGAAGCATAAGAGAAGAGGAATGGGCGGATAAAAGCGAAAACGGCAGAAACATAAATACGAAAGAAGTAAAAGAAAATCATGAAAAGAAAAAGGATGGAGGCAATCAAATGAAAATCTACAATACACTTTCCAAATGCAAGGAAGAATTTGTACCAATAGAAGAAGGAAAGGTGCGGATGTACGTATGCGGGCCTACCGTATACAACCTGATTCATATCGGCAACGCAAGACCCATGATCGTATTTGATACGGTACGCCGTTATATGGAGCATAAAGGCTATGAAGTAAATTACGTGTCGAATTTTACGGACGTGGATGATAAAATCATCAAGGCAGCCATAGAAGAAGGAGTGGATGCTTCCGTAATTTCAAAGCGCTATATTGAAGAATGCAAAAAGGACATGGAGGCATTAAATGTAAAACCTGCCACCACCCATCCTCTTGCTACGGAGGAAATCCCGGGCATGCTTGATATGATAAGCACGTTGATAGAAAAAGGGCATGCCTATGTGGCTGAGGATGGTACCGTGTATTTCCGCACAAGAAGCTTTAAAGAATATGGAAAGCTGTCCCATAAAAATCTGGATGACTTACAGGGAGGAAACCGCTCCCTGTTAGTATCCGGAGCAGACCAGAAAGAAGACCCGTTGGATTTTGTGTTGTGGAAGCCCAAAAAGGAAGGAGAGCCTTACTGGGAATCCGACTGGTGCGACGGGCGTCCCGGCTGGCATATTGAATGCTCCGTTATGAGCAAGAAATATTTAGGGGATGAAATCGACATTCATGCAGGAGGAGAGGATCTGGTATTCCCCCATCATGAAAATGAAATTGCCCAGTCAGAGGCGGCTAACGGAAAGACTTTTGCAAGATACTGGATGCACAATGCCTTTTTAAATATTGATAATAGGAAAATGAGCAAATCCCTTGGAAACTTTTTTACGGTTCGGGATATTTCTGAAAAATATGATTTACAGGTGCTCCGTTTCTTTATGCTGTCTGCCCATTACAGGAGCCAGCTGAACTTTAGCGCCGATTTAATGGAAGCTGCCAAAAACGGTCTGGACAGAATCATCACCAGTGTGGAAAATGTAAAGTATTTACTGGACAATGCTTCTAAAGTGGAGCTGACCGAAGAAGAAAAAACATTGCTTGAGGAAGCAAAGGCTTTGGAGAAGAAATTTGACGAAGCCATGGATGATGATTTTAATACAGCAGATGCCATTTCCGCCATATTTGAGCTTGTAAAGCTTGCCAATACAAAGGCTGCGCCGGAAAGCTCAAAGGAATTCTTACAGGGACTGCTGGATGAAATCCGCCTGCTTTCCAATATATGCGGACTGATCGTGGACAAAAAGGAAGAAATGCTGGATGGGGATATCGAAGCTCTGATTGAAGAAAGACAGGCGGCAAGAAAAGAGAAAAATTTCCAAAGAGCCGATGAAATCAGGAACTTACTATTGGAAAAGGGCATTGTATTAGAGGATACCAGAGAAGGAGTAAAATGGAAGAGAGCTTAACTATTTTAGAACAAATCAAGAAAAGCTTCGGGTGTAAAGAGGTGGATGTGAAGACCTATTCCCCTCTTGCACTTGCCTTTTTAGGTGACTGCGTATATGATTTGATTATCCGTACCATTGTAGTGGAGCAGGGAAACCGTTCGGCAAGTGATTTACATAAAAGGACAAGCAGCTATGTAAAGGCTTCCACACAGGCATATATGATAGAAGCCCTGCAGGAGCTGTTAGAGGAGGAAGAAAAGGCAGTTTATAGAAGGGGCAGAAATGCCAAGTCCTATACTACAGCCAAAAATGCCTCCATTGCCGATTATAGAAAGGCAACGGGATTTGAAGCGCTGATTGGCTATTTATATTTACAAAACCGGATGGAGAGGATTTTGGAGCTGGTAAAGGCAGCCCTGGAGCTATGGAAGGATAAAGAAAAATAAAACAGATTAGGAGCGGTTATGGGATATAAGGAATTTACAATTGAAGGAAGAAATGCGGTCATAGAAGCATATCGGGCAGGCAAGCCCATTGATAAGATTTTTATTCTGGACGGCTGTCAGGACGGTCCTGTCATGACCATAAAAAGAGAGGCAAAAAAACATGGCACATTGGTAAAGTTCGTAGATAAGGAACGATTGGATCAAATGTCTGAAACAAAAAGGCATCAAGGTGTGATTGCCTATGCGGCTGCCTATGACTATGCACAGGTAGAGGAGCTTTTGGAGGTGGCAAGAGAAAAAGGGGAACCGCCTTTTTTCTTGTTGCTGGATAATATAGAAGACCCGCACAATCTGGGTGCCATTATCCGTACAGCGAATCTGGCAGGAGCCCATGGGGTGATCATTCCTAAGAACAGGGCAGTGGGCCTGACTGCCACGGTGGCAAGAACCTCGGCAGGGGCCTTGAATTATACAAAGGTTGCAAAAGTAACCAATCTGGGCAAGACTATGGAGGAACTGAAAAAAGAGGGAATGTGGTTTGTCTGTGGGGACATGGACGGCACCAGGATGTATGATCTGGATTTAAAAGGAGCCATTGGCCTGGTGATCGGAAATGAGGGTTCGGGAGTCAGCCGTCTGGTAAAGGAAAAATGCGACTTTGTTGCATCCATTCCCATGAATGGGGATATCGACTCCTTAAATGCTTCTGTGGCAGCAGGCGTGCTGGCTTATGAAATCGTGCGGCAGAGGATAAATGCGTAATCGTAGAAAATCAACCAGGGAAAAGGACTAGCGGTTAGAAATTGCTAATCTGTTTGGGGGGAATATGGAAAGGGAATTTGACAAAACATCAGATGAAGAATTGATTCTGCGCCTTAGGGAAGGGGAAGAGGCCATTATGGATTATATTATGGATAAATACAAAAACCTGGTGCGCAGCAAAGCAAAGTCCATGTATATTCTTGGGGCGGACAATGAAGATTTGATTCAAGAGGGTATGATAGGATTATTTAAGGCAATCCGGGATTTTGACAGCGGAAGGGATGCAAGCTTTTACACCTTTGCGGATTTATGCATTTCCAGACAGATTTATACGGCAGTGAAGGCTTCCGGAAGACAAAAGCATATGCCTTTGAATACGTATATTTCTTTATACAGCAATATTGCGGAAGCGGACAAGGATG
>JAAVAC010000048.1 GCA_014804265.1 Lachnospiraceae bacterium | reverse complement strand
GCGTATGATGATGTATTGTTTCCGGTTACATCGAAAAGAAAGCGCTATTTTAAAGAAGATAGGAAGGGAGTGGCAGAAATGTGTGCGATTATGGACGAAATTAGGGAAGAAGGAAGATTAGAAGGGAAATTGGAATTATTAGAAGAGTTAGGAAGAATCCCGGAAGAGATGAGACAAAAGATTCTGTCGGAGATAAATCTGGAAAAATTAAAGAAATGGCACGAAACAGAAGAAAAAGCAGAATCCATTGAGCAGTTTTTAAGTAATATATAACCATAAGAACGGGTTACGAAAATTTACTGGACGATATGAGGCAAAAATGCAGGAAGTGATAATGAAAAAGTAGTTTCATAAAAAAGAAAAGATGGGATTTTCATGGAAAGCGGTGTGAATATGTGATAGAATGATTTTCAAGGGAATGCGATAGATAATTCGTATTTGTTTAAAAGCTGAAAATTAGTCAGGCAGTGCATATCAGCATGCATCAGGACGGTATCCGGTTATTTTTCTTACTTTAAAATCTGCGAAACAGCTGATCCGGCACAGATATATGACGCTGTCCGTTTCTTAAGCGAATGTCTGTATAAGGTACATGAGAAAAAGGTAATTATTCTGATTGATGAATATGATGTTCCGTTAGAAAGCGCATATTTGTCAGGATTTTATGATGATATGGCAGGTTTTATCCGGACATTATGACGGATAGATGAGCCTGTCTAATTCGTTTTTTCTCTGTATATTTAACGTATATGAGAAGTTGAGTTATTTACTGATAAGGAGAAGGCAATGTTAAACAACAAAACAATTTTAATCACAGGCGGAACAGGTTCATTTGGAAATCATTTCACGGAATATGTATTAAAACATTATAAACCAAAAAAAATCATCATTTATTCCAGAGATGAGTTCAAGCAGTTCATTATGGCAAATAAGTTTAAAGAACATGCAGATGTGCTTCGTTTCTTTATTGGCGATGTAAGGGATAAGGAAAGATTTTCAAGAGCCTTACATGGAGTGGACTATGTAATCCACGCAGCAGCACTGAAGCAGGTTCCGGCTTGCGAATACAATCCAATCGAAGCGGTTAAGACCAATATTGACGGTGCTATCAATATTGTAAATGCAGTGCTGGATTCTGACAGTGTCAAGAGAGTGGTAGCATTATCAACAGATAAGGCGGTAAATCCAATCAACCTTTATGGAGGTACTAAATTAGTTTCTGACAAATTGTTTATTGCGGCAAATTCTTATGCAGGCGCAAGGGACGTGCGTTTTTCCGTAGTAAGATACGGAAATGTGGCAGGAAGCCGCGGCTCTGTCATTCCGTTCTTTCAAAATATTATTGATAATGGCGGAAAGGAGCTTCCGATTACCGATTATCGCATGACACGTTTCTGGATCAGCTTGGAGGAAGGCGTGCAGCTGGTGATCAAAGCATTACAGGAATCCAATGGTGGGGAAACCTTTATTTCAAAGATTCCATCCTTTAAGATTACCGATCTTGCCCAGGCAATGCTGCCGGGATGTGAGATGCCGGAAGTGGGTATCCGTGAAGGAGAAAAGCTTCATGAAATCATGGTAACAAAGGAAGACTCTGCATTAACTTATGAATATGAAAAACATTATATTATTTATCCCCACTTTAACTGGTGGGGACCTGAAAAAATCATTCCGGGCGGCAAAAAGGTAGAAGAAGGCTTTGAGTACAGCTCTGGAATCAATAAAGAATGGCTCAGTGTAGAGCAGCTGAAAGAATTAATTAGCACCATGGATTTTAATCACTAATGACGGGATGTGGACTTATGAGTAAATCAATTGCAATCATTACGGCTCGTGGTGGCAGCAAGCGCATACCCAAAAAAAATATCAGGGATTTTTGTGGGAAACCGATTCTTTCCTATTCCATAGAGGCAGCTTTGAAAAGCGGGGTCTTTGAGGAAGTCATGGTTTCTACAGATAGTGAAGAAATTGCAGAAATCGCAAGAAAGGAGGGGGCGGCAGTCCCCTTTTTTAGAAGTGCGAAAACAGCAAATGATTTTGCCACTACCACGGATGTGCTGTTGGAAGTAATCGAGGAGTATAAACAAAGAGGCATGGAGTTTGAATACGGATGCTGTATTTATCCTACGGCTCCTTTTGTAACGCCGGAAAAATTAAAAACTGCCATGGACCTTTTAAAGAAGCAGGAAGCGGATTCCGTTATGCCCATCGTGCAGTATTCCTTTCCGCCCCAGCGGGGAGTGGAAGTAGAGGAAGGGCTGATTAAGGTAAAATGGCCGGAATATTATCAAATGCGCTCTCAGGATTTAAGTCCCATTTACCATGATGTGGGACAATTCTACTGCTTTCGGACAGACAGGTTCATAGACTCAAAAAAGATAGTGGGAGAGCATTGTGTGCCTATGATCGTATCGGATTTGGAAGTGCAGGATATTGATAATGAAGAAGACTGGAAGATAGCGGAAATGAAATATAAGCTGATGCAGTCAGAAAAGGAGCAGGAAGATGCAGATAAACGGTAGGAACATTGGAGACGGAAATCCCTGTTATGTGATTGCGGAAATGTCAGCCAATCATGCGGGAAGCATAGAAAATGCAAAGGAAATCATTCATGCGGCAAAGGAAAGCGGAGCGGATTGTATGAAAATACAGACCTATACGCCGGATACCATAACCATGAACTGCCATAACCAGTATTTCCAGATCGAAGGCGGCACATGGGAAGGGGAAAACCTGTATTCCCTGTACGGAAAGGCATATACCCCATGGGAATGGCAGGCAGAGCTTTTTGAGACGGCAACGAAAGTGGGACTTGACTTTTTTTCCACCCCCTTTGACCATACTGCCGTAGATTTTCTGGAAGAGATAGGAATGCAGTTTTATAAGATTGCATCCTTTGAACTGGTAGACATTCCTTTGATTCAGTATGTGGCAAGCAAGGGAAAACCTATCATTATGTCAACCGGAATGGGAAGCCTGGGGGAAATTGAGGAAGCGGTGAATGTAATCAAAGAGAAAAACTGTCCTTTGGCATTGTTAAAATGCTCCAGCGCTTATCCGGCAATTCCTGATTCCATGAATTTAAAGACCATTCCCAATATGAAGGAAGTGTTCCAGGTGCCTGTGGGCCTGTCGGATCATTCCATGGGAGGGGTGGCTGCCGTTACTGCAGTGGCATTGGGCGCCAATATGATAGAAAAACATTTTTGCTTAAGCAGGGAAATCGAAAATCCGGATTCTTCTTTCTCTATGGAGCCGGAGGAATTTAAAAATATGGTCAGGGATATCCGGGATGCGGAAAGAGCCATGGGAAAAGTATGTTATACCGTTACGGAAAGCGAAATGCAGAACCGATCTTTTCGGAAGTCCATCTTTGTAAGCAAAGATATTAAAAAGGGAGAAAAGCTTACAAAAGAAAATATCCGGGTCATCCGTCCCGGTTATGGATTGAAGCCCAAATATTATGAGCAGGTGTTGGGAATGACAGCGCTTCAGGACTTAGAGGCAGGTACGCCCCTTGATTTTAAGATTATAGGATGAAATGGATATGAAAGAAAGAAGCTTCTTAAGAAATGCAGTGCCTGATGATATGGAATTAATATACGAATGGGCAAATGATGATGAAGTTCGTAAAAACTCTTTCCATAGGGATAAAATCGCCTTTCAGGAGCATAAGGCATGGTATGAGCATAAAATGAAATCAGAAAGCACCTTGTTTTATATTTTAATGTTTGAAGATAAGCCTGCCGGACAGATCAGGCTGGAGCTGGAAGGGGATTTTGCACAAATAAACTACAGCATCGCAAGGGAATTCAGGGGAAGAGGATTGGGAAGGGCAATGATCGAATTGTCGGAAGAAAAATTAAAATCGGAATATCCCCATATAAAGAAAATGACAGCAGAGGTAAAGACGGAAAACAGTTCATCACAAAAAATATTTGAAGAATCAGGATACGAAAAGGCTTATATTGCATATGAAAAAGTGTTTGATTAGAGTGGACAGCAACGGAACCATCGGCACAGGACATCTGATGCGCTGCCTTGCCATGGCAGGAGAGCTTAAAAAATCCTGTCAGGTCGTCTTTGTCCTGGCTGACAAGATGGGAACCGAACTGCTGGAAAAGGAAGGATTTTCCTACAGGTGTCTGGATAGCCAGTGGGATCAAATGGAAGATGAACTAAAGGCCGTCTGTCAGGTCATTAAGGAAGAAAATGCGCAGGTGCTTCTCATCGATTCCTATCAGGTGACAAAGCACTATCTGGAATGTGTAAGAAGGCTGATAAAGACCATTTACGTAGATGACCTGCATGAATTTCTTTATCCCTGTGATCTGCTGGTAAATTATGCTGTCTATGCAAAAGATTATGATTATGAAAAGAAATATCAGAACAGGGATACAAAACTGTTAATTGGCTGCAGCTATGCTCCATTAAGGCAGGAATTTGCAGCCCTGCCGGAAAAAGAGATAAATGAACAGATAAAAAATGTACTTGTTTTGACCGGCGGAACGGATTCCTGCCATTTTGCCCTTCAGTTTATGCAGCAGATTGTTGGCATTCAGGGGTATACGAATGTAAGGTTCCATATCATCTGTGGCAAATATAATCAGGATATAGACAAATTGCGTGAATTAGAAAAAGAGAAGAGGAATGTTCAGGTATATTGCAATTTATTTGAATTGAGCAGGTTCATGAGAAAGGTGGACATAGCAATTTCCGCAGGGGGAACCACCCTCTATGAACTGGCAGCCTGCGGCACCCCCACTATAGGCTATTCATTGGCGGATAATCAGTTGGAAAATCTGAAATCCTTTGCGGATAAAGGGTGTCTGCTTTCCGTGGGAGATATCAGACAAGGGTTTCCTGGGGAGGAATTGCTGAAAGGGCTTGAGGAGCTAGAGGACAGGGAAAAGCGAGAGGAATTGAGTCATAAGATGAAGCAGCTTGTAGACGGTAACGGCTGCAGGAGGCTGGCAGAGGAAATTATTAAGCTATCATAGTGAAGAAACGTTAAATGATAAAAAAGTAAAGGAGTGTAGAAAGATGAATATACCATATGGAAGACAGACCATTGAAGAAGATGATATTCAGGCAGTAGTAGATGCATTGAAATCCGATTATCTGACTACGGGGCCCAGTATCACAGCATTTGAAAAGGTCGTTGCGGACTATACAGGTGCCAGATATGCGGTGGCAATTGCCAATGGAACGGCTGCTCTGCATGCGGCCTGCTTTGCGGCGGGAATCGGTGAGGGCGATGAAGTAATTACCACTCCCATTACCTTTGCGGCTTCTGCCAACTGCGCATTATACTGCGGGGCAAAGCCGGTTTTTGCAGATGTAAAGGCGGATTCCTATAATATTGACCCTGCGGATATTGAAAGGAAGATTACAGAGCGTACAAAAGCCATTATTGCGGTTCATTTTACGGGACAGCCCTGTGAAATGGATGAAATCCATGAAATTGCGGGGAAGCATAACCTGATTGTGATTGAGGATGCAGCGCATGCCCTTGGAGCCGACTATAAAGGGAAAAAAATCGGCTCGATTTCGGATATGACCACCTTCAGCTTCCATCCGGTAAAGCATATCACTACCGGAGAAGGTGGCATGATTCTTACAAACGACGACCATTTATATGAACGACTTGTGCTGTTTCGGAGCCATGGAATTACCAGGGATGAAAAGCTGATGCATAAAAATGAAGGCGGCTGGTACTATGAGCAGCTGGATTTAGGATATAATTATAGGATAACAGATTTACAATGTGCACTGGGAATTTCCCAGATGAAAAAGCTGGATCGTTTTATTGCGAAGCGTAGAGAGCTTGTTGCAAGATATAACGAGGCATTTGAACAGGTAGAGGGAATCATTTGTCCAAAGCAGATAGAGGGCTGCAATAACAGCTATCATTTGTATGTGATCCAAGTGCTGAAAGGAAGAAGAAAAGAAATCTTTGATAAGTTGAGAGAAGCGGGGATTGGAGTGAATGTACATTATATTCCGGTTTATAAGCATCCGTATTATCAGGAAAATGGTTATGAGGATGTGTGTTGCAAGAATGCGGAAACGGTTTATGAGAATTTTATCAGTCTGCCGCTGTATTATGGACTGACACTTGAAGAGCAGGATTATGTAATCAAGATGGTAAAGAAATCTTTGCATGGCAACGACTAGGAAAAACAAAAGGTAGAAAGATATTTTTATATATCAATAAATCAATTTTCCCAGCATGAATCACCAAATAATGTCTGAATGAATAGTGCCTGAGATGTCATTAAGTCGTTAACTTCACTTTTCGATTCAGGAAGAAGAGGAATTTTCCAATTCGCTCTTGCGTCTCTTTCTTGTTTATGTTAGACTTAATCTATTCAATCTATTTCTAGGCCATATCGGTCACTATCTCAACTTTTTATCTTGAAAACGGAGGAATGCTTATGATTGTACTTTAGCGACAGATTTATCACATTTCAGACTATCATTTCTCATTTCATTCTACATCTGAGCAGATAACAGGATAACTCAAAAATGTCAGTATCTTTTTTCAATAACGTGAATTTTTGGCTTGCAAATTTCCCATGTATTTCATATACTATGATTAGAAATGTTTATCGGTTATCTCTTTTTCTGCTCTGGCAAATCAATACATTTCAGACAGAGAAGGAGGAGTGCTAAAGATGAACAGCCAGACCTATGCCGAAAAGGCAAGACTTTTGAATCCTATTGATGATGATTTCTTAAAGAAGATGGCGGAGGATATCCTGTTTTGCCAGGAAGTCATCCGGACGATTTTAGAAGATGAATCCTTAGTGGTACTGGAAAGCAATTC